>CAZOLA010000001.1:0-35541 GCA_964580845.1 uncultured Sphingobacterium sp.
TCGAGTACATTACATAGTTGTGGTGGCGGATATTTTTACTACCAAGATTGTGAAGAAATTGCCGAACTAGAATCGTTAAAGGTGCCGAAAGTGCAAACCATTTCCTATTTCGGATTATCTGAAGAATCTAAAAAGCTGCTGAAAGAATTAGCTTTTGGGGAAGGTATAGACAGGATTGTTAAAGTAGGACATGCTTTGAATTTTCATTATATATGGGATGGATACAATTTGTTTCAAGAATTGTGTAGGAAAGTTTACTTTGAATAATTTTTATATTAAAAAAAGTGAATAAGAACAAAATCTGGCTCTCCTCCCCACACATGGGAGGCACTGAAGAAAAGTATGTAAAAGAAGCATTCGATACCAATTGGATTTCTCCACTTGGTCCAAATGTTAACGGATTTGAAGATGATATTTCATCATTTCTAGGGACAGGAAGAGAAGTAGCTGAGGATATTAAAACAGCCGCATTGTCTTCTGGTACTGCGGCTTTACACTTAGCGCTGATAATTTTGGGTGTTAAAGAAGGTGATATTGTATTAGTACAAAGTTTTACTTTTTGTGGAACTACAAATCCAGTTACTTATCAGGGTGCTCAAATTGTGTTTATCGATTCCGAACCCGAAACATGGAACATGTGCCCTATGGCTTTAGCCCAAGCCATGGCAGATTATCAAGGTAAAAAGATAAAAGCCATCATGCCGGTTCACTTGTACGGAATGCCGGCTAAGATGGATCAGATTCAGGCTATTGCAGATCAATATCAGGTACCGGTTATAGAAGATGCTGCAGAGGCACTGGGTTCAACATTAAATGGCCAAGCCTGCGGAACTTTTGGATTAATGTCCGCATTAAGCTTTAATGGAAATAAAATCATCACCACCAGTGGAGGAGGAGCCTTAGTATCTAAACACAAGGAATATATTGACCGAGCCAGGTTTTTAGCTACCCAGGCAAGGGATGAAGCCCCACATTACCAGCACTCACAAATCGGCTATAATTACCGGATGAGCAATATTGTAGCTGGTATTGGCCGTGGACAAATGGAGGTCTTGAGTGAACGAGTAAAGCAACGTCGGGCTAACAATCAACGATATAGAGAGTTCTTCAAGGATATTCAAGGTGTCACTTTCCAAACCGAACCCGATTCAAGCTACTTTAGTAATTATTGGCTCACGGCCATTTTGATTGACCCTTCATTGACTGGCGGCATCAGTAGGGAAGATGTTCGTTTAGCCCTGGATGCTGAAAGTATTGAATCACGTCCGCTCTGGAAACCCATGCATATGCAACCGGTATATGAAGGCACCAAGTTCTATGGTTCGGGCGTATGCGAAAAACTATTCGAGCAAGGTTTGTGTTTACCAAGCGGTTCCAATCTCACAGAGGAAGAATTCGACCGAATCTTCCAAGCCTTAAGTGAAATTTTTAAAAAAACACCTTGAATCTCTACAAGCACATCCTGAAACCCCTGATGGATGTTTCAGCTGCTTTGATCTTGTTGATCTTGTTATCGCCACTTATAATTGGGGTAATTATACTACTTGCAATAGCTAATAAAGGCGCTGTTTTTTTCTTACAAACCCGCCCTGGATTAAAAGCAAAACCATTTAAAATCATCAAATTCAAAACCATGCGTGATGCCTTTGATGATGATGGCAATCCGCTTCCCGATGAAATAAGGTTAACCAGAGTTGGGCAATGGGTCCGTTCAGCATCTTTAGATGAACTCCTACAATTGATCAATGTATTAAAAGGAGATATGAGCTTGGTAGGGCCAAGGCCATTATTAATGCAATACCTAGATCGCTACACGCCCCAGCAAGCCCGACGTCATGAAGTAAAGCCTGGCATCACCGGCTGGGCACAAGTAAATGGTCGCAATGCCATTTCATGGGAAGATAAATTTCGTTACGATATAGAATACGTCGAAAAGCAATCCTTTCTCTTAGATATCAAAATCCTTTGGATGACCTTTCTGAATGTAATTCGACGCAAAGGTATCAGTGCAGATGGTCATGTCACCATGGAAGAATTCAAGGGTACCAAATCTTAAATCCATCTTCCTCACCCTCTTTGGTAAAGGCTTCGGCGATCGCGTCATCCAAAAGCCCTGAATAACCCCCAATTTCCTGACTGCAGACTGTCGACTACTGACTGTCAACTCCAAACTCCTATCTTCCAAACTCAAACAAATTCCTCAACACACAATAAACCCATAAGAAAATAGTTTAATAATAAATTATAAAAATTATATAAACTTAAACTATAAACTTATGGCCTCAAAATCAGAAAGCGGACACGAAAAAAACATCGCCGCATTCAAAACCATCATCAACACCTGCGAAGGCTATGGCCCAGATTACAATCCCACGCCAGATAACCTCAAAATAACCAACCTGCAGGTCCAGCTTACAGACATCATAGCAGCACAAACAGACCTTGTGAAAAAACATGCAAAACTCAGTAACGCCATCGACCAACGCACCAAAACCTTTGCACAATTGAAACCCATCACCACCAAAGTGCTCAATGCATTAACCATTTCAGGAGTCGATAAGCTCAGCATCGACACCGCCAAAACCATCACCCGAAAAATATTCGGGAAAAGAGCCACAAAAATTACAGAACCCCAAAATCCAGGCGAAGAACAACCCAACAACATCTCCGTAGCACAGCTCAGTTTTACCAACCAGGCAGCACATTTCAACGCCCTGCTCGAACTCATAGCCGAATTGCCCCAATACAACCCCAACGAAGCACCCATACAACTTACCCAACTCCAGGCCTTTCATACCCAGTTACTAAACAATAACGATACCGTGATGCAAGCCAACAACGATTTTAGCAATGCAAAAATCATCCGTGATGCCCGCCTTTATGCCACTACCGTAGGTCTGATAGATACCGCCTACCACATCAAAGCCTACGTCAAATCACTTTATGGCCCAATCAGCCCACAATATAAACTCATCAGTGGCATCGAATTCACACGTAAAAAAGGAACTTAGCAACCTATTTTAGTAAATAACGATCCCAGGAAAGAGAATTCCATTAACTATTTAGGAAATTCAATTAGCAATGTAGAGAATAGCATTTCCAGAAAAGGAAATTCTCTTTCCAATTTGGGAAAATCAAGAACCGATTCAGAGAATAACGATTACCAAGAAGATAAATCTAATTCTTACTTAGGAAATTCGATCGCCGGTTTAGTAAATAACACTTCCGGAAGAAAGAGTTCCATTGTCAACTTAAGAAATACCATTTCCGATTTACTGAATTATATAGTTGGTTGAGTAGACTCGGATACCTATCAAATTAATTAGTCGATAAATCTCCTCTAAAACTAGTTCCAAGGCACTAAATTTCAAGATAAAGCTGAAATATTAAGCCCCGATTCACAATAAAATGTTAGTTTTGAGTAAGCATTTACCTAAACGCTTACACACCTTGAAACTACCTTATTTACTCATTGTCTGCAGCCTCCTGCTGCTGTCCTGCCAAAAAGGAAAAGAAAGCCGTACAGAAATCTATTTCAATAATTTCGAAAACGCCGATTTCACCAACATTAGCGGGGCTAAGATTTATGCTTACAACCAGACCAAAATGCTGGGCAATTATAATAAGGACGGCTTTGAGCTGAGCCTCCAGCAATTGCCCGAACACCAATTGGTAGAAATAAGTTTCGATTTGTACATTCACGATTCTTGGGATGGGAACAAGTACGGTAACAACATCGACGGACCGGATATTTGGGGCATGTATGTAGACGGAGCGCCCTATATTTATACCACCTTTTCTAACAATTCCTGCTTTTACAGCTACTTTTGTCCGCCGCAATCCTATCCCGGTACCTATCCAAACAATTACCACAACCCTAAAACAGGATCCTATCAAACCGGATTGCCGCCCACTTGCAATTATGCGCATTTACCTTTCGGAAGTACCATTTATAAGATCAAGAAAACCATCGTGCACCAATCCAGTCAGCTCAGTTTTGCTTGTCGCGATAAACTCATCCAAACCAATGCCGAAGACCCGCTGTGTGACGAAAGCTGGTCGATTGATAACCTGAAAATTAGTTTGATCAATTATGAAAACTAGCCAAAACAACAGGAAATCGATTTATTTAAGAGCGGCAATGACTGCTTGCTTGCTTTTATTTACGGCAGCAGCCGCTCTGGCACAAGTAATGCCTTTGAGTTTTTCAGGACGAGCAGACTTTCACCGCCGTTCGCAATTGATCCACTGGACCGATACCAGCACCTCTTTCACCATCAGGCCCATGATCACAGAAGAGGGGAAAGAATGGGCCGCTGCTCGCCCAATGCCTAAAACCTTATCCTATCTGCAAAATAAACCGGTCAATTACCAAATTTTACCCATCAGCTGGATACAGCAATACAATAATCATTATCCCTATGCCGCTTGGAATGATGGCGCATTCATACCCGCCAAGGGTTACCAAACCATGCTGACTGGCGGTATACACGCCCAATGGGGAGGCTTAGAAATTCAATTAAAACCCGAATTCGTACTGGCCAACAATCCGTCTTTCATCACCATCCCAAAAGAGCATTTTGAGGTAATTTTTGCACGCTATTACGATTATTATAACCGCATCGATCTGCCCGAACGCTTTGGTGATAAAACTTATCAGAAAGCTTTTTGGGGCCAGAGCAGTATTAAATACAATTGGAAATCGCTCAGTATAGGTTTTTCGACCGAAAACAGGTGGTGGGGACCGGGCTTACAAAACTCCATCATTTTATCCAACTCGGCACCAGGTTTCAAGCATTTCAGCATACAAACCAGCAAACCATTAAAAACACCCATAGGAAGGGTAGAAGCACAAGTGATTGCCGGATGGCCAAAAAGCAGTGAGTACGGCGTGCAATCGCCCGATACCACCTATTTCAACAATCCAATTAATTTACCTAAATCGGATCGGCAACGTTACCTCACAGGGATGATTTTCTCCTGGCAGCCTAAATGGGTCAAAGGATTGTACCTTGGTTTCAGCAGAACGATGCAAATGTACTCTGGTGATCAACAAGGCTTAGGAGATTACTTGCCTTTGTTTGCACCCTTTCAAGCTTACCGTGCCGACGATGCTTTCAATAAACGTCAGCAAATGGGATTGCTATTTTTCAGGTGGGTATTACCAGAAAATCAAACCGAATTTTATGGAGAGTGGGGTCGCCACGATCAATCGGCCAGCTTCCGATCAACCATGCTCGATCCCGAACGAAACCGGGCCTATCTATTTGGTTTAAGAAAACTCCTCGTGCGTCCCAACAGGGAACATTATTTCAGCCTGGGTGCCGAAATCATACAGCTGCAGGAAACCAACCTCAACGATATCCGCAATTTTAATTCTTGGTACACCAGTTCCTATATACGTGAGGGCTATACCCACGAGGGACAGCCATTGGGTGCAGGCATCGGCCCCGGGGCCAACATGCAGCAAGTCTCCATTGCCTGGCATAAAGGGCTAAAAAAAATCGGTCTCCAAGTGGAGCGCTACTTGCACAATAATGATTTCTATTATTATGCCTACGAAGATTCCTACGATTTCAGAAGACATTGGTACGATTTAAGTTTGCGATTGAATACCGAATGGGATTTCAATAAACTTTTAATTAGCTCCAACCTCACCGCCACCCGTTCCTACAATTATGGTTGGTACTTGAAACAAGGCCCCAACGATCCCTATTTTGTACATGGTTTAAATAATTTCAACTTCCAGATGCAATTGGGAGTACATTATATCTTCTAATGAAATCAAAAAATTACATATCGCTCTTATTTGCCCTGTTTATTGCCAACGCATTAAGCGCACAATCGCTGCCGGTAGGTACCAGCTTAGAGTCTTATGTCAAGCAACTATACTTGCAGGGACATTTGGATTCTACCCTGTCTTTTACCCACAGACCATTAGCACTGGCTTATATCAAACAAACTTTAAAAAAGCAGGATAGCCTGGCAGATTACCAATACCTTAATTACACCACTATTAAAACCCCTGTTAAACAGGCCGAACTTACACTTTTACCCCTAAGATGGGAGCAGCAAATCAACACCCATCATCCCTACGGCTGGAATGATGGCGCCATGATACCCGCCAGAGGTTATCAAACCCTGCTGTCCGGAGGATTTCATTTCCAATACGGTCCTTTATCAGTCCAAATACAACCGGAATACGTTTGGGCAGCTAATAGCGATTTCGAAACCACCGGAATAGGGAAGGGCGGTACCGATCAGCCGGAACGTTTCGGAACCGGCAATTACAGCAGGGCCAATTTAGGACAGTCTTACATCCAATTGCAAGTTTCCAAATTCGCCCTCAAGCTTTCTAATGAAAATATATGGTGGGGCCCGGGCCAACGTAATGCCCTCTTATTGAGCAACCATGCCGACGGTTTCATGCACCTGGCCTTGCAAAGCACAGCTCCCCTTAAAACGCCTCTTGGGAGTATCGAGTTTCAGTTAATTGGAGGCAAATTACAAGGTAGCGACTACGATTTTTCACCTCGTAAAGAGTGGCGTTATTTCTCAGGCATGCACCTTACTTACCAGCCCAGGTGGATACCCGGTTTGTTTTTTGGCTTAACACGAAGTTTCCAGGCCTACCATACCGATGTAGAGGAATCGGGAGAGTATTTTCCATATTTAACGCCTTATCAGAAAATCAATACTGACGATGGGGACCCCATACCGAGAGATCAATTGACTTCAGTATACGCTAAATGGTTATTTCCTGAAGCACATGCCGAAGTTTATGTAGAGTTTGGTAAGAACGACAATGCCTGGGATTTTCGCGATTTCTTGGGTTCACCAGAACATGCCCGTGCTTACCTATTCGGTTTCAGGAAATTAGTTCCCCTCAAACAAAAGGAAACCTTTATTTCTATACAAGGAGAAATCACGCAACTTTCCCAAACCATCGATCGCATCCTGCGCCCGGCAGGTGCCTGGTACTACCATGGTGAAGTGCAACAAGGCATGACTCACAATGGACAGGTATTAGGAGCAGGCATTGGTTCGGGTAGTAATTTACAATCGCTAGATATCAGCTGGATAAAAGGACTAAAAAGCCTCGGATTTAGGGTAGAACGCTTGGTCAATGATCAGGATTATTATAATGCAGCCATCGGCGATTATAATAACCAGAGCAGAAGATGGGTAGATTATTCATTCGCCCTGCTGGGCAGATGGAACTGGAATAAGTTGATGCTCAATTCGGAGATCAATTATATTCGTTCGCTCAACTATCAGTGGAGAAACCTGACACCGGCAGGCAATTACTTACCGGTAGGAAAAGATCAAAATAATTTACACCTCCGTTTAGGCCTTAACTATTTCTTTTAGCCGGTTTCACAAAGAGTAGGAAAAGCGTATAAAACAATCCTGCGAAAAAGCCGCCGTAAGCAATCCCCTCATACCACTTTAATCTATTCTTCTTCAACGGTAAATCTGGGCGGTCAACTACTTGTACGGTGGGTGTTTCTTGAGCAAGGATGGTTTTGCTGGCTTCTAAATTTTTCACTACTTCGGCGTAGATGGTTGACAAAACCATCTTATCACGCTCTTTTACTTCGGTACCCACCTTGGCGGTAACATAAGCGGGGTTTACATCTAATAACTGAGCAGTAGAAGAAGAGGCCGAATAGGTTTTACGGTTCAATAAGGCGCTTAAGCTATCTGCACGAGCCTGTAAACGGTCAACATTTACCTTTAACCGTTTAGTTTTGGTTTGGATATAGAAATTGGCACCTTCCTCTAAGATGCGACTGCACAGCAGGCTGGCCAGTTTTTCATCCTTCAGGGTCGTACTCAGCTCGAAGAAACCCAGTTTTTTGTCAGGTTTGTACACAGATAACTCTTTCTTCACAATTCGTTCTGCGATGTCTTGCAATAAGCTATCCTGCAAACGGGTATACCTACTTCTTTCGGCAGGGAATTTCAAGGTCGCACCATCCAGGTATTTACTTTCCCAGCGCTCTTTCAATTGATATTTTTGCGCATAGGCATCTGCCAGACTTAATTGTTTTTGGTTATCATAGGGAGTGAGTAGGGCATTTTTTAAAATAGTATTACTCTTCAATAACTCCAACACGTTCTCTCCGGCCATCACCCCAGAGCTATTTCCTAAGGCACCCACATCAAAGCCAAATTGACCGGCAAGGGCAGAAACAATGGAACCACCGCCGGGTTTCACATCCTCCACCACAAAACTCAATCGTGCAGTATAAGTTACTGGCCATAGGAAAGAAAGTAAAAGTCCCAGTAAACCACCACTGAGGCCAATCATCGTAATTTTAATCCGATGGCTCCAGATATAGCATACATCTTGTTTGCGATCCAGCATTAATTTCCTGAAAGAGAAATTTTCTTCTTGTGGATACTTTACAGGATATTTTTCCATGTTATAAGTTTAGAACGGCAATTAAACTAACCAAAGCGGTAAGGATGGAAGCCGCGGCAGAAATCTCACCCATACCCAGTTTTACTTTCAACTCAGTTTCGGGCTGAGGAATCACCAATCGACTACCTTTACTAATAGAAGGGTAGTTTCTGAAAAATAAGAAACGTTTCACCGGGCTATTGATTCCGTTAGGGTAAGCTACGTATGCCTTGTTGATACGAACATTTGCTTTGGTTCCACCAGCAGCATTTACATAATATTTAAAGCTGCGACTCTTGAAACGGAAGAGTTGAGGAGTATTTACACCACCTACCACTTCTACAAATGGATTGTCTTTAGGTACA
Organism: uncultured Sphingobacterium sp.; assembly: GCA_964580845.1. Lineage (GTDB taxonomy): Bacteria > Bacteroidota > Bacteroidia > Sphingobacteriales > Sphingobacteriaceae > JAIPAN01. The sequence continues at coordinate 8,773 of CAZOLA010000001.1, forward strand.
TAAATGCTATCTTGAGGCATCAGTATCAATTTTCTTTCCTTGGCTCTACCACTTAGTTCGGCATCTACTCTCAAACCATTCCGATAGATCTGCACATTTTCTAATGCAGCTGCTGGGCTTAATCCGCCGGCACGGCTCAATACCTCCATCACCGTTTCATCTCGGCGTTGTAAAGCATAAATACCAGGAAACAATACTTCTCCACCAATGCTTACATTGCCCAAAACCTGGTAATTCACAAGTTGAGGAACCGTAATTTTATCGAGTGCCTGCAAATAAACAGGCTCTTGACTCAACTGTAGGTTACTATCCAGTTTAACAGTAAAAGTTTCTACCAACTGGTTGGCCACTACATCCGATTTGTTCGGAATAATCCGAGATATTTCGATGCGATGATTGGCCGCATTATAATTAAAACCACCGGCCATGGCTACCAAATCGGCCAATTGCATGCCCTCCCGGTAGGTATAAGTGCCCGGCTGTTTCACCAATCCGGAGATACTTACACTCAATTCATTGCCCATTTCTTTGGCAGATAAGATATACACATCGTCCTCACGCTGCAACTGAATATCAGCACTATTTCCGTTCATGACCTTTGCTAAATCGAAAGAAAGGGTCTGTTTAGTTAAATCGGGTTTAATACGGTTGATATAGCCCCTGCTTAAAAAGGCTATTTCACTTAAGCCACCAGCGTTTTCAATTAATTTTTTTAAACCCAGGCCTTCAATCAATTCATAGGTACCAGGTCGTTGAACCGCTCCATTAATCATAATCCGGTTGGTATAGCGATTCAATATTTTGCCGATGTATACCGAATCACCATTGAGCGGCATGTAATTAGCATAGAAATTTTGAGGGACATCCTTTACGCTCAACTCCGTATCACCTTTTTGATAAACCTTGGCAATGGCCTTGTAAGCCTCATCTTTGAAACCTCCTGCCAGTTCGATTAATTGTTTGAGGCTTTCACCATCCTTGAGTTCATAAATGGCAGGCATTTTCACTTCCCCATTAATCACCACTCTTTTTTGATAAAAAGGAATGCGGATCACATCCTGATCTTCTAGGCGGATATTGGTATTGAGTATACCTTTTTGCAAAAACTGATAAAAATCTACCGAGCGATAAATTTTGTTATTTCTGATTATTTCGATATTTCTGAGTGAACCATTGGCATTAGGGCCGCCCGCCTGATACAAAACATTAGATAGGGTAGAAAGCGAAGAAATAGTATAAGTTCCGGGCTGTTTTGCTTCACCAATGATGTTTACCCTGATGCTCCTGATATTACCTAAGGATACATTGAGTTTGGTTTGACCGGAAGCCAATGCCGGATACACCCGCTGCATTTTTTCTTTGATCCGTACACTGGCTTGTTCAATACTTAATCCGTTTACAAACACCAAACCAGCATATGGAATCTGAACATAACCATCGGGGCTGATTCTTGATTTTACAGATGATTCATTCAAACCCGATAAAATGATGATCAATTCATCATCAGCACCCAACACATAATTCTGAGGAGTGGCAATTCTTAAGTTGGGCTCAAAGCTTAATCTTGAATTATTGAAGAAAGAGGCCCCGTAAATCTCCGATTGGATATTTACAAAACTTTCAGGTTCAATGATCAATTCCCGACGGGCATAGTTAATGCTATCGGTTTTTGAAGAAATGCTAGGCTTGCTGCTACCCATCACGCCACTCATACGCTTCTTCAATTTTTCAATTTCGGTCGCTTTCATGCCGCGTTGATAAAGAATCTGTAAAGCATTTTCTAAACTGAGCCCCGAACTTTGTAGCTTTTTTTGAAAAAGTAGCAGGTCATTATCACTGATCTGATCAACCTTTAAGTTTTGAATATTGTCAAGAGAAATAGATTGTGCATGCACACTGAACGTGATACAGCAAAAAAGCAAGAACAGGTAGAAGAAATTCTGAATACGCATAAAGGTCCAATTGGATGTGCCCAAATTTAAAAATAATGCTATTTAATTTATACTACTGAATTATTTTAAATCAGCATTACATTTACATAGAGGAGGCGCCTAATAAGCCCGATCGTCACCCTTTATCAGGTTCACTACGGTTTGAAGTATTATCCAGCAGTCTAGTATGAAGGTCCATCGATGAATATAATATAGGTCATAATTGATGCGTTCCTCGATGTCTACTTTGTTGACCAGTTCTCCCCTCGAACCATTTACCTGTGCCCAGCCGGTAATACCCGGTTTTACCAAGTGGCGGAGTAAATAATACTGTACCTCTTCGATCGCACTTTTATTGAGGGGCGTAGGGTGTGGCCTAGGACCCACTACTGACATATCTCCTTTCAATACATTCCAAAACTGAGGGAGTTCATCCAGGTTAAATTTTCTAAGGTATTTCCCGATGCTGGTCACCCTTTCATCGTTTCGAGAGGATTGGATCAAATGACCATTTTCATCAAGCTGCGGGCTGCCATGACGCATGGTTCTGAACTTATAACAAACGATCAGTTCATTATTTAAGCCCCATCTCTCTTGCTTAAAATATACAGGACCTTTCGAGCCCAGTTTAATTAATAGGGCAATAATTGGGAAGAGCCACCATGCTATGGTTAGGAAAAAGCAGGCAGAAAAAACGATATCAAAAGTCCTTTTGACAATTCTGTTCCCAAATCGATCTTGTGGCAGCGACCTTAAATTAATCACAGGCAATAAGCCAATGGTATTAATCTGAATATTACTACTGGCATAGAAATACAAGTCGGGGATGATACGGGCCCTTTTAGCTAAATGATCGCAAATTTCTATACTATATTTGATTTCCTCGTGTGCCGAGTTGGGTAGGGCAATGATCACTTCATCAACTTCTTGCGTTTCGATGATTTTTTTTAGGTCGGAAATTTTACCGAGATATTTGTAGCCATTGAGTTCCTTCTTTTCATTGTCTAAAAACCCTAAACATTGGTAGCCATAATAGGCATGACTCTCAATGGTCTCAATAAAATTATGAGCAGCATGCGTAGAGCCAATCAGTAAAACTTTCTCACTTAATTTACCCTGATAAATACTATGGTGTAGGTATTTCCTCAAAATGTATTTGGTAATGATTACCAATAAAAAAACTGATAAGAGATAGAACAGTAAAAATAAATTGCTAAAGTTTACATAGTTTCTAAAAAAGAAAAGCAATGAAGTTAAGAATACGGCATGTAGGCTCACCGTTGAAGCGATGTAAACAATTTCTTCAGAAAATTTGTTGGTTCTTAAGTCGCTGTAAATTTTGGTGATTTGAGCTGCTAGGTACCAGGAAATAATTAATAACACCAAAAACAGGTAACTGAAAGGCTGATTTTCTTTCAATTCATTACCCGGAAAGAGTAGCTGACCCCACCACATGCATAGGAGCAAGATGGGGCCGTCAATAAAAGAACGCAGGCTTTGGAAGCGAACGTAGGGTGTGTTCATTTTCTTATTTCAACAATACTTTATTAAACAAACTCAAATATTGATCGGTCACCTTATCCCAATTGTACTTTTCACCAATTCCCTCTGCCACAATCTTTCTTAATTGATCAATTTCATTAGTATTATCCTGCTCTAGTCTTTTCATTTCCTTAGCCAAATCCCCAGGTTTTTTCGTAAAAAACAAACCGAATTGCCCATTTCCAAGCATTTCACGATTAAATACGGTGTCTAGCGCTAAAATAGCACAATTATTAGACATGGCTTTAAGCATAGTAGGATTGGTACCCCCAAATTCATGTCCGTGCAGATAAATAAAACAATATTGGTACAAGCTGAGTAGGTCATCCTGCTGATTAACATAGCCGGTAAATATTAATCTTTCTGAAGCTTTAGCTTTTAATTGACTCGCATATTCATCTGTATAGGGAACATCGCCCACCACGACCAGCTTTTTAGTAGATTCAGAAGTTAAAAACTCATCGATCAAAACATGGGCATTATTATCTGGAATCATTCGGCCTACAATGAGATAATAGGATTGCGGACTGAGATTGAATTTTTCAAGACTATTTGGGGATTGTTTTTTGTAGGGGGGGGCACCATAAGCAATCACTTCAGAATCGGCATTGAATTGTGTTGAGTAAACCTCCCGCATCGCGTTTGCATCACTCACCAGTTGGTGATAAAACTTAGTGGCACACCAAGCGCCGAAATAAAAATAAGCGCTTCCCAAACCTTTCCATTTAGGTCGTTTCCACTCCAAGCCATCTGTGTTAATGATCATTTTTTTGCCAAAAATGTGGCCGAGCCACCCGAACGGACCGGCTGCTAAATTTAGTACCAATACCACGTTTACTTTACTGAAGCATGCATGAAAAAGGCTAAATAGCGAATGAATGATTTGGTTTAGTGCTTGAATTTTAACAGTTGGGATGTAGTGTAGGTGAATGCCATTCAGTAGGGAATGTCGCTCTTTAAATAAACCTTTTTGGCAATAAATATGCACTTCTACATCTTGTTTAACTAATCGCTCGGTCAGTTCTCTGACAAAGGTCTCGTAGCCTCCATAAACATAAGGGTAACCTCGGGTGCCTATAATGGCCAGTTTAATTGGAGTATAGGATTGCTTATCCATCAATTTAAAACCGGTATAATTCCTTTTAAGTGTTCATAATACTTTTCCGGATGTGTCAACTCTCTGATATAACTACCGGCTGCCATCCCCATCTCATTGCATAGTTTTTCATCATGATATAGAGATTTTATTTTTTCAGCCAACATTTTTGCATCGCCCGGCTCAAACAATAAACCAGTTTTTCCGTCAATAATAGTTTCGGGGATAGCGCCAATTTTACTTCCAATCACTGCTTTATTGCAATGCATGGCCTCAATAATACTAAATCCAAGGATTTCTAAACATTCTGAGGGAAATACCATGAAAGAGGCTGATTGCAAGATTGGCCAAATTTCGGTTTTATCCATTTTGCCCAGAAAACTCACCTTTTGCAATTGATTTTGCTCAGCATATGCTTTTAAATTCGCCATTTCAGTGCCATCTCCGATGATTTTTAAGGGAATCGCAGGGCAAGTTTTCATTGCTTCAAGCAAGGTATGAATTCCCTTGATTTTTTCGAGTCGGCCTACAAACACGATATATTTTTCATCCGCTCTCGTTTCTTTGATAGGTGTTTCAGGAAGCTGACTAAGGTTATAGCTATGGTAAAGTTGATGGAGTTTATCAGGATTGAATCCGTAGTCTAAAAATTTTCGGTGTAGAAATTTGGAAGGACAGATATAATAATCAACTAATGAATAATAGTCTAAGTACTCATTTATGTAATTATCAGCACAAGCCAGTGTGCTGGCCAATAATGATTGTTTTTTGCATTTATTGATAATAACCTCATGAAACTTACCGCCTTTGCATGCTTCGCAAATTTTACCATTCGATACGAAAGTGCCCTCCGGACAAAGTATGGTGTAATCATGCAAGGTCCACACAATTGGGATATTTGCTTCTTTCAGCACTTTAATTATGGCAGGTGTTTGGTAGCGGTGGATAATATTAAGGTGCGCTAGCTCAATTTTTACCTCTAGCAGAAGCTTTTTGAGCAATTTTACCGCTTCAAAAGAGTAGATAGATTCTGCAGCAAACCTGGCACCTTTCCACCATTTTCCATTATTCAATTGCCTGTAATCTCTGTTTCTAATGAAATACGATTCGTAGGCATTAGGATAATTATCAGGATGATCCATGGCAAACGGAATTACCTGGTGTCCGGCTTGCTCATACAGATTAGACATGTTTTCTACATAAGTCCAATCACCTCCACTGGGATGCCATGTCCAATTTACCATGAGGATATTCATAGAGCTTTTTTTTGTGCGTAAAACCTCATGATGCCTCCGCGTCCAGCTAAGGAAGCCAGACCCTCTAAAATAATGGCAAAGGGTAGGGTAATCCCAATTTTAAACAATAGACTTAATTGCTTTCGTTCCTTCAGTTCTCCAATTAAAAATCCATGATAGCCAAACCACGACCAAATGCTTTGAATCATTCCGATGATGCCCAAATGCCAAGAAAAATATTCTTTTTTTAGAATCGAAAATCCAGTTTCTTTTAAATGGTTTTCCAATGTTTTAGGGCTGAAATGACTCAGGTGTCGGGGTACATCTAAATGTAACCAATATTTGCCCGCCCATTTAGATTGCCAGCTTTCAAAATTTGGAACTTCAATAATTAGCAGCCCTTCAGCAGCTAAGTTTTCCTCTACTAAATGATGGAGCAGCTCAAATGGCTTTTCCAGATGTTCTAATACATGGAAGATCGTAATTGCCTCAAAGCTATGACCAAATATTTTACCCTTTGAGTAATAGGATGAGTTGATGGTTAAGCCGAAGTAATTCCTAGCATATTCTGCTCTTGGGGCAGAAGTTTCCACTCCTTTTACTTCTAAGCCATGATGTTTGGCAAGATTTAAAAACAAGCCCTTGCCAGCTCCAAAATCAAGTAAGTTGATTTTTTTATTTGGATTTTTTTGCGTCAGGTAATTAATGATGGGTTGATACTCAAATTCCTGAATTTGATGAAATAAAGATTTTCGATTATCACGAACCTGGTAATCTTTTTCATCATAATAGCTTGAAATACAAACTTCTTGATCAAAATAAGTGAAATGATGATGGCACGATTCACATTCAAGTACCTCAAAATGATAGTTGTCGCGTTCTAAAGTAAATTTGGTGGTACGAGTTTCAGCTAATCGCCGACAAAGAGGACAATGGATGTTTTTCATTATAATAAAGAATCATTCGTGCTAATGATACTTAGGTAGATACGATGTACTCGTAAATCTACAAAAAAGCAAGATAATTCTAAGCAATTTGTCTAAAAATACGAACTAATTCTTTTGCTGTTTTTTCCCAACTAAATTCTTTCAGGCGATGTTTACCTCTATCAATTAATAGCTTTTGCGATACTGGATCATTAATTAAATTGCTCATTTTTTCATAGATATCTTGATCGGAATAAGGATCAAATGAGATCACGGCATCGCCACCCACCTCTGGTAAGCAGGTATTATTAGCAACCAATACTGGGATTTGATAATAGAAAGCCTCTAAAATCGGAATTCCAAATCCTTCATTAGTTGATGGAAAAACATACGTTAAAGCATGAGCATACACCATGCTTAACTCGCTATCATTCAAATAACCAGTAAGTATCACCTCCTTTTCTAATCCGCAATTGATGATGGTTTGTTGAATGAGAGGAAAGTCGTTGCTATTTTGTTTATCGTCAATTTTACCTGCTAAAACCAGTTTAAGTTCATCATAACCCTGGTCTTTAAGTTTTTTAAATGCCCTGATGAGTGCAGGTAAGTTCTTCCGCTTGCTCATCAGTCCAACATGTAGGATGTATTTTTTACTGATCAAGTCAAACTTGTTTAACAGTTGATCTGTCAGATGGTCGGGCTGCATTCTTAAACTTTTTGGACCTTCCGGAATACTGATCAGTTTTTTTTCAGGAAAACCGGTGTATTTAATTATTTGTTGTTTAGCATAATTGGTAGGCGTAATGATTACCGCCGATCTTCTCGCAGCTGGAATCGCAGTTAAGCGATACAGCCATACCCAGAGTCGATTATAGTGTTCAGGATCTTCGAAGAAAAAGGCATCATGAAAAACTGGAACAGTTTTAAATTTAAATTGGATGAATGGAACGAAATTATCGGTACAAAAAAGAATGTCGCAACCATGTTTCCAGGTTCGGTAGGGTAAGATGAGTTGTTTCCATAAATGAAAACTCAAATGACTTAAAATCTTATGAAACTTAGTTTTACCGGTAAGGATGGACCGCTCGCTGTCGAAAAAATGAAATTTCAACTCATCACTCTCCATTTTTTTAAATTGTAAGCATAGTTCTTCGAGATAGGTTTTGGTGCCCGTCATGGCAACCCTTAAATCGCGGATATCAACACCAATTACAAGGGGTTTAGGCATCTTTCTCTTTTAAGCTTTTAAGTGAAACCATATTGACAAAGATGCCAGTCATGAACCAGGTTAGGTAGGAGATGTAAACAGAATTTTCTAATTCGGAAGTGAATGAGGGAATTAAAAAAGCGATTTTAATTAATAACAATGCCAGGCACATTTTTTTCTCCTTGCCTTCTAAGCGATAATACCATTGCCAGCTGGTTTTTAGGATAGAGGCATAGATGAATAGGTATAGAAAAAGAGCAATCACACCAAATTGTACTCCAACTACAATGAATTGGTTTTCGCCGCCCACGTTTTCTCCTAATGATCCAGCAACACGCCCCGAGGTGCCAATGCCCAATCCTAATGGAGATTGAATCATTGCGTTTAAACCCTGAATCCACTCAATTAAATGCGCAACGCTGGATGTATTGGTGAAATTGAGCGTTCTGACGATGATTTCTTGTACCCCTACATAATCGTCGTTGCCTTTTGGGATTAGTAGATAGCATACGTAAAGGATGACAGCCAAAATACCTAAATGTGCAATTTTGGTGATGTATTTTTTTCGGGTTATCCAGCCATAAGCATATATCAAGATAAAATAACTTACAAAGGAGGATCTGGAAACCGCATATATAATGCTGATGAGCGTAGCTGCTAAAGCTACCATGCCAAAAGAATCAAGTTTAAAACGATATTGATCGTCGGTATAAAAAGCTGCCAATACCGCTAAGGAAATGAGGGTAGCTGCAGCATGTTCCAGCGGATTAGAAAAAAAACTGGCAAAACGTTTAAATCCACCTTCCGATTCAAAGGTCCAGCTTAAATCATAATGACCACTGGGTTCAATATTGAAAAAATAGGAGTTAAATTCTGTATAACCGGTTCGGGTTTGTAAATGTTGGTTGGTGTAAACCTCAAATAAAACAACGATTGCAGCTGCAACAGCCAATATCATCAGATAAAGGAAGTATTTAGTTAGAAAAATCTCTTTTGGATTTAGCAGACGCCCTGTAAAATAAACCAACACAAAGAACGAAGAAGATTTAAGCGCAATGATTCGGTTAATGGCATCTAAATCTCCAAACGGAAGCAGCGCATATAGTAGGGTATATGCAAAAAAACCGATCATGGCATAATCGATCAGATGTAACTTCAAACGATCGTTATAGTGATATAGAACCCAAGAAAGTAAACTGATGATGCCAATTTCTTTGAAAAGTTGCAAAAAAGGAATGCTCTCTTTGAAACCGAGTTGAAAAGTTACTGAGATAGCACTGGTGTAAATCGATAAACCGAAAATTAGAAAAAGCAGGATCGATTCTTTGTTTCCCCTTAAAAACTCACGAATACTGAGAATAAAGCTCGAAATATAAATGAGAGGAAACAAAAACATAGGCTTATCTATCCAGTTTTTTGAATTATAGGGGAACCAGCACTAAGTCCAATATTGATAAATTCCACGGTTCAGCTCGTATGCTTCCCATTTAAATCGCTCTCTTAGGGGTTGTTTTTGAGCCCATTCCCACATCTTGGTCAGTCCCTCTTTTAGTGGAGTTATTTCCTTGTAATTAAGTATGTCTACCGACTTTTGAAAAGTAGGATAGGCATATTTTACTTCATGTCTGCTTTCTAAAAATTCGATTGGGGCACCGCCTACAATTTCACTCAAAATTTCAGCAGCCTCGAGGATGGCTGTTTTATGAATTCCACCCAAATTGAAAATCTGTTTGGAAGCTTTTGGTTCAATGGCAGCATTCCAAAAACTAGGCAAACAATCGTCGATATAACTGAAAGCCCGTTCTTGTTTCCCATCCCCAAATATGGTGAAGGGTTCGTTATTCAGTTTTTGATACATCCAAATTCCGAGTACATTTCGGTATTTATCCCAAATATTCTGATTGATCCCGTATACATTATGTGGCCTGACGATGCACCAATCGAGTTGGTGTTGCTCTCCTGCAATACGAATATCTAATTCACAAGCATATTTTGCTACGCCATATGGGTCGATGGGATTTGGAATATCGTCCTCGTCAAATGGCGGTTCTCCTTGGCCATAAACCGCCATGCTGGAAGTGAAAATCAATCTTTTTACATCAAAGCTGATACATTCATTCACCAGATTGGCAGTCGCTAATAAATTATTATTGTAATTATACTTTCGAATAAAAGGACTCAATCCTTCTGCGGCATAAGCGGCAAAATGATAAACATACTCTACTTTATGTTGCTCAAAAATTGGCTTTAGATCATCGCTGGAAACGTCCATTTGGTAAAAAATGATTTTATCGGATAGATTTTCCAGGTAGCCACCGCTTAAATTGTCAATTCCAATTACTTGATATTCTGGCTGATTTTCAATAATCCAGTCAGCCATTCTTGAGCCTAGTAGTCCGGCAACGCCGGTTATAAGAATAGATTTCATTTAAAAATGTATGTCTTCATAGTGTGTCGTAAATACCATCCTTGATACCTCTTAGTAATGCATTTAGTTTCTTAAACCTAGCCCTGAGAATAAAATAAATCATCATGGCTATACTATAGCCGGTATGGTATACTACTGTTGGTACTACAAATATAGGATTCGTGTATCTCTTTAGAAACCAGATTCGGTTTCTTTGGATCAAATAATGAACAATCGGGTTCACATACCCTTCCTTTTGCTTCGACTTTGATTTATTAGACATCCCAGCAATATGATAAACCACAGATTTGGGATGATAAATCAATTGATAGCCGAGCTTTTTTATCCTGAATGATAGATCAACATCTTCAAAGTAGATGAAGAACTTTTCATTCAATAGTCCTGATTTTTTCAGGATGCTTGCCCTGGTGAAAAATGCACATCCGGTGATCCAATCAACACTTTTTAATTGATTGTGCGATGCCCTTTCTTTCTTTAATGCCCCAGGGGTGTATGGTAAAGTGAAAATTGGATTAAAATAAGATCCTCCATCCCAAATAAGCGTTCTGTCATGATGACAATAAATCTTTGGTTGGATAATTCCAACCTCCGGATGTTCATCCATATAATTGACGAGTACTTCTATAAAGTCAGGCTCTACAAAAGTATCGTTGTTCAAGAGCATGATGTATTCAAATGATTGATCAATGGCATAGTTAATGCCTACATTGTTGCCTCCGGCAAACCCCAGATTGGATGTTGATTGGAGAAGGGTAATGTGCGGATGATGAGCTTTCAATTCTTTACCCGATCCATCCGTGGAACCATTATCTACTACAATAACTTCAAAATTTTGGATACAATTGCTCAACGAGACCAAACATTGATTGGTGTATTCAAAACTATTCCAGTTAACCAAAATTAGTGCTGTCTGCTTTTTCATACCCTAGTAATTGGTTGACACTTTGAGCTTACGTGCTTTGAATTCGTAGAGTAACAAGGCGATGCTTTCAATAGTTAAAGTATACAAGCCAATTCCCCAAAAATTTCCCCAATAAACCATACCAAACGCACTTAATGAAGAAACCATCAGTAATACAATGGCAATCTGAAAAATTGAATAATTGTCATTGTTTAACACTCTATCCAAAACATTCATAAAATTCAAAGAAGCAATAAATGGAGCAAATGCCATCAGCTTTAAAAACAAGCTCGCCTCGGCGTTTAAATTTCCAGAAAGAAGCAATATTATCGGATCGGAGAGTAGAAACAATAGTACCGAACCACTTAAAAATAGATAACCAGTTCTCCATTTCAATTGCTGCTTAAATGCCAACCACTTCATGGTGTCTGTTTTATGTAATTGAGCAGCAGTAGGATAGACCGAGTTAGAAATAGAAATAATCAAAAGTCGTGAGGACCAGATAATTTTATCACAAAGTGCGTATGCTCCGAGCCAGGCAACTTTACCCCAAATTTGTAATGCAAACAGCATGAATGATTGTTGAAGGTGAACGGAGAAATTGTTTATTAATAAGTAAAAATTACTTTTTAAGATCATTTTTTGGCTTAATTGGCTTGGCATTACCCAGCTGATTTTATATTTATTGATACCCCAGATGAGTACGAATAAATAACAAATGCAAAGGCTGCCTCCCATAATGAAATTCACCCAGGGCGCATCAGTTTGATTGTCAATGAAAAAAAGCACAAATAGAAGGGTAAGTATTTTGGAAATGAGATTTGCAAGGTTTAAATACTTTAAATTTTCCAATCCAAGGAACAAGAACATTGGATTGAGCACCTCAGCAAACAAGAGAGGAATGGTAAGCAAGTACAACAGGTAATAATCTTTTAAAACCGGGTTGGAGAAAATTAAAAAAATAACAAGCAACACAAAGAAAAGAAGCCGTATGCAGAGTGTTTCAAATACAATTCGGGATAAGGCTAAAGTGTCATTTTTTGCATTTGCAATTTCTTTGATACTACTTTGAATGGTTCCATAATTAACCAAACCACCTGCTAAACCTGCAAAAGCATTAGCCGCCATTACTTCGCCAAACTTTTCAATGCCAAGCAATCGAGTCAGTACCGGAAAGAGTAACATCATGAAGAAGATATTACTTAGTTGTATGATACTTAAATTGGCTAGATTAGAAAAAATACTTTGGTTTAAATGGGATTTAAGGTTAGAAATTTTATTGTTTAGATAGGATAGATTCATTAATTGCTAAATTAAAACTAATTTCTAATTATTGACGCCATACACACTTAATTATTAGGTTTAATGTTTAAAAATCATTTTTTTTGCGAAATTAGTCTACCGTTAAATCTACCTTTTTTACATGCCAAAAATGAATCCCATATTCAAGCTATTCTGTTTTTTTATTTTGTTCAATGTAAGTGCAAAATTGTATGCTCAACAAATATTGTTGGGTGGTACCGACATGCAGGATGAACAATATAGGAATCTACAGCTGTTAGGTTCAGGTAATAAAAATTCGTCCTTTACGCTCCGGCCTTTTTTTTATTCAGACAGCTCAACAACAAATACTAAATCGCTTCAGATTAAACTTCTTCCATTGGTGCTCAACCAACAGTACAATACCTTTGCACCCTATGGCTGGAATGACGGTGCCATGATTCCAGCGAAGGGTTATCAGGCATTGATGTCAGGCGGATTTTTTGCCCAAATGGGGAAATTTAGCTTGCAAGTTAGACCAGAAATGGTATTTGCAGCCAATCCGGATTTTGAACGTTTCCCTGTAAGTGAAACAGATGATGCAAAGTATCTTAGAACATTGTATTTAAACCAGGCAGATATGCCCGAACGTTTTGGAAATGAGTCCTTCCAGCGAGTATATCTGGGTCAAAGCAGCTTAAGGTGGAACCATAAAAGTGTTTCAGTAGGTTTGTCAAATGAGAATCTTTGGTGGGGGCCTGGTGTTAGAAATTCTTTGATCATGAGTAATCATGCTCCCGGATTTATGCACTTCACCGTCAACACCAATAAGCCGGTTCAAACTAAAATTGGAAGTTTTGAAGGTCAATTGATAGCAGGAAAGTTGGAAGAATCGGGTTTTAAGCATGATAGCCAAAATTTTATGGCTTATGGAACCAATTGGGAAGAACCTAAGCCCCAAGATTGGCGATACATTTCTGGCGTAACTCTAAACTATCAGCCCAAATGGGTTCCCGGGCTATTTGTTGGAATTAATCGAGTTTTTCAAATATATCGTGGAGACATGGGTAATGGTTTTGGAGACTATTTCCCAATTCTATCTCCCTTCCAGAAAAAAAATACTAATAATGAAGATGCAAAGAAAAGAGATCAACTGGCTTCTGTTTTCTTTCGTTGGAAATTTGAAGAATCAAAATCAGAGATCTATTTCGAATTCGGTAGAAATGATCATGCCATGAGTTTTTGGGATTTCTTTGAATCAGCAGAACATTCAAGGGCCTATCTCTTAGGCTTCAGAAAAGTTTTCTGGTTAAATCAGTCAAAATCGAGGTATCTTAAAATTAATTTGGAGCATACACAAATGCAACAATCAGAAGATCGATATATTCGACCGCCTGATTCATGGTACTTACATTATCAGGTAAAACATGGTTATACCCACCGCGGCGAATTATTGGGAGCTGGAATTGGACCTGGGAGTAATTTGCAAACCTTCGACCTGAGTATTTGGGAACCCAATCGCATCCTGGGTTTTCAGTTGGAAAGATATCTTCACAACCAAGACTATTTCTTTAGGACATACAAGGATTATCGTCGTAAATGGGCCGATCTGATGTTCAACACTTATGCCTACCGCCGATATGGTAATTTAGGCGTGCAAGTTAGATTAAATGCAGCCTGGATCAGAAATTATCAATGGCAACTTTACAACAATAAGTTAAACATGCAGTTTTACACTTCGTTGATGTACCATTTCTAAATTGAATAATATTTGAAAATAGAAAAGCCCTCCGAAATGAAGGGCTTTTTTGTTGCTTGCAAAGAAGGATTGCCTCCCGCGATCCCTAAGAGGGGAGGCTTCAAACATTATCATTTCGCTACGCTTCAATTTATTTTTTGTTTATTATCCTTCATCGAATACATTCGATTCGGGTATAAACAAAAAATCCCGGTCTTTAGACCGGGATAATGTTTGGCGGAGAGAGAGGGATTCGAACCCCCGGACCTTTGACAGTCAACGGTTTTCAAGACCGCCGCAATCGACCACTCTGCCATCTCTCCGGGGGCAAAAGTACAAATACGCCGTTAAACTCCAAACCTTGTTTTTAATTTTTTTAATTTAACACACCGCTGACTTTGAAAATCCTACACTACCTTAGCTTTGAACTCATATAATCCCCATAATCATGAAAAATATCAGCAATATTTTAATCATCATCGCTCTCCAAACTGGTTTGGTTGCATGTACCCAGCAAAACAAAGAAGCAGTTCAGACTGAAAAAGTGGAAACAGTGGTCAATGCGGCGGCAAATTTCAATATCAAAGACGAAAATCAGCAAGCCGTGCTCAGCCAATACCTAAGCATCAAAGATGCCCTGGTTGCCTCTAACTCAGAGAATGCTCAACTAGCTGCAAAAAATTTACAAGAAACATTGGCGAAAACATCAGGATTCGAAACCGCACAAAAAATGGTCGATTCCATTGCCACTACCAGCGATTTAGCCCAACAACGTAAAGTATTTACCAACTTAAACAACGAGTTGATACCCATATTCCGGAAGGCTGTGCTCAGTAAAGGAGCATTTTACGTGCAATTTTGTCCAATGGCCAACGAAGGATCAGGCGGCTACTGGTTGGCCCAAGAAGAAGAAGTGCGAAATCCTTATTACGGGGACGAAATGCTGAACTGTGGCGAAGTAAAAGAAACCATTAAATAAAACATTAATATTACAAAATCACCGAAAATAACTGTTCTAAAACAGCTCGTTTTCATTAGTTTTGCTTTATAATATCAAATCTATATGTCATCTACAGCAACCATAACCTACGGAGAACAATCTGTACAATTACCTGTCATCACCGGAACGGAGAACGAATCAGCCATTGATATTGCTAAACTCCGCGATACAACAGGCCTGATCACACTCGATTCAGGTTTTAAGAATACCGGAGCCACCAAAAGCGCCATCACCTATTTAGACGGAGAAAACGGCATCCTTAAATACCGTGGATACGCGATTGAAGAGTTGGCCGAAAAATCAACTTTTCTGGAAGTGGCCTATTTGTTGATTTACGGTAAGTTGCCAAATAAAAAAGAGATTGAAGATTTTCAATTCCAAATCTCCAGACATACACTGGTACACGAAGACATGAAGAAGTTTTTCGATGGCTTTCCATCGAAATCACACCCAATGGGTCAGCTTTCTTCACTCATTTGTTCCTTGTCTTCTTTTTATCCGGAATCTTTAAATCCGCATCAAACACCAGAAGAACAAAACCTTACCATTATTAAGTTATTGGCTAAAATGGCTACCATCGTTTCTTGGATCTACAAGAAATCATTGGGCCATCCGCTCATTTATCCGCAAAACAAATACGACTACGTGACTAATTTCATGTACATGACCTTCGGGCAACGTACAGAAGAAGTAGTGATCGATCCGGTGGTGGTGAACGCCATGAATGTGTTACTCATACTGCATGCAGACCATGAGCAAAACTGTTCTACCTCAACTGTTCGCATCGTAGGATCGGCAGACTGTAACCTTTATGCATCCATTTCTGCAGGTATTTCAGCGCTTTGGGGTCCGCTGCATGGCGGTGCCAATCAGGCGGTAATTGAAATGTTGGAGCAGATTAAAAATGATGGGGGAGATGTGGCGAAGTGGGTTAATAAAGCCAAAGATAAAAATGATCCATTCCGTTTAATGGGCTTCGGGCACCGCGTTTATAAAAACTTCGACCCACGTGCCAAGATCATTAAAAAAGCATGCGACGATGTGTTGGCTAAATTAGGAGTAAACGATCCGGTATTGGATATTGCAAAACAATTAGAAGCAGCAGCTTTAAGCGATCCTTACTTTGTAGAGCGTAAGCTTTATCCAAATGTTGATTTCTATTCAGGCATCATCTACCGTGCCCTTGGTTTCCCAACCGACATGTTTACCGTGTTATTTGCCTTGGGTCGCCTTCCTGGATGGATTGCACAATGGAAAGAAATGCGTGAGAACAAAGAGCCGATTGGCCGTCCACGTCAGGTGTACGTAGGTGAAGTAAACCTTCAATACGTTCCTTTGGCACAACGCTAATGTCTAAACGATATATATTAGAATCCCGCTAGGTTTGCCTGCCGGGATTTTTTTATTTACAAAGAGATGAATGATAGGGCAAATACACCCATGAAACTGAAACAGAGAAGCAGGAAGTAGAGGAATCCCAACAATCCCAATTTAAAAACCGTATGCCAGCGGCTTCTTTGGTAAACCGTCCTCATGGCTCGGTATACATACCAGATGCTCACGATCATTCCCATTCCTATCAAAAAGTCTTCAGCTGATGGCCAGGCCATAGCTATCAATTCAATAGTGATATAAAGCAGGAATAGGAAAGAATGGACATGAAGAGTATTCACCAGGTGATCGATGAAGTAAAGCTTAGATTTATAAAAACTGAGGCTAAGAATCAGGGCGAACATAGGCATCAGCACAAACATCATCTTGGGGAGATGCTTTTGCACTGCTTCCATCACTTTGTTATAATATTGATCTCCGTATTTTTGTTGTAAATGGAGATTCTTTTTTATAAAGAATTGCTCCAGCTTGGTATCTTGCTTGTCAACAGGCAGTTTGGATTGTTTAATTTCGTAATTCCTTAAACTCTGGTAAACGGAGTCTTCTGCTATGTTTAAATCAATCTTGGTTCGAGAGCCATCTTGTAAACCACGGCTAAAATCACTGAAATTATTCTGTAATAAGTTGAGTTGTTTAAGTCGCTTTTCATTTTTCTTCCTTTCTGCAGTAGAAAGTCCCTCATTATTATTAACAATTCGAAGACTATCTATCTCCATTTTTATTGCTTTGTTTCCATCCTCACTGATCTTACCAGGTTCTATATTAGGTTTGTTGGAAGATAAAATCAGGAAGAAAAACAAGCTGATGAACAAATACATAGTAACCGGAGGAAAATAAGCAGCACGTTTACCATTGATATGAGCAAGCGTAAGTTTTCCCGGTTCTGTAATCAGGGGAGTTAAGCTATTGATAAATTTAGAATCAAAATGAAAATAATGCCCAATACTGTGAAACAAGAAAGTCCAGAAAGGTTCACGAGTTTCTATATTTTCCTGTCCGCATTCCGCACAAAAATTACCATTTACGGTAGCGCCGCAATTCAGACAGTTATTTTCAGTACGGTATTTCTTCATCTATGTGCTTAAAACAGAATACCTGCAATAGTAGCCGAAAGGTAGGAGGCCAGTGTACCACAGATCAATGCTTTAACGCCCAATTTAGCTAAATCAGTACGGCGTTCGGGAGCCAATTCGCCAATACCACCCACCTGTATGGCAATAGAACTGAAATTGGCAAAACCACAAAGGGCAAAACTGGTAATCAGTAAGGTTTTTGCATCTAATGTGGCTTTAATTTTAGCTAAATCCAGATAAGCTACAAATTCATTAATCACCATTTTAGTGCCCATCAAAGAACCAGCTACCTGAATGTCTTTCATAGGGACGCCCATGGCCCAGGCAAATAAAGAAAATATGCCACCCAGAATTTGTTTCAAACTTAAGGTGTTGATATCAATGCCTATAGCAGCTAAACTTAATCCAAGATTACCTAAACCGGCACCGATTTTACCCAAAACATAATCTAATAACGCAATAATGGCGATAAAGCCGATCAGCATGGCAACTACGTTCAGGCCCACTTTTAAACCATCGCTGGCACCATGAGAAATGGCATCCACCAAATTGGCATTGGTTTTTTTGATTTCCAGCGAAACCTCACCTTTGGTTTCGGAAACTTCTGTCTCGGGCCATACAATTTTAGAAATTACCAAAGCGCCTGGAGCAGCCATGATACTGGCCGCAATTAAATATTCTGCAGGTACGCCCAATGCAATGTAAACCGCCATAACACCGCCTGCAATACAAGCCATACTGCCAGCCATAGAAGCCAGTAGTTCTGACATCGTCATGCCTCTTAAATAAGGCTTGATCATAATTTGTGCTTCTACCTGGCCAACAAATGCGCTGGCAACGTTCGAAACAGCTTCAGAACCAGAAACGCCCATCACTTTGTAAACTATAAATGCGAAAAACTTCACAATACGTTGCATAATGCCCAAATAGTAGGCCACACTCACCAATACGGCTACAAAAATGATGGTAGGGATAATTTTAAAGAAGAAAATAAAGTCGTTCCCAGGCCCGAATGCTTTGTCCATTAATTCCTTGTTAACCAAACCCCCAAACACGAAATTGGCACCTGCTTGTGAAAAGTCAAGTACTTTGGTTACTGCCGCACCCAGCCAGGAAAAAATTTCCTTACCAACAGGCACTTTCAGGATAAATAAAGCGAGTAATATTTGTATGGTCAATCCGGAGATCACCAATCTGTAATTAATGGCTTTACGGTTATTCGACATCAAAAAAGCAATTGCGAATATTAAAACGATGCCGATTAGGCCGGTAAATCTTTCCATTTTTTAGGTTTCAATTAGTATTCAATCCTGAAAAATAGAAATAAGAATAACAATACAGAAGAAATGTAGATAAATAAAGAAATGTAGATAAATCAAGAGTTCTTACGTCGGCTCAATTCATCACGTATGCTGGCCGCCCTTTCGTAGGCTTCATCCTTTAGTGCTTCTTCCAGTTTTTGTTTTAATTCATCATCACTTAAGTCTTTGTAATTAACCTTTTTGATGGTTTCAGGACTTTCTTCTGTGTTTGGAACCATATTTTCCAGGTAGGCAAACTCATTGCCCTCCATAATGGTACCTGCAGAAGCGAGGATGAATTCGTAGGTATAGATCGGGCATTCAAAGCGTACTGCCAGCGCTATGGCGTCAGAGGTACGGGCATCGATCTCGATATTTTTTTTGCCATCCGTGCAGATCAACTTGGCGTAAAAAACACTGCCAACCAAATTGTAAATAATGACTTCCAGAATATTTACATGATAAGCCCGAGCGAAATCTTTGAACAAATCATGGGTGAGGGGGCGAGCGGGCGTCATTTTCTCAATTTCGATGGCAATGGCCTGCGCCTCGAAACCTCCAATAATGATAGGAAGACGTCGTCGGCCGTTCACTTCGCCCAATACCAGCGCACAAGCGCCAGATTGTGTTTGGCTGTAGGATAAACCGACGATGTCTAACTTTACTTTCTCCATATTCCCCTCATCACCTTTAGGATTAAGATTGAGCTTTGTAGGCCTTCACAGCCTCAGTCAGTTTAGGTAGCACTTCCATTGCATCGCCCACAATTCCATAATCTGCTACCTTAAAGAACGGTGCTTCCGGATCTTTGTTGATGGCAACAATGGTTTTAGAGGAGCTAACACCGGCTAAATGCTGGATCGCTCCAGAAATACCCACTGCAATGTAAAGGTTCGGACTTACTGCAATTCCTGTCTGACCAACGTGCTCTTCATGCGGTCTCCATCCGGCATCAGATACTGGTTTTGAGCAAGCAGTTGCAGCACCCAAAGCTTGGGCTAAATCTTCTACCAAATGCCAGTTTTCAGGGCCCTTCAAGCCTCTGCCGGCAGAAACCACCAATTCGGCTTCTGGTAAGGATATTTTATCGCTCGCTCGCACCACTTCTTTTACCTTAACTCTGGAAGTAGCAGAGCTAGCCTGGAAGCTTTCAACTTGTACAGCCGTGCTATTTTCTTTTACCTGAAAAGCGTTAGGGTTCAATGCAATTACTTTTACTGGTGTATTCAATGCAAGCATTGCAAATGCCTTGCCAGAATAAGCTGTTTTTTTAACGCTCAATTGTCCGCCATTAATTTGTGGCAACTCCACAGCGCCCGAAGCAAGTCCTGCTTTGAGCTTTACCGCTACACGTGGCGATAAACCTTTTCCGCTAAAAGAATTGGCCATCACCACTACTTCTGCACTTTCTTTGGTGGCAGCTTCGGAAATTACAGCGGCATAAGCCTGGCTGTCGAAAGTTTGAATGCTATTGCAATTCAATACTTTTTGAGCACCATATCCACCCAAATTATTCAATTGTTCATTCGCCACCTGGCCAATAGATAAGGCCACCAAATTGGTGTTTAATTGATCGGCAATGGCTTTTGCATAAGATACCACTTCGAAAGCTGATTTCTTAAATTGCCCTTCAGTGTTTTCAACGTAAACTAATACTGACATACTATTTTCTTTTAATCCCATTGGGATGTTCGTTTTTTTATAATTAAATCACTTTTGCTTCGCTGTGTAAAAGTTCCACCAAACCTTTTACATCCTCTGCATCAACCATTTTTACAGCGCTTCTCGGAGCTGGTGTTTGATATTGATTGATTTTACTCAATTGCTCGGCAGTTACCGCCTCCATTACTTGCAGTGGTTTGGTACGGGCCGACATGATCCCACGCATATTTGGAATTTTCCATTCGGCCACACCCTCTGCACAACTGGCTACAAATGGGGCATCCACCTCAACTACTTCTTTTCCGCCCTCAATTTCGCGACTCAATGTGGCAGTTTTTCCGTCAAAATCTAATTTTTTAACGATAGAAACCGAAGGAATATCTAAAAGCTCGGCAATCATTGCCGGAACTTGAGCTCCATTATGGTCAATAGATTCTCTTCCTGTTAAGATCAAATCGAATTGTTGGGTTTTGGCATATTCAGCAATTTGAGTTGCTACAAAATATGCATCCTGTGGAATGGCATTGATACGAACAGCATCATCAGCTCCAATAGCCAAGGCTTTACGAATGGTAGGTTCGGTAGATGAATCACCTACATTGATCACCGTAACAGTTCCTTTTCCACCTTCACAAAGATCAATGGCACGGGACAAGGCAATTTCATCGTAAGGGTTCAGGATGAATTGCACACCAGCAGCGTTGAATTCTGTATTATCGTTGGTAAAGGTTATTTTTGTTGTGGTGTCGGGTACGTTACTGATACAAACAAGTATTTTCATAAGCTCTATTTTTTGCAAATTTAGTTAAAAAAGCCTAAACAATAATGTCATCAAACCGTCTGGAAAAGCTACTCGATTTCATTAAAAACGAACCCAATGATCCATTCCTGAAATACGCCCTGGCTACGGAGTATTTGGCATTGAATGAGCAGGATAAAGCATTGGCTTATTTCGAAGATTTGGTTCAAAATCATGTTGATTATGTTGGCACCTATTATCACTTGGGTAAACTATATGAAAATATCAATCGTAAAGCCGATGCTGAGCGTACGTATGAAAAAGGGATGCAGGTTGCCCGAAAAGCTAATGACAGGCATGCTTTGTCAGAATTGCAAAGTGTTTATAACGCTCTCATGGGTTTAGACTACGAAGACGATTAAATTTTTTTCGATTGAGAAAGCGGCACTTATTATTTCTAAAGGATGTGATCGTTTATACTTTCACAGCATTTGGTGGCGCCCAGGCACATATTGCCTGCATGCTCAAAGACTTTGTACAACGTCGTAAATACATTACTGAGTCGGAATTATTAGAGTTAAATGCACTTTCTCAAGTTTTGCCGGGTCCGGCTTCCACTCAAACGCTGGTGGGAATGGCCTACAAAGTTGGCGGCCTCACACTATCCATTCTCACTTTTTTAATTTGGATTTTTCCTTCTGCTGCCATCATGACCTTGGCTGCTATTTCCTTTTCTGTATTTAATCAACAAGCTGTATTTGGGCGAGCTTTGTTTTTTTTACAACCGGTTACCATTGGTATTGTGGCTTTTGCAGCTTTTAAATTTGCTAAATCTACCCTCAAATCAGAACTAAGTTATTTTTTGGCAGCAGGAGCACTCATCAGCACTTTGATTCTGAAAAGTGCCTATGTATTTCCTGTCTTGATCCTGATTGGTGGCATTGTGAGCTCCGCATTAGATACTACCACTGAGGAAACAGCTTTACGAACCCGCCTTTTTGCCAATATCAATACACGTAAACTGATTTATTTTTTAGGAATTCTATTGTTTTTCGCTGCTTTAGGTGCACTCATTAATCGTACTTCACCTTTCAGTTTGCCCATCCGTTTGTTCGAAAATTTCTACCGTAACGGTATCCTGATTTTTGGTGGCGGTCAGGTACTGGTACCTTTCATGTACACCGAGTTTGTGGAAATGAAAAAATACTTGAGTTCTGCCGAGTTCTTGTCAGGATTTGCTTTGCAGCAAGCCATGCCGGGTCCAACTTTCTCGTTTTCTGCCTTTTTGGGGGCTATGAGCTTAAAAAATGCAGGTTATGGTTGGTGGGGGCAATTGGGGGGTGGCTTGGTAGCAGTTTTGGCCATCAACTTACCCGGACTCATTTTAATCCTTTTCATTGTTCCTTTTTGGAACGATCTGAAAAGAATCAGCCAAATTAAAAACTCACTTTCCGGTATCAATGCTGTTTCTGTTGGTTTTTTTGGAGCCGCTGTATTATTTCTGCTTCAATCTCAATCCATCGATCTGCTTTCTATCGGTTTAATGCTTTCCAGTTTTCTTTTATTAGTTTTTACTCGCATTAAGACCGCATATCTGCTTTTCTTTTACCTCATTTTTGCTTTAGTTTTCAGTTATTTTCATGCGGTATTAATATGACCTTAAGTTGATGTTCAACGGCTTAAAATCTCTTTTAAAATTCGTTAATTCGACCTTATGAAAATATATACCAAAACAGGCGATAAAGGTCAAACTTCACTGATTGGGGGTACCCGTGTTCCCAAGCATCATTTAAGAATTGAAAGCTATGGCACGGTAGATGAGTTGAATTCCTATATAGGTTTAATTCGCGACCAGCAGATCAGCGTTCACCAACAGTCTGTTTTGAAAGAAATTCAGGATCGTTTATTTACTATCGGTTCCATTTTGGCATCAGATCCTGAAAAATCTAAAATGAAACTGCCCGATCTGCATTTGAAAGACATCGAGTTATTAGAAAATGAGATTGACCAAATGAATGAGGTGCTGCCTGACCTGCGCCATTTCATCCTTCCGGGAGGAAGCACCGTGGTTTCTTATTGCCACATTGCCCGTTGTGTTTGCCGCAGAGCCGAGCGGATCTGTGTGCATTTGAGTGAAGAAAGTCAGGTAGACGAAACGGTGATGATTTACCTCAATCGTCTCAGTGATTATTTATTTGTTTTAGCCCGTATGCTTTGTTTCGATCAAAAAATTGAAGAAAATAAGTGGATTCCAAGGGTTTAAAAATGTTAAAAACTTCTTGAAAAAATAATTCAGATTATTATATTTTTGCGAAATAATAAGATTTAACTCTAAAATTATGTACTGGACATTAGAATTGGCCTCACACTTAGAAGACGCTCCATGGCCCGCAACCAAGGACGAATTAATTGATTATGCAATTCGTTCTGGTGCTCCTGTTGAAGTGATTGAAAACTTGCAGGCTTTAGAAGATGATGGCGAGCCTTACGAAAATATCGAAGAAATTTGGCCCGACTATCCAACCAAAGATGACTTTTTCTTCAACGAGGACGAATATTAAAAAAAACCCTTCCAAGATATTGGAAGGGTTTTTTATTGCATATCCGGATTAGCAGATTGATCGATCTGGAAGTGTGATTCAAACAAAAATCATGATTCCTTTATTTTAAGAGATAAAGTCATTAAAATGGGAAACATATTATATTGGATCGCAGTGTTGTTGGTGATCGTATGGGCAATCACTTATTTTGGAGGATATTATACCAGTGGCATCATTCATGCACTTCTGGTAATAGCCATTATTGCAGTATTACTTAAAATTATCAGAAAATCGGCCGATTAAGCCCGTCTGCTCATCAATTGTTCGGCGAAAAGGAGATCTTCAGGATAGGTAATTTTGATATTGCTTGCTGCTCCCTCTATTAAATGAATGGGGTGTCCCATTCGCTCAACTACCGATGCATCATCTGTGAAATCCATCCGATATTCTTGTTCGTAAGCCTTTTTAAGTTGCTCAATTTGAAAGGTTTGAGGTGTTTGCATTAAATAAACGCTTTCTCTCTTAATAGCTTTTGATTCATCTCCTTTCAAGAGTCTGACAGAATCTTTACTGGGCACACCCATTACTGAATTGCCTTTGGCTGCTGCTGCTTCGAAACTTTTGGTAATTAATTCAGCGCTGATCAAAGGTCTTACGGCATCATGTATGGCTACAATAGCACCCGATTTGATGCTTTTCAAGCCATTTTTCACCGAATGAAAACGTTGTTCGCCACCTTTAACTAATTGGTGAGGTATATCAAATTGATACCGAGCACACAATTCTTCCCAAAGCTGGTGATAATGAACGTTGAGCACCAAAATGATTTCGGGCTTAAGGCTACATTGGGCAAAAGCTGCCATGGTATGCATCAATATGGGTTTACCTTTCAGCTCAATGAACTGTTTAGGTAGTTCTTGTTGCATTCTTGTGCCGGAACCACCCCCAACAATGATGGCATAGTATTTCATTTGGCAGCTGCGTCAGATGAGGAGCATGGCATCGCCATAGCTGTAGAATTGGTATTTTTCTTTAACAGCAATCTCATAAGCGTTCATTACATTCTCATATCCTCCGAAGGCCGCAATCATCATCAATAATGTGGATTCAGGCGTATGGAAATTAGTGATCATGGCATTGGCTATGCTGAAATCGTAAGGAGGGAAAATGAACTTACTCGTCCAGTCGTTAGCTGGCTTTAAAGTTCTTGAAGCAGAAACAGATGACTCAATGGTTCTCATGCAAGTGGTGCCTACTGCACACACTCTTCTTTTTTCTTCAATTGCTTTGTTCACAATTCTGGCCGCTTTTTCATCAATAATGAATTGCTCAGAGTCCATTTTGTGTTTGGTGAGGTCTTCAACTTCCACCTGACGGAAGGTGCCTAAACCAATGTGCAAGGTAACTTCCGCAAATTCAACGCCTTTTAATTCGAGACGCTTCATTAATTCGCGGCTAAAATGTAAACCAGCTGTTGGGGCAGCTACCGCACCTTCATTCTTGGCGAAGATGGTTTGATAACGCTCTTTATCCTCATCGGTTGGTTTACGTTTAATGTATTTAGGTAGGGGAGTTTCTCCCAAAATTTCAATATTTCTACGGAACTCCTCATCGGTTCCATCGAACAGAAAACGGATGGTGCGGCCACGTGAGGTGGTATTATCAACTACTTCGGCAACCAGTAAATCATCATCGCCAAAATATAATTTATTACCTACACGAATCTTACGAGCCGGATCTACCAGCACATCCCAAAGACGTAATTCTTTATTCAGTTCTCGTAACAAGAAAACTTCGATGGTGGCACCGGTTTTTTCTTTATTGCCGTATAACCTGGCAGGAAATACCTTGGTATTGTTGATGATCATCACATCTTTATCATCAAAATAATCCAATACATCTTTAAAAATTTTGTGCTCAATGGCTCCGGTCTTGCGATCTAAGACCATGAGACGGGATTCATCGCGTTTTTCAGCAGGCGTGTGGGCTATTAAAGATTCGGGTAAATTGAATTTAAACTGTGATAATTTCATGCCGTTTTTTTAATGTTTTCAGGGCGCAAACTTATGAAAAAAAAATGGAAAACTGATCTTAACATGCTGGTTTAACACCCTGAATGATAAACACTAAATTAGCTGTAACGTTTTGATGAATTGAACGTCTTACAGGTATATGTTGTTTCTAAGATTATTAAGAGAAAGTTTCAATTTCGCATTCGACGCACTCCGTCAGAATAAATTGCGTACCATTTTATCTTTATTGGGAATTACCATTGGTATCATGACCATTATTGGGGTATTTTCTGCGGTCGACACCCTTAGAAACAACTTGCAAAATAGCGTTGAAAAATTAGGTAGTAATACCATTTATGTTCAAAAGTGGCCTTGGGGTGGTTTTGGCGATTATCCCTGGTGGAAATACATGCGTCGCCCGGTTCCTAAAATCCGCGATTTTGATAAACTATCAGCACGTTTGCAAACTGCAGAAGGCATAGCTTATGAAATTGGAATTGGAGATCGGGTGGTTAAGTACCGTAGTAATTCTGTGGAGGGAGCTCAATTAGCAGCTTCCAGCCATGATTTGTACAAAACCCGGGTTTTCAATTTTCAGGATGGCCGGTATTTTACCGAGAATGAAAGCAGGGGAGGTAGTCCTGTTGTTTTGATTGGTTCAGACATTGCTGACGCTCTTTTTCCAAATGAAAGTCCGCTCGGAAAATCGATCAAAGTTTTAGGAAGAAAAGTGAAAGTGATTGGTGTTTTTGAAAAAGAGGGTGAAGACATGTTGGGTATTTCGAG
>CAZOLA010000001.1:35641-73955 GCA_964580845.1 uncultured Sphingobacterium sp.
TGAAAGTGATTGGTGTTTTTGAAAAAGAGGGTGAAGACATGTTGGGTATTTCGAGCGATAAGACGATGCTCTTGCCTTTGAATTTCGCCAGAAATATCATCGATTTGGAAGACGAGCGTTATGGTCCTCAAATTACCGTGAAGGGTAAAGAAAATATTGCTGTTAATGAGGTGGAAAGTGAATTGAGAGGTTTAATGCGTTCGATACATCGTTTAAGTCCGAAAGAAGAAGATGATTTTGCGCTCAATAAATCAACTATTTTAACTGCACAATTAGATCAAATGTTTGGTATCATTGATTTTGCAGGTGCATTTATTGGCGGTTTTTCCATCTTAGTTGGTGGATTTGGCATTGCTAATATCATGTTTGTGTCGGTTAAAGAAAGAACCAACATCATCGGCATTCAAAAGTCATTGGGGGCGAAAAACTATTTTATTTTGCTACAGTTCCTGTTTGAGGCTGTTGCTCTTTGCTTGATGGGAGGAGCAATTGGTTTGGCCATTGTTTTCTTGTTGGCCATGCTGGGCAAAGCTTTTGCTGATTTAACAATTATAGTAGACATGAGCAAAGTAGTACTTACGGTCGTGCTATCAACCGTAATTGGCCTGCTTTCCGGATTTATACCTGCATTCATGGCTTCGAGATTAGATCCGGTGGAAGCCATCAGAAGTAAATAATGGCTAGGTTAACTTGGCCAAAGCAAGTTTAATCCTTTCTAAGGCTTCTTTTAACTTTTCTTCAGAAGCGGCATAAGAAATTCTGATCGATTTGGGATCACCAAAAGCTTCCCCTGAAACAATAGCCACATGTGCTTCGTTAAGCAGGTATAAGCTCAGTTCCAGGGCATTATTTATCACTACTCCTTGATGAGCCTTTCCGAAATATGCGCTTACATCTGGGAAGAAATAAAAAGCCCCGGTTGGTAAATTGGTTTTAATACCGGGAATGTCTTTTAAAAGTTCATAAACTAAATTACGGCGTTTCAAGAAAGCCTCTTTCATCTTAAGCACACTTTCCAAACCGCCTTCACAGGCTGCAATACCGGCCCTTTGCGTAATGGAGCAGGTTGCCGAAGTAAATTGTCCTTGAATCTTGTCGCAAGCCTGTGCAACTTCTTTATTTGCCGCCAAATAACCAATCCTCCAACCGGTCATGGCATAAGCCTTAGAGAAACCATTCACCAGGACCACTCGTTCTTTAACGGAAGGAAACTGAGCAATAGATTCGTGCTTTTCACCAAAATTGATGTGTTCGTAAATTTCGTCTGAAATGATGTATATCTGAGGATATTTTTCGAATACTTTGACCAATTCAGCCAGTTCTTCACGAGTGTAAACACTCCCAGTAGGGTTGCATGGGGAGGAAAAGAAAAATACCTTGGTTTTGGGTGTGATGGCAGCTTCCAGCTGCGTAGCGGTAATTTTGAAATCTTGTTCAACCGTGGTGTCAATAAACACCGAAACTCCCTCCGCCAGTTTTACCATTTCGGAGTAAGAAACCCAGTAGGGTGTAGGTATAATGACTTCATCGCCCGGGTTTACCAAACATAAGATGGCGTTAGCCAGTGCTTGTTTTGCACCGGTCGAAACTACAATTTGATCAAAATCGTAAGCTAAGTTATTCTCTCGCTTTAGTTTACCAGCGATTGCTTTTCTCAATTCAGTATAGCCTGCAACCGGGGTATAAAATGTATAGTTTTCATCTAAAGCCTGCTTTGCCGCATCCTTAATGTATTCGGGTGTATTAAAATCGGGTTCGCCGAAACTCAAATTGATGATGTCAATTCCCTTCGCAGCCAATTCTCGACCCATTTTGGCCATTTTGATGGTTTGTGATTCAGCAAGTTGGTAGATCCTGTGAGCTAATGTCATGGAACAAATATAAAAACCTGCTTTAATCCTTCAGATAAATTGCAATAATAAATTTAGAATCGCTTTTTCTGATTTCGATCCTTAAATTTGATTATCAATACAAAATACATTGCACCCGCAAAAAAAGGTCATTACCATTTCTTTAAGTGTGAGCATCCTGCTGATGCTAGCCAAATTTGTGGCCTATTTTATTACCTCGTCTAATGCCATTTTAACTGATGCAGCAGAAAGCATTGTGAATGTGATAGCCAGTGCTTTTGCTTTTTATAGTATTTACTTATCAAGCCAACCTCGTGATGTGAATCATCCCTACGGCCATGGTAAAGTTGAATTTTTTTCTGTTTTTGTGGAAGGGGTGCTGATTTTATTGGCAGGTATGCTGATCGTCTTTAAATCTGGCTATAATTTATTCTTTCCTCATGAAATCAGTCATTTAAATCAGGGAGCCATCATTATTGCAGTAACTGGCTTGGTGAATGCAATTTTAGCTTATTACTTATTAAGTTCCGGTAAAAAATTCAATTCGATGACCTTACAGGCAGATGGAAAACATTTGCTGACCGATGCGATTAGTAGTGCGGGTTTGGTTGCCGGATTAATGCTGATTTATTTTACCGGTATTAATCAGCTGGACAGTTTACTTTCCATCGGGCTTGGGCTTTATATTGTGAACAGTGGTTATCGACTGGTGCGGAAGTCCGTTGGCGGTTTAATGGACGAATCAGACGTGGAGCGTATCAAAGAGATAGCCCAAGTTCTGAACGATAACCGGAAAGCAGCTTGGATCGATATTCATAATTTTAGAACACAACGCTATGGTTCCGATTTACACATCGATTGTCATGTGACCCTGCCATATTATTATGATTTGAACATGGTACATGAGGAGGTGAAATTGATTGATGCATTAGTGAACAAACACGTGTTTGAGGAAACTGAATTTTTTATTCATGCCGATCCATGTATCCCAAAATGTTGTCACTACTGCAGTGTAGAAAACTGTAAAGTGAGAACCGCTCCCAAAGAGAAAGATATTGAATGGACTTTTGATAAGTTAGTCAAAGATCAAAAACATTACGCATAGCAGCATGAACTATCCTTTCAATGTGAGAGTCTACGGCTTGTTGATGGACGATCAGCAAAATATTTTGATCAGCGACGAAGAAGAATATGGTTTCCGATTTAGCAAATTCCCCGGTGGCGGACTGGAATATGGGGAAGGCTTGTTGGATGGTCTGATTCGAGAATTTAAAGAAGAATGTGATGCTGAAATCGAAGTGTTGGAACATTTTTACACCACCGATTTTTTTATCAAATCTGTATTTAACGATAGTCAGGTAATTAGTATTTATTATTTAGTGAAGCCCTTAAATGCTTTAAAATTGAACTTCAAATCAAGTGCATTTGATTTCGACCAAACGGGAGATGTCAAACAAGCATTTAGGTGGAAATACCTGCCAGATTTAAGCTTGGAGGAGCTGACTTTTCCAACAGATCAGAAGGTTTTGGAGCTGTTAAAGTTAAGATCGACCTAATAATTAAGGTATTCCTGAAAAACGCTTTGTAAATAAGCCTTTCCTTGTTGGAGTGGTATTTCGGTAGATGAATTTTGTTTTAAAACTTTCTGAGAAACTACATTCTTACCCACATTATCAAAGCTGATCTGCTGGTGTCTGTCTATCCAGCCAAAGCCATTGTCCCAGCTGTAAAAAGCAAAATCTACGCTTTTTTCATGCAATAGATCCTTACTCCAGTTGAAATTTCGACTTTCCATCCCCAGCTGGTTTAATAAAGTTTTGGCTAAGTCGGTTTGCCCGCCAATTTTACCAATTTGGATACCGCGGAATTCAGGCTTGATCACTTCTCCAAAAAACAACATGGGTATCTGGTACCTGCGTGGGTGCCAAATTTCATATTCATTTCTGGGTAAACGATGACCATGATCAGCAATGATCACGAAAAGAGTATTCTTGTACCAGGATGTTTTTTTAGCAGCCTTGATATACGCTCCAAGGCATGAATCGGTATAAAAAGCTGTATTTCTGATCAAATTAGGAATTTCATCCTGCGGAAATTTTGGTTTTCCTGGAACTTCAAATGGCTCGTGATTGGTGAGTGTTAGCAAAGTGGAAAAGAAGGGCTCTGGCGTTTGATTGAGGTCTTTTAACTGCTGTTCAAAAACCTTTTCATCATAGGCGCCCCACTTAGAGTTCATGTCTTTGCTCTCGAATTGATTTTTATCAATCAATCGCTCATAGCCATGACTCAATACATACGATTTCAGTCCGAAAAACTCACTTTCGCCACCATAGTAAAAAGAAGTTCGGTATTGATTTTTCTTAAAAATTTGAGAAATAGAAGGCAATTTTTCCTGTTTGCCGTTTTCCTTGATGATGCTACGGGTAGCCTGTGCCGGAAAGGCACTCAAAATAGCGATGGTACCTTTATCTGTTCGATCGCCGGTGGCATAGATCTGATTAAAAAGCAATCCGTTCTTAATCATTCCCTCCATTTGAGGATTCAATCCCTTTTCACCGCCTAAACTTTCTACCAGGTCTGCATGGAAACTTTCCAGGATGATGAGCACTACATTGGGCCTTGTTTGATTCAAAATAGTGCGTTCCGTTCTGGGTAAATCCGGATATTGCTTCTCTACCAATCGCTTCGCCTCATTTGAATCCATATACAAATAAGGATTCTTCTGATTAGATAAATTCTTGCTGATATCGTGCAAAAGATTCCAGCTGGTGTTTACCGCTGCATGATTTGCTATTGGCTTCTGGTCGTAATAAGACATGCTCTGATTGATCGGGGCTAATTGCCAACCTCCTCTAATCAATAAAAAAGTAACACCTAGAATGAAAACAGAACCTAAAATTTTGATTGGTACTTTCCAATCATCTTTAGGTAGTTGATAAACGATGATGGATTTTGAGAGCCAAATTGAGCTCATCAATAAAAAAATAAGCAAGCCAGAAGAGAGCAAAAGGGGGGAAGAAGCGCTGGAAGCCAGGGCCTCATTGGGCGAATTAATGACAAAATCCAATGCCCTGTAATTGAATTTAGTTCCCCATTCTCGGTAGATATTCAGGTTGACAATCGAAATGATTGACGACAAGAAAACAATAAAAACGGTATATCCTTTAGCTAAAAATGCATTTACCGGAAACTTTGGGTAAAAACATTTTATCAGAAAAAAAATCAGCGGCAGCAAAGAAAAATAAGCTGCCATGGATAGATCGAGCCGCAGTCCGTGATAAAACGGAGCTAAAAACTCTGAAAACTGATCAAAATGGAGTTGATCCCTGAAATAGATCACAAAAACTAAACGATCCAGGAAAAAGATCGTTAACCAAAAAACAAAGAAACGAAGTAAAACAGCCAGGTGTTTTAACATGTTTTTAGCCGTGATAGGTTGAGGTTAAAATGTAGCCAACAAGAAATGCTGGCTACATAGAAAATTACCTGCCACTCATTTGCATGAGTTGGTCTAAGCTTATCTCTTCATAATCGGTGCCTGCAACAAAGGTACCGGCAGGTACTTTACCCGGTTGTATTTCTTTTACAGATGCTCTAACAGACATCCCATTTTGGAAAGAAGTGAATTCCAAAGGAAAGCCATAAGATTTTTCATAAAAACGACTCAGCGGATTCGCTACGATCTCCACGTCTTTAGTGAACCAAACATCAAATGAACTGTTGGTGCGACTTTCGCTCACGGCATACTTCTGCGCTTGATACCCTAAAAAACTCTTGCTCTCAGTACTTGCTTTAAGGGTCATCTGGGGCATCATTTCCGACATTTTTTCCTGATCTGCAGGAGTAAAGATCACCGAATACTTCTTACCCATCATTGGGATATCCAATAAAAGACGTTCATATTCTTTTGGAACATTCAAAATGCTTTTTGAGGAAAACATTTGCGACTCAATTTTCATACTGGAGGTATCCCCTTTAAAATATACATTGATTTGGGTAGGTAAATTGGCAGCCATGGCTTGTGCCTGAGGCGGTACGTTCCACTCAAGAGCGTAAGTGATTACACCTTCATTGATTTTTTGTTGTGCAAAGCTGGCCATGCTCATTATCAATAAAGAAAGGCCCAAAAAGAATTTTCTCATGTGTTTGAAATTTTGATGGCTCAATTTACAACATTTCAACAAAATTTTAGCTCTCACCCAATGAATACCACTCATTATAAATGCCATTCAAATAATCCGACACCTCCTTGCTCAGATTGAATTCTTCCTGAATAAAACAACAATAATTTAATATGGCACTTAGCTGTACCGTCTCCAGGGGCCGATCTTTATAACTCAAGTTTCCGCACCTGATGAGCACTTCTATCAGCACTTCGCATATCTGTTTGACCTCATCGTTTCTTAAATGATTTTCAATCAATATTAAGATGGGATTCTTTACCTGGCGAATCAATTTAATTCCACATTCAATAACTGATTTATCTTTTGTTTGAAGCAGACATTCCTCACATCTTTTTATTGATTTTGTTATCTGCAGCAGCTCTTTTCCCCCTTTTTTCATAAACATATAACGCAATCCATCAACAATAATTTTCTATATAATTAATTAAATTAATTTTAATATATTTAATTTAATGAAGATAACATCCCTATTCCTGATCTTGTTTTCGGCAAGTTTATTTGGCCAACCGCCCTCAGGAGCAAGAATGACAGCCATTGCAGACGCAGGCGTCGCAGTAGGTGATATCTGGTCATTAAACGTAAATCAGGCCGGATTATTGGATGTAGACAGTTTCTCCTTAGCATTAGATCATCAGCAATTATTGTTGGATCAAAAAATATCATCGTCTAAACTCATGCTGGCACTACCTTTCAAAAACAATGTGCTTGGTTTCGGATTTTCCAGATATGGTTTTGATGCTTACAAACAACAAGAAATAATTTTTGCATTTGGACGGACATTTGGGCCTAAAATAGCTGCGGCACTCGCTTTTCATTATCATCAATTAAACATTAGTTCTTATGGGAAAGCTTCGGCTTACTCAATTGACGCAGGCATAATTTATAAACTGAGTCCATTTTTGAGTCTGGGAGCGCATGTAAGTAATCTCAATAATCATTCTTTTGGTGAAAACCTCAGTTTTATGGCCCTGCCTTTACGCATACAATTCGGCACAGCTTATTTGGCAAGTCAGCAGCTGATGATTGCAGCTGCCCTGGAACAAAACGCTGTTAGCCAGGCTGCATTCAAACTGGGATTAGATTATAGAATGATTAAATCCTTGTGTTTGAGGGCCGGTATCAAAACAAATCCGATTAGAGAATCTGCTGGTGTAGGTTTGTTAATTAATGACTTCAAGTTTGATTTAGCCTTTATTAGCCATCATTCTCTGGGATTCGGTTCACAAATCGGGCTTTCCTATGAATTTTAATATCGGTCGATTATTCATTTGTGGGTTGATTTTCATGGGACTCCTTGAGCCCTGCAACGCACAGCAACAAACCGAGCAACAATTGGCAGAATTGATCGAATCCTTATCTCATATTTCGGATGAAAATTTCGATTATACGGAGCTGCTGGATCGGATCAATTACTACCGCTCTCATCCACTCAATTTAAATACTGCATCAGAAGCTGAATTAAAGGAATTTATTTTACTCTCACCTTTACAAATTAGCTCTTTGCTAAATCATATTAAGGAAAATGGGGTTTTAGTTGATTTGTTAGAACTGCAGGCAATCGAGCACTTTGATTTAAATGATATTCAGCATTTACTTCCTTTTTTGAGTATTGGTTTACCTAATACATTGAAAGCTTTAGAATTTGCAGATTACTTGGGTGCAAAACACGATCTTATTTTCAGGTTTAAACAAGATTTACAAAAGAGAGCAGGTTACCAAGTATCGGATAGCACGCAGTCAAGGTACGAGGGTTCTCCGCAACATTTATTGATGAGATACCGATATGTGCTGAATAAAAACATTGGTGCAGGAATTAATTTGGAGAAAGATGCTGGCGAACACCTTTATTATAAAAATGCTGGTCTTTTCGATAATAGATCTGCTTATCTTTCACTAAAATCGATTGGGCCGCTTCAAAAACTAGTCATCGGTGATTATGATCTTCAATTCGGACAGGGGCTTAGTTTGTGGTCTGGATTGAGCTTCGGTAAAAGTTCGGATGTTAATACCTTAGTTAAGCCTGAAGTCGGTCTTAAACCCTATTCTTCCTTCAATGAGGGCTTGTTTTTTAGAGGTTTAGCCACTACAATCGGTCTGGGTGCTATCAAATTCACTTCATTTTATTCTTCACGAAAATTGGATGCTTCTCTGGATGAGAACATGGAAGTAGGCTCCATTAATTTATCGGGTTTGCATCGTACAACCAGCGAAATAGAGCATCAGAAAAATTTAAAATACAAATGCTATGGTGGTGTATTAGAATGGAAGAGTAGTTATTTGAATTTGGGAATGATTGCCTTTCATTCTGAATTTGATCAGCCTTTTGCTTCCGGTGATCAGCCTTATAATTTGTTTGATTTCAATGGCAAAACATTAAATAACTATGGATTTTCTGCGAATTATACCATTGGTAATTCTTATTTGTTTTCGGAAATCGCCCAAAGTTCTTCGGGAGGTAGAGCATTTTTAGCTGGAATATTGACCAGTCTGAGCCCTAAACTATCTCTTGGTCTCCACTATCGAAATTATCCCAAAAATTACCATTCATTTTTTAATGCTGCTTTATCAGAATCTAGTTCATCTACCAACGAAAAGGGGTTTTATGCATTTGTCAACTTCAAATTTGATCGAAAATGGGAGTGGAGTTACTCTGTGGATTATTTTGTTTTTCCATGGTTGAGATATGGTGTGGATGCACCATCCAATGGCTTTGAATTGTTGAGTCAGCTGAGTTATCAGCCCAATAAGCGCTTGCAGGTAACCGGACTTTACAAAATTGAACAAAAACAAGAAAATGATGATCAAGAGCAAACTTTTCATTTTTTAGAAACGGTAAAATCTCAAAGAATCCGAATTGATTTGAGGTATTGGGTCAATAAGTTAATACAAATCAGGAACCGGATGGAAACCATCCAAACTAGATCTGAAAGGAGTTATTTAACTTTTCAGGAACTCCAGTACAAACCTTTACAAAGTAAGTTGAGTTTTAATTGTCGTTTCACTTTATTTAAAGTGCCCTCTAACGATTCGAGGATATACACTTACCAGCCGGATGTATTGTACCAGACCTCGATTAGGGTTTTTCAAAATGAAGGGATGCAGTTTGTCGCCAACTTACGGTATCGATTACAGAGAGGATTAGACTGCTGGTTAAACTATGTTTCTTACCGATACAGTAATCTGGATCACATTGGTACAGGTTTAAATGAAATTGCGGGAAATAAAGCTTCTGAGGTGAAACTTCAAATCAGGTATCAGTTTTAACTTATGTACAAAGGCGAAATTCCTTTCGTTCGCTTATTGGTTCCATTCATAATGGGAGTAGTTCTGGCTTGGTATTTTCCATCAAATCCTACCAGTTTATTGTTGATTATTTGCGTGATTCTAATTGCAGTATTTTTTTTGGCTTTGAAACAATATCAAAAACGAAGATTATATTTTTTGAGTCACTATGTTGGATTGATTGCTCATCTGCTCATTTGTTTATTTGCATATCAACTTACGAGCCGTCATTTACCAGGATCAGAACAGTCGTACTTTGCTAATCTCCGTTCTAAATCCCTACTCATTGTTGTAAACTCAGAACCCTCACTCAGGAATGATATTTTACGCTTTGAAGCCAGGGTTCGTTTTGCAGATCGTGTTGCGGTAAATGGTAATTTACTCATCGCTCTTAAAGTGGATACCAATCAAGCATCTCATGTCAAATATGGCGATCTGATCCTCGTTCCCTCAGCTTATCAGGAAATAGAACCACCCTACAATCCTGATGAATTCGATTTCAAATATTATTTAAAAACCAGAAAGATACTTCACCAAAGCTTCATTAATGAGCATGAAGTTTTGAAAATAGACAGCGGATATGGAAATAAAATAGTGGCTTTTGCCTTGAATCTAAGGCGAAAAATTGTGGATCAATTTAAGGCCAACATTAGCGGACAGGAAGCTGCTTCTTTGGCCTCCACTTTAATTATGGGTTACCGTGCTGATTTAAGCCCCGAGATTTTGAATGCTTATGCTAAAACAGGTACCATGCATGTGCTTTCTGTATCTGGTATGCATGTGGCGCTATTTTTCTTGTTATTCGCTTTCCTGCTCAAGCCACTGGATCACTATAAAAATCTGCGTCATGCCAAACTTTTTCTCTTGATCTTTTTGGTTTGGTTTTATGCCCTGCTCACAGGATTCTCGCCATCTGTTAACAGGGCAGCACTCATGTTGAGTTTCGTAGTGATCGGTAAGGCGGTCAATAAATCTATGAATGCATATAATTTATTGGCCGTTTCAGCCTTTATTTTGTTGCTCATTAACCCCTTGTATCTCTTTGATATTGGCTTTCAATTATCGTATCTCGCTGTGTTTGGATTGGTGTTCATTCATCCATTCATTTATGAAAAATTGTATTTCAGCAATAAAATACTGGATGCTGCCTGGGCTTATGTGGCACTTTCTCTGGCAGCACAAATCATTACTTCCCCGCTAAGCATGTATATTTTTCATCAGTTTCCGCTGTATTTCCTATTCAGTAACTTATTGATTGTTATTCCGGTAACCATTATCATGTATGTTGGGGTAATATTTGTGTTGTTGTTACCCTTTGGTATCTTTTTGAATTTAACTGGGCTCATACTTCATTACTTGATCAATTTTACTAATCAGGCTCTTCAATGGATGGAAGCCATGCCATTTGCCAGTCTGCAAGGAATCTGGTTCAATCAATGGCAGTTGATCCTGCTATACCTTATCTTTTTCTCTGGTTTGTTGGCATACATGTACAAAAGTAAATTTCTACTTTTTAGCGCATTGACCTGTTCACTTATTTTTTTACTGATTTTGAATTTCGTGGCTTACCATGCCAATTCAACACAAAAACTCATTTTTTATAGTCTAAGAAAGAACAGTGCCATCGCTTTTTTCAATGGGAAAGAGACTCATTTGGTAACCGAATTAAACCCGGAAGATAAAGCCTACCTTTTTTCTGTAAAGCCTTCATTGGATAATCATGGATCAAACTTGATTTCTTGGCATGATCCGGGAGAATCTTATTATTCGGTAGATTTTTGTCAACAAAAGTGCCTGATGCAATTTGGTGGTTTGAAAGTAATGAGGTGGGGGCCTGAAATGAACGGTCAATCATTAAATCGGATGATTAAAACGGATATTTTGCTGTTGAGTGGAAACCCGGTTTTAAAACTTAAAGATTTGGTAGGAAGCGTGAGTTTCAAACGCTTGTTAATTGATGGCACCAATCCCGACTATAAAATCAAAAAATGGATCCTGGAAGCTCGTTCTTTGGCTCTTCCGTACCATGTTTTAAAGAAAAACAGGGCCTGGATACAAGATATTTCTGCAAATCATCCCTAATAAATTTTTAATAACCTAAACATTCGCAGGTATTGCTTATTTTAGCAACATGCAATCTTTTGAGCTGGATAAAAACGATTTGCTGCGCATCAAAGATGCGCTCGAAGCCGATGATGCAACGCTCCAGGAATTGCTTGCAGAGTTCCATGCCTCCGAAATTGCCATCGTACTGGAGGGCCTGTCGCAGGATTCTCGCGATCGAATCATCAATATTCTCCCGGCCGAAAAAGCTTCCGATGTGTTGTCGGAGATGGATGCAGAAAGTCACCCGGAGAAGATCCTTGAAAATTTAAATCCAGAAAAACGATCTGAAATTGTCGAGGAACTCGATTACGACGATGCTACAGACATCATTAGTCAGCTTCCTGAGGAGCAGCAAAATGAGATCTTGCTGGAGCTCGATGAGGAGGATGCCTCAAATATCCGGACCTTATTAACCTACGCCGAGGATTCTGCGGGTGGTTTGATGAACACCCAGGTTATCAAGGTTAATAGCAATTCTAATAAAAAAGAAGCGCTCGATGCGGTGATCCGTCAGTCTGAGGAGATGGAGGAATTTTACACCATTTATGTGGTGAATGATGATAACCTGTTGATGGGTATTGTTTCTCTGAAAGACATCATCAAATCAAAAAACAGCATTAAGATCATCGATCTGATACAAACTGATTTTGAATATGTAAAAGCAGAAACTGATCAGGAGGAAGTAGCCCGGTTAATTTCTCAATATAATTTGACCAGTATACCCGTAGTGGATGATAACATGCAGTTATTAGGTCATATTACTTTTGATGATGTAATTGACGTATTGGAAGAAGAAAATACCGAAGATATCTTAAAGATTTCAGGGGTGTCGGAGGACGAGGAACTTTCCGGTAATTGGAAAGAGGCTGTAAAGAGTAGGCTGCCATGGTTAATTTTAAACTTAATGACGGCTTTTTTAGCTGCCTCGGTTATACGTCATTTCGGCGGCACCATTGCTAAATTAAGCATTATTGCAGGTTATATGACCATGATTGCCGGTATGGGCGGCAATGCAGCTACGCAAGCATTGGCCGTAACGGTAAGACGTATTTCTCTCAACGATTTGACCGATAATCAGGCTTATCGAACTGTATTGAAAGAGTTCACAGTGGGTTTGATCAATGGTGGAGTAACCGGCCTGGTCGTGCTTTCGGTAGCAGTTATGTATGACCAAAATCCCATGTTGGGTTTAGTTATTTTCCTGGCGATGACCGGTAACCTGATTATTGCGGGTGTGACCGGTTCAGCTATTCCGCTTTTATTAAAAAGGGTAGGGATTGATCCCGCTGTGGCCTCTTCCATCATCATTACCACATTCACGGATGTTTTTGGATTCATGCTCTTGTTGGGTATGGCCAGTTATTTCCTTCTATAAAATCTAAGCATTCCTTTTCAGACTGTATTTCTCTATCTTACTATAGAGGTGGCTGCGTTGAATGTCAATGTCATCGGCTGTTTTAGAAACATTCCAGTTGTTTTTTTCTAATTTGTAGCGGATGAATTCCTTCTCTGAAGCCTCCTTATATTCTTGAAAACTTTGGTATCGGTCAAAATTATTGATAAGGCTTATTGGTGCTTTATTTCCAATACTGCTCGCTTCTTGTTGTAGTTGAGGATTGGCAAAATTGTGTACATCGACTTCGGTAATCATTCGGTCACTTAAAATAATGAGTCGCTCCACCAGGTTATGCAATTCTCGAACGTTTCCGGTCCAGGGAAGAGCTTTTAAGGCCTCCATAGCTCCTTCTGTTATGTTTTTGACCGGAATACCGTATTCAGTGCAGATCTCTTCGCAAAAATGCTGAGCAATTAAGGGGATGTCTTCCACTCGTTCACTTAATTGCGGCACATCGATCAAAATCACGCTGATTCGATGATAAAGATCCATTCTGAAATTTCCATTTTCCATCTCTTTTTGGAGATCTTTATTAGTAGCCGCAATCACTCTTACATCCACTTCAATTTCCTTTTCGCCACCCACCCGGGTGATTTTGCTTTCCTGAAGTGCTCTTAAAACTTTTGCTTGAGCCGATAGGCTCATATCGCCAATTTCATCTAAGAACAAGGTCCCACCGTTTGCCTGTTCAAACTTGCCAATTCTTTGTTTTACAGCTGAGGTAAACGAGCCTTTCTCGTGTCCAAATAATTCACTTTCGATCAATTCTGAGGGAATGGCGGCACAATTGACCTCCACCAAAGGTGCTGCCGATCGGTTTGACTTTTCATGTAACCATCTGGCAACCAATTCTTTTCCACTGCCGTTTGCGCCGGTGATGAGCACCCGGGCATCGGTGGGAGCCACCCGCTCAATGGTTTCCTTTATTTTTTGAATACCCACCGATTTTCCTAAAATCTCCCTGGTTTTGCTCACTTTTTTGCGCAATACCTTCGACTCAGTGATGAGGTTTTTTCGTTCCAGCGCATTCCTAACAGTGATCAACAAGCGGTTCAGGTCAGGCGGTTTGGAAATAAAGTCGAAGGCTCCCATTTTACTTGCTTCTACAGCTGTTTCAACAGTTCCATGTCCAGAAATCATGATGAATGGCAAATCTGGTTTATACGATAAGCCTTGTGAAAGTACTTCCATGCCATCCACTTTATTCATTTTGATATCGCAAAGCACCAAGTCAAAATCCTGACTTTTGATCTTTTCAATTCCATGCAGGCCGTTATCTACATCTTCAACGATGAAATTTTCATATTCCAGGATTTCACGTAAGGTATTCCTGATAGCCCTTTCATCATCAATGATTAGGATTTTAGTCATAGGGAGTATTCTGTTTTAGATAGGAGACGATTTATACCCACTAATATAGCGAAGCGCAATCAAACAGAATAATAAATTTAAATTAAACGAAATATTTTTAAAAGAAAAAAGCAAGCCTATAAGCCGGGTTCTGTATCTTGAAAAATCAGGATTTCTATCATTGATCTGGACCTTACATTGCTATACGGCTCTAACGACCTACCCTCTGACATTGACCGAGCAGGCCTTTAGCGTCAGTTTATTTGGTCTTTCAACTCCTGGGGTTTACCGCGAAGCATGTCGCCATACTAAGCCGTGAGCTCTTACCTCACGTTTTCACCTTTTCCCCAATAAATTGAGGTAGTTTATTTTCTGTGGCACTTTCCGGCTCCCGATTTGCATCGGAATCCTTCCCGTTAGGAAGCAGGATGCTCTGTGTTGCCCGGACTTTCCTCTCCTGTGTGACCAGGAGCGATAGAACGGCTTGCTGTTACAAAGATAAGGTTTTAATACCTTCTAGTCCGTGATTAAAATTTATTTGTTTAAGATGACTATTTACAGTTTTTAAGGTCCTTGTTTACGTCTTCCGTTTTCTTAAGACCTTGGTTGTTGCCAAATGAATTGGTGATGTAGGTAATGATTTCAGCAATTTCAATATCACTCAGATCTTGCTGTGCCGGCATTTGTCCGTTATAAGTTTTACCGGCAACTGTGATTGTTCCATCAAGACCATTCTTTATGATACAGGCCAGTTTATTTTTATTGGATCGCAGGTAAGTGGTGTCTGTAAGGGGAGGATACAAGAGCGCCAAGCCGGTACCATCATTGTTATGGCAATTCCCACATCTGCTTTCATAAAGTTGCTTCCCGGTTGTATAGTATCGGTCGTAATTAATTTCCTCTTCAGATTGGCAGGCTCCGATGAAACAAATGATGGTTATGAAAAGGATCAAAGTCCAGCGGCGATTATTTTTCATTTTCTTGGAGCAGAATGTCCATATCTTTTAACAATTGCTCTACCTGATCGGTTTTTGTTCCGTCGTAAGCCCCGCGAAGGTGTCTGTTTTTGTCCACCAAAACGAACCAGCCTTGGTGAACCAGCCCTTGTGGATCTTGTTGATCTTCATATGCTGCAACTAGGTAATTCTTGGCTGCAAACTGATAAATAGAATCCTTCGATCCATGAACAAACTCCCATTGATGGTCGTTTATACCTAGTTTTGTAGCGTATTTTTTTAGTCTCGAGGGCAGATCATACTTATAATCTATGGTGTGAGAGAGTATTTTAACCTGAGGATTTCCTTTGTATTTTTCGTAAACCTTTAACATGTTTCGATGCATGATGGGGCAGATGGTGTTGCAGCTGGTGAAAAAGAAATCGCTCACATAGATTTTGCCTTCAAAATCTTTTTCAGTAATCATGATGCTATCCTGATTTCTGAACTGAAATGGAGGGATACTTTGGTAAATCGTATCTATTACTTTTTTGCCATCTACCATCTTCTCCACTGGTGCCCTCTCCCCGAGGTAGGGTAATTGATCAGGTGTTTGATTACAGGCAGAAAGCATCAAGCCAAGAAAAAAAACATAAAAAAGGTTTCTCATGGCCTTATCCTACTAATTGTTTCTTGGTGGCATCTAATATCTCGAACGCAGCAGCCGAACTTGGTGCTTCGGCATAAACCCTTAAAACAGGCTCAGTACCAGAGGGTCTGATCATTACCCATGAATCTTCGCTCAAATGAAACTTGAAGCCGTCTATGTCTTCCGTTTTAACTACATCATACTCTCCGAAGTTATTATAAAATCCTGTATTACAATTTTTTATAATATCCTGCTTTAAGTCTTCAGTTAAATGAAGATCATAGCGTTCAAATGCAAATGAGCCAACTTGTTCATAGATTTCATCAATGAGGTCGGTGAGCGATTTGCCAGTTTTTGCCATGAATTCCCAAATGGTCAAACCCATCCAAATGCCGTCTCTTTCAGGGATATGGCCTGCTACTGCAATACCGCCCGACTCTTCTCCGCCAGTTAAAAAAGGTTTTCCGGAGTTTACCATTAAATCGCAAATGTATTTGAATCCGATTTTGGTGACCGTATTGTTGATTCCATACAGATCACACAATTTTTGAATCTTGTTGGTGCAAGAAAAAGTGGTGTAAACCTCTCCACTGAGGCCTTTCACTTTATTCATGTAGTGAATGAGCAATAATAAGATATGGTGCGAATCCACAAAATTGCCGTTCTCATCGTACAGTCCGATGCGATCGGCATCGCCATCAGTTGCTAAACCAGAAGCAATTTCACCCTCAGACAGTTTAATCAGTTCTGAAAATTCGGTCAAATTTCTGTGAATGGGTTCAGGGGCTTGTCCGTCGAAACCCGGATTGTGGTCGCAATGCAAAAAAGTACAGTCAGGCAATAACCTACGCATTACATTCTGTCCGGCACCGTACATGGCATCGTAGGCCCAGTTCATGCCGCAATTACGTATGGCTTCCATATCGAAATTGGCCTCCACATGATCGCAGTACATGGTCTCCAGATCTACATAATTGATCAAACCCTCTTTTTGATATTCTTCGAGGCTCTTTAAATTTAGCTGAATGCTATCGGGTATCAGTTCTTCCACTTCGTCAATCATCGCTGGGGTAGCCGGACCACCGTAACTTGCCTTGATTTTGTAACCATTATAGGATGGAGGGTTGTGAGACGCCGTTAAAATGATGCCCGCATCGGCTTCCAATTTAACTGTTCCCAATGATACCATGGGCGTCGATACGAAATCGTTATTGGAACGGAATACCTTTATTCCTTGGGAGGCCAATACTGCAGTGGTAGTATCTGCAAATAGTTGACCGGCAAAGCGACAGTCGTTGCCGACTACAGCACATGGCTCTTCATAATTCTTTCTCAACCAGAGTGCAGTGGCATAGGCAACCCTCTGAACATTCTCAACGGTAAAATCTTCTGCAATGATCGCTCTCCAACCATCTGTACCGAACTTTATTTTGTTTTTCATACTAAATTGACTGTTTTTAGCTATTTTTAAAGCCTCAATTCGCAAGTATATAAATCATTTGTTGCAATTAAAAATCTGGATGGCATCATGTTGAAAGTATTAAAATTTGGAGGCACTTCTGTAGGTAGTCCAGATCGGATGAAAAAATTATTGAACATCATTCGTCCCAATGAGCCTCAATTTATTGTATTGTCTGCCGTAGCCGGAACGACCAATAAATTGGTGGAGATTTCAACCCTTTTTGTAACTGGAGAAAAAGAACATGCGGTAAGGGCCATCCAAGAATTACGTAGTGAATACGACTCTTTTGTAGACGAATTATTTGAAAGTGAAGCAGGTAAAGCAAAAGGTAAAAGTACGCTCGACTACCATTTTGGACTCATTAACTCCTTGGCGAATGACCTGTTCACTCCGAAAGAAGAAAAGATGGTATTGGCCCAAGGCGAATTGATCTCTACCACATTATATCATTATTATTTGGAGGAGATTGGTGTTAATTC
The DNA here is from genome assembly GCA_964580845.1 of uncultured Sphingobacterium sp. GTDB lineage: Bacteria > Bacteroidota > Bacteroidia > Sphingobacteriales > Sphingobacteriaceae > JAIPAN01. Next base: position 53,335 of record CAZOLA010000001.1, read on the forward strand.
TGTTTTGTTGCCTGCTTTAAATTTTATGAAAGTGGATGAGGACCATGAACCCATGGTCGACTTTATTGCTGAACAACTAAAACCAATGATCGCTGCTCATCCTGAAGTTAAACTATTTATCACTCAAGGATATATTTGTAGAAATGCCTACGGAGAAATAGACAATTTACGTAGAGGAGGGAGTGATTATACCGCATCATTGATCGGTGCTGCTATCCGTTCGCCCGAAGTACAGATTTGGACAGACATTGATGGTATGCACAACAATGATCCGCGAATTGTGAAGGGTACCAAACCCATTGCACAGCTGTCTTTTGATGAAGCAGCCGAGTTGGCTTATTTTGGTGCTAAGATCTTACACCCTCAAAGTGTTTTTCCGGCTCAGAAATATAAAATTCCTGTCCGTTTACTCAATACGATGGAGCCTGATGCTCCTGGAACTTTGATCAGTATAGATAGCGAGTCTGGTAAGATCAAATCAATTGCAGCAAAAGATGGCATTACGGCCATTAAGGTACAATCTAGCAGGATGTTGCTTGCCTATGGTTTCTTACGCCGTGTATTCGAAGTATTTGAGCGCTATAAAACACCGATAGACATGATCACAACCTCGGAGGTAGCCGTATCCTTAACAATTGACGATACTCACCATTTGGATGATATTTTAAAAGAATTGAATCATTTTGGAACCGTTGAGGTAGACAAAGATCAAACCATTATTTGTGTTGTGGGGGACTTTGGAGCCGATAAACATGGTTTTGCTTCCCGTGTTTTCGAAGCGCTTAAACATATTCCTATCCGTATGATTTCTTATGGCGGAAGCAGCTATAACATCTCACTTTTAGTAAAAACAGACGATAAGGTGGAAGCCCTGCGTTCATTACACAATCGTTTATTTGAATAAGGATGAAAATGTTTACACCAGAGGTGCTGGCTGATCTGAATAAGCAAGAAACGCCTTTTTATTTTTATCACTTAGGCCTGCTCGAGCAAACTTTAAATGCTTGTTCGGAGGCAGCCGACTCTTACGGATTTAAAGTTCATTATGCTTTGAAGGCTAATTTTAATGAACCCATTTTGAGAACGATTGCGGCCAAAGGCTTTGGGGCCGATTGTGTAAGTGGGAATGAAGTTAAGTTGGCACTAAAGATGGGCTTCAAACAAAATGAAGTTGTATTTGCAGGCGTTGGAAAGTCGGATAAAGAAATAAAAGAAGCCCTGGCATTGGATATTTTCTGTTTCAATGTGGAATCGGTGGAGGAGTTGAGCATTATCAACGAATTGGCGGCTAAACAACAGAAAAATGCCCGTGTAGCCATACGTATCAATCCAAACGTAGATGCTAAAACGCATCAGCACATCACCACCGGATTAGAAGAAAACAAATTCGGTATCAATACCTGGGAATTGAACGATTGTGTTAAAATTTTGCATGAAGCCAAGCATCTTGAATTGGTCGGTATTCATTTTCATGTCGGGTCGCAGGTGAGAGACATGGATGTTTTCAAAAGTTTATGCTTAAGAGTCAATGAGTTTAATAACTGGTTTTTAGATCGTGGTTTTGATTTAAAAGTCTTAAACGTAGGTGGAGGTTTAGGTGTAGATTATTACCAACCCGATGAATATTCCATTGCCGATTTTGATTCTTATTTCAAGGTTTTCGATCAGTTTTTAGAGAGAAGAAAAGGTCAGGAAGTTCATTTTGAACTAGGTAGAGCGCTTGTAGCGGCCTGTGGCGCTTTACTTACTAAAGTACTTTACATCAAAAAAGGCATTAAAAAGAATTTCATGATACTGGATGCCGGAATGACCGAGTTGTTGCGTCCTGCACTTTACCAGGCTTATCACAAAATAGAGAACCTCTCATCCACATCTCAAACTGAAACAAAATATGATGTGGTGGGGCCTGTTTGCGAAAGCACCGATACTTTTGGTAAAGAAGTATTAATGTCTGCAAGTGAACGTGGCGACTTGATCGCCATTAGAACAGCGGGCGCCTATGGAGAAGTAATGGCCTCCCGTTACAATCTTAGGGAGCCCATTACTGCCGTGTATCATCAATAATTAAGCAAAAGCGTTTAATCCGGTCACGTCCATTCCGGTAATCAATAAATGGATATCATGTGTGCCTTCATAAGTTACCACCGATTCCAGGTTCATCATGTGGCGCATGATCGGATATTCACCTGTAATGCCCATTCCACCTAACATTTGACGTGCTTCACGGGCAATTTTTAATGCATGCTCTACACTGTTACGTTTGGCCATGGATATTTGTGCTGGGGTAGCCCTGTTTTCATTTTTCAAAACCCCTAAGCGCCAGTTCAGTAATTGACCTTTGGTAATTTCAGTGATCATTTCGGCCAGTTTTTTTTGTTGTAGCTGGAAACCGGCAATAGGACGATCAAACTGGATACGTTCTTTTGAATACCTTAATGCGGTATCATAACAATCCATGGCTGCACCCAAAGCACCCCAGGCAATGCCGTAGCGAGCTTGGTTTAAACAGCTTAGGGGACCCTTTAAGCCTTTGATATTGGGTAAAATGTTTTCTTTAGGGACTTTAACGTTGTCAAAAACCAGTTCTCCGGTAGCCGAAGCTCTTAAACTCCATTTATTGTGTGTTTCCGGAGTAGAAAAACCTTCCATTCCTCTTTCAACAATGATTCCCTGAATTTCTCCCTGTTCATTCTTTGCCCAAACCACGGCAATATCTGCAAATGGGGAGTTCGAAATCCATAATTTGGCTCCATTTAGAATAACGTGACTGCCTGCATCTTTGAAATTGGTAACCATACCTGATGGGTTAGATCCAAAATCTGGTTCAGTTAAACCAAAACAACCCATCATTTCGCCGGTAGCGAGTTTCGGTAAGTATTTTTTTCTTTGCTCTTCCGATCCAAATGCATAAATCGGATACATCACGAGGGAGCCCTGCACCGAAGCTGTAGATCGAATGCCTGAATCACCACGTTCAATTTCCTGCATCATCAAACCATATGAAATATAATCTAAACCTGCACCGCCGTATTCAACCGGGATGGTGGGACCGAAAGCTCCTATTTCGCCCAAACCTTTTAATAAATGTTTAGGGAACTCCGCTCTTTGGGCATAATCTTCGATGATGGGGCTGACTTCTTTTTTCACCCAATCTCGAACACTGTCTCTTACCAAGCGATGCTCTTCGGTCAATAATTCATCCACCAAATAATAATCGGGTGCTTCAAATAAATCTTTCTTTTGCGATACGTGATGCTTGTTTTCAGACATAAGCTTTCTTGATGTTTGCTCAAATTTATGAAAATAGGATTTTCTTCGGCCTAAAAATAAGAAGTATTTGATTTCATGACTTATTTTTGTTGAATGGCTAAACTAATTCAGCAAGTTGCGTTAAAGGATGTGCGCTTTTTTGCCTATCACGGATATTATCCGGAAGAGCAATTGATTGGTTCGGTGTTCTTTGTAGATCTGCAAGTAAGTTTTCAGAACCAATCAGCATTAAGCGATCAGCTGGCCAATACAGTGAATTATGAAACGCTGTTTTCCATTGCAGCGCAGGAAATGAAAAAAACTGCAAAGCTTATAGAAACGGTTGCCCAGCACATGCTCGAAAGAATTCAGTCTGAATTTAGTGGTTTAGAAGAGATCAGCGTGGTCATCCGAAAAATGCATCCGCCTTTGGCAGGAGAAGTTGGTCATTCTCAAATTGTATTAAATTGGAGCAGATGAATCGGACCTACCAAGCAATTAATGAGCAAATCTTGGCTGAAATTGTGGCTATAGTTGGCTCCGACTCGGTAATCATAGATATCTCCGAAAAAGAAAAGTATGCTAAAGATGAAACCGAAGACCTACTTTATTATCCTGAAGTAGTAGTAAAACCTCATAATAGTCAGCAGGTTTCTGATTTGATCAAATTATGCAATCTGCACCTCATTCCCATTACACCACGAGGAGCTGGAACTGGTTTGAGCGGGGCTGCATTGGCAATACATGGTGGCTTGATGATCTCGATGGAGAAATTCAATCAAATCATCAGTATAGATGAAGATAATTTACAGGCAATAGTAGAACCGGGAGTAATAACCGAGCAATTTATGAACGAAGTGGAGGCCAAGGGATTTTATTATCCGGTGGATCCTTCCAGCAAAGGTTCTTGTTTTTTGGGTGGGAATGTGGCACATGGTAGTGGGGGCCCAAGAGTAGTTAAATATGGCACTATCCGAGAATACATTTTGAATTTAGAAGTGGTTTTGCCCGATGGTGAAATTATTTGGACCGGGGCGAATACCCTTAAATACGCTTCAGGTTATAATCTTACTCAATTAATGATCGGTTCTGAAGGAACTTTGGGAATCATCACAAAAATTGTCGCCAAATTAATTCCTAAACCCACTCAAAATCTCCTAATGCTGGCTTCCTTCAGTTCAAATGAAGAAGCCTGTGCCGCCGTTTCTGCGATTTTTAAAGCAGGTATGGTGCCCTCTGCCTTGGAGTTTATGGAGCGAAAAGGAGTAGAGTGGGTGATTGAAAAAGATCATCTAAACTTCGATTTAAAAGAGGGTATTGCCGCATTCTTATTGATTGAAGTAGACGGCGATGATTTGGAGCGTTTATTTATCGAATGTGAAAAAATCAATAGTGTTTTAGAAGGATTTAATTGCCAGGAGGTTTTATTTGCCGATACGTCGGCTCAGAAGGAAGAGCTATGGAAGTTACGCCGGACAATGGCAGTTTCTGTTAAATCGAATTCTGTTTATAAGGAAGAAGATACGGTGGTGCCCAGGGCTGCTCTCCCTAAATTGATCGCCGGTATTAAGGCTGTGGGTGAGCGATATGGTTTTGAATCTATTTGTTATGGCCATGCAGGAGATGGTAATCTTCACGTGAATATCATTAAAGGCAATATGAGTGATGAGGCTTGGAAGCATGATCTTAAAGCTGGAATCGCCGAAATTTTTAAACTTACCGTAGCCTTAGGAGGCACTATTTCTGGAGAACATGGAATTGGATTGGTTCAAAAGGAGTTCATGCACCTTAAATACACCGCCGTACATCTGGAACTGATGCGTCAGATCAAAAAAGTTTTTGATCCGAATATGATCCTCAATCCGGGTAAAATATTTTAGAAAATGATTGATTTTAGTCAAGTTGATTTAGCACGTATCGGTATCTCTGTTGCCTGTGGTGCCTTATTAGGTTTTGAACGCGAATACCGGAATAAATCTGCCGGGTTCCGAACCATTATTCTTATTACGCTCGGTTCTACTATTTTTACCATGATGTCTGAAACCATGGGTGACGATCGCATTGCAGCGAATATCATCACCGGTATTGGTTTTATAGGTGCCGGGGTCATTTTCAAAGACAGTTATTCGGTTACCGGGCTTACCACTGCTGCAGTAATTTGGATGGCAGCTGCCATTGGTATGGTGGTAGGTATGTACGACTATAATTTAAGCATTACTGTTTCTTTAGTGGTGGTGCTTATTCTTTCTTTATTTCATGGATTAGAGAATCTGCTGGATTGGGTACATCACCGTAAAACTTTGATTGTCACTTTTAATGACAACGAGCTCGATTCGCTAAAAACACTTGAAACGCACCTAAAGAAATCTAAATTGAATTTCGCCAGAAAAGAGATCGCCAAGCAAGACAATAAGTTGGTGGTTACGCTTCTCGTTTTTGGACGTAAAAATCGTATCAAAAAATTAGATCAGTACCTCTTGAGCTCACAGAGAATAGCACATTTCAACCTCGCTCAAACTTCACGTTAAGTCAATATTTCCGTATTTGACACTATTCAACTGACAATCAGTCGTTTAAACATCGATTTTGGTGTCAATTTGTCTTATTTTTTGCTGTTATTTCGGATTGGTATGCCAGTTGAAATCTGTTTATCAAAAACAAAAATAGGAGGACTAATTATGACAATGGTAAAATTTTCAAATGGAAACAAAGGAACCGCTTTGAACCCATGGATTGGTGAGGTATTCGATAACTTTTTTAATGATACGTTTTTCTCCGAAAGAATGGTTTCGAGGGTGCCAGCTGTGAATATTTCGGAATCGGAGGGAAATTACCACATTGAATTGGCAGTGCCTGGTTTAAAGAAAGAAGATTTCAAAATTTCTTTGGATAAAAACGTGCTCAGTATTTCTGCCGATCAGGAATCGGAGCAAAAAGAAGAAAAGAAAAACTACAGTCGAAGGGAGTACAGTTATCAATCTTTTGTTCGTTCATTCAATTTGCCTGATTCTGTAGATCAGTCTAAAATACAGGCGGCTTATGAAAACGGAATTTTGAAAATCGATGTAGCCAAAAGAGAAGAGGCCAAGTACCAAACTCGTGAAATTGAAATCAGTTAATGTGTTTTAAATTTGGTTTTGTGAAAAGACACTCGATGTAATTCGGGTGTCTTTTTGTTTTAAATGTTAGGCCATTCATAATTCTTTGTAAATTTGAGGCATGGCCCGCGAAATATTAGAAACGAAAAGAAAAGCTTTAAAAATCAATCTCGATGCAAACATTTACGGCACTTTTGCAGAAATAGGTGCCGGGCAGGAAGTAGCTCGAAACTTCTTTACCGCGGGTGCTGCGTCTGGTACCGTTGCCAAAACCATGTCGGCATACGATATGGTGTTTAGTAATTCCATTTACGGCACCGAGAGTTCTGGTCGCTACGTCACCAAATCACGTTTGGAGAAGATGCTCCAGCATGAATTCGAATTGCTGACAGAGCGTTTGGATGGCCCTCAGTATGCTACAAAAACCTTTTTTGCTTTCGCTGATACTGTTACCACCCTCAATTTCAACAAATCCAATGACCCGCATGGCTGGTTAGGTATTCGCTTTCAAACGCAACCCGGTGGCCCTTCAAATGATATTGTTTTTCACGTTCGTTTGCTCGACAGCGATGCAAGTTTGCAACAAAATGTATTGGGTGTGTTAGGTGTAAACTTGGTTTATGCAGCCTATTTTTATCATCAGGATATCCAAACCATGATCGAATCGCTGGTAGATAATTTAGCCATCGGTTCTGTAGAAATAGACATGATCAGTTTGAGCGGCCCTGCCTTTGCTGGTGCCGACGATCGATTGGTGAACCTTTATTTAATTGCCAAAGGTTTCTCCAGTGCCGCCATCTTTAACCCTGAAGGTGAAGCTTGTCAGAGTAAAGACCTGCTTTACAAAAAGGATGTGATGATTTTGCGTACCAAGTATGGCCAAAAATCAACCCCTAATTTTCATCTTTTTAATACGGCTATTGAGCAATTTAAACGTTCTCAAAAATTAAAGGATGAGAATGTAATGGTTTTGATAGAAGTTTTAATGACTAATTTGCTGGAAGACCAGGACGAATTAAGTGCGGAAGATCTTAAGAGTTTCGCGGTTAGAGCAGAAGAACTATATAAAACCGGCAATTACGTGATTGTTTCCAATTATACCAGGAATCATAAACTTGCTCAATTTTTGAGTCGTTGTAAACCGAATAGTGTGGGTATATCTACCAATATTGCCAACCTCCGTAATATTTTCAATTCCAATAATTACGGTGAAAACTATACGGATGAATTATTGGCTTATGTAAGTGATCTGTTCAGCAAGAACGTGAAATTGTATGCCTATCCTTATTTAGATAAATCGAGCAATACGATTATCAATACTCAAAATATGCCCGTATCGCCAGAGGCCAAGCCTTTATTCGATTTCTTGGTAAGCAATGCTTACATTACTGATATTGAAGATTTTGATGCGAAAGATGTGAAAACCATCTAATTACGCATGTTGATGTATTGCAACGGCTGGCCAAAGTCTTCTGTTCTACAAAGGGAGATGACAGCTTGCAGATCGTCAATTTTTTTTGCCTGAACTCTTACTTGGTCGTCCATGATGGAAGCTTGGACTTTTAGTCCGCTGTCCTTGATCTTCTTCACCACATTTTTGGCAGTTTCCTTATCAATCCCCTGCTTAATCTTGATCTCCTTACGAATCATATTGCCCGAGGCATATTGCTCTTTGCCCATATCCATGCATTTAGGATCGAGCTGTTGTTTCACCATGCGGGAAATAATGGCATCCTGGATGGCTTTTAAACGCATATCGTCTTCGGTGATAATTAAGACAGTATTGGTTTTTTTATCCAACTCAACAGAACTGTTTGATCCGCTAAAATCATAGCGGTTCAAGATTTCTTTTTTGGCGATGTTGATGACATTGTCAAGTGTTTGACCGTCAACTTTGCTAACAATATCGAAAGAGGGCATAAGCTAATATTTGATACTAAGGTAACCGTTTATTAATTAAGTATCAATTCATTAGCCTGAATGGTATTCATTACTCCATCCCAAAGTTTGATGCGCACCAGTAATGCTTTTTTTACGGCTTCTAGGGCTTCTTGAGTTTTCAATTCATCTCCACCGATTAATTCATCGGTCATTTGTAGAGCCAGTTGACTGTGGTGATCGCCGTCTACTTCAATGTGACGCTCCAGATAATACTTGAAGATGGAAGTTTGACCTCCCGAACTTTCATTCAGGTCTTTCACCATGGCAATAAACATATCAGGAATGAGATCCTCTCTTCCAAAAGTGAAAACAGCGGCTTGCAAGTGCGGCTTACCAGAATTGATGATTTCAAAAGTATATTTTACAAATTCCGTAATGGATGGAGATACTTTTGCATGAGATAAGGCATCATGAAGGTTCGAACCAGCTTTTAGTTCTCCCAAAAAAGAATGGATTTGACCGGTATTTGCTCCTGCTTGCTCCATGGCTTTTAAGTATAGTTCAAAGTGGCTGGTGCGATTGCCCTCCTCATCCACATCGCTTTCTTCACCTACCACAATTTCATTGATTAAGAAACGGGTGGAGGCATTACCCACCGGAAACCAAGGAGTGTTCACACAGGTTAAGGATTGTTGTAAAGATTTTAGCAATGACATGAAATCCCATACCGCAAAAATATGGTGCTGCATAAAAACTTCTAAATCTTCTTTCTTTACAATGCTGCCGTAAACCGGGTGGACCGTTAGTTTGTTACGAAGTTCCGAAATCTCTGCTTGAATTTTTTGAATGCTGGTGCTCATGTTGCAATGTTAAGCAGCAGTATTCAATGCCACAGCGTTTATTTTCTATTTTTAAAATCGGATGACAAGAAATATTCGCTACATGGCCAAGTCGTGATTCAGTTCATCATGCTTCCAATCTTTCGACTTCTGCATTTTAATTTTCGGGTCGAACATACAGCCGATTCCACATATGAGCCAAGTAGGAGATAGGCCAAATTCTTTCGATAGGCTGTAAACTTTATCTACGGTAATGTCGTTGTCACCGTTCTCCATTCTAAAATATCCTACTTGCGTGATATTGAGTATTTTAGCCATATCTTTTTGAGTGAATTTTAGCAAATGTCTTAATTCCTTAAGACGAGCGCTTCTCAATCTCTTTTGATATTTAGATTGAGATGATTTAATCGCTTCCATATACATTATATTTAATTTATAATTAATAACTATTATAATTGGTTAAAATTGTGCAAGCTCGAAAATAATTTTTAGGTACATCAATTTTAACATGCAGAACGCATTAAAAGTTTCAAAAAAATGTATGAGCAGCTTAGGAAGCTCCTCATACATTTTTATAATCATAATGAACAATGATGTTGGTCAATCCAATCTCCAATTCTTCCTGCAGCGGCTTTTGCTGCTGCATCTCCACTAGGTAAATTTGTCGGACTAAGTTTGCTCAAACCAGAGAGGTAGTTTTCAACAATCGCCACATCGGCCCATACGCTTGCTGTTGGAGCAACATTACTTCCACTGAGCTTAATGGCAGCAACTTGGAGAAATCCCGCTTTTGAATCCTTAATTCCCCCTTTGTTGGAAGTATTCCAAATGGCTTTGCCTTCGGCTTGGGTATAGTTGTAGCCTCCAATTGTCACATTGCTTGGCCAGATCAGGTCTGGTTTTGCGAAATAATATCCCTGAGAGAAAGCGCAAGATATTTCTGGTACTATTGGGCAACCCAGTCCACTGAATTGAAAGGTGCCACATCGGGTATTATTTCCTGATTTGTACACCGCTGTAACGGTTGTATCTACACTGAAATTTTTACTGACTGTTAATTGATAATACGACTTAATGTTGCTTCGCGTTCCGAGATCGAATTTGATCACCGAATCTGTATAACAATTTTGACTTGGATCGGGTCTTAAGCCCGGCAGGTAATTCACCAACCAGTTGATTCCATCTTCGCTCATGGAGGCACTTACCACATCGTCCATAGTGGCACATTGTCCCAGCGTGATGTCCCAGTGACTCAAGTCCTGAACCGTACCGTTGAGGCCATTACCGGGATTGGGGTTTTGTACGGACCAGATCCAGGTATAGGTGCCGTCTCCATTATTATTAATGCTTTCAAGGGTAACGACATAGGGCGAAGAGGTACTGATGCTTGGTAAAATGGTACTGGTGCCATTCGAGGCAATAAAGGTTTGAGGACCGGAATTATTAACTGAATTGACCACATTTTGTGGAACTTCTTCCATATGGCTAATTTTTTTACAAGCACTTGTGATAATTGCTAGGGCTAATACAGTTGCTATAATAGGCCAGATTTTGTTTAATTTTTTCATTTGATTAAGGTTTATGATGTTCAGAAAAGGTTAATTGTGGTAATTCATGCAATACCAAGTCCAAACTTTCCGCACAAGTACACTTACTCGTACGGAAAGTCTTTGAGATGGATTATTTAATCATTACACAAATGAGAATCTATCCAACTATTCAGGCGGCTGGCAGCGTCTCTCAATTCATCATTTCCTGTTGGAAGATTCGAAGGCGTTAACTTGCCTAACCTACTGAGGTAATTATCCACGATTAAGAGATCAGCCCAGACAGTTTCTGTTCGGCTGATGGTTGCTGCACTCATTTTAATCACCACGGCATTGATAAATGCGTATTTAGCATCCCTGATGCCACCCTTATTTTTCGTTTCATAAATGGCCCTGGCTTCAGCCTGAGTGTAGGTATATCCTCCAACGATAACATTGCTGCTCCAAACAAAATCATCCTTATTCAGGTAATAACCTTGGCCTAAACTGCAGCTGGTGCTTATTTCCTCTGGGCGACCAAACCCACTAAATTGAAATATCCCGCAGCCCGTTTCACGGCCCGAAACATAGATGGCTTTGACCGAATCATCTACAGCAAAGCTTTTGTTTACAGTAATTCTGTAATATGATTTTTGATCTCCACGCGTACCCAAGTTCAATTGAATCACAGTGTCTGACGAGCATGATTGGTTAATGTCGATCCGGTATTCTGGTCTGAATGCAGTCCAAGTGATACCATCGGTACTTACTTCACCGATTACGATATCATTCATGCTGGCGTAATGACCAAGGGTCATGTTCCAGTGATCAAGATCTTGGATAGTTCCGTTGGTGCCATCACCCGGATAGGGGTTTTGTGCCGTCCAGCTCCAGGTCCAAGTACCGTTATCGTTATCAATGATCGTGTCGAGGGTAATGGCATAGGGAGAGGAGGTACTCGTGCGGTCATATGTCGTGAGTAATGTTTGGCCCGAGCTTGTAGACGAGTTTGTTAAAATTTCCTCGTTTTGAGGTGAAATCTCCTCATTCTTCAAGGTTTCGCAAGAACTGAAGAGTATGTTTGCAGCTATCATTAATCCAAATGCATGCTGCCATAGTTTAAAGGTTTTCATAATACGTTTATAATTTAATTAAAACGAAATAGTTAATTGCCTTTAAGCTTACAAGTGTTGTACCAGATAATCTATTTAGGTTGATTTTTTAGTTCCAGATTTTGTCTGAAACGCTGAGGGAGGGGTTTTACAATCTTGATGCTACGCTTAGAGAGTTCGATACTAGCGTTTAATTCAAATCCAACCAAGATGATCAGGGAATTGATGTACATCCAAATCATCATGACGATGAGTGTACCGATGGAGCCGTATAATTTATTGTATGTTCCGAAATTGTTGATATAGTATGCAAAGCCCCAAAAGGTTAGTATAGCTAAAAGAGTAGCCAGCCATGCTCCGGGACTAAAAAAATTCCATTTTTTAGGAGTAGCAGGTCCGTACCGATAGAGAATGGAGATGGTAATCAGGTAGAGGCCCGTTAAAATGATCCAACGGGCTACCTCAATTAAAAATATCCAGAAACCCGGATTGAGTAATCCGATTTCACGACGTAAAATTCCAAAGAAGTACTCACTGAAAGTGATGATGCTTAAACTCAGAATCAGTGCAAAAATGAGAATGAAACTTAACTTAATAGCTACCCAACGTTGTTTTAGCCAAGTTCTGTTTTCCACGATGAGTGATGACTTGTTGAAAGCAAGCATCAGACTGTGAACGCCGTTGGTGGCAAAGAATACGGCGAAAATAAAACCAAATGAAAGCAATTTCCCATTTTGGTTTTTGATGATATCCTCCAATGTAGATTGTACTGCCAAGTAGGCATTCTGAGGAAGTACCATTTCCACCAATGAAAGTAACTGATCCTGAAAATCTGAAATTGGAATGTATGGAATAAGTGTAAATAAGAAAATGATACCTGGGAATACGGCCAATAAGAAATTATAAGCTAGGGAAGAAGCTTTATTCACCAGCGATTCCTTAGCCAATTCTTTAAAAAAAAACAATCCGACGGTATACAGTGGTAGGGGTTTAAAACCTGGAAGAATAAGCACCTTTGTCCATTCAATGAATAGAAAATAGGGCTTAAACTTCAATAACCATCGGTGTAAGGAATTCATATTTAGTTAAAATATGCCGCCATTTTATTTAAAAACTCTTCAGGAGGTAAACAAGGTTTATTTTTCTCCATATCTACAAAAACAAGGGTGGTTTCACCCAGGTTAATCAACTCCTCCGCCTCATTATATAACTCATATGTAAAGTGAATTCGTATGCCCGGCATTTTGTCTATAATGACTTTGACCGTAATTTCCTGATCATATTTAGCGGGTTTAATGTATTTGCATTTCAATTCGAGTACCGGCATCATAATGCCGGAGTCTTCCATTTCCTGATAGCTCATCCCAAGGCTTCGGAGCATTTCTACCCGTCCAACCTCATAAAATTGAGCATAATTGCCATAATACATATAGCCCATCTGGTCGGTTTCGCCGTATCTGACTCTAATTTTTGTGGTATGGGTATACATGGACTATTTCTTGATATTTCTGTCGTTTAAAGCCTGTTGAAACTTCTTAGCATTCGCTAAATGTGATGTCATATTCGTGGCGAAATTGTGGTAGCCCGAAAAATCCTCTTTAGCACACATGTAGATGTAATTGTGCTTCTTATAATTAAGCACAGCATCAATTGCAGCAATACTTGGCATGCTGATCGGTCCCGGTGGCAAACCACGATTTTGGTAGGTATTATAAGGCGAAGCCGTTTGCAGGTGTTTATTAAGTACCCTGCGGATAGTGAAATCTTTGCTTGCAAAAATGACCGTAGGGTCCGATTCTAACTTCATGTCTGTGAATAAACGGTTCAAGTACAGTCCGGCAATGGTCGGCATTTCGCTGTCCACCAAGGCTTCACTATCCACAATTGATGCCAAAATACTTACTTCGGTGGGAGTGAGGCCTATTTCTTCGGCTCTTTTCTTCTTTTTTTCTGTCCAAAACTTTTGGTATTCCTCATGCATGCGTTCAAAAAATTGTTCAGCATTTGTATTCCAATACAACTCATAGCTATTGGGCAAGAACATGACATAAACCTCATCTTTAGTAAAGCCATGGGCCTTTACAAAAGCGGTAGAATCCAGTAAACGAATGATAGATAAACTATCGGCCTCCAGTTGGCGGGATATTACACCGGCGAATTCTTCTTTGAGTCGGATATTTTGAAAATTGAGTCTCACTGGTTCCTGATTTCCGGCTTTGAGCATATTGATCAGCCTACGGTTGCTCATGCCTTCTTCTAAACGGTATTTACCGGGTTTGATCTTCTTTAAATTCATCTTGCCGGCTACCCATCTAAAACTATTACTATCAATTAAGATTTCATTTTCACGAAGATTTTGGATTAAATCCTCGAAATCTGAACCAGTACGTACGAACAGATATTGTTGTTTAGCACTTACATTGCCACCTATAAACTTCCAGAGATAGGTCGAACTATATATACCTCCGATCAGAAGTACGAAAAACAAAAAGGCTAAACCTATTTTCGTAGTTGTATTTAGTTTTTTTGAAGATTTCTTACTCATAGATTTATAAATTAAACGTTTTTCTCCAACCCAAAAGTCCTCCAGTCAGGTTCCTGACATTTTTAAAACCAGCCATTTCTAAAATTTGACAGGCTGTTTTACTTCTGATTCCTCTTTGGCAAATCACTGCAATTTCGGTTGACTGATCCCATTCTAGATCTTCTAAACTCTGTGGTAGTTGACCAAGCGGGATGTGGACACCTCCGATATTAAAAGTGTGAAACTCGATGGCTTCTCTCACATCTAAAAGCTGTATATCTTTGCCTTCTTGAAGACTTTGCTTCAATTCTTCCGGACTGATGTCTGCCATTATTTTCCTCCCGAAAGAATCACGTTTACACTGCTTCCTATGCTCATTTTGCTCAGGGAATCTGTAGGAGCCGGATACTGTTTGATGATTTTCGCATTGATGGTATCGCGGCTGCCACCTTGAAAGTTGATGGTTCCCATTTTCAAAGAAGAGCCCAGGAGCGCCATTCTTGCTTCAGCTAGGGTTAAGCCCAATAAGTTTGGAATATCCACTTCGCTGGCACCTTTACCATCACCTAAAATCAGATCGATGACTGAGCCTTTGGGTATTGAGTTTCCGACCTGGAGGTCGCGACCTCTAAATCGAAATGCCAAAACCACATCCTTTGCAACATCATTTACATAAGAAGTGTCACCCAATTTGAGTCCATAATTACTCAGGGTAGCGGCTACCTCTAAATAAGTTTTCCCACTTATTTCAGGGAATCGGATATCGGGTGCCTGACGAGTAATAATGGTAAGATAGAGGGTTCTATTTAGTTTCACATTGGTATTCGGATCCGGATCTTGTTCAATCACAATACCCGGTTCTTTATCTAATTGATAAACCGAATCGATTTGATAACGAAAACCTTGGTTCTCCAGTAATTCTATTGCTCGCTCAATGGGCAATCCTTTCAATTTTGGTACCGGAACCCCCTCACCATGGTGGGTGTAAAATCTCAAACTGTAAAATATTATCAACAAAAAGGCAAATACAGAGCCTAATGACCAATATAAGTTTTTACGAAAGGTTTTGGTTTTGAGGTAGCTGAAAAAATTACTCATCCTGGTTTATTTTGCATTCAAACTTACTTGAAAAATAAGGATTTTGGAAGTGATTGTACTGTAATAGCACCGTAAATTTCATTTATATTTGAGCCATATGAAAAAGACCATTGCCCTCGTTACTGGAGGTTTCACCGGCGAATCGGTGATTTCTATCAAGAGTGCCGCCGTTATTGAAAAAAATCTGGATGCCAGTCGTTTTGAGGTTTATAAGATCATCATTACACCCGACAGCTGGTATTATGAAGATGCGTTTGCTGCGAAGCATGAAATCGATAAAAATGATTTCAGTCTGCTTTTGGCCGGTAATAAAGTGACTTTTGATGCGGTTTTTATCGGTTTGCATGGTTCTCCGGGTGAGGATGGCAAATTGCAGGGCTACTTCGATATGCTGCACATTCCTTACACCAGCTGCGACGCCTTGACTTCGGCCATAAGTATGAACAAAGGTTATACCAAGGCCATTGTAAAGGATATTCCGGGATTATATGTTGCCAGGTCATGTCAGTTTTTTGATAATCATCCCGCGAATGCAGAAACTATACAAAAAGAGTTGAAGCTGCCTTATTTCGTAAAACCGAACAACGGGGGGAGCAGCATTGGCATGACTAAGGTGAAATCACCTGACGAAATTCAGGAAGCTTTGGATAAGGCTTTTGCCGAAGATACACAGGTGCTGGTAGAAGAGTTTATTCAGGGCAGGGAATTTACCATTGGTGTATACAAAGGAAAAGAGGGAATCAAAGTGCTGCCAGCAACGGAAATCATTTCTTCTAAAGAGTTTTTTGATTTTGAAGCCAAATATACCCCGGGTGTATCAGAAGAAATTACACCTGGCCGAATGAATGAGGAAGAACTTAGCCTTGTTAATCAGATCGCCAAAGACGTTTACCTCAAGCTGAATTGCAGGGGCGTAGTGCGCATTGATTACATCCTGGAAGAAGGTACCGGTAATTTTTATTTTATAGAGATCAATACCGTTCCAGGACAGTCAGAAAACAGTATTATTCCGCAGCAGGTGCGTGCTGCCGGACACACCATTCAGGAGTTTTATACAGAGCTAATAGAGGTGATACTCTGAATCAAATCGCGTACTTCTCAATAATTTCTGGTGTAACTATTGCTCCCCGGCCGGTTTGCAAATCGATCATCATGTAATCAAACCAGCCATCGCAAGATACTTTATTCGTTTTCTTGTTGATGATCTCAAAGATCACCTTACATCCTTTGGTGTTGATTTCTGATATGCCGGTATGTACGATGAACTCATCGCCCAAGTTTAAAGGTCGCTTATAATCTACGTGAGCGGTTTTGACTACCCAGCCGTAGCCCATTTTCATAAACTCTTCCATGGCCATGCCATAAGGCTTTTCCATTTGTTCATAACGGGCGGCCAGCACATAATCAAAATAAGTGCTGTTGTGTACATGATTAAACATGTCAATATCGTCTGGGCGAACCTTGAATTCGCTGCTAAAGACGCTGAGGCCTGAGGGGTTGTTCATACTCCAAATATGAGTAATTTTTTAATTGACTGTTTTGTTGCGGTTTTGAATGCAAATACCTAACTTTGCGGCAATTAATAGAATTTTTAACGCTTTAATATTATTCAAGTAATGTATTTAAGTAACGAATTTAAATCAGCCATTTTTGCAAAACATGGCAAATCTGCAACTGATACCGGCTCTGCCGAAGGACAAGTAGCCTTGTTTACTGCCAGAATTGCTCACTTAACCGAGCACTTAAAAAAGAACAAAAAAGATTTTTCTACTCAGCTTTCTCTGCAAAAATTGGTAGGTAAGCGTAGAGCCATCTTGGCTTACTTGTACAAAAAAGATATCAACAGATATCGTGCAATTATCAAAGCACTCGAGTTAAGAGATATCATTAAGTAGATCTTAACCCAAACTGAAAAGCCATCTCATTAGGGGATGGCTTTTTTGATTGAAACAACTAAAAACAATATATCAGGCACATTCAAAAGAGGAAAAATGTGTCGCAATTAAAACAACATGAATCCAATTAAAAAAACCTTCGATATCGGCGATGGCCGCATGATCGAAATTGAAACCGGAAAATTGGCCAAGCAAGCTGATGGTTCCGTAGTCGTAAAAATGGGAGACACCATGCTTTTGGCAACGGTTGTAAGCTCCCCAACTGCTAAAGAAGGCGTAGATTTCTTGCCTTTATCTGTTGATTACCAGGAAAAATATGCCGCTACAGGCCGTATCCCGGGAGGTTTTCTGCGTCGTGAAGCCCGTTTGTCAGATTATGAAGTATTGATTTCTCGTTTGGTAGACCGTGCCTTGCGCCCGATGTTCCCGGAAGATTACCATGCAGATACACAGGTGATGATTTCTCTGATTTCTGCCGATAAAAATATCATGCCTGATGCTTTGGCCGGTTTAGCCGCTTCTGCAGCCCTGGCCGTTTCAGACATTCCGTTCAACGGACCGATCTCTGAGGTTCGCGTAGCAAAAATCGATGGCAAACTGGTTATCAACCCGTTGATGAGTGATTTGGAGCGTGCTAGCTTAGAATTTATCGTAGCCGGTTCATATAATGATATTGTGATGGTGGAAGGGCAGTGTAAAGAGATTTCTGAAGCCGAAATGGTGGAAGCGATCGAGTTTGCCCACAAAGCCATTCAAATTCAAGTTCAGGCTCAGCGTGAACTGGCTGAAATGGTAGGTTCGACCAAGAAACGTGAATACTGCCACGAAAACAGTAATCCTGAATTAAGAGAAAGAGCTTTTGCTGATACTTATGCTCAAGTATATGCCATCGCGAAATCAGGATCCAGCAAACACGAGCGTTCAGCTGAATTTTCTGAAATCGAAGCCTCATTTATTGCTTCTTTAGGCGAAGGAATCGATGATACCACTAAATTCTTAGCTAAGAAATATTTCCACGACGTACAGTACGATGCGGTACGTAACCTCATCTTAGACGAAGGAATTCGTTTAGATGGCCGTGATTCCCGTACGGTGCGACCAATTTGGAGCGAAGTTGGTTATTTGCCAGCTGCACATGGTTCTGCAGTATTTACCCGTGGTGAAACCCAATCTTTAACTTCTGTTACTTTAGGTTCTAAATCTGATGAGCAGATGATCGACGGTGCTTTCATCAATGGTTATAACAAATTCTTATTACACTATAACTTCCCAGGATTTTCAACTGGTGAGGTTCGTCCTAACCGTGGTGCGGGTCGTCGTGAAATTGGTCACGGTAACTTGGCTATGCGTTCCTTAAAACAAGTATTGCCAGAGGAAAACCCTTACACCATCCGTATCGTTTCTGATATTTTGGAATCTAACGGATCATCATCTATGGCTACCGTTTGTGCGGGTACTTTAGCTTTAATGGATGCCGGTGTGCAAATCAAAGCACCGGTTTCTGGTATTGCCATGGGTTTAATCACGGACGAAAAATCTGGTAAATACGCTATTTTGAGTGATATTTTGGGCGATGAAGACCACTTAGGTGATATGGACTTTAAAGTTACTGGTACCGAAAAAGGTATTGTTGCCTGCCAGATGGACTTGAAAATTAATGGTTTACGTTGGGAGGTGTTAACAGCCGCTTTAGAACAAGCTAAAGAAGCCCGTCTACACATCCTGAACGAGATGAAGAAAACCATTACTACTCCTCGTGAAGATTATAAACCGCATGCTCCACGCATCGTAACTCTGAAAATTGACAAAGAATTCATCGGTGCTGTAATTGGCCCAGGTGGTAAAATTATTCAGGAAATGCAGCGTGAAACCGGTGCCACTATCTCTATCGAGGAAATTGACAACCAGGGTATTGTTGAAATTTTCGCAGATAATAAAGCTGCCATTGATGCAGCCGTAGGTCGTATTAAAGCCATTGCTGCCAAACCAGAGATTGGTGAAACTTACGAAGGTAAGGTGAAAACCATCATGCCTTTCGGTGCTTTCATCGAAATTATGCCAGGTAAAGACGGCTTGTTACACATTTCCGAAATTGACTGGACCCGCCATGAAACCATGGATGGTATTTTCAACGTAGGCGATATGGTAACTGTTAAATTACTGGATGTAGATAAGCAAGGCAAACTGAAGCTTTCACGTAAAGCTTTATTGCCACGCCCTCCGAAAGCGGAAACACAAGAAGCCTAATTTTAAAAGCCCTCGATAACTCGGGGGCTTTTTTATGTCGGATTAACTATATTTGGTTCATGAAACACCTCATAGCCCCATCGGTACTTTCTGCTGATTTTGCCAATCTACAACGCGATGTAGAAATGCTCAACCGTAGTGAAGCCGATTGGTTGCACATCGATATCATGGATGGGGTGTTTGTGCCAAATATTTCCTTTGGTTTTCCGGTGCTGCAGGCCATTGCAAACTATGCGCAAAAGCCCCTGGATGTACACCTAATGATCGTTGATCCGGATCGTTACCTGGCCAATTTCAAAAAAGCGGGAGCGGAGGTAATCACCGTTCATTACGAAGCCTGCACTCACCTGCATAGAACGGTAAAAGCCATTAAAGATTTGGGTTGCAAAGCCGGCGTGGCTATTAATCCACACACACCGGTATCTGTACTGGAGGATATCCTTTCTGATTTGGATCTGGTACTGGTGATGTCGGTAAACCCCGGATTTGGCGGACAGACTTTTATCGAGCAAACCTACCAGAAACTCCATAAACTGAAACAACTGGCCAATGCGCTTAATCCCCATCTGCTAATTGAAGTAGATGGAGGTGTGGGTTTGGCAAACATCAATAAGTTAGTTAATGCAGGAGCATCTGTCTTGGTTGCGGGAAACGCGGTTTTTGCTGCTAAAGATCCCGAAAAAATGATCTATCAATTGAAAAATATTTAAATCTATATGAAACATAATTTTGGCGCAGGCCCGTGTATTTTGCCGCAGGAAGTATTTAAACAAGCCGCTCAAGCGGTATTAGAATGGGATCAAACCGGATTGTCAATACTTGAAGTTTCGCACCGCACTCCCGAATTTGAAGAGGTAGTAGCAGAAACCGAACGTTTGGTGAGGTCATTACTGAATGTACCAGCGGGTTATTCGGTGATCTTCCTTCAAGGAGGAGCAAGCCTGCAATTTTCCATGGTGCCGATGAATTTATTGGGTGATAGTCAAAAAGCTGCTTATTTAGATACAGGCGTTTGGGCTAATAAAGCGCTAAAAGAAGCCAAGTTGTTTGGTGAAGTGACAGTAGTGGCATCCTCTAAAGATCAGAACTACAGCTTCATTCCAAAAGATTACGATATACCTAAAGATGCGGTTTATTTCCACTGCACTTCCA
>CAZOLA010000001.1:74055-79534 GCA_964580845.1 uncultured Sphingobacterium sp.
ATTCCAAAAGATTACGATATACCTAAAGATGCGGTTTATTTCCACTGCACTTCCAACAATACCATTTATGGAACCGAAATGCATGCTTTTCCTAAATCACCGATTCCGGTGGTTTGCGATATGTCATCCGACATTTTCAGCCGTCAGGTAAATGTGGCTGATTTTGACCTCATTTATGCCGGTGCCCAGAAAAATATGGGCCCTGCAGGCGTAACATTGGTAATTGTGAAGGATGAAATTTTAGGGAAGATTGACCGCATGATCCCTTCTATGCTCGATTATAAAATCCATATTGAAGGACAATCGATGTATAATACACCTCCTGTGTTTTCTATCTATGTTTCGATGCTCAACCTGAAATGGTTGAAAGCAAAAGGTGGGGTACCCGTAATTGAACAAGAGAATTTGGCTAAAGCCAGAGCTTTATATGCAGAAATCGATCGTAATCCTTTGTTTAAAGGTACTTGTGCCGTAGAAGACCGTTCTAACATGAACATCTGTTTTGTAATGGAGAATCCGGAACTGGAAAAGGAATTTCTGAAATTTGCTGAAGACCGTGGTATAGTAGGAATCAAAGGCCACCGCAGTGTGGGCGGCTTCCGTGCTTCCATGTACAATGGACTTCCGATTTCCAGTGTACATGTACTGGTAGATATTATGCAAGAATTTGCTGAAAAACACGCTTAATCGACCTATAGACCCTATGATTAAAATTTTAGCCAACGACGGAATCGATCCCATCGGTAAAACTTTGTTAGAAAATGCTGGTTTCCAAGTGGATACAGAAACTATTCCCCAAGAACAATTAGCAGAAGTATTACAAAATTACAGCGCCTTAACGGTACGAAGTGCTACCAAAGTGCGTAAGGAATTGATTGATGCCTGTCCAAATCTAAAACTAATTGGTCGCGGTGGAGTAGGCATGGATAATATCGATGTAGCATATGCCAGGAGTAAAGGAATAGCAGTAATTAATACCCCGGCTGCCTCATCACTTTCCGTAGCAGAGTTGGTATTTGCGCATTTGTTTACTGGTATTCGTTTTTTACAAGATGCCAACCGAAAAATGCCTCATGTTGGTAATACCCAATTCAATGATTTAAAAAAGGCTTATGCCAAGGGGATTGAACTTCGGGGAAAAACAATTGGTATCATAGGTTTTGGTCGGATTGGTAGAGAAACTGCAAAAATTGCACTGGGTTTGGGTATGGATGTATTAGCCTATGATTTAAATGAAATTCCATCGGCCTTAACACTTCAATTAAGTGGAGATGTCAAGGTTGATGTACCGGTAAAAAGAGTGAGTTTAGATCAGCTGATCAGCCAATCTGATTTTATCAGCCTGCATGTACCTTTCTCCGAAAAGCCGGTAATTGCTAAAGCTGAATTTGAATTGATGAAAACAGGTTGCGGACTAGTTAATTGCTCACGTGGCGGCACTATTGATGAAGAAGCATTATTAGCAGCGCTTGATAATGGTCAATTGGCTTTCGCCGGATTAGATGTATTCGAAAATGAACCTACTCCATTACAGTCACTTTTGTCACATCCCAAAGTATCTTTAACGCCACACATTGGTGCCTCTACTAATGAAGCACAGGAAAGAATTGGTACAGAGTTGGCAAATTTGATCATTGACTTTTTTAAGCAATCATAAAAAGCCTTTATGCCCAAAATTAAAGCTTTTAAAGGTATACATCCCGATCAAGCTTATGCGGTTGATGTGGTTTTGGAGGTAGAAAATCTCGATTTGCCAACTGCCCGAAAAATTCGAAGCCAGGAAGCACGATCTTTTGTTAATATGCTGGTTCCAAAATTAGAAAACCGTTTTTTAATGGGTTCTAAAACAGAATTGGCCTTTAAGAAAATCAATGAAAATTTCGAGGAATTTATAGAGAAGGCTTGGTTGATTCGTGATGAAAACCCCTCGATCTATATCTATCAAGTTCAGCACCTTGGTATTACCCAAACCGGAATCTGGACTGTTTCTGCCATTGATGATTACCTAAATAATACCATAAAAAAACATGAATTAACCCGGGCTGATAGGGAACGTGGATTGATTGATTATTTACAACAAACCGGGATCGATGCCAATCCGGTATTGATCACCTATCAGGCTGATGCAGTAATTGATCAAATCATCTCTGATACCATTAAACGTGATGCTTTGCTATCATTCGAAAAATCGGGATCGATACATTCGGTTTGGAAAATTGATGATGAAGACCAATTAAAATCAATTATTCAGTCATTTGGAGCACTTCAACATACTTATATCGCAGATGGTCATCATCGTGCTGCTGCAGCATCCACCTTTGGTATTGAATGCCGTAAACTGAATTTGAAACACCATGGAGCCGAAGAGTATAATTTCTTCAGTTCTGTTTACATGTCTACCGATCAGCTCAGAATTTTCGAATTTCATCGTTTGGTAAAAGATCTGGGTAAATTATCGGTGAGTGCATTTTTAGCGCTCCTTTCTCATCAATTCGACTTAGAAGAATTAAAACAGGTAGCGGAATTTAAGCCCAGCAGCCTTCATCAGTTCGGTATGTATTTAGCTGGTAAATGGTTTAAACTTGCTTATAAAGGCAATTTGTCGGGTAATCCGGTTAAGGATTTGGATGTGGCTATTTTGCAAGACGAAGTTTTGACTAAATTGTTGGGTATTTCTGATCCAAGAACCGATCCACGTCTTAGTTTTGCGGGTGGATTAACTCCTCTAAATGAATTGGTAAATAAAGTGGATGAAGGTGCTTTCGATGTCTTGTTTACGCTTTACCCCACCAGTATTGATGAATTAATAGCTGTAGCAGATGCTGGTGAAGTAATGCCACCTAAATCGACCTGGTTTGAGCCTAAATTTCTTTCAGGATTAATCATCCATCAAGTTGACTAAAGTCTTTTCGTAAAGCTTTTAATCCCATTATCACCCAAATAATCGCAATGACTAGGGAGACACCAAGCATGCAGATGGAAAGATAGCTATCCATCAACCAATTTATTCCGGGATCGTTGATACATTGAATGATGATCAAACCGATCAGACTTGAAAAAAAGGGGAATAATGTTGCGATAATAAAAACTGAATTGCATCTAACCGTGTGTGGATGTGCCTTTTTATATAGCAATAGCTGTCTTATTAAAAGTAGAACAATACAAAACGCAAACAAGAAGCAGCTAAACAAAAAAAGGGCGAATGAGCCTAATCCATTAAAAGAAATATCCGACATGGTTCCATCTTTTTAAAGATTGAACGTAAAATCAGGATTCAAATTGTAATTGACTTAAATATCGATACAATCCCTCTTCATTTTTGATCAGTTCTTCATGAGAACCACTTTCTACCACTCGGCCCTTTTCTATTACTACAATTCGATCGGCCTCACGGATGGTAGATAATCTATGGGCAATAATGATAGAAGTTCGATTTTTCATCAATTCTTCCAGCGCTTCCTGAACCAATCTTTCTGATTCAGAATCGAGAGATGAGGTTGCTTCATCCAAAATCAAAATAGCAGGATCTTTTAGCAGGGCACGTGCAATGGCTATCCGTTGTCTTTGTCCACCCGATAATTTTACACCCCGTTCACCTACCAGGGTTTCATAGCCTTCGGGGAAACTGCTGATGAATTCATGTGCATTTGCCCGCTTAGCCGCTTGTATGATTTCCTCTTTGCTTGCACTTAGCTTTCCATAAGCAATATTTTCCAGAATAGATCCGCCAAATAAAAGCACATCCTGTGGAACGATGGCTACTTGATTTCGGATATCAGTTAGAGAGAATTGATCAGCAGATTGATCATCAAATAAGATGGTGCCTTCTTGTGCCTCATAGAATCTTAGGATCAATGCTGCTAAAGTAGATTTTCCGGCACCACTTGGCCCAACTATGGCTACTCTTTCACCAGATTTTGCTTCAAAATTCACTGATTGGAGCACCGGCATTTCGGGTCTGGAGGGGTATTGAAAAGAAACATTTTTAAAGCTCAAATCGCCTTTAATAGTTTTCTCAATTCTGTTTTCATGCTCATGAATGGAAATTGCCTCATTGGGCTCGTTGAGTATCTCCAAAACCCGCTCACTGGCACCCACTGCTTTTTGCACATTGGCATACAGTTCAGGGAAACTACCCATTGCTGCCCCAACAAAGATGGCATATAAGATAAAGGTGGTTAAATTACCTACAGAAAGCTGACCGTTAGATACCAAAACAGACCCGTACCAAATGACCGCAACAATAGCCCCGAATAGGCAAAAGATGATAAATGAGGCAAATGCACCACGGTAACTCGCACCTTTGAGCGCAATTTTAACAACATTTTGCAGGTTTTTTTGATAACGATTTGCCTCATAGGCCTCATTTACGAATGCTTTCACGTTGGCAATGCCTTGTAAGGTCTCCTGAACCACAGTGTTTGATTCAGCCAATTGATCCTGAGCTTCACGAGATACCTTTCTGATGAAACGACCGAATACAACAGCCGATACCACCAAAACAGGCAGAATGACCAGGTTTAAAAGTGTGAGCTGGTAAGAAACCACAAAAAGTAAAGTTACACCACCAATTAACAGCACGATTTGTCTGAACATTTCTGCCAGCGTGGTAGTTAATGTATCCTGAATTTGTGATAAATCGGCAGAGATGCGACTGTTCAATTCACCCACCCGGCGATTGGCAAAAAAGTTCATCGGCAAGGTGATCAATCTGAAGTAAGTATCCTTTCTGATGTCAGACAATGCTTTTTCTGCCACTTCTACAAAAAATCGAATCCTGAAAAAGGAAACAAAAGATTGAACAAATAAGATCCCAAAACAAATGAGTCCGATGGTATGGATCTCACCAGGAATGAAACTAATTTTTTGCTTGCCTTGTGCGGCGTCAATCATGGCCCCTAACAGGGAAGGAAAAGCCAATCCGGTTAGACTCGAAAGGAATAAGAAAACGATTCCAAATATGAATTTTACGCGATAGGGTTGGAGGTAAGCGAGTAGTTGGGATATTTTACGGATATTATCCTTGTTGATTTTTGCTTTCGGCAAATCTTCTTCCTGCTTATTTCCGCTATTAAGTGTATTTCTTGCCATGTTGCGTTAAACCTTATTTAAAATCGACCCTAAATTAGCTGATAATTCATCAATAATACCTCCCAAAACTGAGTATGACTCAATTTTTACCTTCTTAGACAAGAAAAAATCAATTCTTTCTCAAAAAATCTAAAACTGATTTTACCGTTTGCTGAGGATCTTCTTCTTGTGGAACATGTCCTAATTTCGGGAAGGTGACCAGCGTATCAACCGGTAAATCTTTTTGGAAACGATAAGCTACATTGATGGGAATGAGGAGATCTTTTTCACCCCAAATGATCAGGGTGGGGGTTTGAAGATTTTTCAGTTGCTCAAAGTTTTCATCCAATCCTTTCCTTTTGAATTTAGACATTCTGTCTATGAATGCAGCACGGTTTCCTGCTCTTAA
>CAZOLA010000001.1:79634-144034 GCA_964580845.1 uncultured Sphingobacterium sp.
TCCTTTTGAATTTAGACATTCTGTCTATGAATGCAGCACGGTTTCCTGCTCTTAATGAGAGTTCGAAATAACGATCAATCAGCTTTTCATCAATTTTAGATGACTCACCGTATACATTTTCGATGCTTTTCTTTAGAATGGGCCGTGGAGTAATATACTTGAATATATTTTTAATAACAGGCAAGGAGGCTAACTGAAAAGCCAAAGGAACCGATTCCGATTGGATGGGGTAACCAGCAGCATCTACTAAAATCAATTTATTAGTTTTCTGAGGATATTTCAAGGCGTAATTCCAAGCGATGTAACCACCCAAAGAATTTCCACCGAGGATACATTGTTTAACGCCCAACCGATTTAAAAAGTCATTTATAAAATCTACATAAAACGAAACTGAATAATCACCATCAGGATGTGGACCGGTAAGCCCATAAGCCGGAAGATCTAAAGTGATGACCCTGTGTTCCTTTTGTAGCACTTCTGCCCAGCCTTCCCAGGTATGTAAGCTGGCGGCTGTGCCATGTAAGAGTACAAGCGGAAGCGTATCTGTTTGATTTCCCTGATCACGGTAATGCACTTCCAAACCGTCCATTTCGAGAAATTTAGAGGGCTTGGGAGCGTATTTTTGTTTGAGGATCGGTAAAGGAATGTCATTCTCCCAAAAGATCACCCCAGTACCCAAAACACTCAAAATTAATAACAATGCGAAGTATTTGAGTGATTTTCTCATTACATCATTTTATTTAATGTCCAGGCAGCAGCCTTTTCGGCGAATAGTGGTTTTACCCGAGCCCATGTCAGTTTAAATAATTCAGATTCACGATATTCATTCAAGAATTGTTCAGATTCCCATAAACTGATGGTGAAAAATTGGTTGGGCTCGTTTAGATCTCTGTGGAGATGTAAATCATAACAACCTTCACTTTGTGAAATATGTTGTTTCATCTCTTCGAAAATTTCGAGAAATGCGGAAACTTCCTCAGGCCTGAAATGCATTTTTACGATTCGGGTGATCATTTATAAAATTCAATCCGAACGATATCGCCCAAGTGTAGACCCAACAAACCGCTGGCGTTTCCTTTATTGATGGCAATTTCCAAATGGTTAGAAATGCCAAATAAACAAAGTTTTTCACCTTCTGGTACTTCATTATAATGCCAGCTAAGTGAAGATATAGATTCGTTTCTACGGAAAAAGAGGTTGAAATTCCGGTTTTTTTGCTGTTTGGTAAATAGTTCTTTAGTGATATTGGTGATTACATTTTGGAATGAATCAATGTAAATCACGCTTCCGCGGATGATATCACCTTCAATTACCGGCTGCAGTGTCATTCTTTGTTCAAGTCCATTGATGGAGATTCCAATTTCGTTCAATTTGCCACCCTTAGCTAAATGACAGGCTGCCTTGGCCAAAATATCTGAAAGCGGAAAATGCAGGAAGTTGAGATCTTGCATGATGTTAATCTCTACCACCTCACTTGGTTGTTCATCAAACAACAAAGAGAAAATCCCGTTATCTGAACCTACAAAAAAATGATCTTTATACCGCAGGGCCAGGTATTTGGAATTTTCATGATAAACTGAATCAATACCGATGAGGTGAACAGTTTCCTTGGGAAAATAGTGGAAGGAGTTTTTTAAAACGAAGGCAGCATGAGGAATATTAAAGGCAGAAATATCATGACTGATATCTACCAAATTTGCGCTTGGCAACAATTTCAATAAACTACCTTTGAGGGCGGCCTGATAGAAGTCTTTAGTTCCCAGATCGGTAGTTAAGGTAATGATGCCCATTCAGAAAAATGAATATTTATTAGTATTCTTGCTATTGGTTATTGCCTACAAATATTCAATTTTTATCGCACAAAAAAACGTATTTTTAAATAGTAAATTTTTATAAATAATTCTTTTGAACGAACTGATCATCACCCTCGAAAATGTGAACCCCGTAATGCTTTGGGGGCCGAAAAATGAAAATTTCGAAATTTTAAAAAAGCATTATCCAAAAATCAAGATCGTTGCACGGGGAAATGAAGTTAAAGTACTCGGAGACGAAAAGGAGTTGAACCAATTTCAACAAAAGTTTCAGGAGATACTTCAGCACACCGACAAATTCCAACAGCTCAATTCTAACGAAATTGAACACCTCTTGGGTGCTAGTCCTTCATCAAATGATTCTGAAACCGGTCCAGACAAAATTAATGGCAGTGAACCAATCGTCTTTGGGCCGAACGGTATTGTAGTAAAGGCCAGAACAGCCAATCAGCGCCGAATGGTGGATAGTATTCAAAAAAATGACATCATATTTGCCATTGGCCCCGCGGGTACCGGTAAAACCTATACCGCTGTTGCCTTGGCAGTTAGGGCTCTAAAAAATAAAGAAGTAAAGCGCATCATTCTTACTCGTCCGGCTGTAGAAGCAGGGGAGAACCTGGGTTTTTTACCCGGGGATTTGAAAGAGAAGATCGATCCTTATTTACGCCCGCTATACGATGCTTTAGACGATATGATACCCGCAGAGAAATTGAAGCTCTATCTCGAAAACCGTACCATTGAAATTGCTCCGCTGGCTTTTATGCGTGGACGTACTTTAGATAACTGTTTCGTGATTTTGGATGAAGCGCAAAATGCCACTGATATGCAGTTGAAGATGTTTTTAACTCGTATGGGTCCAACTGCTAAGTTTATCGTTACCGGCGATGCCACACAAATAGATCTTCCCAAAGTACAGCAATCTGGTCTACATACTGCCCTCAGAATTCTACCGGAAATTAAGGGCATTGATATCATTTATTTAAGTGGAGAAGATGTGGTTAGACATAAATTAGTGAAACGAATTTTAGAAGCTTACGGAGATATTCAGAAATAAATAAAACATGGCTGCATTTAAGGAAACCAATTTTCAATTACCGGTTCAAACTGCTTTTTACAAGGGTAAAGTAAGAGATGTGTACACCATTGAAGATCAATATTTGGTGATGGTGGTGACTGATCGTATTTCTGCTTTCGATGTGGTATTGCCCGAGCCCATTCCCTACAAAGGACAAGTACTCAATCAAATCGCTGCCAAGTTTTTAAAAGCCACCAGCGATATTGTCCCCAATTGGGTGATTGATGTTCCCGATCCTACCGTTACGATCGGCCGTATTTGTCAGCCTTATAAAGTTGAAATGGTAATCAGGGGATACCTTGCCGGCCATGCCTGGAGAGAATATCAAGCAGGGAAGAGATCCGTTTGCGGCGTAGCATTACCAGATGGATTGAAAGAAAATGATCGATTGCCTTCACCCATCATTACCCCAACCACCAAGGCCGCTTTTGGTCATGATGAAGATATTTCAAGAGAAGAAATTTTATCGAGAGGAATTGTTACGGAGGCGGATTACTTGCAATTGGAACAATATACCAAAGCCCTTTACGCAAGGGGAACAGAGATGGCTGCAGCAAGAGGTTTGATATTGGTGGATACTAAATATGAATTTGGTAAAACGGAGGATGGAACCATCTTGTTAATTGATGAAATCCATACGCCAGATTCATCGCGATATTTTTATGCCGATGGCTATCAAGATCGTCAAGACCGAAATGAACCACAGCGACAACTTTCTAAAGAATTTGTAAGAAAATGGTTAATTGAAAATGGTTTTCAAGGTAAAGAGGGTCAGCAAGTCCCGGCAATGAGTAAAGAGTGGATTCAAACCATTTCCGATCGATACATCGAACTTTACGAGCAAATCATCGGTGAGCCTTTTATTAGGGCAGAAGGAGATAATGTACTAGACAGGATTCATCAACATATTCTTAAAAGTTTAAACCAACTCTCAAAAAAATAATTGATGATAACAATTTTTTAACTATCTTAGATAGAGATGAAGTTCACGATTGACAAGCACGATAAATATGTAATCTTCAGGTTGGATGAACCCAAACTGAATAGTTTAATTTCACCCAAGCTGAAGTCCGAATTGATTTTGATCAATACAGAGGGTCAGAGAAATATTGTGTTAGATCTGTCAGAAGTTAAATATTCCGATTCTTCAGGCTTAGGAAGTTTATTGGTGGGCCATCGTATTTGTAAAAGTGCCGATGGTATTTTCATCTTAACCAATTTGAACGAGACCATTTCTAAACTCATTCATATTTCTCAATTAGAAGAGGTGTTAAATATTGTACCCAGCAATGATGAAGCCATTGATCTCATTTTTATGGAGGAAATTGAGAAAGAGCTAAAAAATGAAACACGCTAATTTCCAGACAACTGAATGAAGTTTGAGCTTACCATCTTAGGAAGCAGTTCGGCTACACCAATTTATAACAGGAATCCTACCGCTCAATTACTTAACATCAATGAAAATATTTACCTCATTGATTGTGGCGAAGGCACGCAGCAACAACTGCTTCGTTTCAATTGTAAATTTCAGAAGATAGATTACATCTTCATTAGCCATTTACATGGTGACCATTACCTTGGTTTGGTTGGTTTATTATCCTCTATGAATTTGAATGGTCGAAAAAAGCCCTTGAAGCTTTTTGGCCCTCCAGAATTAAAAGAGATCGTTGATCTCCAATTAAAACACTCGCTCACCATTCTCAGATTTAATTTAGAATTCAAGCCAACATCAGCAGATCAGTCTACACTATTATTCGAAAACCAGGATGTATTGGTGGAAACCATCCCGCTTAGTCACCGGATTGCTTGTACTGGTTTTAAATTCACCTTAAAAAAGCGTTTACCCAAGATCAGGATGGATAAAGTAGTAGCACTACAAATACCACCCGAACAACGTCAATTGATAAAAAAGGGTTTCCCATTCACCGATTCAACTGGAAAAGTTCATCAACCGGAAGATTTGACTTTACCGCCAGATGAGGAACGCACCTATGCATATTGCTCTGATACGATCTGCGACTGGTCGTACCTGGATCAGATTAAAGGTGTGAATTTACTATACCACGAATCTACCTTTATGCACGATATGCTGGCTCGTGCCGAAGAAACCTTTCACACAACTGCCTTACAAGCGGGAGAGATCGCAAAGAGGGCAGGGGTAAAACAACTTTTGATTGGCCATTTTTCGGCTCGTTATCGAGATTTAAATCCACTTTTGGAGGAAGCTCGATCCGTATTCCAAAACACTGCCTTGGCAATTGAAGGCCAGAAATTCGAAATTATTTAGTTTTAGATCCCTTTCCGAAAATCGAAAAGTGAACATAACGTTTCGGATTTGCTTTTAAATCGATCATCAATTGATCTAAATTAGCTGAAGCCTGATTGAGGTTCTTATATAAGTTTTGATCATTGACCAACAGTCCCAAACTTCCTTGTCCTGCATTAATTTTATTAAGCACTTGTTGCAGGTCGTTTACTGCTTTATTCGCACTTAGAAGGGTTTCGCCTAAGTTAGCTTCTGATCCTTCTGCACTAATTTTTTTCAAATTGGCCGAGATTGATTCCAGGTTAACAAGAATATCTCCAATTCTCTTGCTTTGTGCACCTACTAACCCATCTACTTTGCGACTGGTTCCTTCGAGTGTTTGAAGCGTTTGGGCAATGCTGTTAAAACTTTGGCTGAAATTGCGTTTGAATTGCGGATTGAGTGTTTGATTTATACTAGTTAAGACAGAATCCATACGGCTTGCAATTAAGCCTGCTTTCTCTTGTACCGGTTTCAATTGATCCATTAAACCAGCTTGATTGGTGCCTAAGAGTGTATCGCCATCTACAGCAAAATCTTTACTGTCGCCCAAATAAAAAATAACAGCCTTGCCACCCAATAAGTCAGTGTTTTCAAGTTGTGCGGTGCTGTTTTTAGGAATTTGGTAGCTCGGGTCAATTCTAAATTCAGCAATGATCTTTCCCTGGGGAGTAAGATGGAGCTTTGAAACCCTTCCAACCTGAAAGCCGTTTACATAAACAGGTTTTGAAACCGTTAAGCCATCTATTCTATCGTAAACTGCATAATACTGATCATCGGTTGTGAATAAATCCATCCCCTTTAGGAAACTATATCCCAAAATGAGTACCGTAATGGCTACTGTTGCAAAAATACCGACCTTGGTTTCGTTAGAAATTTTCAATTTTTATAATTTAAATCAATACTACTCAATTTCAACCTGTTTCTTATAGGTTTGAATTGCTCTCAACATCGAGTTTACAATTTCTGCTTGGCCGGCTTCAGAATTCATATAGATTTCCTCATCCGGATTAGAAATAAATCCAATTTCGGTTAATACAGCAGGCATCCCCGCACGGGCCAAAACGGCTAATGACTTTTCTTTCACACCACGGTCTGGCCTGCCCGATTTACTGTATTCTTCCTGCATAAAAGTGGCCAGTTTTATACTTTGTTCTCTAAAACCATTTTTCAGGAAAGAAAACATGATGATACTTTCTGGATCATTTGGGTCGTAACCTTCATAATTTTCCTTGTAATCTTTTTCTAACAGAATTGAAGCATTCTCCCTGATAGCAATATCTTGTTCATCCAATCGTCCAAAACCAGAAACAAAGGTTTCGGTACCGCTGGTGCTGGTACTTTGAGTACTTACCGTTGAATAAGTAGGAACTCTTCTTCCTTTACTATTGGTTCTATAACCATTAACCACTTTTTTGGTATAAATAGGCATCGAGTTGCAATGAATAGAAATGAATAAATCAGCTTTAACCCGGTTTGCGATACCAATTCGTTCATATAAAGGAACGAAAACGTCGCTTGTTCGGGTATAAACTACTTTCACATCTTTTAATGATTCTTCGATAGCTTTTCCAAGTTTAAGCGCAACAGCCAATGCCACATCTTTCTCTTTTGAAATCAAGCCCCTGGTGGCACCATCCTGCCCCCCATGTCCTGCATCAATCACGATGGTTCGGATGCGATAGGTCATATCAGACCCAGGATTTGCAAAAGAATATGTAGATAAAAGCAGTAGAACCGTTAACAATCCATAAATCGGTCTGATGAATGGGATTATTTTCATTAATTTTGATCGATTTTTTGTGATAAGATTTACAAAAATAGTATTCATCAGCTAATTTGGAATTTATTAAGCTCCTTTTTCGTAACAAGCTTCTGCTTTTTCTTTTTACAGGAAGTGCTTTCACCGCATTTGCGCAGCAAGATAATCCTCCGGCAAATAGAACGATAAAAGCTGACACTACCGTACAATTATCTTCTAAAACCCCTCAGAAAGCTTCAAAAGTAAAATATAGCGCAGAAGACTCCATACGTGTAGATAAGAAAAATGGCCTTGTATACTTGTATGGTAGAGCAAGAGTAATTTATGGTGATTTTGAATTAGATGCTGATTTTATCCGCTTAGATCAAAAAACAAACACGGTTTTTGCCAGTGGACTCATCAATAAGCAAACCAACCGATATCAGGGTAAACCTATTTTTAAGCAAGGTGGCGATCAGCCCATCACTACCGATTCTTTGATTTTTAATGTCGAAACCAAAAAAGGAAAATCATTTGGTGTTTTCTCGGAGGTCGATGGCGGTTATTTGACTGCCCGTCAATTCAAAAAGAATGAATACGAGGAAGGCTTTTTCAAGAATGGTATTTACAGCACCTGTAATTTAGAACATCCCCATTTTGGGATTTTCATTACCCGGGGTATAGTCACCGAAAAACAAATTTTAACCGGTCCTGCATTTCTGCAGATTGAAGATGTTCCTCTTCCGGCAGGCATTCCTTTCGGATTTTTCCCCAAACCTAATCGTAGGGCTTCAGGGATTATGTTTCCAACTTTTGGTGAGGATGCAGTAAGGGGATTTTTTATTCGCGATTTTGGTTATTACGTCGGTATAAATGATTATTGGGATATGACTTTCAAAGGAAGTGTTTTTAGTCGGGGTTCCTATGACTTAAGTACAGCTGCACGTTACCAAAAAAAGTATAAATATGATGGAAGCCTAAATTTTAGATATTCATCTACCCGTACCGGAATTGAGGGTACACCTGGTTATAACCCATTTAAAGATTTCAACATCCAGTGGAATCATACACAAAGACCCGAAGCAAATCCGGGAACCACCTTCACTGCATCAGTCAATGCGGGAACTTCTAGTTATTTTACCAATACCGCTGCCCAAGGATCTTATAATTTTGATCAATTGACCCGCAATACTTTATCATCAAACATTAGCTATGGAAAAGTTTTTGCCGATGGTTTATTCAACTTTACGTCCAGTATCAGCCATAGGCAAGATATGCAACAAAAAACGGTCTTCTTAGAATTACCTACTTTTAGCTTGAACATGAGTACCATTAGTCCTTTCGACTCCAAAAAAAGGACTGGAGAGCAAAAGTGGTATCAAAGACTTAACGTTGGTTATAGTTTAAGAGGTACAAATTCTATTGACACAAAAGAAGACCAGCTGTTTAAGCAAACCAGCCTAAAGAACTTTAGGAATGGTTTTCAACATGCAATACCTGTTAACTTTTCACTTAATCTACTCAAGTTTTTTAACCTAACCTCAGGCGTTAATTATACAGAAAACTGGTATACAAGCAGTATTCGCAAAAACTTTGATCCTGTCCAAAACAAGATACTTATTGACACTGTTCCAGGATTTAGACGGACTTATGAGTATAATTTTAGCAGTAATTTGACTACTAAGTTTTATGGCCAGGTGAATTTTAAAAAAGGTAGACTCATGGCTTTGAGACATGTGGCCACGCCCAGTATTGGTTTTAATTTTCGCCCCGATTTCAGCTCGGCTCGCTTCGGTTTTTACGACAATGTGCAACAAAATATTAATGGAGATCAAGCATTGTACTCCTATTTTGAGCAAGGAGTATTTGGTTTTCCTGGCAGAGGAAGGGTGGCTGGTATTGGTTTCAGCATAGATAATAATATCGAAGCTAAACTCAAGTCTAGAGGGGACTCAACCGGTAAATCCGAAAAAATCCCCATACTACAAGGTTTAACTTTTTCAGGGAATTTCAATTTCGCCCTCGATTCTTTTAAGTTGTCGCCCATCGTTTTTTCAGGCCGAACCGCTCTTTTTAAACAAAAAATGGGAATTAATTTCTTCGGTACCTTCGATCCCTACATGGTGAATGACTTAGGTAAGAGAATTGATAAATATACTTTCAGTTCGGGTAAACTACCGAGAGTAACTAATTTTGGATTTTCATTAGACTTTAGTCTCAATTCACAATCGAATAAAAAACAAACAAACAATAATCAGAATAATAGTCTAAGCAATTTAAATCCAGGGCAGGCAAATCAATTAGACTTACTGAACCGTGATAGAAATGCATTTGTAGATTTTAATATTCCATGGAATTTTAGGGCTTCTTATAGCTTCAATTACTCTAAATTTGGGTTGGTAGGCAATACCACCAACACACTCAACTTCAATGGTGATTTTAGTGTAACCCCTAAATGGAAAGTGGTGTATAATTCGGGATGGGATTTCCAACAGAAGAAGATCAGCTTAACACAAGTATCTATTTATCGTGATCTACATTGCTGGGATCTTTCCTTTGGTTGGATACCTTTTGGAACTTTCAGAAGCTACACCGTTGATTTAAGGGTGAAAGCATCTATTTTACAAGATTTGAAATTGAGCAAAAGACGAGACTTTTTTAGTAATTTTTAATATGCAGGCGGAAATTATAACCATAGGTGATGAAATTTTAATCGGACAGGTAGTGGATACCAATTCTGCTTGGATAGGTCAAAAGCTGAATGAAATAGGAATTTCAGTGAAGCAAATCAGTTCTATTTCAGACGATCGAAATGATATTCTTTCAACTTTGAGAGCGGCGGTCAACCGTGCAGATCTGGTAATCATAACCGGTGGCTTAGGTCCAACAAAAGATGATATCACCAAGAAAACATTGGCAGACTATTTCGAAGTTGGCTTTAAGCAAGATGAAGGAACCTTAGAACAGGTTAAAACTTTGTTTGAGCGTTTCAAGGCACCTCTTTTACCTGTGAACATCGCTCAGGCAGAAGTACCTGAAAACTGTCTGGTACTCCCGAATAAAAATGGAACTGCTCCTGGCATGTGGTTTGAAGAAGCAGAGAAATTGATCATTTCTTTGCCTGGTGTACCTTTTGAGATGAAATATTTGATGGAAGAGGAGGTCATCCCACGAATTAAACAACAATTTAAACTTCCTCATATTGTTCACTATACCATGCTCACAGCCGGAATTGGTGAATCCTTCTTGGCTGAAAAAATCTGTGCCATCGAAGATGTATTGCCTAAACATATTAAACTGGCCTATCTGCCAAAATTGGGTCAGGTACGCTTGAGATTAAGTGCATATGGAACAGACCAAGCTACTTTAGAAAATGAAGTAAATTTGATAGCTAACGAAATCAAAAAGCAGATTTCACCCTATTTAATCAGCGATACGGATACCCCAATTGAAAAGGTGATCTTAGATTTCATGGAGAAAAGGAATTTAAAGCTGGCCATAGCAGAAAGTTGCACCGGAGGTTACCTTGCTCATCAAATTACCCAACACCCTGGTTGTAGTTCCGTTTTTGCAGGTAGTGCAGTTGCTTATTCATATGACATGAAAGAGAGCATGTTGGATGTGAAGCATGAAACCCTTACACAACATGGTGCAGTAAGTGCCGAAGTGGTGGAGGAAATGGCAAGAGGGGTAATTAATCGTTACCAAGCCGATTATTCTGTTTCCATCAGTGGTATTGCAGGGCCGGATGGAGGAATGCC
Source organism: uncultured Sphingobacterium sp. (assembly GCA_964580845.1). GTDB lineage: Bacteria > Bacteroidota > Bacteroidia > Sphingobacteriales > Sphingobacteriaceae > JAIPAN01. Next base: position 90,328 of record CAZOLA010000001.1, read on the forward strand.
TGAGAAACCTGTGGGTACGGTCTGGATCGCGGTAGCCAATAAAACCAAAACAATGAGCAGGAAATTTCAATTTGGTAACAAAAGAAAAGAAAATATTGAACGTTCTGCCATCAGTGCGCTCATTATGCTCCATAAATTGTTGAAAGAAGATTACGCATAACCAAAAAAGCATTAATTTTGCCCGAAATACAAAACCTATGGCTGAATATCAATTAACACTTCCTAAAATGGGCGAAAGTGTCGCTGAGGCTACCATTATTAAATGGGTAAAACAGCCTGGCGATACCATAAAAATGGACGAAACGGTTTTAGAGATCGCTACCGACAAGGTAGATTCTGAAGTGCCATCACCTGTAGCCGGAAAATTGGTAAAACAGCTTTTTGTAGAAAACGACATTGCACAGGTTGGTCAGGTAATTGCTATCATCGAAACGGACATGAATGCATCGGTTGAAACACCTGTTACTGAACCTGTTCAGGTAAATGTGCCAGTTACGGAGGCCCCTAAAACTGAAGAAATCCCTGGAGTTGAACAATTATCTACACCAGAACAAGTTATTGCTCCTAAAGCTGATTTTAGTTCATCTGAGCGTTTTTATTCACCCTTGGTAAAAAGTATTGCTGCTGAAGAAGGCATTTCACTGAGTGAATTAGATTCGATCAGTGGTAGCGGTGCCGATGGACGGGTGACTAAGCAAGATATTCTAGAATACCTGGCGAGCAGAAAAAGTAGTACTGCTCCACAGCCGCAAAAAACTGAAACTCAAAAACCAGAAACACCTAAAGCTGCTCCTGCACCTGTTGTTTCGGTATCAGGTGGTGATGAAATCATCGAAATGGATCGGATGCGTAAACTGATTGCCGACCACATGGTAATGAGTAAACATACTTCTCCTCACGTTACTTCTTTTGTTGAAGCCGATGTGACAAATATCGTACAATGGAGAGAACGTATTAAAAAAGGTTTTGAAAAGCGTGAAAACGAGAAAATTACATTTACTCCAATTTTTATTGAAGCGGTAGCCAAAGCCATTAAAGATTTTCCGATGATCAACGTTTCTGTTAATGGGAATCAGATCATTAAGAAGAAAGACATCAACATTGGTATGGCAACTGCCTTACCTTCCGGAAATTTGATCGTTCCGGTCATCAAAAATGCCGACCAACTTAATTTGGTGGGTATCACCAAATCGGTAAATGATTTAGCTAACCGTGCTCGTCAGAATAAATTACAACCCGATGAAGTGCAAAACGGTACTTTTACCCTAACCAATGTAGGTTCTTTTGGCAATGTGATGGGAACGCCTATCATCAATCAGCCTCAGGTAGCTATTCTGGCTGTAGGAGCAATTAAGAAGAAACCAGCAGTAATTGAAACCGAGCACGGAGACGTGATTGCTATTCGTCACATGATGTTCCTGTCCTTATCTTACGACCACCGGGTGGTAGATGGTGCTTTAGGCGGATCATTTGTTCGGAAGGTAGCCGATTACCTGGAAGCTTGGGATACCAGTCGGGAAGCTTAAGCAAGTGCCTGTTCCAAATCGGCTATTAAATCGTCGATGTGCTCTAATCCAACGGAAACTCTTATCAGGTTTTTAGGTGTAAGTGTATTAGGTCCCTCTACTGATGCCCGATGCTCCAGTAAACTTTCCACTCCACCTAAACTGGTAGCTTGGGTAAAGATATTTACTTTATTACATACCGTTTGAGCCGCCTTTTCCCCGTCTTTCACTAAAAATGAGAGCATTGCTCCGGGGCCGCATAATTGTCTCTTAATCACCTCGTATTGCGGATGACTTTCTAAACCCGGGAAATAGACTTTTTCCACTTTGGGATGTGTGTCTAAGAATTTTGCCAGCGCTTTGGCGTTTTCCATGTGCCCCTTCATTCGATAGGGAAGGGTTTTAATTCCCCGAACGGTCATATAGCAATCAAATGGTGCGGGTACTGCTCCAGAAAGCTGCTGAATGGTTCTAATCTTTTGCCAGAAAGGATTATTATCTTTACAAATCAAAGCACCACCCAATACGTCGCTATGCCCGCCCAGGTATTTGGTAGTGGAATGCATCACCAAATCAGCCCCATAAAAAATAGGTGCCTGAATGACCGGGGTGGCGAAGGTATTATCCACTGCAATTAGGATGTCTTTGGCTTTTGCAATGCTGGCAATCTGTCTGATGTCACTGACTTTAAGTTGGGGGTTGGAAGGTGTTTCCAGCCAAATCAGTTTGGTATTCGGTTTAATGGAGGATTGGATGAGCTCATGATTGGTCATATCGATGAAATCGACCTCCAAAATACCTTTGAAAACTTGCAGAAGAGAATTTCGGAGGCCGTGATACATGTCATCCGGTGCCAAAACATGGCTTCCTGGTTCCAAGGCTTGAAAAACAGTAGTTCCGGCTGCATTACCAGATGAAAAAGCACATGCATCGGCACCGCCTTCTAATTTGGATAAAACCAGCTCTAACGATCTCCGATTAGGATTATCCAATCGAGTGTACATGTAACCCTGCGGATAGGAACCATCTTCGGCTCTTTCAAAAGTGCTGGATAGCGTAATGGGTTGAATGACCGCTTTGGTATGTTCATCCGGATGGTTTCCGGCATGTATGGCAATGGTTTCTAATTTCATGAAACAGCTCTATAATCTTTAAGTAAACTTACGTCATTCCGTTCTTTTCAACAATAATTAGGCTGAATATTGTCTGCTGAATACTTATTTTTGCAATTCTATGTCAATCAGCACCACCAAACTTAATTACTTGATTCAAGATCCGGATCTCGATTCAGATTTAAGAACAATTGCCAAAAAAATCGCTCAAAATGAGCGTATTTCTTTTGATGAAGGGGTGACCCTATACGAAAAAGCTGAATTGTCTTACTTAGGAGTGCTGGCCAACTATATTCGTGAACAAAGACATGGAAATATCACTTATTTCAATCGTAATTTCCATATCGAGCCCACTAATTTGTGTGTGTACGACTGTAAGTTTTGTTCCTATTCTCGTCTACTTAAACAAAAAGAGGAGGGTTGGGCTTATACCATGGAGGAGATGCTGAATATCGTTAAGCAATACGATGGGCAGCCGGTTACAGAAGTGCATATTGTTGGTGGCGTACTCCCACAATACGACCTGGAATTTTATTCGAACTTATTTACCAACATAAAAAAACACCGTCCAGAGCTTCATGTGAAGGCTTTGACTCCGGTAGAATATCACTATATCTTTAAAAAAGCCAAGGTCGATTATCCTACTGGCATGAAAATGATGAAAGAAGCCGGATTAGATTCTATTCCAGGTGGTGGTGCTGAGATTTTTCATCCGGAGATCAGAGAGCAGATTGCGAAGGATAAATGTACCGGAGAACAATGGTTGGCTATTCACGAAGAATGGCACAAATTAGGGATGCGTTCTAACGCAACCATGCTTTATGGCCATATTGAATCGTATTGGCATCGGGTTGATCATATGGAACAATTGCGACAGCTGCAGGATCGTACGGGTGGTTTCCAAACCTTTATTCCACTAAAATTCAGGAATCAGGATAACCAGATGTCGCATGTAGCGGAGTTGAGTGTGATTGAAGATTTGCGCAATTATGCCATCTCTCGTATCTATCTGGATAATTTCGATCACATTAAGTCATACTGGGCGATGATTGGGCGTAATACGGCTCAATTATCCCTGGCATTTGGAGTAGATGATATTGATGGTACGATTGACGATACCACCAAAATTTATTCGATGGCAGGTGCCGAAGAGCAAAACCCGGCCATGAGTACAAAAGAACTGGTAGACTTGATCAAACAAGTAGGTCGTCATCCAATTGAAAGGGATACCTTGTATTCCGTCATTCAGGATTATCAGGATTTTGAATTCCCGGAAGAATCTAAACCTAAATTTTATCCGCTGCCGGTTATTAATTCATGAAGAAAACCCTTTACATCATACGGCACGGTGAAACTGATCTGAACAAACAAGGTATTATTCAAGGTCGTGGGATGAATACTGATTTGAACGAGTGGGGAAAAAAACAAGCTCAGGCTTTCTATCAACATTATCAGCATATCCCTTTTGATCTCATCTTCACCTCTACACTTAAGCGTACCCATCAAACGGTAGATTCTTTTCTCAAAAAAGATATTCCATGGGTTCAACATGAAGGTTTAGACGAATTAGCTTGGGGTATTTATGAAGGAAAACCCTCCGAAATCACCAAGCCTCATTTTGAAGAATTAACCACAGCCTGGACCAATGGCCACTTGGATCGAAAATTTGAACTAGGTGAGAGCCCGCTCGAAGTTCAAGCCAGACAGTTGACCTTTTTAGAAGAAGTTAAATGCATAGATACGGCCGAAAATGTATTGGTTTGTATGCATGGAAGGGCTCTACGCTTATTGTTGTGCACCATTAGTGGTTTGTCTTTGTCTCAAATGGATCAGTTTCCGCACAGTAATGTAAGTTTATACAAAATCTATTTTGATGGTAAGGATTTCGAAATCATTGATTTTAATAATAGAAATCATTTGAAACATTTATAAAAGAAAGTGCCATGCCGGAGAAGATGAGAGTTTCTGCTGTTTCATATACCAATGCTAAACCCTTTGTTTATGGTTTAAAACAATTGAATGATCAAATTGATTTGAGTTTAAATATTCCTTCAGATTGTGCAGATAAACTAATTAATAATCAAATAGATATAGGTTTAGTTCCTGTAGCTACTTTGTTATCTCTGAAGCATTATCAAATCGTATCAGATTATTGTATTGGCGCCCTTGGAGCTGTGAACTCTGTCTTTATTTTCAGTGAAAAACCGATTTCTGAGATCAAAACCATTCGAGCCGATCAGCAATCACGCACTTCTAATCTATTAGCCAGGGTTTTACTAAAAAATCATTGGAAAATCAATCCTAATTGGGTGGAAACTACAGAAGCTGAAGCTTTTGTACAAATAGGAGACCGAACTTTTGGTAAGGCCGATCAGTATGCGTATGCCTATGATTTATCTGCTTGTTGGTTCGATATGACTGCTTTGCCTTTTGTTTTCGCTGCCTGGGTAAGCAATAAACCGGTTTCTGATGAATTTATCTCTCAATTTAATGAGGCATTAGCGTTTGGCTTGAAACATCGTTCCAGCTTAATTAATGAACTAAACACCTTTCCAAATTTCGATATGGCTAAATATCTGAATGACTACATTCATTATGATTGGGATGATGCTAAAAAAACTGCTTTAGCTCATTTTCTGGAACTTGCTAAAACAGTTTAAATCCGCTCTAAAACTAATTTTATCGCCTCATCAACAATCTTCTGTGGATTCTTACTGAATTCCAGTTTTACCCGGCTTGCCAAGATGGCATTGACTGAAATGGCCTGATGGCCAAAAATATTTGCCAGTGCATAAATGCCTGCTGTTTCCATCTCCAAATTGGTAATTCGGTTATTTTGATAGCTAAAAGTGTTCAGTTTGTTAATGAGTTCATCAATTTTGGACCGATAGCGTAGCTTACGTCCCTGGGGCGCATAAAAGCCAGGAGCAGTCACGGTAACACCTTTCTGCAAACCATTGGCTAAGCTATCCAGCAAATCATTTCCTGCATGGGTAAGATATGGATTCAAGCTTTGCAGATCAGGCACCTGATTTTTTAAAGCCGATAACAATTCTTTTTCTTCCTTAGTTTCAGGGTATTGATAATAACCCATTAATGCATCTAAACCCAAAGCAAACTCAGAAACTAAGATGCTATCTATGGGAATATCTGGCTGAATGGTGCCTGATGTTCCAACCCGGATGATATTCAAACTGGTAAGTTGTTCTTTAACCTGGCGGGACATTAAGTCGATGTTGACTAGGGCATCTAGCTCATTCAGCACAATATCAATATTATCGGTACCAATACCTGTAGAGACCACGCTGATCCGCTGACAGCCCAAGTAGCCGGTATGGGTAATGAATTCTCGCTTACCTTTTCTTAATTCCACTGTGTCGAAGTGTTTGCTCACTTCAGCTACTCGGTCAGGATCTCCAACGGTGATAATAGTAGTGGCTAGGTCCTCCGGCAACAGGTTTAAGTGGTAAACACTGCCATCTGGGTTCAAAATCAAGTCAGTTTCAGTAATTCTGTTCATAAGGTTTGGAGATATTGTATCCTCAAATTAGGGATTTTTTCAAATTGACCGATCAGTTGATTGACTTCGGCTTGTCGAATTTCAACCAATAATTTGCAGTTATTATTCGTTTCTTGGCTGATGATTTTGAGCTCTTTGTCTTTTATTAGCTTCATTACTTCGTTCAGCTGAAGGTAATCGAAAACTAATTGATATTGATCGTTAATTGTTTTTTCTATGACCTTGGCTGCTGAAATTGCTTCTGCAGCTGCAGTTTTATAAGCATTGATCAAGCCTGGAACTCCCAATAAGGTTCCTCCAAAGTAACGTACTACCACTATCAAAATTTGCGTTAGGTCATGCGATAAAAGTGTATTTAAAATCGGTCTGCCGGCGGTTCCCGAAGGCTCACCGTCATCATTGATCCTAAAAACAGAACGATCGGGACTTAATCGAAGCGCCCAACAATGATGACTGGCCTTTGGATGCGCTATTTTGAGTTCTTGAATAATAGATTTAACTTCTTCTTCCGATTGAATGGGATAGGCATATGCTATGAATTTGCTTCCACGATCTCTAAAGATACCTTCAGAAGGTGCTTGAATGGTTTTGTAGGTATCTTGGAAAAGCATATTAATTCAATGCAATGATCACAATAGCAACTATAGCCATCAATATGCCTGCATAATTGAGTTTACTCAGTTTCTCTTTAAAAATCAGCAATCCAACCAACGAACCCAGTGTAATTACACCGATATTCATTGCCGTGAAAACAAGAGAAGGTTGGGTATTGAGGGCCTGATGAGCCTTCAGGTAGAAATAGATGTTCCCGAAATTAAACAGCCCCAAGATCAACCCACAAATCACATTGATGAGTGTGATGCGCATCTTTTTGAAAAGCATCCTGTAAATTAAATAGATCGAGGAAATACCCAATGCCAATAAGAAGATAAAGAATAGAGCCGTGGTGAACGGAATGCTTTTATAAGTGGCAATTTGCTTGAATAAAATATCAATCAATCCAAATCCAAAAAAAACGCTCGCTGGAAATAGCCAGGATTTTTTGCTTTCAGAACCACTTTTATCCCATTTAATGGAAAACAAAACTGCAATTAACCCTAATGTGATGGCACCGCTTTTAAGCATAGAGAATTGTTCACTAAAAAGAAGATAGGCCGCCAATAGCGGAATAATCAAGGATAGTCGCTGGGCAATATCTGTACGTACGATTCCTGCATACCGAATGGAATAAGCCATCACCACAAAAATAGTTGGTAATAAAAAGCCTAAGGTCAGGTAAATCGATATGGGGGCCTCGGGATGTACATTGCTTAGCGCTGGTTTAAAAAGCCAATAACAGAGTAGGGCAGCGGCGGCATAATTAAATCCTATGGCCTGATATATATTGATCTCGTAACGACGTGCTAGTTTCAACAGGATAGAAACAATCACACTGCAGCATACACTCAATAAAACGTAGATCATGATTCTCGATGATAAATAGTTAAGATATCTGTGTCGATGTGATGTTTTTCTGCTGTTTTTGCATCAAGTTTGGGGGCCTTGATTCCTTTAGCCCAAATTTCTGTTCCTGTAAAAACACGTGCTTCATCCCACAAACCGGCTTTAATAAATAATTCGAGGGTTTGAGCACCGCCTTCAATAATCAGCGATTGAACATCCATTAAGTATAATTGGTAGCAGATCGACTGTGGCAAAAGCGTATCGAAGTTCTCCAGCTCTAAATATTTAATTTGTTGGTCGATTTCTGTTTTAAGCGCATTAAAAACTAATGTTTCCTGACTTTGATCGAAAAGATGTAAGTTTTTAGGCAAGCTTAAATTCCTGTCAATCACAATCCTTTTGGGGTTTCTGCCCGTCCATGCTCTCACATTCAATTGTGGATCATCGCTTAGTGCCGTACGGTATCCTACCAGAACAGCGTCTTCTTCGCTTCGCCAGCGATGCGTCAAAATTTTTGCGGATTCAGAACTAATCCATTGCTGACCCTGTTCTGGAGCAAAATACCCATCGGCAGTTTGTGCCCATTTTAAAATAATATAGGGCCTTTGTTTAGCAATTCGGGTGAAAAATCGCTTGTTCAAATTCAGGCATTCCTGCGATAATAAACCTTCAATTACGTCAATTCCCGCAGATTGTAATTTGGAGATCCCTTTACCATTTACTTCGGCATAGGGATCGCGGGAGCCAATTACCACCTTGGGAATTTGATACTTCACAATCAGATCGGAGCAAGGTGGAGTTTTGCCAAAATGAGCGCAAGGTTCCAAGCTGACATACATGGTCGACCTTTGAAGTAAAGCCTCCGCATTAGGATACTGAGACAACACATTTTGTATGGCATTGACTTCTGCATGCGCTTCGCCATAATGTTGATGATAGCCTTCACCGATGATTTTTCCATCAGCCACAATCACTGCACCAACCATCGGGTTCGGACTTACGTATCCAGCTCCCAAGCCAGCCAGTTCTAAACAACGAATCATATACAGTTCATCTGCAGACATGTTGCAAATTAATACATTTTAGCTGGTTTTTCGGCTATTAAATAACGTACTTTGTGAACATGAATTGGTTGCAGATAGAAAAGGAATGGCAGAAATCTTTAGCTCCGCTATATCCGGAATTGGAGATCAAAAGCTTGTTTTTTATCATGCTCAAATCTCGATTCAAGATAGATAAAGCATTTTATTTGTCACATCAGCAAGAATTATTGAGTGAGCAACAACTTCAGGAAACATCCGCAATTTTATCAGAATTAAACACGGGTAAACCCATCCAATATGTATTAGGGGAAACAGCGTTTTACGGTTTAAATTTTAAGGTCAATCCTTCTGTACTTATTCCAAGACCCGAAACCGAAGAGTTAGTTGAGTGGATATTGGACGAACTCAAAGAGCTAAAATTCCCTCATCCGTATATTTTGGATATAGGCACTGGTAGTGGCTGTATACCCATTGCTTTAAAGTCAAAATTGCCTCATGCAAGTGTTTTCGGATTAGATATTTCAAATGAAGCTTTAGCCACAGCTCGTAGTAATGCTGAATTAAATGGGTTGGAGGTTGATTTTTTTCATCAAGATATTTTACGGGCTGATGCCTCTTTTACAAAGGAATACTTCGATATCATTGTCAGTAATCCTCCTTATGTAACAACAGCCGAACAAAGCCAAATGCATCGAAATGTATTGGATTATGAACCACATACGGCTTTGTTTGTACCCGATCAGGATCCTTTAATTTTCTATGATCGTATTACTGATTTTGCGTTAAAACATTTACGAACCAGTGGCTTAGTATTCTTTGAGATCAATGAGCAACTAGGTGTGGAAACATGTCAGCTTCTTCAAGCTAAAGGCTTTCTATCGATCGAACTCAAAAAAGATTTATTCGGAAGAGATAGGATGATTAAAGCAGGGCTTTAACTTCTAGGATGGTATTGCAAAATGGTGCTCCGTAAATAGTCTCGATCCAAATGGGTGTAAATTTCTGTGGTGGTGATGCTCTCGTGGCCCAACATTTCCTGAACGGCACGTAAATCGGCACCACCCTCAATTAAATGCGTAGCAAAAGAGTGCCTGAAAGTATGCGGACTTATTTTTTTCTTCAATCCGATTTGTGTGGCTAAATTCTTGATAATTAAAAATACCATTACCCTCGATAGTGGTGATCCTCTTCTGTTAAGGAAGACAAAATCTTCTTTTCCGGGTTTGATTTCTACATGCACCCTAAGTGTTTGAAGCCAAATTTTTAAATATTTTACTGCTTCTCCGCCAATGGGAACCAATCTTTCTTTATTCCCTTTTCCGATGATCTTGATCAGATCGATGTCTAAAAAAAGGTTAGAAATTTTGAGTGATACCAATTCAGAAACACGTAAACCGCAGCCATACAACATTTCGAGCATGGCTTTATTGCGCATGCCTTCGGGTTTGGAAAGATCGATGGCGTCAATCAGACTATTGATCTCGGGTAAACTCAATGTATCAGGTAATTTTCTGCTCAATTTAGGACTTTCTATCAGGGCAGAAGGATCAGTCTGAATTAGATGTTCGAGTAACAAATATTTAAAAAAAGCTTTAATGCCCGATAATGTTCGTGCCTGGGTATGCGGACTCATTCCCTGCAAATTGATCCATTTTAAAAATGATTTTAAATCATCTATCCGAATGTCCTTAACTGATTTTCCCAGACCTTGTTCTTCAAAAAAAACTTCCAATTTAGAAATGTCTTGTAAGTAAGCGCTGATACTATTGGCAGACAAGGATCGCTCCAATCGTAAATACGTTTTAAAACCCTTATGTAAAGACGACCAATTCAAGGAATTATCGATTTAAAATTTTATGTTTGAAACGATGAATATACACATCATAAACGGTCCAAATTTAAATTTACTCGGTTTACGGGAGAAATCTGTTTACGGTGATACCGATTTTGAATCCTTTTTAACGGTACTTAAAGAGAAATATGCTATTCTTGAGATCAGCTATTTCCAGAGTAATGTGGAAGGTGAAATCATCAATAAATTACATGAAATTGGTTTTTCAGCCGATGGAATTATTCTGAATGCTGGTGGTTATACTCATACTTCGGTAGCCATTGCCGATGCCATTGCAGCCATTCAAAGTCCTGTGGTGGAAGTGCACATCTCCAATGTATATGCCCGTGAAGAATTTCGTCACGTATCGTTGATGGCTAAAAATTGCAAAGGAGTGATTGCCGGATTTGGGCTCGATAGTTATCGTTTGGCTTTGGAGAGTTTTTTAGCCTAAGCCGGCAAATCTGTAAATCTCTTTTTATTCCGCACAAAATATTGCCAAACGATACTTTTGGGATATACTCCTGCCGCATTATATTTTTTGAATTCAACTGGTCGCTTAGACGCATTTTTCTTCCAGTTTTTCAGAAAATCGACATGCGCCTTACTGACAGCTAACGCATTTTTTGTTTTTCCCTCAACCAGGAATTTCAACAAGGATAAAAAGTCCATAAAAAATCGGATGACCACCTTAAAAAATGCAGTACTTGCCGAAGAATTCTTATGTATCATCCATAAATTATTACGGAAATTTAAAAAGGTTTTGAATGGACTTTCAGCATGCAAAGTACCGCCACCCACATGGTACACCTTTGCATCGGGGCAGTACCAAATCTGATAGCCACGGTTTTTCAATCTCCAACAAAGGTCGATTTCTTCCATGTGAGCAAAAAAGTCTTCATCAAACCCACCAATTTCAATCCAGGCATTCTTCTTAATAAATAAAGCTGCACCACTTGCCCAAAAAATTTCTTTTGCATCATTGTACTGACCCTCATCTTTCTCAAGCGTATCAAATATTCGACCACGACAAAAAGGATAAGCTAGAAAATCGATAAAACCGCCCGCTGCACCTGCATATTCGAAGCTTTCTTTATCGTGGTAACTTAAGATTTTTGGTTGGGCCACGGCAATTTGTGAAGTGGCTTCCATGAGTTGAATTACCGGATGGATCCATTCTCCACTCACTTCTACATCCGAATTCAATAAAACGAAATAATCGGCATTCACCTGAGCTAATACCCGATTGTATCCTCCGGCAAAACCATAATTCTGATCATTTTGAATAATACGCAAGTCTGGATAGTTTGCTTTTAGAAACGAAATCGAGTCGTCGGTAGAAGCATTATCACCAATAATTATTTCCAGTTTTGGGTAGGAGCTGGCCAAAACTGAAGGGAGGAATTGCTCCAGGTATTTCCTGCCATTCCAATTCAGAATAACAACCGCAACTTTCGGATTATTTTTCATTGCTTTGTGGCGGTTTGTGTTTCCAGCGTTTATGTGACCATATCCAGAACTCAGGTTTCGCCTTGATGATGTTTTCTAATTCAAGATTATAACCCTTGGTTATTTCGTTTTCGGCTGTTTGCTGAGGTTTATCGTACAGCATTTTAAAATGCGCCTCGTAATATCCTCTTCTGGGTCTATCAATGTGCATGTAAATGATCGGATTGCCGGTGAGTTTGGCAATTTTCTCCAAGCCTTGAAAAACGGAAGTAGGTTGATTAAGAAAGTCGATAAAATAATTTTTTTCGTGGCGAATCGGTGTTTGATCGCTAACCAAAACCGCCATATAAGTGTCTGTTTGCTCGGCAATGGTACGCATGGTTTGTTTCATCGGTACTAAGAAAACGCCAAACTGAGAACGAATGCCGTTGATCACTTTCTCCACGTCCTGATTAGTTAGCGGCTTGTAAACTCCCAAGATTTTTCCTTTAAAAATAGATGATATACCCGGTGCGGCCCATTCCCAATTACCATAATGACTGCTAGCAAGTAAGATGGATTGTTTTTTGTCTAATAGGTCTTGTACAAAGCCGTGATTAACCAAGGAAAATCGCTTATTAATGCTTTCGCGACTCATGCTTAATAATTTCACATTTTCCATCAGTAGGTCGGCTATAAAACGGTAATAGGTTTTTTCTATTTTCAGAATCTGGGATTTTGATTTCTCAGGAAAGGAGTTTTCTAAATTGGTTCTAACTACTTTTCGTCTGTACCCAATCACATAGTAAAGTAGATAGTAAAGTCCATCCGAAATAAAATAAATGATCCGGAAGGGAAGGAGAGAGAGCAGGTATAAAGTGTAATAGCCTGTATAGAATAATATTTTTGACATCTAATGATTGATGATTAGTCTTTATATTCTGAATAATTTGGCATTAATTCTTTATTGTTAGTTTTGCCTAATTGATTACAAACATAAAATTTAGCATGCAGAAAGCAGCCATTTTACCTTTATTTTATCTGCCTCCAATTGATTTTTTTTCTGCTGCACTAAAAGCAAATACCAATCTCTTACTGGATATTCACGAACATTTCCCGAAGCAAACATACCGCAACCGGGCCAGTATTCATTCAGCCAATGGCAGATTAGATTTGATTGTACCAGTTATAAAAGGTTCGAAGGTGCATACGGCCATGAAAGATGTAAAAATTAGTTATGATTTCAACTGGCAAAGACTACACTGGCTGAGTTTGCAGACCTCTTATCGTAGTTCTGCATTTTTTGAATTTTACGAGGCTGATTTTGTACCTTTTTATGAGAAAAAGTGGGATTATCTGCATGATTATAATCAGGAATTACTCACTCTCTTAAATCGTTTGCTAAAGTTGGGGTTGAATTTTGAAACTGCAACATCCTATTTTGAACCTGCAGAGAACCTTTTAGATTTCCGTTCCTCTATCCATCCTAAAAAAATAACTGCATTTACTCATCCAAGCTATTTTCAGGTTTTTGAAGATCGGAACGGGTTCATTCCTAATCTCAGCATTGTCGATCTCTTATTTAACCAAGGTCCTCAGAGTAGCCAATTTTTAAAATAAAAAAAGCTTCACCATCTCTGATGAAGCTTATGTATAATGTTTGATGATGCTTATTTCTTCAAGCTGATCTCTTTACTTACCCCGTTTACCGTAACTACTGCTTTAGCATCACATTCACCCTCACCAAAATCAATTACCTGAGATGGTCTACCACTTTTATTAACCTGCAATCTGCCGGCAACCATAAAAGGGCAAGCTACTTTTTTGATCAATGGTTTTAGGGTAGTGGTGGAGAAGGTTTTGCCATTTGAATCCGATCCACTTTCGGCACCCGTAATGGCAAAAACATCATCGAGTGGAATATTGGTAGAAAAACCTTCCATCCAGGTAAAGGTTTTTACCGAATTATGCTTATTGTTACCACCTTTAGCAAAGGTGCGGGTATGATTTACAGTCACCGTGAAACTTACTTTCCCATTGGCATTAGGCCCGTTATTCACGATGGTTTTGCTGCCTTCAATTTTGTCGTTGTTGATGTAAAAATTCTCATAAGTTGTGGTAACTGTGCTTCCGGTTTCTTTCATTTTACCGGTATATACCACAATCATTTTCCCCTTTCTAACTCTGTTTCCTTCATCACATCCCTGACCAAAATCGATGGTAACGGTTTTAGGAAAAACATTGCCGGTAGGACTGACTGTTACATTTTTGCAAGCTACAGAAAGATTGTTTGCAACATTTAGTATTTCGCCAGTTTCACCATTGGTGATGAGCTGATTTCCAGGTGCTTCAAACAAGAATAGATCCAGTAAAGAAATACCGATAATTTCCGTAAAATTATCAGTCACCATTTCTTCAACCTGAACATTTTCCATTAAAGTAACATTATCAGATTCGTTATTAACAAGAGCGTTATCACTCTTTTTACAAGAAACAATCGTTACTACTGCAAGCAGTAAAAACGAAAGGATAGGAAACGTAATTTTTTTCATGATTTTAATGTTTTTGTTTCTTTGATAGAATTGATTACCAAAGGTTTAATTTGGTTGAAAATTAAATTCAATAATCAAATTACTAAAAATTATTTTTGTAAAAAAAATATCCATGAAATTCGGAACCAAAGCCATACATGCTGGGCAAGAGCCTGATCCAACCACAGGGGCCATTATGACCCCCATTTATCAAACATCCACTTATTGGCAGGAATCTCCAGGCCAGCATAAAGGCTATGCTTATGCCCGTGGAAAAAATCCTACCCGTAAAGCTTTAGAAGACTGTTTGGCAGCTTTGGAAAATGCCAAATACGGACTCGCTTTCTCCAGTGGAATGGGCGCAACCGACACCGTGATGAAACTATTGAAACCTGGTGATGAAGTGGTTACCGGTAACGATCTGTACGGCGGCTCATACCGAATGTTCACTAAGGTTTTTGAACCTTATGGGATAAAATTTCATTTCATTGATCTGAATGATGCCCAAAACATTGGAAATTATATCAATTCCAATACCAAAATGATCTGGATTGAAACCCCTACCAACCCAACCATGCGGGTAGTAGACATTACTACCGTATCTAAGATTTCAAAAGAAAATAAACTGACACTGGTTGTTGATAATACTTTTGCTTCACCTTATTTGCAAAATCCCATCGATTTAGGGGCTGATGTGGTGATGCATTCGGCCACTAAATATTTAGGCGGACATTCTGATGTGATCATGGGTGCATTACTCACCAGCAATCAGGATTTATATGAGCGTTTGGCTTTTATACAAAACTCTTGTGGTGCCGTACCTGGACCGATGGACAGTTTTTTGGTATTAAGAGGCTTGAAAACGCTTCATTTGCGCATGAAAGCACACTGCGACAATGGACGTAAAGTTGCTGAATACTTAAAAGCACATCCAAAAGTTGAATTGGTTTACTGGCCAGGATTTAACGATCATCCCAATCATGAGATTGCCAAAAAGCAGATGCGTGATTTTGGTGGAATGATCTCTTTTTCTACAAAAGGTGCCAATTTGGAAAGCACTTTCAAATTAGCCTCCTCTTTCAAGGTATTTGCGCTGGCAGAATCTTTGGGTGGAGTAGAGTCACTCATCAATCATCCGGCTACCATGACGCATGCCTCCATTCCAAAGGCTGAACGTGAAAAAGCTGGTGTAACAGATAATTTATTACGTCTAAGTGTGGGAGTGGAAGATGTTGAAGATTTATTAGCCGATTTGGAACAAGCTTTAGACCAGATTTAATTCGAATTTTGGAGTTAAAAGCTTTTCTTGATGCCAAGGTAGATCAATACAATCGGCCAGATTTTATTGAAAACGATCCGATTGTGATTCCACATGCTTTTTCTAAAAAGCAGGATATTGAGATCATGGGCTTTTGGGCCGCCATACTTGCCTGGGGACAGCGTAAAACCATCATCAACAAATGCCGGGAATTAATCCAGCTAATGGATTCCAGTCCTTATGATTTCATCATGAATCATCAAGAAAGTGATTTAAAACCTTTTTTAAGTTTTAAGCACCGTACTTTCAATGATCTTGACACACTTTACTTCATCCGCTTTTTTAATCAGCATTATCAGAAATCAGATACTTTAGAAACCGCATTTATTCCAAAAAATCAAGTTGTAGAGCTGAATATGGAGCACATGCTCAATACGTTCAGAAATCATTTCTTTTCTATTGATGCTGATTTTCCGAAAAGAACGATGAAGCACGTTTCGGCACCCTCTCAAAAATCAAGCTGTAAACGTTTAAACATGTTTTTGAGGTGGATGGTCAGAAAAGACGATAGGGGAGTTGATTTCGGCATATGGAATCGAATTAATCCTTCAGATTTGGTCTGTCCGATTGATCTTCATGTAGAGCGTGTTGCCCGAAAACTCGGTTTAATTGAACGCAAGCAGCTAGATTGGCTCACTGCCATTGAACTGACGGAAAATTTAAAACAATTTGATCAGCATGATCCTGTGAAATATGATTTCGCCTTGTTTGGTTTAGGAATAGAGGAAGGGTTTTAAATAAGCGTATATTTGCAAGCCATGAATGCTTCTTCTGATACCATTATAGCCCTGGCTACGCCGGGTGGGAGTGGAGCCATTGCGGTCATTCGCCTATCCGGACCCGATGCGATTCAAATCACTCAGAAAATATTTAAGGGAAAAGATCTCAGCCAACAAGCATCACATACCATCCACTTTGGCACCATCAGAGACGAAGAGCAGATCATTGACGAGGTGTTGGTCTCCTTATTCATTGCGCCTCATTCCTATACCCGGGAAAATGTGGTGGAGATTTCCACGCATGGTTCTGCCTATATCATCGAAAAAGTGATCAAACTTGCCATTAAGCATGGTGCAAGGGCCGCTAAGCCTGGAGAATTTACGCTGAGGGCCTTTTTAAATGGTCAATTAGATTTATCACAAGCCGAAGCAGTTGCAGATCTGATAGCTTCAAATTCGCAGGCTTCTCATCAAATGGCTATGCAGCAAATGCGGGGTGGCTTTTCCAATCAACTTCAACAATTGCGAAACGAGTTGATCCATTTTGCATCCATGATCGAGTTGGAATTAGATTTTGCCGAAGAAGATGTAGAATTTGCTAATCGCGACGATTTAAAAACACTCATTTATCAAATTAATCGAGTTATAAACAATCTAATTGTCTCTTTTGAGCAAGGAAATGTATTAAAAAACGGCGTTCCGGTGGTCATAGCTGGACAGCCAAATGTGGGGAAATCAACTTTATTAAACACTTTGCTTAACGAGGAGCGGGCCATTGTTTCTGATATTGCGGGCACCACAAGAGATACGATTGAGGATGAAATGATTTTGAACGGCATCAATTTCCGATTCATTGATACGGCGGGGATTAGAGAAACTCAAGATGTAATTGAAGCAAAAGGAGTGGAGCGAACCCTGGATAAGATGAAACTGGCAAAATTGATCATCTATTTATTTACGCCAGACCAAGAACGCAGTAGTATTGAAATACAGCTTCAACAAGTACAAGATTTACAAATCCCATTCATTGCTTTAATGAATAAATCTGACTTGATTACTGCCGAGCAGCAATCACTACTAGATGAATATGGATTTATCTCAATTTCTGCTCAACAAAAATCTGGGATTGAAGAGTTAAAGACAGCCATCCTTGAAAAAGTCAATCTTGCTAAATTGAATACAGATGGAGTAATTGTGAGTAATATTCGCCATTTGGAGGCTTTGCAAAAAACAGAATCTGCTTTGAACCGGGTATTAACCAACTTGGATACACCAATTGCTTCCGACTTTTTAGCAAGCGATATTAAACAAGCATTACACTACCTGGGAGAAATTACAGGTATTGTGACTACCGATGACCTACTCGAAAACATCTTCACCAAATTCTGTATCGGAAAATAAAATTCATACCCCAGAGTTATTTAAATCGTTTATGATGATCTTTATTGATCCCCGTCATACATTATTTAAGGGGAATTTTTTTTCTGAATTAATAATGTCGATAAGCTAAAACTCGAATTCAAACGTTTGGAGCTAATAAGTGTTATTTAATCAAAATAATTTGATAAGATGAACAACTATATAGCTTACCAATCCAATCCGGATCTCAAACTGAGCTGTATCCATGGAATGCAGCAACTCATCAAAGCAAACAAGCTCTCACAAGATCAAACATGGGATGTAAAGGCCTATGCCAATGCGATTCAAACACCTATGGTGTTGGCCGAACTCATCAAATCTATATTCATTCATTTACCCCAAGACCATGCATTCAATTGGGCAATTAAACATTTAGAAGCAATACCAGTAGGAAAAGATCTCAGCGAGGTATGGCCAAACTTCAGAACATGGCTCATTTGGGATCCAAAAGACGGATTGATCAACTATATTGACAAAGGATTGATTAGAGATTTATATAAAGAACTACATCATTTACAAGCCGATCGGATTACAGTTTTTATAGATCAAATTGATGCTTTGATTTTTGAATTAAACATCGATAATGATCCTAACAATCTTCAGCTTTATCAATTAATTATACTTAAATCCATCGTATTGGAGCATATTCATCAACTCTTGGCAAGTCTTCCTTGTTTATTTGAATCATTCAAAGTCGATCCCTTACAGCGAAGCAAAAACTTAACCATTGGTAATGATTATGACGATTACTTGGATGATTATTTTGGCAATGAATTTAGTAAAGATGATAATCATCAATCATCTGAGTACATATATTATTTGAATAAGCTATCTGATAAACTTTTATTTCTGTTAGGCTCCATTTAATCCTAATCTATAATTTTATTCAATTTGTTATATAATTAATATTATGTTAAATAAGTATTGATAAATAGAAAAGCCCCGATAATTTATCAGGGCTCCTCTTACACTCTTAATCAATAACTTATCTGATCGAAGAAAGCGTTTTATTGATTTCATCCACTTTAGCTTGGTTTCGCTTTACTAAATAATAAGTTTTTAAGTTTTCCCAACCACTCACAGACTTAGGGTTGACTTCAACAACACGCTGTAAAAATGGCAATGCACGATCAAACTGCACATTAGCAGATTTCATACCAGCCTCATACTCTTTTTGCTTATTGGCAGGTAATTTATTAGCTGCATTATAGGTATCAATGCCTTGGTTTAAGATGGTACTTGATAAATTAAGCAAGGCATCTTCATATTTAGGATCAATATCCAATGCCTTTACGTATGCTGCTTCGGCTTGCTTGTAATCCTTAGCTGCGGTATAAGCAATACCTAAATAAAATTGGTAGGTTTTGTTTTTAGGATCTTTCTCTGCTTGTTGGCTGATTTTAGCGATGATTTGATTTCCTCTTCCACTCATTAAACTTAATTCAATCTCTTGAGTGGCCAATGCTACGTCATTAAATTTAGATGCAAATTCACCAGCAACTTTGATCGCATTAACAGTATCCTTTTGTAATGCATAAATTCTGGATAAGTCTAAAGCGATTTCTTTATTTGCTGAAAAATTGGTTTGTAATAAAACATTGTATTTTTCAATGGCCCCTGCATAATTCTGTGAATTAATGGCAGCTAAACCCGCATAGTAAGTTAAGGTAGTGTCACCAGCTTTGTGAACCAATGCATTGTTAAAGCCGTTATAAGCCCCTGCGTAATTTTTTTCTTGGTAGGCCTTTACTCCTTTGTTTAACTCATATTGAGCAAACAAATTACTGGCACGGTCTAAATTACCTTTGTTCTGACCTTCCTTATCGAGCTCCACTGACTTTTGAAAAGCCGCTTTTGCCTCTGAAAAAGTTTTATCAGCACTCAATGATTCGGTGTCTGTAAGTGCTAAATCACCTAAGATCATGGCTTTATACACCCAAACCTCCGGTAAATTCATTGTTTTTTCATTCGCACTTGCTTTTTCAATGGAAATCTTGGCCGAGTTTAAACTGCTTAGACCCAAAGACGCTGTACCCGCATCTTTCAATTGGACGTACTTTTCGTAATTCGTCTTAGCACCATTTAACTCTCCTTTTTGAGCTAAAACTGCTGTTTGAATAGCCAAAAAGGCAATAAATGTTAAAAATGATTTAATTTTCATGATTTATGGTTTATTGTTGATTATTCTACTGTTGTATCTACACCCTCCCCACTATTTTCCTCATTTGTTTCAGTTGATTCGGTATTGATAACGATTTCTTCTACCTCATCTTCATGATCAACCTTGGCGATGGATGCGATTGCATCTTCTTCTTTCAAGGTAATTAGTCGCACACCTTGGGTAGCACGACCCATTACTCTCAAATCTCCTACACCAATCCTGATCACAATGCCCGATTTGTTGATGATCATTAAATCATCCTGATCCGTCACATCCTTAATGGCTACCAATTCTCCGGTCTTCTCGGTGATATTGATGGTCTTCACTCCTTTACCACCACGATTGGTAACGCGATAATCTTCAATATCAGTACGTTTGCCGTATCCTTTTTCTGAAACTACCAACACGGTTACCTCCGGATTGTTTACGGCAATCATTCCGATTACTTCATCTTTGGCATGTGCTAAGCTAATACCTCGAACTCCCGTAGCGGTACGTCCCATCGGTCTAACAGTAGATTCATTGAACCTAATCGCTCTTCCCGAACGTAAAGCCATCAAAATTTCGCTTTCTCCATTAGTTAAACATGCTTCTAACAACTGATCGCCTTCATTGATATTGATGGCATTGATACCATTTGCTCGTGGTCTGGAGTACGCTTCGAGAGATGTTTTCTTGATGGTACCTTTCTTGGTACACATGATGATGAAATTATTCTCGAGGTATTCCTGATCTTTTAGATTGGTAACCTTGATGAAGGCCTTAATTTTCTCTTCTTTAGGAATATTGATGATGTTCTGAATGGCTCTTCCCTTTGAAGTACGGGTTCCCTCAGGTATCTCAAATGCCCTCAGCCAGAAACAACGACCTGCTTCGGTAAATAATAACATGTAGTTGTGAGCAGAAGCCGTAATGATATGCTCAATAAAGTCTTCATCACGCGATTGTGAACCTATGGCTCCTTTTCCGCCCCTTCCCTGTCTACGATACTCTGTTAAAGGGGTTCTTTTGATGTAACCTTCGTGTGAGATGGTGATCACTACATCTTCATCAGCGATGAAATCTTCCATGCGCAAGTCTTCTGCTGAATGTACAATGCTCGATTTACGATCATCGCCGTATTTCTCTTTTACTTCCTGCAATTCACCTTTGATGATATCCATTCGTAAGCTTTCATCTGCTAATACAGATTGCAAGTACTCAATAGTTTTCATCAGTTCTGCATATTCTTCTTTAATCTTATCACGCTCCAGTCCGGTTAAACGACGTAAGGTCATATCCAGAATGGCACGAGCTTGGATATCTGACAAACCAAATTTCTCCATCAAACCGGTGCGGGCATCTTCAGGCGTATCAGAACTACGGATTAATTTGATCACCTCATCCAGATGATCTAATGCGATCAATAATCCTTCTAAAATATGAGCACGTTTCTGTGCTTCAGCTAATTCAAATTTAGTTCTGCGGATCACCACTTCATGACGGTGTTCTACGAAGTATTTGATCAGATCTCTCAAATTCAATAACATCGGACGGCCATTTACCAGGGCGATGTTATTTACCGAAAATGAAGTTTGTAGCGCAGTGTATTTGTATAAATTGTTTAGAACAATGGAAGCATTCGCATCACGTTTAATTTCGTACACAATGCGCATCCCTTCACGGTCAGATTCATCTCTGATTTCGGAAATGCCTTCTAATTTTTTCTCATTCACCAACTCAGCTGTACGCTCAATCATGTTGGCTTTATTGATCTGATAAGGAATTTCGGTCACAATGATGCGTTCACGATCATTGCCATAAGTTTCAATTTCGGCCTTTGCACGCATCACAATTCTACCTCTGCCCGTCTCGAAAGCTTCTTGTACACCCGCATAGCCGTAAATGATACCACCAGTTGGGAAATCAGGAGCTTTGATGTACTGCATCAAGCCTGAAACTTCAATATCATTATTATCGATGTAAGCAATGGTAGCATCCACCACTTCGCTCAAATTGTGAGGAGCCATATTGGTGGCCATACCAACGGCAATACCGGAGGCACCATTAACCAGTAAATTAGGGATCTTGGTAGGAAGAACAGTTGGCTCTTCGAGAGAATCATCGAAATTCAACTGAAAATCGATGGTATCTTTGTTGATATCGGCCAGCATCTCCTCTGCTATCTTTTTCAATCTGGCTTCGGTATAACGCATGGCTGCAGGGCTGTCACCATCAATCGAACCAAAGTTTCCTTGCCCATCTACCATCGGATAACGCAAGCTCCAATCCTGGGCCATACGCACCATGGTATCGTACACAGAGGCATCTCCGTGCGGGTGGTATTTACCCAATACGTCACCGACAATACGTGCTGATTTTTTATAAGGTTTATTGCTGGTTACGCCCAAATCGAGCATACCAAACAATACACGTCTGTGAACAGGTTTTAAACCGTCACGCACGTCGGGTAAAGCTCTTGAAACAATTACCGACATCGAATAATCGATGTAGGCAGATTTCATTTCTTCTTCTATATTAATAGGAATAATCCGGCCGGTATTCGGGTCTAAATTTCCATTTACTGTTTCTTCAGCCATGCTTAGATAAGGTTCTGCAAATAAATTGTAATGCTATGAATTAATATGCTTTACAGCAATTGCGAAGTTAATAAAATGAATGTGTTAAGAAGTGTGATGTGGAAAAGTTTTCCAGCTTTGAAAATTCTTTAAAAACAGAGTTTAAACCCAGTTAATACCCATTTTTAAAAAGTTTAGCGTACGTTCTTCTAAACTATCGGCTTCGGGCTTAAAATCATATACCCAATTTGCTTGTGGAGGCAAACTCATGAGGATAGATTCTATGCGTCCGTTGGTTTCCAAACCAAATTTTGTTCCTGCATCATAAACCAGGTTAAATTCGGCGTATCGGCTTCTGCGTTGATATTGCCAATCTTTTTCTCTTCGGGTGAAAGATTTATCTCTGTTACGATTCACAATTTCTGAATAGATGGGAACAAAAGAACGTCCCAATTCTTTGGAGAAATTGAAGATCTCTTCCCAAGTGATACCTGAGCTATCTGGATTCAATCGGTCGTAAAACACGCCACCCACTCCCCTGGTCTCCTGTCGATGTTTAATGTAAAAATATTCATCGGCCCAGTGTTTAAATCGCTGATAAAAATCAGGATGGAAACGGTCGCAAACATTTTTTAAGGACTGATGAAAGTAATTGGCATCTTCCGGAATCACATAATGAGGCGTCAAATCAATTCCTCCTCCAAACCACCTCACCTCTTCATTCATTTCGAAATAACGGATATTCATGTGAATGATAGGTACCCAGGGATGATTGGGGTGGATGACGATAGAAACACCTGTTGCAAAAAAATCATCAGCATCTACCTTAAAAGCTTTCTTTACCGGTTCGGGTAGTTTACCTTCGACCGCCGAAAAGTTGACCCCTCCCTTTTCGAGTATGTTACCTTGTTGAATGACACGGGTACGCCCGCCTCCGCCACCTTCACGCTCCCAAATTTCTTGTTGAAACTCGGCAACTCCATCTAACTTTTCTAAACCGGCACAAATTTCGTCTTGTATTTGGCGATAATCTTGGGCGATCTGCTCCTTACTAATCATATTCAAAAATGGCTTTTTTCTTCTAAAAATTAAAGATTTGAACGTATTTAAGACACTCTGATGATTTTAAAGACCGGTACCACCACTGCTCTCTACATAATCGAGATCTTTGCCATAAGTTTCTTCCAGGTGCCAAAGGGCCCAAAACGCCACCAAGACAGTCAGCGTACCCACCAATAATGCAGCGTTTATAATACCCATCTCTGATGTTAAATAGGTAAATAGTGCACTTACCAGAATCAATGACCCTCTTACAAAGTTTGGAACCGTTGTGGTAACTGTTGCCCTCAAATTAGTTCCAAATGCCTCTGAGGCCATTGTTACGAATACAACCCAATAACCAGTAGCTATACCAAAATATACGCACAAAGCATAAAACCCATTGGCGGTTAGTCCGGTTGAAAGTAAAAAGAACAAAATACCTGCGTAAGTCAAACTCAAAAACACAAAAACGATCTTTTTACGAGTTTTAAATAGCTGACTCAGCCCACCGGTTAAGAAATCTCCGAAGGCAATTCCCACATAAGTAAACATGATCCCTTTTCCTGAATCAATGGGTTCTTTTATTCCGAGTGGACCGGCAAAATCTGGGGCAATATTGACCAATATACCTACCACAAACCATACAGGAACTGCAATTAAGATACTGTATATGTATTTTTTAAAGCGATTTTTTTGATTGAATAGCATAAAAAATTCGCCGCGTTTTAGATCTGTATCTTTAATTTTAGCGAACATGCCCGATTCTAGGACTCCGATTCTCAATGCTAGTAAAAGCAACCCTAAAATTCCTCCAACGTAATAAGCAATTCTCCAATCAAAGCTGGCCCCCACAAAATAGGCTGCTACGGCGCCCATTAAACCTACTCCGGCTACAATCATGCTGCCATAACCACGGTTCTCCTTGCTCATGCTTTCACTAATCAGGGTAATTCCGGCTCCCAACTCCCCTGCCAATCCCACGCCTGCAATAAATCTTAAAGGAGCATACCAGGCAATATCCTGAATGGCTCCATTGGCAATATTCGCCAAAGAATACATCATAATAGATCCAAAAAGGACTTGGAGACGCCCCTTCTTATCACCTAAAATTCCCCAAAGAATACCACCGCTCAACAAACCAGCCATTTGCCAATTGACCAAAGTCAGTCCGGTTTCGGTCAAATTAGCAGAACTAACACCTAAATCCATTAAACTTTTGTTTTTAACGATCAAAAACAGCAGTAAATCATAAATATCTACGAAATAGCCCAAAGCGGCCACAATAATTAATAATGGAATATTTTTGGAGGTAGTACGCTTGCTCATAAACTTGATTATAATATTCATACAAACATGAAGAACCTGGCTCTAAAAATCAAATAACATTATCTCGTAACACCTTATTTATTTGATTTATAGCGTAATTAATTAATTTAGAGTATATTGCATACAATACACCACTATTAATGCAGAATTTTATACGTTTCAACCCCACCAAAGTCATATTTGGAAAAAATATTATTGACCAAATATGTGATGAAATTAGCCCATTTGGGAATAAGGCATTAATTGTAATTGGCAAAGGTTCAGTCAAAACTAATGGCATTTATGCCCGATTGGTTTCCCTACTGAATATTTGTGGCATTGAACACAGTACTTTTGAAGGTATTAGATCCAATCCCATCTATCAGGATGCTGATGCTGCGGTTACTCAAGCAAAATCATTTAATGCCGACATGGTAATCGCTTTGGGTGGCGGATCTGTGATTGATACGGCAAAAGCCGTTGCCATGGGTTTTTACGTAGATCATTCCGCTTGGGATTTCTACTTACAAAAATCAAAACCCGAAAAAGCACTGCCCATCATCACTATCCTTACTTTGGCTGCTACCGGCACCGAGATGAATCCATTTACCGTATTGCAAGACACCGAAAATGGATCTAAAAGAGGATATGGACACCCCTTGCTTTACCCTAAGGTTTCTTATCTCGATCCTTCTTTTACTACTACTGTACCAGCAGATTATACAGCTTATGGCGTTTCCGATCTCATTGCACACTGTTTAGAGCAATTTTTCGGTAGCGGAAATGCTCCTCTAACCGATTTGCATACGGCCGCAGTGATTCGTTTGGCAATTACATACGGTTTAAAGGTTAAAGACCAGCCGGAAGATTATGAAACAAGGGCAAACATCATGTGGTTGGCCACCAATGCACTCAATGGTTCTTTAACTGCAGGAAAAAATTCAGGAGACTGGGCTTGTCATGGTTTTGAACATTCTTTAAGTGTACTATTCGATATTGCCCATGGAGCTGGATTGTCCATCGTTTTTCCGGCCTGGTTGAAATATCATCAGGAGAAAATCGCCCCTAAACTCGCTTTTTTAGCCAAGCAGGTATTTGACATTGATACTGGCAATGAATTAGATGATGTAAAGGCCTTTATCTATCATTTAGAACATTTCTATCAGCAAATTAATACGCCTATTCGCTTAAATGAAGTTAGCATTGGGCCTTCATCCAAGACCGCCATTTTAGATAATTTTAAATTGAACAAGGTTAATGGCCAGGTTTACAAACTCACAGAAGCAGATCATGAGGCAATTCTGAATTTAATGTGGTAATTGTTTACAATCATCCACTGTTTTTTCAGATATTAGTCCATCATGTTAGTTTCCGAAAATACCCTTAAATGGGCGATGCGCTTTTATCCTCCTTTATTTTTCCAAAGAATTTGGGTAAAGCGGTTTGAAAAGAATTTTTTAGGGGTAGAAGTTAATATAAGTCACAGTTTTCTGAACCGGAATTACAATAGGTCCATTTTTGGTGGTTCCATCTTTGCCGCATCCGATCCTTTTTTTGCTATCCTGTTCGATCAGGTTTTACAAAGACGTGGTTTTAAAACCAGAGTATGGCTAAAAAGTGCATCTATTCAATACCTCAAACCCGGTAGATCTGATTTGTTTTTTAAGATTGTGCTCACGGAAGCCGATCTTAAAGAAGCTGAAATTGCTTTGCATGATTCAGGCAAATTTGTAAAAACCTTTCCGATGGAGATTTTTGATCAAAACGGACAGTTGTGTGCCAAGGTGCAAAACGAAGTTTATATCCGAAATTTATACAAGGGAGAACAAGATATCGTTGCTTATTAATTTTATAAGTATATGAATATTAAGCATTTAATATTTAATGGTGAAGGTGTTAGTTTAGATTTCAAAAAAACAATCACCAGCTGCGAAAAGATAGCAAGAACCATGGTTTCGTTTGCTAATAATAGTGGTGGTCGATTGTTAATTGGAGTTGCCGATGATGGACGAATTGTCGGGGTGAAATCTGAGGAGGAAGAAAAATACATGATCACACAAGCGGCTCATTTGTATTGCCGACCCGCATTAGATCCGGTTTTTGAAGAGATTTATGTAGATGAAAAACTGGTGCTGATGGTGACCATCGAAGAGAGTGATGTAAAACCACACTATTCCCTTTCCGAAGACAAGAAATGGTGGGTTTACATCAGAGTAAATGATAAAAGCGTTTTGGCCAGTAAAGTAGTGCTTGATGTTCTCAAAAGAAGCTCCAACAAGGATGGAATACTATTAAAATACACTTCCAACGAGCAATCCTTATTGAAATACCTCGCCGAAAATGAGCGAATTACTGCAAAAGAATATAGTCAGTTGTTCAAATTATCACGCCGAAATACCAATCGAATTTTAGTCAACTTGGTATTAACCGGTGTAATTCAATTGCATACTAACGAAAAAGAAGAATATTACACAGCCTCCTGATGGTGAGAAAAGTCTACACAAAATACAAGCCTCACTACCAGAGCAACTTAAAGCTGGCCATACCGGTCGTGATTTCACAACTGGGGCACACGTTGGTGCACACGGCTGATAGTGTTATCGTAGGTCATTTTGCAGGAACCATCCCATTAGCAGCCGTTTCCTTAGTTAATAGTTTATTCACCCTCATCCTGGTTATTGGAATTGGAATTTCTTATGGAATTACTCCCCTGATTGCTCAGGAAAATGGCAAAAACAACCAGGAGGAATGTGGCAAATTACTTTTTAATGGAATTGTGTTGAGTGCAATTACTGGAATTATCTTGTTTATCGGTATCTATTTTGGTACGCTATCTGTAATTGATCATTTAGGTCAAACACCAGAGGTAGTGGCACAAGCCAAGCCATTTTTGACTTTATTATCAATTTCCATCATCCCCTTGATGTTCTTTATGACATTTAAACAGTTTGCCGAGGGGTTGGGATTTACCAAACAAGCCATGTACATCTCCATTTGGGGGAATATACTGAACATTGTTTTGGGAATCATTTTTGTTAAAGGGATGTTTGGTATATCACCCATGGGTGTAAAAGGAGTTGGCTTATCAACCCTAATTGACCGAAGTTTGATGGCTGTGGTCATGGGTGTTTACATTTTTAAATCTAAACACTTTAAAAATTACCTGTTCGGATTCGGTAAAGCTTATTTCACCAAGATCAGATCGCTTAAAATCTTGAAGATTGGAGCTCCAGTGGCACTCCAGTACACATTTGAGATCAGTGCATTTAGCGGTGCTGCCATTTTAATGGGAACTTTGGGGGCTACTCAACAAGCTGCTCACCAAGTTGCCATCAATATGGCTTCTATGACTTATATGATGGCCAGCGGCTTATCTGCTGCAGCTGCCATCAAAACGGGTAATAATTTCGGCAAAAAAGATTTTGTCGAATTACGTATGTCGGCCATGTCCAGCTATCACATTGTGCTAATTTTCATGCTTTTAACGGCTATCATATTTGTCTTATTGAATTCTTACTTACCTTATCTGTACACTGAAGATCTAAGTGTAATTACCATTGCTTCCCAGCTACTTATTATTGCCGGTTTTTTCCAATTATTCGATGGCACCCAGGTGGTGGGTTTGGGCATTTTGAGAGGTATGGGAGATGTAAACATACCAACCATTTTTACTTTTATTGCTTATTGGATGGTAGGCCTGCCTGCCGCCTATTTTCTGGGTATTATTCAAGGGTTAGGCGCCAACGGAATTTGGTATGGATTAACGCTGGGATTACTCGTTTCATCGGTTCTTCTTTTTATGCGTTTTCAGCAATTTAGTCGGAAATTGTTGCACTAAAAGTATCTTATTGCCCTTACTCTAAATTCAATATTCTTTTCGTATTCAGCGAATGCTATTGCATTTTCACCAAAGTAACCTCTCCATACCCAATCATTATTGATTGTTGATTCACTTGATGTCCAGTAAAACACATCCGCTGAAAAGCCTCCTATTAAATCTTTCGCAGCATAAATTCGATCCAATTCATCCTTACTTGGAAGATACCAGTCATCAAACCCATTTAACTTCAAATCAGCGCATAGTTTTGCTGCATAATTTCCAGCACCCAGAAGTTGGACAATTTTCTCTGTATTAACCTTCCCACTTCCATAAATAGTCGCATTAGCCAATGTCTTCATCAGGGTCGGATGATCATCCCATTTTATCCCTTCACTTTGGTCAGTTGGGGCAACAATTAATCCGTGTACTTCCAGGGGATCATATCCGGGATTATTTGGTTGTAAGATGTAAGCAATAATACCTCCGTTATATTTCGCACCTACTTTTATTGGATAATTAATTGATTGATCTTTTTTACACCCTCCTATCATTATAAACACAAATGATAGAGATAAAATAAAAAAGAATATGGTTTTCATAGATTAAAAAATTTATAATCTACAAAACGATCAAGAGTCTAAATTATTATCAGGATAAAATCAGAAATTACATCCTCTCCGGCACCCGAATACCCAGCAAAGCCATTGCCTTATTTATTACAGCTGCGGTTGATTTAGATAGCGCCAAACGGAAAGTTTTTAAGTTTTCATCTTCCAATTTCAGGATAGGCTCCTCGTGGTAGAACTTATTGTACAGTTTGGACAATTCATAAACATAATTGGCAATTAAAGCCGGACTGTGCTCCCTAGCTGCATTTTGCAGAATTTGCAGGTATTGCGAAAGCAATACAATTAAATCTCTTTCTGTATCACTTAACTGGCCCGGAAAATTGAACTGTTCGTTCCCATTAAATCTTGCTTTGGATAATACAGAACAAATACGGGCATGAGTGTATTGAATAAAAGGCCCGGTATTACCTTGAAAATCGATCGATTCGTTTGGATCAAATAGCAAACGTTTTTTAGGTTCTACTTTTAAAAGGAAATATTTAAGCGCACCCAGGCCAATCATCTGGTACAAGTTTGCTTTCTCCTCCTCCGAAAATCCATCCACTTTTCCCAGCTCTTCGGTGCGTTGCTTGGCTGTGGCCACCATTTCATCAATTAAATCGTCTGCATCTACCACTGTTCCCTCTCTCGATTTCATTTTTCCGGTAGGCAGATCAACCATACCGTAAGATAAATGGTATAAGCCCTTAGCCCATGATTTTCCAAGTTTCTCCAAAATGAGGAATAAAACCTTAAAATGGTAGTCCTGTTCATTGCCAACCACATAGATGGACTCCTCCATCCCGAAATCGTTGTATTTCAACTGAGCAGTTCCTAGATCTTGCGTAATGTAAACAGAAGTACCATCGGCACGTAATACTAATTTCTCATCTAAACCTTCGGCAGTTAAATCGATCCAAACCGAACCATCTGGTTTTTCAAAGAAAACACCTTTTGATAAGCCTTCATCAATAATGTCTTTCCCCAATAAATAGGTGTCAGATTCGTAGTAAAATTTCTGAAAATTAACCCCCAATTTAGAATAGGTCTGTTCAAAACCAGCATATACCCAGCTGTTCATGGTTTTCCAGAGGGCTATGACGGCTTCATCGCCAGCTTCCCAAGCTTGGAGCATTTTTTGCGCTTCCTGAATCAAAGGTGCATTTTTCTTGGCTTCCTCTTCTGATTGGCCTAGCGCTTTCAACTCATCCTGCTGTTTTTTGTATTCCTTATCGAAGATGACGTAATACTTCCCAACCAGGTGGTCTCCCTTTAATCCGCTGCTTTCGGGAGTTTCGCCGTTCCCAAATTTCTGCCATGCCAACATCGACTTGCAAATATGTATGCCTCGGTCATTTACCAAATTCGTTTTAATAACCTCATTTCCATTGGCAGCTAATATTTCGGCTACAGAATAGCCGAGCAGGTTATTGCGAATATGCCCTAAGTGGAGTGGTTTGTTTGTGTTTGGAGATGAATACTCCACCATTACTTTTTTTCCGCTCGGTGGCATAATGCCATAGTTGGGATTCAAGTATTCATTTTTTAACTGTTGAAACCAATATTCATCGCTAATGACCAAGTTCAAAAAGCCTTTAATAACATTAAAAGAGATGACTTCACCCACATTAGATTTTAAATAATTACCCAGATCCTCTCCCGTTTGTTCGGGCGATTTTTTTGAGATTCGGGTAATTGGAAAAGTTACCACCGTAATCTGACCTTCAAACTCTTTCCTGGTTTCCTGAAGGTTGAATTGATCGGTTTCAATGGTTGATTGATAGATGGTTTTTACTGCTTCAGAAAGATGAAAAAGTATCTTTTGTTCTAATGTCATGCGGGTATGTGGAGCTGCGTAAATTAATCGTTTAGTAAAGCATTGGTGGCCCTTACCAGGATTTCAAATGCATTTTCGGCCATGAGGTTTTCTTTGTCGAGCGTAGGATTTACTTCTACCAGCTCAAAACAACAAACTTTTTCAGAAGTCATTAAGCGGGCAATGAGGTTACCTGCTTCTCTTTCAGTTAAACCATTTGCCACCGGTGTGCCCGTTCCTTTAGAAATAGAGGCATCCATAGAATCTACATCGAAAGAAACATAAATTAAATCGCAATGATCTAATAACTGTAAAGCATCAATTGCGATACGTTCTACCCCTCTTTTACGTATTTCAGAAAGCGTGAAATTCTTCACCTTATTACGCTTTAACAAAAAGTTCTCCTGAACTTCGGTATCTCTGACACCGATGTAAACCAAATCGCTGTAATTGATTTTTGGAGCAATATTTCCAATATTTTTAAGCTGAAACCAGTAATTGAGTGTTTCCTGATCCGGTTTATTCACTTTAGATTCAATGTTATCTTCATCTAAAACAATGGCCAGTGGCATACCATGCAAATTACCAGATGGGGTGGTATAAGGTGAATGAATATCTGCGTGAGCATCTACCCATATCACTCCAAGTTTTAATTTTGGGTGAGCAATTCTGATACCGGAAATGGTTCCGGCAGCTGTGCTGTGATCGCCAGCCAAAACAATCGGAAATTCTTCGTTTTTTAAAGTTTTGGAAATTTCCTCTGCCACCCGCTCAGTCATGGTTAAAATACCAGAAATTCTTTTGGCATAACCATTACCGGTCGATTCGAGTAATAAGTGGTTTTCGTTTGGCACTTCAACCGATTTGTGTTTCTTAAAATAACGGCTACCAAAGTCGAGAGCGGCAATTTTAATGGCATCTACCCCTAAACTGGCTCCACGGGTACCGGCACCAATTTCAGACTTTACTTCAACAATCTTGATTTCTTTCATAATGTGCGCTTCGATTTTCTTTGGCTTAGAGATAAATTATATGTAAAAACACTAAAGCCATTGCTTCTGCTTTTTTATCTTTGCCAAAATTAATAAAAAATGCAGAGCTACGCCGAATTTATAGACCTGAGTGTAGGTTTCCCTCAAGAAGGCTTTGAGGTTATTGATGACGAGTTATATTTCCATGAATTAAACTTGATGGAAATGATTGAAACGTATGGGACTCCCTTGCGTTTTACTTACTTGCCCATCATTAGTAAAAAAATTCAGGAGGCCAAGCTCATGTTCCAAACGGCTATCGTTAAGAACAACTATCGCGGAAGCTACAAATACTGTTATTGTACCAAAAGTTCGCACTTCCGCCACATTGTGGAAGAAGCGCTAAAGAACGATATCCACTTGGAAACCTCATCGGCATTTGATATGCCCATGATTGATTCTTTAGAAAAAAAAGGAGCCTTAGAC
This sequence comes from uncultured Sphingobacterium sp., assembly GCA_964580845.1. GTDB lineage: Bacteria > Bacteroidota > Bacteroidia > Sphingobacteriales > Sphingobacteriaceae > JAIPAN01. Next base: position 122,963 of record CAZOLA010000001.1, read on the forward strand.
AAAAACATCACGGTTATTTGCAACGGTTTTAAAACCGCACAATACAAGCAATACATCATCGATATGTTCCATGATGGATTCCAGAATATTGTACCAGTGCTGGACAATAAGGAAGAATTCAATGTGTACGATGATGAGTTGGATATTCCTTGTAGTTTAGGCATCAGAATTGCCTCAGAAGAACAACCCGATTCTCAGTTTTACACTTCTCGTTTGGGTATTCCTTTGGAAGATGTGATTGATTTTTACAAAGCTAAAATTGCGCATAATCCAAACTTCAAGGTTAAATTATTGCATTTCTTCATTAATTCGGGCATTTCTGATACACCCTATTACTGGAACGAATTAGAGAAGTACGTAACGCTGTATTGCCGTTTCAAAAAGATCAACCCCGATTTAACCACTTTAGATATTGGCGGCGGTATGCCTTTTAAGGATTCCTTGGTTTTCGATTTCGATTATGAATACATGGTAAACGAGATCGTGAAACGGATCAAGGAAATTTGCGCTGAGCACGAAGTGATGGAACCAGATATCATTACGGAGTTCGGGAAATATACCGTTGCAGAAGCCTCGGGTATTTTGTACAAAGTACTGGGTCGTAAACAGCAAAACGACCGGGAGAAATGGTTAATGCTCGATGGTTCATTCATCACCAATTTACCGGATGTTTGGGCCCTGAATCAGAAATATATCCTCTTACCGATCAATAATTGGGATTCTGAATATGAACGGGTGAATTTAGGCGGCATTACCTGCGATGGACAGGATTATTACAATCAGGAAGCGCATATGAACAACGTTTTTATGCCTAAAACCCGAAAAGTTCAATACCTAGGCTTTTTCCATACAGGCGCCTACCAAGAAGTACTAAGTGGTTATGGTGGCATTCATCATTGCCTATTGCCTTCTCCTAAACACGTCATCATCCGCCGAAACCGTGATGAAACTTTCAATTTTGAAGTATTTGGGGAAGAGCAAAATAGCAAGCAGGTACTCAAGATATTAGGCTATACTTCCTAATTATTGATCGAATTTTTCTAATAATTTCAGGAGTGTGGCAAAATCCTTTGGGTAAGGTGCATGAACTGAAATTTCAGTTTCAGGATTTATCTTGAAGCTGACTTCTTTGGCATGTAGCGCAAATCTCTTCATAATAGGCAGCTCTTCCTGGCCTTTTCCTAATTTATAACCTCGCTTGATATCAGAAAGCATGACCGGTTGTCCACCGTACATCTCATCGCCTGCAATGGCCGCCCGCTGAGAAGCCAGGTGAATCCGAATCTGATGCATCCTTCCGGTAATCGGTTTGCATTCTACCAAAGTATAGTGTTTGAAAAAAACGAGCGATTTGAAATAAGTTTGAGCAGCTTTGCCATCTTGTTTGCTGATGGCTACATTTTTATTCCCTAAATTGAGGATTGGTAAATCAACAAGCAGATCATCAAATTGGTGAGATCCGTTAATAATAGCATGATAAATTTTGGAAACTTCTCTGTGCTCAAATTGCATGGAAACAAATCGGTAGGCCTCCGGATTTTTAGCGATGATGATGGCACCAGAGGTTTCTTTGTCCAAACGGTGGCAAATTTGAGCGTCTGCGACATATTGTTTGGCTAAACGTAGTAGGTTGATCACACCTCCATCCCTATCGTCCAATGAGCTCAGAAAGGGTGGTTTATTAACCACTATGAGGTCATCGTTTTCAAAAAGAATAATTTCTTTAAAAGGAGGGAATTTCAAAATTCAGCGTTTATTTGCCGCAAAAATAAGAGGATGTTTGAATATTTAGGCTTCGAATTTATAACCAACTCCTTTTACTGTCCCTACATACCGCTCACCGAGTTTTTCTCTCAGTTTTCGGATGTGTACATCGATGGTTCGATTGGTTACAATAACAGAATCGTCCCAGATACTTTTTAAAATTTGCTCACGGGTAAAAACCTTTCCCGGACGAGAGGCCAGTAAATACAATAATTCAAATTCTTTTTTCGCTAAAACCACTTTCTGGCCATTTTTATACACTAGAAATGCTTCACGATCGATGCGTAAATCAGCAATTTCAAAACTTTTAACCTGATTGTTATCATTTTCCTGCTGTCCGTTTCTACGTAAAATAGCGTTGATTCGGCTCACTAAAGCCCTCGGTTTGATTGGTTTTGCGATGTAATCATCTGCCCCAACGTTGAAGCCGGCAATTTCCGAATATTCTTCGTTTCGAGCTGTTAAAAACACCATAAAAGTATGTTTAAACTCGGGTAAGGAGCGCATGATGCGACAGGCTTCAATACCGTCCATTTTCGGCATCATTACATCAAGAATGATGAGGTCTGGTTTTATTTTTTTAGCTTCAGTAATGCCGTCCTGTCCATTTCGGGCAGTAAAAACCTGATAACCTTCCTTTAAAAGATTAAACTCGATGAGCTCGAGGATATCTTCCTCATCATCTACAATCAGAATTTTAGGCAACTGATTACTCATGCTAATTTTTTACTAATCTAAGCGCCTGAAACATGCTAATTATTAAGTTAATGTTAACAAATAATTAATTAGCTATTTCAGTGTGTTCACCAAAAAATTCTCCAAATCGGCACCTCTCAGATTTTTTGCGATGATTTTACCCTGTGGATCTAATAAAAATGATGCAGGAATACTCTCAATTTTATAAAGATTTGCAATCGGACTGTCCCAGCGTTTCAATTCAGAAACTTGTGTCCAGTTTAACCCGTCATCTTTGATGGCTTTCAACCAATCGGCCTTATCATCATCCAATGAAACACCCAAAATGGTGAAATTTTTGTCTTTAAAGCGATTGTACAGACGTACGATATTTGGATTTTCCTGACGGCAAGGGCCACACCAAGAAGCCCAAAAATCAATTAATACATATTTTCCTTTGAAATCAGCCAGTCTGATGACCTTACCATCGGCTGTAGGCAAATCAAATGCAGGAGCCATACGACCAATAGATAAAGGAGCTATGGCATCCATCCGTTTAATGAACTGATTGACAGCTTGATTTTGTGGAAATTTTCCTTTGATCTTAGCGGCATATTCAATTAATGGCTGCTCAAATTTCACCTGATCTAAAGTGCTCATGGCATAAAAACCAGCTAAATTATCAGTTTGCTCTTTACCGAATTTAAAAGCAGCCTCTGAGTAAGCTTGTAAATTTTGCTCGTAACGTGGGCCTAAAACTTTGTTGAGCGAATCCTGTAATTCGGGGTTTTCACTAACCTTTTGAACAAATTCCTCCTGAATTTCAGCAAATACTTTAGTGTATTTGGCGCTCAATTCATTAAATATTTGCAACTTTTCGCTGGCTTCGTTGCCCTCCACTTCGTACGAACCCGATGGCTTATTTAGGTCCATTTTAAACTCCAGTTCATCACCATTCTGAGCAACAAAAGTGATATTCTGGTCATTCAAACTCAGGTTATAAAAATCTGCAATGGGAGCTACTCTGGTAAACTTGAATTCCTGATTTTCGTTCAAAAAAGCAGAATCTATTAATTCATTATTCTGATATAGTAAAACTTTTTTCAGATTACCGGCATTCTCAACCTTACCTTTTACTACAAAAGCATCTTTGTTTTTACATGCATTTAGCAAGAAAATCCCCAAGAGGAGATAAATGATTTTTTTCATCGAGCAACTATTTTATTTCACAAAGGTACTAAATAAGCATATCAGAAGTTTATTATGTGGGTAGCTATTTAAAAAACCTACATAATGATTATGAAAAAAATATTTTATTTAATCCTAATCACGATTGGGATAATGGGCAAAAGTAGTTTTGCCCAGGTTCAGGTGAATGTTAATATCGGCTTACAGCCACTTTGGGGACCGGTTGGCTACGATCGAGTTGATTACTATTATTTACCCGATGTGGAGGCTTATTACAGTGTTCAGCGTAGCCAGTTTATTTATTTGAACAATGGCAGGTGGATCTTTAGTAGTTCTCTGCCTAAACGTTATGCTTCCTACAATTTGTTTAATGGTTATAAAGTAGTGATCAATGGACCTACACCCTACCTTCAGTTTAAGAACCATCGAACAAAATATGCTAAATACCGGGGCTGGAATGGCAAACAAAAAGTGATCAAATTTAGTGATGACCCTAAATACTTTGTAGTAAAAGGACATCCACACGGAGCGCCTCCGGGACAAACTAAAAAGATACACCAACCTGATAAAGGTGACCGTGTAATTAAAGATGATTACTCAAATAAAAAAGGAAAGAAAAAACACTGATAAAAAAAGCCCCTAATTGGGGCCTTTTTTATTAAACAAAGCTTTTTGCCTTCTCCAATGCTTGAGACAATCCGGAAGCGTTCTTCCCTCCTGCTGTGGCAAAGAAAGGCTGTCCACCACCTCCTCCATCAATTTCTTTAGCTAATTCGCGAATAATATTGCCGGCATGAAGACCTTTTTCTTTTACCAAATTATCTGAAACCATAACGGTTAAACTCGGCTTACCTTCAATTTCGACAGCTAAAACCAAGAATAGGTCGGCAACAATATCTTTAAGATTATAAGCGAGTGTTTTCACTGCTTCTGCACTCGGAAGATCAACTTTTTGTGCAATAAAATTGATTCCATTTATCAGTTCAGCTTGTTTAGCCAATTCTGTTTTCAGGCCGGCAGCCTTTTCTAAAATGGATTTCTCTACCTGCTTCTTTAACGCCGTATTTTCTTCCAATAACTGTTCTACAGAAGCTGCCAGATCTTTTGGATTTTTCAGTAAAGCTTTGATGTTATGCATCAAATGCTCCTGTTGGGTAATGTAAGCTGATGCAGCCGTTCCGGTTATTGCTTCAATTCTGCGAACACCAGCAGCCACCGCACTTTCAGATACCAGCTTGAAATAACCAATTTGTCCGGTAGCATTTACGTGGATACCGCCACAAAGCTCTTTCGAAAACAGATCATCGAAGGTGATCACACGAACAAAATCGCCATATTTTTCACCAAACAAAGCTGTCACACCCGAATCAATTGCTTGCTGGTAAGGCACATTTCTTTCTTCTTTCAAATTGATATTTTCTCTGATCTTTTCATTGACAATCTGCTCAATTCGACTCAATTCCTCATCCGTAACTTTAGCAAAATGCGAAAAGTCGAAACGCAAGTAATCAGGATTTACTAATGAACCTTTCTGGTTTACATGGCTTCCCAATACCTGTTTTAACGCTGCGTGAAGCAAGTGCGTAGCAGAGTGATTGCCAGCTGTTTCCTTACGTTTTGCAAGATCTACCTTAGCTGTAAATTTTGCATTTAAATCAGTAGGTAGGGTATCAGCAAAATGTACAATCAAGCCATTTTCCTTTTTTGTATCAGAGATGAAGGTAGTTTCGCCCGAGGCAATTAATACACCAGTATCTCCAACCTGGCCACCGCTCTCTGCATAAAACGGAGTTCGGTCTAATACCAGCTGGTACTGTTCTTTACCCTTGGCATTAATTTTACGGTATTTGAGAATTTTTGACGCTACTTCAGTGGCATCGTAACCTACAAATTCTACTTCCTCTCCGGCATTTACCTGAATCCAATCACCGGTATCGATGGCAGTAGCAGCTCTTGAACGATCTTTTTGAACAGAGAGGGCTTTTTGGAAACCATCCATATCTACCATCAATCCTTTTTCTCGAGCCATTAATTCAGTTAAATCGATAGGGAAACCGTAAGTATCATACAGCTCGAAAGCAAAATCGCCAGCAATGATTTGTTGATCTGCTGCATAACGTTCAAAACGCTGAATTCCGGTTGCCAATGTACGCAAGAAAGATTGCTCTTCTTCGAGCACTACTTTCTGAACAAAATCTTGCTGGGCAATCAGCTCAGGGAATACCCCATCAAACTGCTTGGCTAAAACGGGAATTAATTGATTTAAAAAAGGTTCTTTGAAGCCTAAATTGGTGTAGGCATAACGAACTGCACGACGTAAAATACGACGAATTACGTAGCCTGCACCGGTATTAGCTGGTAATTGACCATCGGAAATGGCAAATGCAATGGCACGAATGTGATCGGCCATTACCCGCATGGCCACATCTGTAGCCCAATTGTCATCTCCCGGCTGAGCATCACCCTGATAGGCAATTCCACTTTTTTCAGCAATCAGCTGAATCAATGGCTGAAAAATATCGGTATCATAGTTGGAAGATTTTCCTTGCATTACCCGTACCAAACGCTCTAACCCCATACCGGTATCCACATGCTTGGCTGGTAATGGCTGCAGAGAACCGTCCTTTAGACGATTGAATTGCATGAACACATTATTCCAAATCTCTATGAGTTGAGGATGATCTGCGTTGACCAAAGTTTTACCATCTAACTGCTGCTTTTCGGCAGCCGAGCGGCAATCGAAATGGATTTCTGTGCAAGGGCCGCAAGGACCTGTATCACCCATTTCCCAAAAATTATCTTTTTTATTTCCAAGCACTATGCGGTCTTCGGAAATGTGTTTCTTCCATAAATCGTAGGCTTCCTGATCTTTTGGTAAGCCTTCTTTTTCATCACCTCCAAAAACCGTAACGTACAGGCTGTCTTTCGGTATTTTGTAAACTTCAGTGAGTAATTCCCAACTCCAGGCAATGGCTTCCTCCTTAAAATAATCTCCAAAACTCCAATTGCCCAACATTTCAAACATGGTGTGGTGATAGGTATCGATACCTACTTCCTCCAAGTCATTATGTTTACCTGAAACCCTTAAACAACGTTGCGTATCGGCTACTCTGGGATATTTAATGGCAGCTTCACCCAGAAACAGATCTTTAAACTGATTCATCCCGGCATTGGTGAACATCAAGGTTGGATCGTTCTTGATCACCATGGGTGCCGAAGGCACAATCTGATGTTGTTTACTTTTAAAAAAGTCTAAAAATTTGCTTCTGATTTCCTGCGCTGTCATTAAATATTAAATAAAAACATGCAAAGTTAAGTTTTTAAAGCAATTTTAGATGCCGGTTGAACATAGAATTTGAATTTATTTAACTTTAAATACATCGGTCTAAATTGTTTAAAATGAATACTTAATCACTCAATTTATTTTAAATTTGCGTATGCCTTATAAAGAAAGAGATATCCAAAAATTGTATTACACCATGGGTGAAGTGAGTGAAATGTTTGGTGTAAATGCCTCTCAAATTCGTTTCTATGAGAAGGAATTTGAGGTTTTGCAACCCAAAAAGAACAAAAAGGGCAACCGTTTATTTACTCCTGAGGATATCGAAAACTTAAAGATCATTTTTCACCTGATCAAAGAAAAGGGATTCACCCTGCAGGGCGCCAAAGACCACTTAAAAGGCAATAAAGACGAAGTGAAGGAAAATCAAAAGGTCATTGACTCGCTTCAGAGATTGAAACAGTTTTTATTGGAGGTGAAAGAACAGCTTTAAATTACCAGGATATTTTTCTCTTATTGAGGAAATCTGCAATTCCTTTTTTGCAATCTTCGGTTCCTCTTGCTTCAGCATTCATTTGTACCGCCCACTCCAAACTTTCTTCCAAGCTCAATTGCTGAACTTTTTTAATAAGTGTTTTGGTCAAAGAAACTGCACTTGAAGAAGTTTCATTCACAATTTTTTGAGCATAATTTTGCACTTCAGCATTCATTTTCCCAGCTTCTATCACAAAATTAATCAAGCCGTAATTGAGGGCTTTTTCTGCACTGATGAGGGCTCCGCTTAACAATAATTCATTGGTGCGGGCCTCACCCAACTTTCTAACCAAGAAACAAGAAACCAAAGCGGGTATGAAACCAATTTTAACTTCAGAATAACCAAATTGAGCTTCCGGAACAGCAAAAACAAGGTCGCACACAGATACCAGACCACAACCACCAGCAATTGCCGAGCCTTCCACCTGTGCGATAACTACCTTGGGATGTGAATAGATCTGATAAAATAAGTTCTTTAAGTTGTTTGAATCGGTGAGATTGTCTTCGAAGGTATTTGATTGAAGTTGCTGAAGATAGGCTAAATCGGCACCAGCGCTGAACACTTCACCATCGGCTTTTAAAACAATGACTTTAACAGATGAATCATTTTTAGCCTGCTCAAAAGCATCGTTTAATTCTTTGATTAGTTGGGGATGAAGCGCATTTCTTTTTTCAGGACGGCTGAGGGTGATCGTTGCTACTCTTTGATCTACTGCGTAGGTAATGAATTTCATGTGTTGATCTATTTTATACTTTAAGCAGCAATTCGATTAAAAACTTAGTATGCTCTTGCAAAAAGCACTCTTTGTACCGATGGTTTTCCTGTTAAAATGCATTTACCTTCTTCCGCCTGATTATTGAGCGGAATACAACGAATGGTTGCCTTGGTTTCTTCTTTGATTTTCTGTTCGGTTTCCGGCGTTCCATCCCAGTGTGCTGATATAAATCCAGGAGCCTCATCTAGCAATTTTTTAAACTCCTCATAAGTATCCGCTTTACGGGTATTTTCTTCGCGGAAATTTAAAGCTTTCTGATAAATGTTTTGCTGAATATCGGACAGTAAATCATTGATGTAAGTATCCAGGCCAACTTGCCCAACTGTTTGTTTCTCACCGGTATCTCGGCGAGCAATTTCTACGGTTCCGTTCTCCAGGTCGCGACCACCGATGGCTACACGAACAGGTACACCCTTCATTTCATATTCTGCAAATTTGAATCCAGGTCGTTGAGTATCCCTGTCGTCATATTTAACTGAAATACCCAGTTTCTTCAAATCGGCAATGAGTTGATCGGCTATCTTAGAGATGGCCGTAAACTCCTCTTCGTTTTTATAAATGGGCACAATCACCACTTGAATAGGTGCCAATTTTGGAGGCAATACCAATCCTTGATCATCAGAATGCGCCATGATCAAAGCTCCAATTAAACGAGTAGACACGCCCCAGGAAGTTGCCCATACGTAATCGAGCTTACCCTCTTTATTGGTAAATTTAACATCAAAGGCTTTGGCAAAATTCTGACCCAAAAAGTGAGAAGTTCCGGCCTGAAGCGCTTTGCCATCTTGCATTAAAGCTTCAATACAGTAAGTATCTAATGCACCGGCAAATCGTTCATTGGGTGTTTTTTTACCACGCACTACCGGTAAGGCCATCCAATTTTGGGCAAATTGAGCATAAACATCGAGCATTCGCTCGGTTTCTTCGATGGCTTCTTCCGCAGTAGCATGAGCGGTATGTCCCTCCTGCCATAAAAATTCGGCGGTTCTTAAAAATAACCGAGTTCTCATTTCCCAACGAACCACATTGGCCCATTGATTCACTAAGATTGGTAAATCTCGATAGGATTGGATCCACCCCTTGTAAGTATTCCAAATAATAGTTTCAGAGGTTGGTCGAACGATCAATTCTTCTTCCAGCTTGGCATTTTCATCTACCACAATGTTACCATTGCCATCATTTTTTAAACGGTAATGAGTAACTACTGCACATTCCGTGGCAAAACCATCCACATGCGAGGCCTCTTTTGAGAAATAAGATTTTGGGATGAATAGAGGGAAATAAGCATTGCTATGCCCGGTGTCCTTGAACATTTGATCCAATACCGATTGCATCTTTTCCCAAATGGAATATCCATAAGGCTTGATCACCATGCAACCACGCACCGATGAATGTTCAGCTAAATCAGCTTTGCTCACTAATTCATTGTACCATTGAGAATAATCTGTATTTCTGCTCGTTAAACCTTTACTCATCGATTGTGTCTAATATATGTGGAAGATAATTTGTAAATTTAGGATCAGCTGGATCGCTTGCAAATTTATAAATTTAATGCCATTTGCAACCTTTTGATAAACATGAGCGTCTTATAGATATGAAAAGTATAAAAAACTATTTTTTCCTTTTCCTGCTTCCCCTTCTGGGCTGTTCTACCAATAAACTCAGCCAGGTAAATCAGGATGTAGACAATGTTTATGTTTCAAAGGCAAAGGCAAAAGAAATGACGGTTTATTTTGCCCCATCTGCGGTCTCTGGTCAGAGGCCAATTGAAAGCGATTTGAGAACTGAAAATGAGCAATTTAGCGATGAAGTCAGCAGCTTTTCAAACAATAATTTTGGAATTGATGATTTTAGTTTTGCTTCCAGAATTTATCGCTTCAATTACATGAGTCCTTGGAGAAATTATTACGATCCTTTCTTCGATTTCAGACTCGACCCTTTTTATCATGACTATTACGCCTATAATTTTCATTTTAGAAATTCTTCATGGTGGTCGTTCAATTTTAATGTAGGTCCAAATTTATTTTGGAATAACCCGTTCAGACAACCCTGGTTCTATAGCCCTTTTCATTACAATAGATGGGGAAATTATTGGGGAATGTATTCTTTCTATAATCCGGTGGCTTATCCTCCACTTTACGGTTGGGGTTGGAATGATGGGTTTGGAGTATTTCCTAACAATCCAAGAATCCTTCGCCCTCGCCCGAGGGGCATTTCAGATAATATTGGTGCTGGAAACCCGATTTGGAATGAGGGGAACGGCAATCGAAGCCGGGCAGAAAGATATCCTACAGGCTCCAATAACAGACCTGCAAATGGCCGAAGCAGTGGCTCCAGACCGAGTCGTGCTCAAGACAATAACTATCAAAGAAGAGAAAAAAGCACTGATCGTTCTGAAAGTTCAGGTTCGAGAGCAGAGCGATACTCTCCTCCTGCCAGTTCCGGTTCGTCAGGAACTTCCAGAAGTAGCGACAGTAATAACAAACCCAGACCTTCCAGATCGGGAGGTCGCTAATCACTAACCAAATGAAATTGAGATACTTATTGACCATTTTGGCCACAGGGGCCAGTGTGCTTGCTGCTCAGGCACAATATGCAGGTGATGCTTTACGTTTTTCACAAACACAACCTGGAAGCAATGCCCGGTTCAGCGCAATTGGTAATGCTCAAACTGCCATTGGTGGCGATTTGAGTTCTCTGGGTGCGAACCCGGCAGGTTTGGGTATGTTTACCCGTTCCGACTTTGGACTTACGTTCGAATTTAATAACTATAACAGCAGGGCTGATTACCTGAATAAAAACACCATAGGTAGTAAAGATGCGCTCAATTTGAATCAAGCTGCCGCAGTGATACATCTACCTGCCCTTCGGGCCAAAGGTTCCGATTTACAAAAAGGATGGGTAAGTTTTGATTTTGGAATTGGCTTTAACAGACATGCAGATTTTGGTGCTAATTTGATTTACTCTGGAACCAACCCTGATAATTCAATTGCTGATTATTTTGCTGAATTAGCGACGAAAAATTATGGAAATCCAAGCACTTTGTCGCCTGGCTCATTGGAGCGTATGGCGTATGATGACTATTTAATTGGCTATGACGATCAGGGCGATTATTATTTCCCTGCAACGGATGTGAATAGCGTACAAACAAAGAGCGATAACCGCCGGGGAGGACAAAGTCAGGTAAATATGGCTTTTGCTGCCAATTACAGCAATAAATTTTATCTGGGCCTCAATTTGGGTTTCTCCAGCATCCGTTATTTTTCAGATGCCGTTTTTAACGAAACCGGTTACAACGTTTCTGAATCGAGTAACTACCAATTATCACTCCTACAGAACCAAGAAACAAGCGGAAGAGGATTCAATGCGAAATTAGGCTTCATCTACAAACCTGTATCTGCTTTAAGAATCGGAGCCAGTATTGAAACACCTACCTGGTACGAAATTAACGATAGTTATACAGAGGTATTAAATACGTCTCATACCGAAAATGGTTTGGAAAACACAAATTTTCCTGAAAACTACACCTTTGTTTACCGCCTACGTACTCCCTTAAAAATGAGCATCGGTACCGGCATTTTCTTAGGAAATTTTGGCTTTATTTCCGCTGATCTTGACATGGTTGATTATTCATCCATCAATTTCAGGGGGATGACAAATGAGGATATAAATATCATTGCCGATAACAACCAGGAAGTGGCCAATAATTTCAAAAAAGCCTACAATTATCGTATTGGAGGTGAAATCAAACTCGAGCAACTGATGCTTAGGGCTGGTTATGGTATCCAGGGAAATCCATATAGAAACCTACCAGATAGTCAATTCAATACGAAAATTGCAAGTGCCGGACTTGGCTACCGGGTGAAGAATTATTACATGGATTTAAGCTATCAGCAAATTAATGGCCATGCAGATCTGAAACCTTATGTATTAAACAATGGAGCAGAGCCTGTAGCAAGTGTAAACACAGAAAGGAATAACATTTTTATGACTTTCGGAATGAGGTTTTAACAAATCTTAACACCCAAAAGCGGCAAAATTTACTACTTTTACAGTCCAATAAATGATAACCTATGCCTGTAAAAAAGATAATGTTGATGATTTGCCTGCTAATTTCAGGTACGGCGATGGCTTCGAAACTTGATTCGGTGGGTGTAGAAAGTTTGGATGGTAAGCAAATTATCTTGCATAAACTTGATCCTAAGGAAAGTTATTTCTCTTTGGGTAGAAAATACAATGTTAACCCTGCAGCCATTATAGATTATAACCGAAATAAAGCACTTAAAATTGGTGATATAATTAAAATTCCTACACAAAGACCATTTGTTGGTTCCCCTACCACAAGTCTTACAGTAGAGTCGAATAGCACCTTTGAGGAAGAATTTATCAGCTATACAGTAAAACCGAAGGAAACGCTGTATAGTATCGCTAAAAAATTCAATACTACCATCGAAGAAATCAAAAGGATCAATAACCTTAGAATAAGTTCTCTGGCTATTGGACAAACCCTTAAGTTGAAAAATAGTTCAGCATCACCTGCTGACACCTCGGCACCCCAGAGCGTAAATGTTCCAGCTGTAATCAACAACCCGGTAGATACCACTACTCAAGAAAATAGCACACAAGTGACTCTTGGTGGAGAAGATCGAAAACTACCTGCAACCCGTTATGGATTAAGAGAAGTGAGAGAGAAGGGCTTAGCCAGCTGGATACAAGATGAAAGTTTAGATGAAACCAAAATGTTGGCTCTTCATCCTACTGCTCCAATTGGTACCATCATCAAACTAACCAACCCAATGACTCAAAAAAGCACCTTTGCCAAGGTGGTAGGAAAATTTACCGAAAACGAATCGAATAAAGGTTTGATCATCATCATCACCAAAACCGCTGCCGATCTCATCGGAGCTTTAGATAAACGCTTTCAGGTTAATTTGGTTTACGGCATAGCAGATGAGCAATAAATCCTTCGTAATCGGGATTGCCGGCGGCAGTGGATCGGGCAAAACCTTTTTTTTAAATTGCTTTCTAAATCACTTTAATAGTGGTGAAGTTTGTCTGGTTTCACAAGACGATTACTACATCCCGGTAGGTGAAATGACTGCCGAAGAGAACCGCTTATATAATTTCGATTTACCTTCAACCATTGATGATACTTTATTTTTAAGCGACATCAATAAGTTATTGAATGGTGAAACAGTTTTTAAGAAAGAATATACATTTAACAACCCGAATGCCACACCCAAATTATTGGAGATTAAATCAGCTCCAATAATTATTGTTGAAGGTTTGTTCATCCTTCATTTCAAAGAAATTGCTGCTCAATTAGATCTCAAAATTTTTATCGACACAGAGGAAGAAATTGCCTTAAAACGAAGGCTCAAACGCGATTTATTAGAACGAGGCTATTCTGAAGAAGACATCTTGTATAAATGGTTCAATCACGTGATGCCAGCTTATAACGAATACTTATTACCTTATAAAACTGAATGTCATAAAATCATTAGCAACAACACCCATGTTGCCGAAGACATCATGAAGGTAACTGAGGAAATTTCAGAAGAATTGAGGATTGAAGTTTTACCTAAACGCCTGGTTTAGATCTTCATTTCTGGGATTTCTCCTTCTATGATCAATTTACCGGCCGTAGCTTGTTTGATTTCTTCTACACTCACACCCGGAGCCCTTTCTTCTAACTTGAACCCACCTTCTGGCAGAACAGAAAGTACAGCTAACTCCGTAACGATCTTTTTTACACAACGAACGCCAGTAAGAGGCAAACTACATTGAGGCAATAATTTACTTTCACCGACTTTATTTACATGCTGCATGGCCACAATGATATTTTTAGCCGAAGCTACCAAATCCATAGCTCCTCCCATTCCTTTCACCATTTTACCTGGAATTTTCCAATTGGCAATGTCTCCATTCTCAGAAACTTCCATGGCACCTAAAATGGTTAGGTCTACTTTCTGAGCCCTGATCATCCCAAAACTCATGGCCGAATCGAATACTGCAGAACCAGGAAGCGTAGTGATGGTTTGCTTACCCGCATTGATCAGATCCGGATCCTCTTCTCCTTCCAATGGAAAAGGTCCCATTCCCAACAATCCGTTTTCAGATTGTAAAACCACATTAAATCCTGTTGGAATATAGTTAGCAACCAGCGTAGGGATCCCGATTCCTAAATTAACGTATGACCCATCTTGTATTTCTTGTGCAATACGTTTAGCAATACCGTTCTTATCTAACATATTATTATTGGGTTCTAACTGTTCTTTGTTCTATTCTTTTCTCGTAGCGCTCTCCTTGAAAGATGCGATGCACATAAATGCCCGGTGTATGTATATGGTCTGGATTTAAGACACCTGGCTCCACCAATTCTTCTACCTCGGCAATGGTAATTTTACCAGCCATGGCCATGATGGGATTAAAGTTTCTGGAAGTGGAACGAAATACTAAGTTTCCTGCTGTATCGCCTTTCCAGGCTTTAACAATGGCGAAATCGGCATCAAATGCCATTTCCATCAAGTAATCTTTTCCATTGAAATTACGTATTTCTTTGCCCTCAGCTACTTCGGTACCCACTCCGGCGGGTGTAAAAATAGCAGGCATGCCGTATCCTGCAGCCAAGCACCTGGTGGCTAAAGTTCCCTGTGGAATCAATTCTACTTCTAACTCACCGCTCAACAATTGACGTTCAAACTCGGCATTTTCGCCAACGTAAGAAGAGATCATTTTTTTTACCTGACGCTGGTGCAACATCAATCCGATACCAAAATCATCCACACCAGCATTATTGGAGATGCAAGTCAGGTTTTTTACCCCTTTTTTAACCAAAGCATTGATACAATTCTCAGGAATTCCACAAAGGCCGAAACCTCCGAACATAATGGTCATGCCATCTTGTACATCGGCAACTGCTGCCTCGGCGTTTTTTACGGTCTTATTAATCATATAAGGATAATAAAGTCTAAAAATACAAACTCGTTGATCAGTTATTATAAACGGCTTGTCATAAACAGTTAAAATAAATAAACATAGGTTATCCCGTCACCTCCCCTGTCAGGATGCTCGTCCTCCATTCGGGAAACTTGTGAGTATTTCCTGAAATATTCTCTGATCATTTTTCTTAAAATGCCATCTCCCTTGCCATGAATGATTTTTAAACTTGGATAGCCGGAAATGATCGCTTTGTCCAATAATTTTTCAATCTCAAACAGTGCTTCTTCTGCACGCTTACCTCTTACATCAATCTCAGGACTAAACTTTGCACTTTCATTAAGAGAAAGGGTGTTGGAGCGACGAATTTCTTTCGGAACAGCTGTATTTTTTACCTTTTGCACCCGGTTTTTCTTAACTACCGAACGTAGATCGCCCATGGCCAATATGACATTGTCTCTCGCAATTTCCAACACCTGAGCAATGGTCTCCGCATCATCCAACTTAACCCAGTCCCCAACGGCAATTAAAGCTGGTTCAGCAAGTTTGGCCTCTTGTTTAACAATGGTGTTTTTTTCCATTTCAGCAGCTAGGTTTTTTCTGAGCGCTTGCGTTTTCTCTTTATCGGCCTTGCTTTGTTTGATTTCAGAAATGGTGTTTTCAACTAATTTATTGGCATTTTTAATGATCTGCTGAGCCTCTACTTTAGCTTCTTTCAGGATATTTTTCTTTTGCTCATCTAAATAGTTTTTAAGCTGAGTGTTTTCATGTAGTAAAGTTTTAACTTCTTTCTCTTTCCGCTCCAAACTGATCTTTTTGTCCAATAAAGCTTTTTTTTCTCTTTCTAAATCGACCAAAAGACTATCTACTTCTTTTTGCTGATGACCTACCTTCTGTTTTGCTGAACTTAAAATTGCAGCCGATAAACCTATCTTTTGAGCGATTTCGAAGGCATAAGAACTACCTGGTTTACCCACTTCGAGCCTATACATCGGCTTCATTTGCATGTTATCAAAAAGCATGGAAGCGTTTTCCATACCCTCAGTATGGCTGGCAAAGTTTTTAAGATTTGAATAATGGGTGGTGATTACTCCTTTGATGCTTTTTTGATGTAAACTCTCTAATACCGCCTCCGCTACCGGGCCACCAAACTGTGGATCGGTACCGGTACCAAACTCATCTATCAAAACCAATGTTTTGGCATCTGCATGCTCAGTAAAATACTTCATTTTAGAAAGATGCGCACTGTAAGTACTCAAATCACTTTCTATGGATTGATCATCACCAATATCAGCAAATACCCTTTTGAAAATGCCGAATCTGGAATTAGGATCTGCGGGAACCAGCAAGCCAGACTGTACCATGAGCTGCAAGAGACCTACTGTTTTCATACAGACTGATTTGCCACCTGCATTGGGCCCCGAAACTAAAATAACCCGCTTTTTTTCATCTATATCGATGTTCAACGGTACCACGGTTCCACCTTCATTCTTCGAAGAAAGTAAGAGCAGCGGATGCCTTGCATTACGCAGATGAATCTCGGTGTCTTTAACTAATTCGGGCATCTCTGCCTCAATGTCTTGGGCAAAAAGCGCCTTAGCCCTCACAAAATCGAGTTTACACAATAATTTATTGTAAGAAATCAACAAAGGCACATAAGGACGTAGCTGATCGGTAAGAGCGATTAAAATCCGGATCACCTCCCTCCTTCGGTCAAATTCCAAATCTCTGATCAAATTGTTGAGCTGGAACACTTCTTCAGGTTCCATAAAAACCGTTTGACCGGAAGCAGACTCATCATGAATAAATCCTTTTAACTTACGTTTATTCTCTGCCAAAATCGGAATACATAGCCTTCCTTCGCGTAATGTCAAACTACCTTCAGCTGTCCAGCCGTTTTGTTGAGCATTTTTAAATATTTGATCAATTTTCTTGCGTGCCTCTTGTTCAGCTTTGGCCAAACTGGCACTAATTTTTTCTAAATTGGCCGATGCATTGGGTTTAATTTTGCCCTTGGCATCAATTACCTTTTCGATCTGTTGTACGATCTGCTTTTCTACCGGAAGGTGCTCAAACAAAGCCTCCAGGTTGGGGTAAAGTTGGGCCCTTTCATTAAAGTAATTGATGACAGAAAAAACGGAACTAAGGGAAGTATGAATTTGAAATAATTCTTCTTCCGCCAAAAACGTACCCTCAATTTTAACCTTATCGGCAAATGATTTTAAATCATAAAATTGATGAAGTTGTAAAGGACTGTCGGAAGCCAAAATGAGTTTAAACTCATGTGTTTGGCGCAAGAATTTATTGATCTCCTCATATGAACTTAAAAACCCAATTTTGTCTACCATCTGTTCGCCCATGGGGCTCAGGCAGTAAGATTTGATAAAGGTTTTAATTTCGCTCAGACCGAGTTTATCTATGGCATTAGGCGGGTAAATCATCCAAGAGCTTATTTGATCCGATCTGCAATGGGTTTGCTGACTTCCTTAATTTTTTTCTGAAAGCCGGCATTGATTTGGCTGTACATACTGTCCAGTAAAACAGGATTTTTAGCATAATATTTCAAGCTTTTTTCAAACTGTTTCAAATCAGTATGGTGTTTTTTTAAAACCATTTGATAATATCCAGATGATACTTTTTCTACACTATCCAAATCAGAAATAGTATTTAAATAAGCTTCAGTAAGGTGAATATCTTTAAGCACGGCCTTCATTTCAGCTTCCGTTAAAACCCCTTCAGGAGTTTGAACGCTTGAACAGCCAAACAGTAAAATCAAAAGTCCGGAAAGCAGTAATAATCGCTTCATTTCTTAACTTAGCCAAATTAATTGAACAAAAACAAAAGTACTCATAAATGAGCATTGAAGCGAATATCCTCTCCCTCAAAACTGAATTGGATCCACTAAAGGTGAAACTGGTTGCAGTTTCTAAAACAAAACCGAATGAGGACATTTTGCAAGCCTATCAAGCTGGCCAGAGAATTTTTGGTGAAAACACCGTGCAAGAATTGGTTAAGAAACAAGAGGAGCTTCCAAAAGATATTGAATGGCATTTGGTGGGACATCTCCAAAGCAATAAAGTAAAATACATTGCCCCTTTTATCAGCCTGATTCATGCGGTGGATAGTTTAAAATTATTGACCGAGATCAACAAACAAGCTCAAAAGAATCAACGCATCATTCATTGTTTATTACAAATTCACATTGCTGATGAGGATACCAAGTTTGGTTTAGACTTTGATGAAGCCATTGAACTTTTGCGCTCAAGTGAATACCAGCAAATGCAACACATCCGCATAGTGGGTTTGATGGGCATTGCCACCAACACCGAAAATCAGAAGAAAATTTCGGAGGAATTTTATGAACTAAGAACCCTTTTCAAAGGATTAAAAGCTTCATTTTTTCAAAATTCCGACTATTTTAAAGAATTATCCATGGGCATGTCATCCGATTATAAATTAGCCATTGAACAAGGAAGCACCATGGTTCGTTTAGGCAGTAATATTTTCGGTGAAAGAAATTACCCAAACAAAACAGGCATATGAGCAAAGTAAATATTCGTGTTGCTGTAAAAGCGGATTGTGAGCGATTACTGGAACTAATCAATGAGTTGGCACTTTACGAACGGGCACCTGAAGAAGTAACTGTAACCCTGGCTGAATTTAAAGAGGCGGGATTTGGCAAAAATCCTGTATGGAAAGCCTTCGTAGCCGAGATGGATGGCATTATTCAAGGTTTTGCTCTCTATTATATCCGTTATTCAACCTGGAAAGGTTGCCGTTTGTATTTAGAAGATTTCTTGGTAACTGAGTCTTTAAGAGGCAAAGGAATCGGTAAAATACTTTTTGAAACCATTATCCAGGAAGCTAAAGATTTGGGATTTAATGGGATGACCTGGCAGGTACTTGATTGGAACGAGCCGGCTTTGAATTTCTATAAAAAATACGAGGCTCAAATTGAGTCGGGCTGGTTAAACGGATCGCTGAGCAAAGAACAAATCAATAATTTTAAGTAAATGGCCCAGGTATTCAAATTTGGCGGTGCCTCTGTTAAAGACGCTGATGGCGTAAAGAATCTGGTTAAGATTGTTCAGCTTCATCAAGATAAAGAATTACTGATCGTTATTTCCGCCATGGGCAAAACCACCAATGCCCTCGAAAAGTTAAATCAGGCTCATATTCAACAATCAGAAGAAACACAAACCTTTTTTTCAGAGGTTAAACAGGCACATTACCAAATTATTCAGGAACTATTCGAAAATCCCAAACACCCCATCTATCATGAGGTAGAAAATACTTTTGTGGAAATAGAATGGATCTTGGAAGAAGAAGCACATCCCGATCCTGATTTTAATTACGATCAGATTGTTTCTGTTGGTGAATTGTTATCAACCAAAATTGTAGCGGCATACTTAAACGAATGTGGCATCAAAACTAAATGGTTAGATGCCAGAAGCTTTATACATACCGATAATACCTACCGAGAAGGAAAAGTAAATTTGGAGAAAAGCAAAGAATTGATCCAACAAACCATCCCGGCTATTCTAAAGAATGAAGTTGCACTTACGCAGGGCTTTATTGGTGGCACCTCTGAAAACTTTACCACTACATTAGGACGTGAGGGTTCCGACTATTCGGCTGCTATTTTTGCCAATTGCCTAAAGGCAGAAAGTGTGACCATTTGGAAAGACGTGCCCGGTGTATTGAATGCAGATCCAAAACTATTTCCGAATACTAAAAAATACGATCAACTCTCCTATGCTGAGGCTATTGAGATGACCTATTACGGAGCCACTGTAATTCACCCAAAAACCATTAAACCATTGCAAAATGAGGGCATTCCGCTATTGGTAAAACCATTTGCCGACCCAAGTGCAACTGGTACCATTATTTCTGGGGATGCATCTTCTGAAAATATCAAACCAGCCATTATTGTCAAAAAAGAACAACTTTTGGTCTCCATTTCCAGTAAAAACTTTTCATTTATTACCGAAGATCATTTGAGTGAGATATTCTCTGCATTTGCGGAATGTCAGATCAAAATAAATATGATGCAGGTTTCTGCTTTGAGTTTTTCTGTTTGCATGGATCAAAATGAACGGCGATTTCATCAATTAACTGAACGTTTGGCCGTTAGCTTTAAAATAAAATACAATGACGGACTGGAGCTCATCACCATTCGTCATTTTACTCCTGATTTAGTGGCAGAGTTAAGTAAAGGTCGGCGAATTTTCATGGAACAACTCAGTCGGAATACGGCACAAATTGCTTTACAATAACTTGAACAAGCACATTTTAAATATTGAAGTTCAAGAATACATACGGCAGCATCTACATGTTGATCCTGCGCAAATGGCGCTAAGAAAAAGTCCTTTTAGCGAAGTAAGTAGCAAAGAAATCGCTGAACAATTAGCTGGCAAAAAAACAGCTGAAAAAAAAATTCCCGAATGGCATGCAAGTTCAGGAATCTATTTCCCACCCAAATTAGCCATGGAGCAAGCCTCCTCTGC
This sequence comes from uncultured Sphingobacterium sp., assembly GCA_964580845.1. Lineage (GTDB taxonomy): Bacteria > Bacteroidota > Bacteroidia > Sphingobacteriales > Sphingobacteriaceae > JAIPAN01. The sequence goes on from CAZOLA010000001.1 coordinate 143,626, forward strand.
TCAAACAGCCATTTACAAAAGTAAATTGATGGAGGGTAAAAGGGTCATAGACCTCAGCGCTGGGATGGGTGTGGACAGTTATTATTTCAGCAAAAAAGCAGATTGGGTTTGGCACGTAGAAAAACAAACTGAAATTTCTGCCATTGCAGCCCATAATTCGGATGTGCTGGGTGCAAAAAACATCAATTTCATCACAGGTGACGGTATCAATTATCTTCGAGAAACCAAAGATAAATGGGATACCATTTATGTTGACCCTTCCAGGCGTGTGGCTGGAAAAAAGGTTTTTAAACTCAGCGATTGCGAACCCGATGTCACCTCTTCATTAGATCTATTTTTTGAACACGCCGCTTACGTGATGATCAAAACAGCGCCGTTACTGGATATAACTTCTGGATTAAACGAGCTT
>CAZOLA010000001.1:144134-190691 GCA_964580845.1 uncultured Sphingobacterium sp.
CGTGATGATCAAAACAGCGCCGTTACTGGATATAACTTCTGGATTAAACGAGCTTAGAAATGTAACAGACATTCATGTACTGAGCGTGAACAATGAAGTAAAGGAGTTGTTATGGATATTGAAGAGGGAAAGTTCGGTTGCAGAAACCACTATTCATTGCGTGAGTTTGACCAGTGAGGTAGAGCAGCATTTTTCTTTCAATATGTCTGAAGAAAAATCAGTGTACCTGCCCTGCTATTCAGATGTTAAAACTTACCTATATGAACCCGATACAGCCTGGCTGAAAGCGGCTTGTTTCAAGCTGATCGTCCAACGATATAAGGTAGATAAATTACACCAACATACACATTTATACACTTCAGATGTTTTAAAAAGCGAATTTCCGGGCCGTATTTTCAAAGTAGCCGAAGTTAATTCTTATAAAGAATTCTCTAAATCAAAAGAGAAAAGGAAAGCGAACATCATTGTCAGGAATTTTCCGATCACTGCACCCGAATTACAAAAGAAACACCAAATCAAGGACGGAGGCGAGCAATACCTCATTTTCTGTAAAGACCAACAAGAGGACTTGAAAGTACTATCTGCCCAGCGAATATAAAACAATAAAAAAGCCTTATTGAATTCAATAAGGCTTTCTAAATTATGGTTAAGCTATGCTTTTAAACCTTCTTTACTTGTACAGCTTGTAATCCCTTACGACCTTCTTCTACTTCGTACTCCACATCATCATTATCTTTCAGGGTACCATTACCACCCTCAACATCTTTGAAGTGTACAAAAATGTCAGTTCCATCTTCTTGAACAATGAAACCATAACCTTTTTGGGTGTTAAACCATTTAACTTTTCCAGTTTTCATAATATTTCTTTGGCATTAATGACTTGTAATTGCTTAATACTTGGTGTGTTAATTAAGTATTTATCGATACAAATCAGGTAAAAATTAATTATTTAACATGAAGATACACAAAAGGATATGGCTTTTAAAAATATTTTATTTGCTGAAAGTCATATTTAAAATCAGCAATAATTAATTCATTAATCATTTAACAATTTGGAACAAAACGGGAATGATGAATAAAATCTATTTTGAGTTCCGCTGCGAGTGTTGCTGTTTGGGCACCAATGATGATTAGCTCATCTGAGTTTAACTCAAGATCATCCATCATACATTTTAATGCTGAAGAGTCATCTTTATATTCAGCTGCGAAATAAACCTTAAGATGATTAGCCAAATTCCCCCATTCCATTTGCCTGATCTTGTTTAATTGCCCCTCAGGATTACCTTGAACATAAATAAATATTTGTTTACCCGCTTTTACGATATCCTGAAGTAAACTAAGCATCGAGTCATGCAACTCAAGCTTAAGTGGCAATTGCGCCGATAGCAATAGGCGATCAAAATTCTCCCGATACTTCGCATCGAGATCAAAAGCAGCCTGTACCCTTTCAAAAACCTGCTTATGGCCGTGGATTTCGTACACCTTTTTCATCAGCTCCAATAAATCAATTGCCGGAGGTACAGTTTCTACGTATTCAATAAAATGGGAAAATAAATAATAAACCTGCAGGTAAAAATCACGTTCCGGATATAAAACCTCATCCAACTCGAAAATAAAAGCCCTTTTATTTGATGATAATTCTTGATAGTTCAACATGTTCAATCGCAGATCAATAAATGTTCGACATTAGGTGCCTCTAACCAGTAAATGCCTTCTTTCCTGAAAAACAAATCAGTCATGGAAGGAGCGTGAAATACTTTATAGTCATTTGGTTCAAAATAATCAGGAATAGCGAGCAAAATTCCGTATTCATTGAATAATGAAACGGCATTTAACAATGCCTCATGTTCTGCCCTTCTGATGGGGTAAAGCGTGGTAATGTCATTAGAAAGGCAAAGATTCAATAATTGATGTACATAAGATGCTGCCTTAGGTGAAGGCAAAGTCAGCAAATTTATAATTGGAGGAAGTGGTTCGTAATCGCCCAAAATCAAATCAAGATTTGTAGCCCTAGATTTGACACTAAAAGCAGCAGCTGTAGCTGCACCGGTAAGCAAAATTCGTGACATCAGAAATTAACTTTGAATCATGCCATCCTTCATCAGCAATTTACGATCGGCCATGGCTGCCAATTGTTCATTATGGGTAACGATGATAAATGTTTGATTAAACTCCTCACGCAGTGCAAAAAAGAGTTCATGTAAGGATTGGGCATTTGCTGAATCGAGGTTCCCAGAGGGCTCATCGGCCAATACAATCGCTGGATTATTGATCAGAGCACGAGCAATGGCTACTCTTTGTTGCTCTCCTCCTGATAATGCAGATGGAGGATGGTCTTGCCGTTCTTCCAAATGTAGCTTTTTAAGTAAGCTAATGGCACGTGCTTCCGTCTCCGCCTTCGACTTACCTGCGATAAAAGCAGGCATACATACGTTCTCTAATGCGGTGAATTCGGGTAGCAAGTGATGAAACTGAAATACAAAGCCAATCTCCTGGTTCCTGAAAATGTTGAGTTGTGATGTATTCATGAGGTGAACAGCCTGATCACCAAGGTAGATTTCTCCTGCATGAGGACGATCTAAGGTTCCTAAAATTTGGAGGAGCGTGCTTTTGCCAGCACCAGAAGCCCCAACAATTGCCACAATTTCACCTTGTTGTACTGATAAATCCACACCCTTTAAAATGGATAAATCACCATAAGATTTATAGATTCCCTTTGCAGTAAGCATCAGTGCAAGATATTAATTTAAATCATCAAAATTATGCCACATTAAGGGCATTTAATTTTAAAAATCTAATCGAATTGTTAGTTTTGGGGCAAATTTAAACCAAATGAATATACACGAGTATCAGGGTAAAGAAATTCTTAAATCTTTTGGCGTTCGAGTTCAGGAAGGCATTGTTGCCGAAACTGCAGATCAAGCCGTAGAGGCCGCCAAAAAAATGAAGACCGATTACAATTCAGACTGGGTAGTAGTTAAGGCACAGATCCATGCCGGAGGCCGCGGTAAAGGCGGTGGTGTAAAGTTGGCCAAGAACCTCGATGAGGTAAAAGAGAAAGCCGGACAAATCATCGGCATGCAATTAATTACTCCTCAAACCGGACCTGAAGGTAAAAAGGTAAACAAAGTTTTAATTGCCCAAGACGTGTATTATCCGGGTGAATCGGAAACCAAGGAGTTTTACATGAGTGTACTCTTAGACCGTGCTAAAGGCCGTAACATTATCATGTACTCCACAGAGGGGGGTATGGACATTGAAGAAGTTGCCGAGCACACCCCTCATTTGATTTTTAAAGAAGAAATTGACCCTAAAGTTGGCTTGCAAGGTTTTCAATGCCGTAAAATTGCTTTCAATTTAGGTTTCAGCGGCGATGCATTTAAAGACATGACCAAATTTGTCGCGGCTCTTTACAAAGCTTACGAGTCTACTGATTCGTCCATGTTTGAGATCAACCCGGTTTTAAAAACATCAGACAATAAAATTTTAGCGGTAGATGCCAAGGTAAATTTGGACGACAACGCTTTATACCGCCATCCGGACTATGCCGCCATGCGGGATGAATCGGAAGAAGATCCAACCGAAGTAGAAGCAGGTAAATCTAACCTGAACTATGTAAAACTCGACGGTAACGTGGGTTGTATGGTAAATGGTGCCGGCTTGGCCATGGCTACCATGGATATCATTAAACTGGCAGGTGGCGAGCCAGCCAACTTCCTCGATGTGGGCGGTACTGCCAATGCAGAAACGGTAAAGGCTGGTTTCAACATTATCTTAAAAGATCCAAATGTAAAAGCCATCCTCATCAATATTTTCGGTGGTATTGTACGTTGCGACCGAGTGGCCCAAGGTGTAATTGATGCCTACAAAGAAATCGGCAACATTCCGGTACCTATCATTGTACGTTTGCAAGGAACCAACGCTGCCGAAGCCAAAAAACTCATCGATGAGTCTGGCCTGCAAGTGTACTCGGCCATCCAATTGAAAGAAGCTGCCGACTTGGTAACCAAGGTACTCGCTTCATAAATTTAAAAGGCAAATTCAAAGCCCTTCCATCAGGAGGGGCTTTTTTGTATAATTGATTTTCAAACATACATATGCAAATCATTGAAATACAACGCTTCCGAAATCCCTGGCTTTGGTCATTTCTGATTCTTGTAAATCTGGTCTTTCTTTTCTTTGGTTTTCGGCAGCTCATCTGGAACATTCCATTAGGAAATAATCCGGCACCTGATTGGGTGCTGCTCATCATCATGGCTCTACCCCTAAGCATTTTATTGTTATTTGCCTTTAGTAGCTTGCGTACTTCTTTTAACAAGGATCAACTCGAAATGCGTTATTTTCCATTTCTTACCAAGCGGTTTCAGTTTAACAACATTCAGAAAATAGAAATTATCAACTATAGCCCATTTTTTGATTATGGCGGATGGGGAATAAAGTGGAATATGGACGGCTGGGCTTATATCGTCTCGGGTAATAAGGGGCTCAGTTTGAAAATGAAAGATGGCAAAAAGTACCTTATTGGCATACAAAACCCAGAAAAATACCAGGAACTTTTGAAATTAATTCAAGAATAAATTACAAACAAAACCAGTTATCCAACAAAAAAGCCTACCCGATTTGGGTAGGCTTTTTTTATAAACTGATGGCAGCTTATTTCACTGCATCAATAACAGCTTTGAAAGCTTCTGGATTGTTCATGGCTAAGTCGGCCAAAACTTTACGATTTAAATCGATGTTTTTGCTGGCCAATTTACCAATCAGCTGAGAGTAAGAAATACCGTGCTGACGGGCACCGGCATTAATACGCTGAATCCATAAAGCTCTGAATTCTCTTTTCTTGGTTTTACGGTCGCGGTATGCGTATTGCAAACCTTTTTCAACCGTGTTTTTAGCAATGGTGTAAACCTTGCTGCGTGATCCCCAATAGCCTTTGGCTAATTTTAAGATCTTTTTTCTTCTTCTTCTTGAAGCTACTGCGTTAACCGAACGTGGCATTTTGTTTTGATTTTTGGTAAGCGGTGTTCTTTTCGAATCTTGTAAACCGGGTACCTGGTTAAAAAATTAGTGAATTACTTACCGATACAAAGCATACGTTTAACGTTGCCCATATCAGCGTCAGAAACCATGCTGGTCTGACCTAAAGCACGCTTACGCTTGTTGCTCATCTTGGTTAAGATGTGGCTTTTGTAAGCATTCTTTCTTGCGATTTTACCTGTTCCAGTAAGCGAAAAACGCTTTTTAGCACTAGAATTGGTTTTCATTTTTGGCATAACCTGATTTTATTTATTGTTTGTAATAAATTCTTATTTCTTGCCTGCTTTCGGAGCAACGGTTAAAAACATCCGTTTTCCTTCCAGTTTGGGCAATTGTTCTACTTTTCCGCACTCTTCAAGCGCTTGGGCAAACTTCAATAATAATATTTCACCCTTCTCTTTATACACAATGGCTCTTCCCTTGAAATGTACATAAGCTCTCACCTTTTCACCATTTTCTAAGAAACTGATGGCGTGCTTTAGCTTAAACTGGAAATCGTGGTCACTAGTGTTCGGCCCGAAACGGATCTCTTTGATCACCGTTTGTTTGGCGTTGGCCTTGATTTCCTTCATTTTCTTTTTCTGCTCGTAAAGGAACTTGTTATAGTCCACTACTTTACAAACAGGAGGCACTGCATTTGGAGAAATCTCCACTAAATCTAATTCCAACTCATCGGCAATCGCCAAAGCTTCTTTTAGAGGATACACCCCTTGTTCCACATTTTCGCCTACCAAACGGACTTCGGCAGCTCTGATGAACTCGTTGATGTTGTGCTCTGCCTCTTTCTTTTTGAAAGGCGGGCGGGGCCCTCTATTAAAACCTGGTCTACCTAATGCCAATGGATGTTTTAAATTTTAATTTCTTTAATCAGTTGATTTTCAAACTCTTCCAGTGTCATGCTTCCTAAATCTCCTTCACCGTGCTTACGTACCGACACTTTAGATTCGCCCATTTCCTTCTCACCAATAATCAACATGTAAGGGATTTTCTTGATTTCGGCATCGCGAATTTTGCGTCCGATCTTCTCATCTCTCAAGTCGATTAGCCCGCGAATATCGGAATTATTTAGGTTTTCTAAAACTTTTTTCGCATAATCTTCATATTTCTCCGAGATCGGAAGGACGATAAATTGCTCGGGTGTGAGCCATAGCGGGAAGTTCCCGGCGCAGTGCTCAATCAATACGGCTACGAAGCGTTCCAAAGACCCGAATGGTGCCCGGTGGATCATTACCGGACGGTGTTTGGCATTGTCGCTGCCGGTGTACTCCAGTTCGAAGCGCTCCGGCAAATTATAATCTACCTGAATGGTACCCAATTGCCATTTACGGCCCAGGGCATCACGTACCATAAAATCGAGTTTAGGGCCATAGAAAGCGGCTTCGCCATACTCAATAACGGTAGGCAGGCCTTTTTCTTCGGCAGCTTCGATAATCGCTTTTTCGGCGAGTTCCCAATTCTCATCTGAACCGATGTATTTGGCTTTGTTGTTCGGGTCGCGGAGGGATACCTGAGCGGTATAGTTCTGGAAATCTAAGGCACCCAACACATACAACACCAGGTCAATTACCTTTTTGAACTCTTGTTTTACCTGATCAGGGCGACAGAACAAATGGGCATCATCCTGCGTAAAGCCGCGAACACGGGTCAAGCCATGCAATTCGCCGCTTTGCTCGTAACGGTAAACAGTACCAAATTCAGCAAAACGAACCGGCAGGTCTTTGTAAGAGCGTGGCTTAGTTTTATACAATTCGCAGTGGTGCGGACAATTCATCGGTTTCAAGAAGAACTCCTCTCCTTCTTGCGGTGTTTTAATCGGCTGGAAGGAATCGGCTCCGTATTTATCGTAGTGACCAGAGGTAACGTACAGGTTTTTATGACCGATATGAGGGGTAACCACTTGCTCATAACCCATTTTTTGCTGAGCTTTCTGTAGGAAATTCACCAAACGCTCACGCAAGGCGGCACCTTTGGGTAACCACATTGGTAAACCCATGCCTACTTTTTCAGAAAATGTAAAGAGCTCTAATTCCTTACCCAGTTTGCGGTGATCGCGTTTTTTGGCTTCCTCTACCATTTGCAGGTAATCGGTCAGTTCGCTCTGTTTAGGAAACGTAACACCATAAATGCGGGTCAGCTGCTTGCGTTTTTCATCGCCACGCCAGTAGGCGCCGGCTACGTTCATCAGCTTTACGGCTTTGACAAATCCGGTGTTCGGAATATGTGGACCGCGGCATAAATCGGTAAAATTACCCTGGGTATAAAAAGTGATGGTACCGTCAGCTAAATCTTTGATTAAATCTAGCTTGTACTCATCGCCTTTTTCTGTAAAATATTTTTCGGCTTCGGCCTTGCTTACTGACTGACGCACAAAATCCGTTTTATTACGGGCCAGCTCGAGCATTTTATCTTCAATTTGTTTGAATTCTTCGGAAGAAAATTCTCGATCACCAAAATCTACATCATAATAAAATCCGGTTTCAATAGCCGGACCGATGCCAAATTTGATACCTGGATACAAGGCCTCTAGGGCTTCGGCCATTAAGTGGGCCGAAGAGTGCCAGAAGGTGGCTTTACCTTCGGTATCATTCCAGGTCAATAAACGCAGGGAGGCATCGGTTTCAATAGGTCTGGAAGCATCCCAAACTTCACCATTTACTTCGGCAGCTAAAACGTTTCTGGCTAATCCTTCTGAAATAGAAAGGGCGATCTGATGAGCGGTGGTTCCTTTAGCATATTCGCGGACTGAACCATCCGGAAGGGTAATTTTAATCATCTACAATATGATTTTGAGTTCGTAAAAAATGATAAATAGGGAAAATCCATACGAAGGATTTTCATCGTGTAGCAAAAATAGGATTATTTGGCATTAAGCCATAAAAAAAGCCCCGATAAACGAGGCTTTTGATTTTATTGTTACTGAATTCGGATTTGTTGCCCTCCACTCATGTTGCGGAAACGAGAACGCATCTCTTCCATTTTTTTCTGGTATTCTTCTTGAGTGATCATTCTTCCTTTTTTTGGAACGCTCACTTCGCTGTCTTTCACTTTGCTGTATTCAATGGAGGTAGCAAAATATTTCATGCGATCGGTTTCTAATCCTAAAACCACTCCTTCGGTCCATAAAGCAGGCATGGGCGATGCCTTAAATGGCAACTCGTTGGTATACCAGATCGTCGTTTTCTGACCATTTCTTCCGGTAACTACTGCTTTTTTGCAATCGAAACCAGCGATTTTGCGGGTTTCATCAAATTTTTCTGCTTCCTTAGCCATGGTGCCCAATGTGTTTTCTAACAATACCGCTTCCCCATTCAACTCAAACGACTCGGTTACTTTATCACTAGCATTGAAATAAATCTCTCGATCGCCACCACCGCCGAAGCGACTGATCATAGCACCCATCCCGCCACTTGAAGCTCCGGCTCCCTCGCCACCTTCGGGTACATTATTTTCGTCGATCACCGATTTCTGAAATTTAGCTCCAATCGGGTTAAAAGCTATCTCGAATTTGTTGGTGATCTTTTCAGGCATATTAGCACCTCCACCAAACATCATTACTCTTTGTTGAACATCTGCTTGTCTTTGACCACCGGCATTGGAAGCACTTTGCTGGAACTGCGCAGCCATCGCTTTCAAATCAATTACCTGATCGTAATAAATAACACCGGCTGTTTTTTGTTGTGAGAACACATAAGAACTCAGGCTGGTGCACAACAGTATCACCGCGAAAAATTGTTTGCTCATTTTGATAGTTTTAATGCTCCAAAGCTAAGCTTTTAGCTAGGATTATAGTGTTAAAAAAGGTTAAAATTACTGTTACACGTTGCCCCAACCATGGGCCAAAACATCAGCCAAATGCATCGTTTTTAAAGGAATTTCGTTGGCATCAATATAGGATTGTAAATGCATGAGGCAAGAAGCATCCGTGGAGATGATATAATCAGCTCCGGCATCTAAAGCGTGGTTCACCTTTTGCTGTGCCATGGCACTGGATATACCGTCAAATTTAACGGCAAAAGTACCACCAAAACCACAACAGGTTTCCGTATCGGCCATTTCAACCAATTCTAATCCCAAAACTTTACTCAATAATACACGAGGCTCTTCTTTGATCTTGCATTCACGTAAAGCAGCGCATGAATCATGATAAACGGCCTTACCTTCCAGTTCAGCACCGAAATAATCCTTCTTAAGAACGTTTACCAGAAAATCAGACAACTCATAGATATGTCCCTGAATATTTCGGCATTTATTGTGAACGGCCGTATTGGTAAACAAATCGTTGTAATAACCTTTAACCATACCTACGCAGGAAGCTGAAGGTGACACGATGTAAGTATTTTCAGAAAAATCACCTAAAAATTTACTGCCTACTTCTTTTGCATCGTCCCAAAAACCAGCGTTAAAGGCAGGCTGACCGCAACAGGTTTGCTCTGGGTTGTAAATCACTTTACAACCGGCTTTTTCAAGCAATTTGAGAGTATTTTGAGCCGTCTCCGGATAAATTTGATCTATAAAACAAGGAATAAATAATTCGACGGTCATCAATTAAGGTGTTTGAGGGCTAAATTTCGAAAATTTTGCGAATAATTTATGATTGATGAATGCTTTTTCTGTTCGGAATCAATAACAGTAGGATTAAACCCAAGGAGAAAAAGCTAACCAAAGAGATTGCAGAATTACGCATGTTACCGGTAAACTCTTCGATGTAAGCAAAGCTGAATAAACCAATTACGATGGCCAGCTTCTCTGTTACATCATAAAAACTGAAGAATGAGGCCGTATCGGGCGTGTTCTCGGGTAAAAATTTAGAATAAGTTGAACGTGATAAGGACTGAATACCACCCATCATCATCCCTACAACTCCCGCTAAGGCATAAAACTGGTATTCGTTAGTGGTAAAATAAGCAGCTATACAGACCAGGATCCAAAAACTAACCACAACCGATAAAACCCGGATATTTCCTATTCTTTGAGCTAATCCAGACATCAAATAGGCACCCGCTATGGCCACTAATTGAATGATCAAAATGGTGGCAATTAGTTTGGCAGAACCCAAATGCAATACTTTCTCACCAAAGTTAGCAGCAACCAGCATAATGGTTTGAACGCCCATAGAATAAAAGAAGAAAGCAAATAGGAAAAGTTTTAATCTTTTCATCTCCTTAACCTGTAGCCATACTTTATGTAACTCTTCAAATCCGCTATGAATCAATGTTTTATTTATTTTTTTATAATTCCTACTTCCGGCCGGGAGCTTGAAGAAAGGTATCTGAGCAAAGCCGATCCACCATAATCCTACTAATAAAAATGAAAGCCTTGGCGGGAAAGAGGGATCGGTGATACCAAAGGTTTCGGGCATCAGAACAAATACAAAACAAATGATCTGCAGGATCACGCTGCCGATATAGCCCCAAGCAAAGCCCTTGGCACTTACCCTGTCTTGCTGATCAGGCGAAGCAATCTCCGGTAGGTATGAATTGCTGAACAAAACACCGCCAATCCATCCTGCAGCAGCCAATGCAAAACAAATCACCCCCCATTCCAAAGTTTCCAATTTGAAAAAATAGAGCCCGATACAAGCCAGTCCCCCCAGATAAGTGAAGAATTTCATGAAAGATTTTTTGTTTCCATGATAATCAGAAACGGACGACATAATGGGCAATAAAATCGCCATTACCAGATAGGCTGCAGCCATGGCATAATTAGATAAAGCCGTGTTGACATAAGTCCTGCCAAAGAATTCTACCTTATCTCCATACTCCTCGGTGGTAGTAATTATGGTATAATAAACCGGAAAAATGGTGGAGGTAATGACCAGGCTGTAGGAAGAATTCGCCCAATCGAACATCGCCCAGGCATTAATCAGTTTAGGATCGTTTTTTTCTTGCATGTTAAGCCTAAAGTAAGGATTATACTGCTAAGAAAAAAGAAGGGCCATTCCGGAGAACAACCCTTCTGTAATATATGATGGAGTTTATTTAATTATATCAACAGCATCGTATGAAATATGTTTGCTTTAGCTGTAAAATTTATCGTCTTGATTTTTTATCAATCCTGCATCGAGCAAAATCCTAAATTGCTTGATTTGTTGCGCTTCATTCCCAAATGTTAGTTTCGGAATCAGTTCCTCCAGCCTCAGTGATTCATGTTTTAACAGCATTTGTATTTCGTCGCTTATTTTTGATTCAATATCATCATGATAAAGAGCGCTCTTTTTTTGTGCTAAACAAAAATCGCAATTGCCGCAGTTTTTGGCATTTAATTCATCAAAATAGGATAAAAGCGCTATAGATCTACAATTGCGTGACTGTACATACTCAATTACAGCGCTCACCTGATGTCGATAAATGGCCTGTCGTTCTCGTATATATTGATGATCTATTGCTAAATGATCGCGGTCTAATCTGGCTCTCAAAAACTGCAATTGAGGCTGATCGGTTTGAGCCGAATAACTGAGTAATTCCAATTCCTGCATTTTTTCGAGTATTTCACGAACTTCTTTGGTACTTAAATTTGTTCGTTTTGATAACTCAGACTCTTTTATGGCTACAAATTGTTCGAATAAGCCTCCATATGAACGCAATAAAGTTTTAATAAGACCATCGTAGCTGGGTTGGGCAATCTGAAATTTGTACAGTGTTTCAGTATCTGCTAAAATTTTCAGACGTGAAGGCAGATAAACCGATTCACTCAGAGCGATATGCTCCTCTCTCTCTAAGATTTTCAAAGCACTTAAGGTTTTGAGGACCTCCAGCTGATAACGTTTACAGAAATCGGCCAAATCGAAATCATAAACCAGCCCTTCACCAGCGCCATACGCCAATTGAAAATAATTTCCCAGGTGATGATAAACCTGTTGTATTTCTTTTATTGAAGGAGAATTTTGTTCCAGATTTTTATTTAACTGCTCAATATCGGCTTCGTTATAAAGCAAAACCGCATAGGCTTTCTTTTCATCCCGACCTCCCCTGCCGGCTTCCTGATAATATGCTTCCAGGCTATCTGGTAAGTCGAGGTGAACCACATAACGAACATCTGGTTTATCGATACCCATCCCAAACGCATTGGTGGCCACTATTAAGGGTACTTTACCGCTTTTCCAGTCATCCTGCCGCTTGGTTCGCTCATCGGCACTCAAACCGGCATGGTAATAAGCTACCGCGATCCCTTGCAAAGCCAATTGGCGGGCGAGCTCCTGTGTTTCGCGACGGTTGCGCACATAGATGATTCCACTGCCTTTTACCGATTGAATGACTTTGAGCAAACGCCTGAACTTATTTTCTTCATTAGCCACCACATAGCTGAGGTTAGCTCGTTCGAAAGATTTACGGAGAACCTGGAATCCCTTTCGGAAGGCCAGCTTGCTGGTGATATCTGCAGCAACTTTTTCGGTAGCTGTTGCCGTTAAAGCCAAAATCGGAACATCGGGGTGCAAATCGCGTAAGGAAGCTAAATGCAAATATGGTGGACGAAAATCGTAACCCCATTGCGAGATACAATGCGCTTCATCGATGGCAAATAAATTCACCTTCATATGCCTAATTCGCTCTCTCACCAAAGGAGATAAAAGTCTTTCTGGTGAGATGTAAAGGAATTTGATCTTTCCGTAGATGCAGTTATCCAGTAGTATGTCAATTTCCCGTTTTCCCATACCCGAAAAAATAGCCACAGCCTCAATTCCTTTCGCTTTCAGGTTTTCCACCTGATCTTTCATCAAGGCAATTAAAGGAGAGATCACCACACAAATACCTTCTTTAGCCATGGCAGGCACCTGGAAGCAAATAGATTTTCCACCTCCTGTGGGCATTAAAGCAAGCGTGTCATGCCCATCTAATACCGATTGGATGATTTCTTCCTGCAAAGACCGGAAGGCATCGTAACCCCAATAGTGTTTAAGTATCTGATGAATGGTCATGGATTAAATTTAAATATTTTGAGCGATGACATACCCACTTGCCCAAGCCCACTGGAAATTGTAGCCGCCCAACCACCCGGTCACGTCTACAGCTTCACCACCGAAATACATGCCAGGCACTTTCTTAGCCTCGAGCGTTTTAGAAGATAATTCTTCGGTGCTTACCCCGCCTCGCATCACTTCAGCCTTGTCGTAGCCTTTATCGCCGGCAGGCTTTACTTTAAAATGGTGAATTAGGCGCTCAATTTCATCTAAATCAGTTTTAGTTAAAGAGGCCAGGTTTTTCTCCAATGGCAGAAATTTACCCATAGCCTCTGCCAATTTTTTAGAATAAATACCACTCAAAAAAGAGTATAGCAATTGCTTTCCATTTTGGTTACGCTCGGCCAAAATCGTTTCCACGATATTTCCATCGGGATACAAATCAATCTCAATTGACTCTCCTGGTCTCCAATAAGACGAAATTTGCAAAATAGCTGGACCGCTTAAGCCCCAGTGAGTAAACAAGATGTTTTCCTGAAAACTGATCTGTTCATTTGAAACACGACAGTAAACCGTATTGCCCGATAACTGGGCATACCATTCGGCATCTTTACCCGTAATGGTGAGGGGTACCAAGGCCGGAGCCGTTTCTGTAAGTTGAAGTCCGAAAGATTTAGCCGTTCGGAGAGCAAAATCACTGGCGCCCATTTTGGCAATCGGCAATCCACCGGAGGCCATCACCACTTTCGGACATATGATCTTCAGTTGTTTACCTTGATAATCGTAGGTTATTTCAAAGCCTCCTTCCACTCCTTGCACTGATTTTACCTCCGCCCCCGTTTGTATTTCCTGGTCTAAATCCTGACAAAGGTTTTCAAATACGGCTACAATATCTTTGGCTTTGTTGCTGGTTGGAAAAAGTTGCCCGAGTGTCTTCTCCTGACCTTCGATGCCGTAGGTTTCAAAAAAAGTGATGGTATCTGCTACGGTCCACTGTGAAAAGGCAGATTTACAGAAATGTGGATTTTGAGAAATGAAATTCTCCGCGGACGCATATAAATTAGTGTAATTACAACGACCACCACCGGAGATCAGGATCTTGGCAGCCACCTTGTCATTCTTTTCCAGGATAAGGGTTTTCTTGCCTAAAAATCCGGCCTGCACGGCACACATGAGGCCGCAGGCTCCACCACCAATAATCACCGCATCGTATTGCTTCATTTAGCGAAAATAGACAATCCTTTTTTGATGACCGAAGGACAACAGAAAAGCATGCGAAATCTGCCTTCAATCTCCTATCTTTGCGGTTCGAATGAAGCATATACGTAACTTTTGCATTATTGCACACATCGATCACGGGAAGAGCACTTTAGCCGATCGATTATTAGAATATACCAATACCATCACCAAGCGTGAGGCGCAAGCCCAATTGCTGGATGATATGGATTTGGAGCGTGAACGAGGAATCACCATCAAGAGCCACGCCATACAAATGAACTATCATAAAGATGGCCAGGATTATATTTTCAACCTGATCGACACTCCTGGGCACGTGGATTTCTCTTATGAAGTTTCCCGCTCTATTGCCGCCTGCGAAGGTGCTTTGTTGATCGTAGACGCTTCACAAGGTATTCAGGCGCAAACCATTTCCAACCTTTACTTAGCCTTAGAACACGATCTGGAGATTATACCGGTATTGAATAAAATGGACTTGCCGGGTGCCATGCCAGAAGAGGTAAAAGATCAAATTGTAGATCTGATCGGTTGTAAAAGAGAAGATATTTTAGCCGCATCCGGAAAAACAGGCCAGGGTGTACACGATATTTTAAGTGCCATTGTAGACCGTATTCCGGCACCCGTAGGTGATCCGGAAGGCGAATTGCAAGCTCTGATTTTCGACTCTGTATTCAATTCCTTCCGAGGAATCATTGCCTACTATAAAGTAGTGAACGGACAGATCAAAAAAGGCGACAAGGTGAAATTTGTGGCCACCGGCAAAGAATATTATGCGGAGGAAGTAGGTGTATTAAAACTGAACCAGGAGCCTCGTAATTTAATAAAGACAGGAGATGTAGGTTACATCATTTCTGGAATTAAAGAAGCTCGTGAAGTGAAGGTTGGGGATACCATTACAACCGTTGACCGTCCTTCTAAAGAGGCGATTCAAGGTTTTGAGGAAGTAAAACCAATGGTATTTGCCGGTATCTACCCGGTCGATACGGAAGATTACGAAGAATTGCGGGAAAGTATGGCCAAACTGCAGTTGAACGATGCTTCGATTGTATTCGAACCAGAATCCTCAGCCGCTTTAGGCTTCGGTTTCCGATGCGGGTTCCTCGGTATGCTCCACATGGAGATCATTCAGGAGCGCTTGGAGCGTGAATTCGACATGACGGTGATCACCACCGTTCCTAACGTTTCGTACCTGGCTTATACCACTAAAGGCGAAGAAATTCAGGTGAACAACCCGTCCGACCTGCCCGATCCGAGTAAACTGGAATATGTGGAAGAGCCATTTATCAAAGCCAGTATTATTACCAAGGCCGAATTTGTGGGGCCGGTGATGTCACTTTGTATTCAGAAAAGAGGAATCATCATTAATCAATCCTATCTCACTTCCGACCGTGTAGAGTTGATTTTTGAGATGCCAATGGGCGAAATTGTATTTGATTTCTACGATCGCTTGAAAACCATATCCAAAGGTTATGCCTCATTTGATTACCATCAAATTGGTTACCGTAAATCGGATCTGGTGAAATTAGATATCCGCTTAAACAACGAACCAGTGGATGCATTATCATCATTGATTCACCGCAGCAATTCTTACGATTTTGGTAAGAAGATTTGCGAAAAGTTAAAAGAATTACTGCCACGCCAGCAGTTCGAAATCATTATTCAAGCGTCTATTGGGGCCAAAATTATTGCCCGAGAAACGGTGAAAGCTTTGCGTAAAGACGTTACTGCCAAATGTTACGGTGGTGACATTTCGCGTAAGCGTAAATTATTAGAAAAACAGAAAAAGGGTAAAAAACGCATGCGTCAAGTGGGTAATGTAGAGATTCCGCAATCGGCGTTCATGGCAGTATTAAAATTAGATTAATAGAATTGAGATTTTAGTAGTGAGAGTTTCATGAAAGTATATTTCTCACTAATCAGATCTCTTGACTCAAATCTCAATAAATGCAACTATTAGACGGCAAATACGTATCGACCAAACTCAAGCAGGAAATTGCTGCCGAAGCTGCTGAACTGTCTCAAAAAATGGGCCGAAAACCCCATTTGGTGGCCATTTTGGTGGGCCATGATGGCGGCAGTGAAACTTATGTAGCCAGCAAAATGAAAAACTGCGAAGCAGTATGCTTTCGTTCCACCCTCATCCGTTTTGAAAATACCGTTACCGAAACTGAGTTAATCAATCAGATCGAAAAACTGAACCTTGACCCTGAAGTAGATGGTTTGATTGTTCAGTTGCCTCTGCCAAAACATATTGATCCGGAGAAAGTTACCGAAGCCATTGACTACCGAAAAGATGTAGACGGCTTCCACCCGATCAACCTGGGGCGCATGCAGCGAAATTTACCCTGCTTTATTCCGGCTACGCCTTACGGTATCACGCTGATGCTGCAGGAATATGGCATTGAAACAGCCGGCAAACATTGTGTGGTGGTGGGCCGCAGTCAGATTGTGGGCCTACCAATGAGTATCCTGATGGCACGCAATGGAAAACCTGGCAACTGTACCGTAACACTCTGCCATAGCAAAACCGAAAATATGGCCCAATACACGCAAAAAGCAGATATCCTGATCGTTGCGATTGGAAAGAAAAATTTCATAACTGCTGATATGGTGAAAGAAGGTGCAGTGGTGGTAGATGTAGGCATGAACCGCGAAACTTCAACCGAAACGAAATCCGGATTTAAATTATTTGGTGATGTGGATTTCGATCAGGTCGCTCTTAAATCTTCCTGGATTACACCGGTACCGGGTGGAGTAGGCCTCATGACCATTGTAGGTTTGCTTAAAAACACCCTGGCAGCTGCCCGCAAAGAAATTTATGCTTAAGTATTGGCTTACGTGGGTGCTCTTTTTGTGCATGGCGATTAATACCAATGCCCAAGAGAAGCATACCTCCTCTTTAATTAAATCTTGCAATAGCTTAGATAGTGCTTTAATTAAAGTAAAACATGACCAATTACGATCATTATTACATCCAAAACTTAGTTTAGGACATTCTAATGGTCTGATCGAAAATAAATCCGAACTGCTGGAACACTTACAGAGCGGCTATCTCAAATATTTTAAAATCGAAAGCCTCGATAAGCCGGAAGTCTACACTTATAAAAAACTGGCTACTGTACGTCGCTACATTAAAGTAAAGGGTGAACTTCAACAAACTGCCTTTGAGGTCAAACTTCGAGTTTTGGAAACCTGGCTAAGGGAAAAATCTGTATGGCGATTATTGAACAGGCAGTCCACAAAAGTCAACTAAGCAATTCTTCCGGAACTTTAAAGTCTTTGCTTTCGTCACGCCAAATGACAGAAGAAATTAACCATTTATCCTCTTTTAAAATAAACTGCATCAGGCTGATGCCCTTTTTCCAGTTAACAGCCGCATTTTTCATATTACTAAACTCATACACACTCATCCGCTGGGCCATGGTGCCGAATACCTGTGTCCGGTCGGCTATTTCCTGCTGCACAAAGAATTCGGCATTACCGGCATCGATCTGTTTCATCAATGCCTGAATGAAACTACTCAGGGTAAATTCCATGGTTTGGGCAAAAGTATGATCTACCAGATGGCCTTCGCCAAAGAACATCTCCTGCAGGCCATCCATATTTGGAAAATGCGCTGCATCGAATCCTTTATATAAATAAAAATGCTCAGTGAGATGATCTATCTGCTGGATTTGGGCTTCCAGATTGTGTGGAGGAGTTGTTTGAACCATGATATTTTCCATCCGATATAAATTCCGTTTGTTCGAATTACCAGCGGATAGGTTTCGATATAATCACCCTGACCGGGTGCTCCTTTTCCGCTTTGTAAATCATATTCATAACGATGAAAAGGGTAAATTAGTTTGCCATTTTTACACCAGCCTTCGGAAAGATCGGCACCAGCATGAGGGCATTTAGACTGACAGGCAAAAAGTTGAACACCTGATTTCACTAGACAAATTCGCTTACCATCTACCCTCACTACTCGGATAAAATCATTTTCCTGTTGTATTTCTGGTCCACAAATCCGGATCCATCTCATTTGACGGGGCATAATCTGTATATTTGCACACTAATTTAAGTTATGCCCCACCAAATTCCAGCCGATGGCACCTTATTACCGCTCATGGAAGAATTCTACACTATTCAGGGTGAAGGGTTCAATACCGGGAAGGCGGCCTATTTTATTCGTTTAGGAGGTTGCGATGTGGGCTGCCATTGGTGTGATGTTAAAGAAAGTTGGGATGCTGAACTTCATGCTCTGACGAGCGCCGACAACATTGTTAAAAATGCTGAAAAATACCCGGGTAAAGCGGTGGTAATTACCGGTGGAGAGCCTTTATTGTATAATTTGGATTACCTGACCACAGAATTGCAAAAAAGGGGGATCCGAACTTTTATCGAAACTTCAGGCGCCTATCCCCTTTCGGGCAGTTGGGATTGGATCTGTTTATCCCCTAAAAAATTCAAATCGCCAAGACCTGATATCCTTCCCTTAGCCGGCGAACTGAAAGTGATCGTGTTTAATAAAAGTGATTTTGCCTGGGCCGAAGAACATGCACAATATGTATCAGCAAATTGCAAGCTTTACCTGCAACCAGAGTGGTCGAAAGCGGCTGAAATGACTCCCTTAATTATCGATTATGTGAAGGAAAACCCAAAATGGGAAATCTCTTTACAAACGCATAAATACTTAAATATTCCCTGATGATGAGAAAATTTAAAACACTAATCGTACTTGTTATGGGTTTAATGAGTATGAAAGTTGCATTGGCACAAGGTCAGTTGATTAAATACAATGATGGAACTACAAATCTGGAGGGCTACTTGGTAAAAGCTAAGGTCGGTGCACCAGGTGTGGTCATCATTCACCAATGGATGGGGTTGAGTGATCATGAAAAAAACGCTGCCAATAAATTAGCTGAATTGGGTTATAACGCCCTTGCCGCTGATGTATATGGAGAAAATGTTCGTCCGAAAAATACTAGAGAAGCGGCTCCATTGTCTGGCAGTTATAAAAAAGATTACCAATTATTCCAATCACGCATCAAGACAGCGATTGCCGAATTGGTGAGACAAGGTGCCGATCCGAAACGAATAGCAGTGATGGGTTATTGTTTTGGCGGGACCGGTGCCATAGAAGCCGCTCGTGGATTATTGCCTGTTGCTGGTGTAATTTCTTTTCACGGCTCTTTACTAAAAGATAAAGGCAGGGCTAACGGTGCGATCAACACTAAAGTATTGGTGTTGCATGGTGCCGATGATCCTTTTGAAACAGAGCAAGAAATCAAAGATTTTCAACAGGAAATGCGTGAAGCTAAAGCCGACTGGGAAATGGTTTACTATGCCAATGCGGTACATGCCTTTACACAAGTTGCTGCTGGTAATGATAATTCGAAAGGTGCTGCCTACAATGAACTGGCCGATAAACGCTCGTGGGAACGCTTGAAATTATTTTTAACTGAGATCTTTACTAACTAAAATAAACCCCAAATGGAACAAAATTTCAAAAATCATGGACGTATGGTACCTGGTTACCATTATGTACTTACTGCCTTTTTATTACTTGGATTAATTGGATCGGTCATCAATCTTTTCCAATCTGAAGGAACTGCGGCCTACTATTCCGCATCTTTAATCACACTTTTATTTGTCTCTGCATTTTTAACTGCAGCATTTACACGAATTTTTGCCCTGAAGGCACAAGACAGAGCTATCCGAGCCGAAGAGAATTTAAGACATTTTGTACTAACAGGCAAAACCTTGCCAGCCGGATTGACAATTAAACAAATTGTGGGATTAAGATTTGCTGCCGATGAAGAATTTCCAAAACTGGCAGAAAGAGCTGCTAATGAAGAGCTGAGTGAAAAAGCCATCAAAC
This sequence comes from uncultured Sphingobacterium sp., assembly GCA_964580845.1. Lineage (GTDB taxonomy): Bacteria > Bacteroidota > Bacteroidia > Sphingobacteriales > Sphingobacteriaceae > JAIPAN01. Next base: position 164,168 of record CAZOLA010000001.1, read on the forward strand.
AAGCCATTAAAAACTGGAAAGCCGATACTTATCGGGTTTGATTATTCTTGTATTAAAATAAAGGCGTTAAGTAATCTTATCGCCTTTTTTTGTGCTTAATATCTTTCGTTATACTCAGGATGACGAAGAAAGATTATAAAATTGCCTGACGAACCCGAACCAATTTGCTCAGTAAAGCCTCTAACTGGTCTAAAGGAAGCATGTTGGCACCATCCGATTTGGCAGTAGCGGGCTCCGGATGAGTTTCGATGAACAAACCATCGGCACCTACGGCAATGGCCGCTTTCGCAATGGTTTCAATCAGTGCGGGTTTACCACCAGTAACACCACTGCCCTGGTTGGGCTGCTGCAGCGAATGGGTACAATCCATCACTACCGGAACACCGAATTCACGCATTTCAGGAATGCCCCGAAAATCAACGATCAAATCCTGGTAACCAAACGTATTTCCACGATCAGTCAAAATCACATTGGGATTACCCGAGTCTTTTACTTTATCCACCGCAAACTTCATCGAACCTGCAGAAAGGAACTGCCCCTTTTTGATATTGATAGTTTTCCCAGTTTGAGCGGCAGCTACCAATAAATCGGTTTGTCGACACAAGAATGCCGGAATTTGCAAAACATCCACATACTCAGCCGCCATGTCCGCTTCTCCACTTTCATGGATGTCGGTAACCGTAGGAACACCAAATTCCTTACTCACTTTAGCGAGTATTTTGAGAGCTTTTTCGTCTCCAATGCCGGTAAATGAATCAATTCTGGAACGGTTAGCTTTTCGATATGAACCTTTAAAAATATAGGGGATTTGTAGTTTATCCGTAATACCAACAATACGCTCCGCAATACGCAGCGCCATGTCTACACTTTCAATGGCACAAGGTCCGGCCATTAGAAAGAAATTATTGGTGTCAGTAAACTTAATTTGTGGAATAGCTTTCAGGCTCATTTAATTTCCTAATTCAGATAAAAACTTAATTCGCATCAACTGAATTTCTTCGCGGGTATAATCATCAGTACCCAGTTCATTCAGTGCCTCATCTATAGAATCGACTTCTGCACTGCGAAAATAATCATAAACTTCGTCTTGACGGTCTTCGTCAATCATCTCATCGATATAATAATTCAGGTTGAGTTTGGTTCCTGAATTCACAATAGACTCCACTTCTCTTAAAATCTCGGCATAAGTTAGGCCTTTGGATGAAGCAATGTCTTCCAAATCGATCTGTCGGTCTATATTTTGAATGATAGAAACCTTTAAAGCTGATTTGTTGGCGGCACTTTTAATCACCAGGTCGACCGGGCGATCAATATCATTCTCCTCCACATAAGATTTAATCAGGTTGATGAATGGCATCCCAAATTTCATAGCCTTGCCATTCCCCACACCCGAAATCTGTTTTAACTCCTCAATTGATACCGGATAGTGTGTACACATTTCTTCAAGAGAAGGATCCTGGAATACAACGAAAGGAGGAATATTTTGTTGTTTGGCTATCTTTTTTCTCAGATCCCGCAAAAGCGACATCAATTGTGTATCGAGCGCAGCGGTTCCCTGCTGCGATTGCTCCTCACTCTCTTCATCGGCGGTATCCATTGTTTGATTAAGGATGAATTTGACCGAATGTGGATTTTCAATAAATGAATGTCCTGATTTACTTAGTTTTAGCAAACCATAATTATCAATGTCTTTTGACAAATAATTATTGAGTACTGCCTGGCGCAGCAATGATTTCCATAGAATTTCACCCTCTTCTTTTCCACTGCCAAAAAAGGCGTGTTGATGATGACCATAAGAGTGGATATGTTGGTTTTCTATCCCCAACATAAAGTTCAAGATGTATTGATCATCAAACTTTTCACCAAATTCTTGAATAACACTGAGTGCTTTGTGCAGCTGTATCTCGGCATCAAAATATTTTTTCTCTGCCCGGCAGTTATCGCACATGTTATTGCAACCTGCCTCGTTAAAATTCTCTCCGAAATAATGTAAGATCTGTTTTCTGCGACAAACGGATGATTCAGAGTAATCAATCACCTCTTTCAAGATCTGAGTGCCAATTTCACGCTCAGAAACGGGTTTATCCTTCATGAATTTGACCAGTTTCTCAATATCTTTTTCAGCGTAAAAAGCTAAACATACACCTTCGCCGCCATCACGTCCTGCCCTACCTGTTTCCTGATAATAGCCTTCCATACTTTTCGGAATATCGTGATGAATCACATATCGAACATCAGGCTTATCAATTCCCATTCCGAATGCAATTGTTGCCACAATTACCTCCACATCTTCCATTAAAAAAGCATCTTGAGTGTCGGCCCTCACCTTTGGCTCCAAACCAGCATGGTAAGGAAGCGCCTTGATTCCGTTTAAATTGAGCAATTCTGCAATTTCCTCAACTTTTTTCCTGCTCAAACAATAGATAATTCCTGATTTACCAGGCTGGCTCTTGATGTAGCGAACCATTTCTTTGGCCACATCTCTTTTGGGCCGCACTTCATAAAAAAGATTAGATCTGTTGAATGAAGATTTGAACAAAACCGCCTCATTCATCTGCAGGTTCTTCTGAATATCGTGCTGAACCTTAGGTGTTGCGGTGGCGGTGAGCGCTATAATTGGAATATCATCGCCTAATGTATTGATCACCTGGCGAATTTTACGGTATTCTGGTCTAAAATCATGCCCCCACTCCGAAATACAGTGTGCTTCGTCTACAGCAACGAAAGAAACTGGAACCGACTGTAGAAATTCAATATTTTCCGCTTTGGCGAGCGATTCTGGTGCTACGTAAAGCAGCTTGGTATCCCCGTTCAGAATATCTTGCTTAACCTGACTAATCTCAGATTTATTTAGAGAAGAATTGAGGAAATGGGCAATGTGATTATTGCCACCAAATGCCCTCAATTGATCTACCTGATTTTTCATCAGGGCAATTAAAGGAGAAATTACAATGGCCGTACCTTCACTCATTAAGGCAGGTAATTGATAACATATAGATTTACCCCCACCGGTGGGCATGATTACGAAGGTGTCTTTTTTCTGAAGGATACTGGTAATAATCTGCTCCTGATCACCCTTAAAGTTATCAAAACCAAAAAAATTCTGTAAGTTGTCAAATAATGACTTTTTTACCTCCATCGTTCCAATTACCCGAAAATTCTAAGATTTGTGTGTGTAATAAACTTCAAAATAACATATTTTTGGGGAATATTATCGTTTTACAAAAAATAAATTACGATTGAAAGATAAATCGGAGATTCTGGCGCTTGCAAAAAAAGCGTTAACGCTTGAAATTGAAGGGATTAACAGCGTTTTAAAGCAATTAAACAATGACTTTGTAAAAGCCGTTGAACACATTCTGAAGCTGGAAGGCCGCGTTATCATCACCGGAATAGGAAAAAGTGCCATTATTGCCCAAAAAATAGTGGCAACCCTCAATTCTACCGGCACCCCGTCAGTTTTCATGCATGCAGCTGATGCCATTCATGGCGACTTGGGCATCATTCAGTCAAACGATCTAGTAATTTGCATTTCTAAGAGCGGCAATACCCCTGAAATTAAAGTGTTAACTCCCCTGCTAAAACAGGCAGGCAATACGCTCATCGGTATGGTGGGAGATGTACATTCTTACCTTGCCAAACAAGCTGATTTAGTTTTGGATACCAGCATTGAACAAGAGGCCTGTCCGAATAATTTAGCACCCACCACCAGTACCACAGCTCAATTGGCCATGGGTGATGCCCTGGCTGTTTGTTTACTTGCCTGTAGAGAATTTAGCAGTGAAGATTTTGCACGTTACCACCCTGGAGGTTCACTCGGGAAGCGCCTATATTTGAAAGTAAGTGATTTGGCGGCCAATAACGAAAAACCCGAGGTAAGTTTAAGTACCCCGGTACAAGATGTGATCATTGAAATTACCAAAAATAGATTGGGTGCGGTAGCAGTAATTGATGATGGGAAAATTAGGGGTGTCATAACTGATGGAGATATCAGACGCATGCTGGAGAAAAAGCAGTTTAACACCAATCTACTGGCAAAAGACATCATGGGTAGCCAACCTAAAATTATTGAGGGTTCTGAATTGGCAGTGAATGCTTTGCAAATGATGCGTGAGCATAATATCAGCCAATTGTTGGTGGGACAAGATGAAAAATATATTGGAATTGTACATCTGCACGACTTATTGAAAGAAGGCATTATTTAATCGATATGAAAAACTATTATGCGCTCATCATGGCGGGAGGTGTTGGAAGTCGGTTTTGGCCAATCAGCAGAACCGCCCATCCTAAACAGTTCATTGATATTTTGGGGACAGGCAAAACACTCATTCAGAGCACTTTTGACAGGTTTACTAAAATTTTACCCCTTGAAAATATTTTCATTGTTACCAATGAGCAATACATCGATTTAGTAAAAGAACAACTTCCCGCAATAAAAGAAGAACAAATTCTTAGCGAACCGGTTATGCGCAATACGGCCCCTTGTATTGCCTATGGGATGCATAAAATCAAATCTTTAAACCCTGATGCTGCAGTTGTGGTTGCTCCATCCGATCATTTAATATTAGAGGAAGAGGCTTTTAAAAATTATGTTCTTAAAGCATTAGCAACCGCTTCTACGGAAGATTGTTTAATTACACTTGGCATTAAACCGACCAGACCGGATACCGGTTACGGTTATATTCAGTTTAATACTCAAAAAATTGGGGAAGACTTTTTCAAAGTAAAAACATTCACAGAGAAACCGGATCTGGAAATTGCAAAATCCTTTCTCCAAAGTGGCGATTTCCTTTGGAATGCAGGGATTTTCGTTTGGTCGGTAAAAAATATTTTAAAATCGTTCGCAACGCATTTACCTGAGATGAACGAGATCTTTACAGAGGGCCTGGAGTTTTATAATACCGATCAGGAAAGGGATTTTATTCAAAAAGCCTACTACCAGTGCACCAATATTTCCATTGATTATGGCATCATGGAAAAGGCAGACAATGTGTATGTCATCCCATCTGCCTTTGGCTGGTCTGACCTAGGAACTTGGGCCTCAGTATATGAATTATCGGAGAAAGATTATGTTGGAAATGCCGTTATTCCTGCCCAAGGTGTAATGATGTACGATTCTTCCAATTGCATGGTGAACATTCCGAAAGGCAAATTGGTGGTCTTAAAAGGCCTTCACGATTTTATTGTGGTGGAAGACAATAACACCTTGCTGATTTGCCCGAGAGATGAAGAACAGAGTGTGAAACAGATCGTAGCGGATGTAAAACAGTGTCTGGGCAACGATTACATTTAGTAATTGCCTCTTTGTCTTACAGCTTCATATAATATAACCCCTGCAGAGACCGATACGTTTAAGGACTCAATCTCACCAAACATGGGGATTTTTGCCAAATAGTCTGCTATTCTGATTAAATCATTTGATATACCATCTTCCTCAGAGCCTAAAATAATAGCCGTTGGTGCCGTATAATCAGGTTTATATAAGAAGTCTTCCGTTTTTTCAGTGCAAGCCACCAGTTGAAGACCCGACTCTTGCAAGAATTTAGCCGTTTTAGATAAACTTTCTACCCTGCAGACCGGAAGCGTGTAAAGTGCACCGGCAGAGGTCTTGATGGTATCCGGATTGATTTGTGCAGCTCCCCTACTTGGAACAATAATGGCGTGTACACCGCTGCAAGCAGCCGTTCGGGCAATGGCACCCATATTCCTCACATCTGTGATACCATCTAACATCAAAATTAAAGGTGTTTCACCTTTTTCATAAATGACTGGAATGATATCCTCAATTTTTTGATAAATAATGGGCGATATAAAAGCTACCACACCCTGATGATTTTTCATCGTAAGGCGATTCAATTTCTCTACGGGAACCTGCTGGGCAGTGATTTGATGATGAGTTAAGAGTTCTTTTAGCTCAATCATCAAATCGCCTCTCAAACCTCTTTGCAAGTATAAACTTTCAATTTCCTGACCACTTTTAATCGCTTCAATAACTGCACGAATGCCAAAAACAAGCTGGTTACTTTCACGCTTAGGTTTAGAAAAGGAATGATTCATGCGGTAATTTTTAGCTGTGGAGCAAAGGTAGTAAATTTAGAAACAGCTGGTATTAGCGCACATAAACTAAAAGTTAAAGAGCTTATCAACAATCCCGCAATTTATATACATTTACAATTGGTATACTTATTGAGCATTTTTTAACGATTATAAACAGTTTTTCCACATCTGGTGTGAATTCAAAGTTCACAAATTAGAAAATGGCAAGACTTGCTCTCAATTAAAAAAATTTCGCTGTGCAGAACTTTTTCCATATCATTTTTATAAATCAATAAATTTGAACCTATGAGCCGAGACATGGAATCAGATTACAGTCCTGAACAAAAAAGAAGCACTGGTACACCCAATCGTACCAGGTTGAATAATTTAGTGAGTGGTTTAGGAAAACTACCCCCACAGGCTGTGGATTTAGAGGAAGCGGTATTGGGAGCCCTGATGCTGGAGAAGGATGCACTCTCTGCGGTGATCGACATTTTAAAACCTGAAATTTTTTACAAAGACAGCCACCAGAAAATATTTCAGGCCATTCAGGTCTTGTTCATCAAATCTTCCCCTGTAGACATTCTTACCGTTACTGCACAATTACGCCAGCAAGGTGATTTAGAAATGGTGGGCGGTGCTTACTATATTACTGAACTAACCAATCGGGTTGCTTCTGCGGCAAATATTGAGTACCATGCCCGAATCATTTCCCAAAAATACATCCAGCGTGAGCTCATCAAAATTTCCACGGAGATTATCAATAATGCTTACGAAGACACCACAGATATTTTCGATTTACTCGATTCGGCAGAAAAAAACCTCTTCGAAATAGCACAAAATAACCTGCGACGCGATTCCCGAAAAATGGATGACATCATCCGTGAATCGCTGGATTCGATCGAAAAATTAAAAGATAAGGTTGATGGATTGACGGGCGTTGCCTCCGGTTTCACTGCCTTAGACCGAATTACTTCCGGATGGCAGCCTTCGGATTTGGTAATCATTGCGGCACGTCCGGCCATGGGTAAAACAGCCTTCGTTTTGAGTTGCGCCAGAAATGCAGCTGTACAATTCAACAAACCGGTTGTTGTTTTCTCATTGGAGATGTCATCCGTTCAGTTGGTAAACCGATTAATTTCTGGTGAAACCGAGATAGAGCAAGAGAAAATCCGTAAAGGGAACCTGGCCGAATGGGAATGGCAACAACTCCATTCTAAAATTGGCCGCTTAACAGAAGCACCTTTATTTATCGACGACACGCCGGCATTAAATATTTTTGAATTCAGGGCGAAATGCCGCCGATTAAAAGCACAATACGATATCCAACTTATCATCGTCGATTACCTGCAGTTGATGCATGGTAAAGGTGACAGCAAGAGTGGCAACCGTGAACAAGAAATTGGTAGCATCTCCAGAGCGCTAAAATCGGTAGCGAAGGAGTTAAACGTAGCTGTCATTGCATTATCTCAATTGAGCCGTGCCGTAGAGAATCGCCCGGGATCGAGTAAACGCCCGATGCTGTCAGACTTACGTGAATCGGGTTCTATTGAACAAGATGCCGATATGGTATTGTTCCTGTATCGTCCGGAATATTACGGATTAGAAGAAGATGAGCAAGGGCGCTCCACTGCAGGAATTGGAGAGGTAATCATTGCCAAGCACCGTAATGGCGAAGTAGGTACGGTTCCATTAAGATTTGTTGGAAAATATGTTAAATTCGTTGATTTAGAAGACGATTTTGGCAGTTCCGGAGGATTTAGCAATCCTGATCCACTGGCAGGTATTTCCCCATCCAGCAATTTCGAAAAGCCGAACAACTTCATCATCAAACCATCTCGAATGGATGATATAGATGAAGATCCGCTATTTTAAAAAATTCTTGAAGGAAATAAAAAATTAAGCCATTTCTTTCAAACGGGCAGATACCGATTTGATGTTTTTATTCATCGTATCACTCTCAATCAAACCGTCACGCATACGAACGATGCGGTGCGCATGTTGAGCAATATCCTCTTCGTGAGTCACCAAAATAATGGTGTTCCCTTTGGCATGAATTTCTTCCATCAAACTCATGATCTCAACAGAGGTTTTAGAGTCGAGGTTTCCGGTTGGCTCATCGGCCAAAATGATGGATGGATTGTTAATCAGGGCCCTGGCGACCGCTACCCTTTGTCGCTGACCACCAGATAACTCATTAGGTTTATGATCAACTCTGTTACCTAAGCCCACATTTTCTAAAGCTTTTAAAGCTCGGCTATCGCGATCTTCTTTCTTTACTCCGGCATAAACCAGTGGCAAAGCAACATTATCCAATGCACTTGAACGGGGTAAAAGATTAAAGGTTTGAAACACAAATCCAATTTCCTGATTTCTGACAGTAGCTAAGTCGTTATCAGTCATTTCGCTCACATTGATACCATTTAGGATATACTCCCCTTTGGTGGGGGTATCTAAACATCCAAGGATATTCATCAGTGTTGATTTTCCCGACCCTGATGGTCCCATCAAAGCAACAAATTCACCCTTGTTGATACTCAGGCTAACAGACTTTAGCGCATGAATGGTTTCTGCACCAATTACGTACTTACGACCGATATCTTTAATGGAAATGAGCTCTTGTGCCATGTTAGAATATTTTAGAGTTAAGACATCAAAACCCAAGGCTTTGTTACAGCCTATTTTGAAAAATAATTCTGTTGGAGTTTCTGATAAACCTGTTCTTTCAATAAGTCTGCATCATCCACACTCATACCTTTGGTATCGATGGGCTCGTGTACCCAAAGCTGGCCAACACCCGGGTGAGATCCATACTTAAAACCATCGTCCCACATTAATTTCCAGAGTTGGTCTATACAAACCGGCACAATCGGAATCTGACGTTCAATAGCCAGGCGGAATGGGCCATTTTTAAATTCGTGTAAGATGGGGGGATATTCATAACCTATTTTCCCTTCGGGAAAAATGACCAAGCTCATCCCCTGCTGTAAATATTCATCGGCTTTTTTAAAGGCTCTGAAGGAGGCAATTTTACTTTCCCGGTTGACCGGAATATCGATCGTTCGGAAAAACATGCCCAGTACCGGATTTCTGACCAATTCTTCTTTACCTAAAAAAGCAAAATTACCCTGCATCATGAGGGTAATGGCCGAAATATCTAAGTTAGAAGTGTGATTGGCGCAAACGATGTAAGGCTGATTCCAGTTCAATTGCTGTTTGTAATTGTAACGGTAAAAGAAGCCTGCCAAGGCCGAACTTAGAAAACCAAAGCCCTTACGGTACTTATTTAGTTTTAAATAACGTTCGGGTTTTCTGGAATAATAATACATTACCGGAAAAAACAATAGAAAACTGAAAACAACTGAAAAAATGTACCAGCCAGCGTGGAGTTTTCTTAAAAGTTTGATCATGATCATCAAAAATATAAAAAATACTTACTTTCGCGAGGTATGGAAACTGTTGTTAGCGGTATTAGAAGTACCGGAAAGCTTCATCTTGGAAATTATTACGGTGCTGTACAGAACTTTGTTCGCATGCAGCAGGAATACAACTGCTTTTTCTTCATTGCAGATTATCATTCCTTAACTACCCACCCCACACCCGATAATTTACACGGAAACGTGAGGCAAGTATTAGTTGAATACTTAGCTGCCGGATTGGATCCGGAGAAAGCGACTTTGTACATACAATCTGAAGTACCCGAAGTTGCCGAATTATACCTCTTCCTCAACATGAATGCCTATTTGGGAGAATTGGAAAGAAGCACTTCATTTAAAGACAAAGTTCGTTCACAACCCGACAATGTGAATGCTGGCTTACTCACCTATCCTGTTTTGATGGCTGCCGACATTTTGATTCATAAGGCCACTAAAGTACCGGTTGGAAAAGACCAGGAACAACATTTAGAAATGGCACGTACTTTCGGTAATCGTTTCAATCGTCTTTACCAAAACGATTATTTTCCGGAGCCCTATGCTTTCAGTTATGCCAAACAATTGGTTAAAATTCCTGGCTTAGACGGAAAAGGCAAAATGGGTAAGTCTGAAGGTGAAGCAAACGCGGTTTACTTGGCAGATGATGTAGAAACCATTCGCAAAAAGGTAATGCGGGCTGTTACCGATAGTGGGCCCAGCCAGGCAAATCAGGAAAAACCAGAAGTAATTCAAAACCTTTTCGATTTGATGAAAGTGGTTTCCAGCACCGATACCTACACACATTTTGACGAGCTTTATAACAATTGTCAAATCCGTTACGGCGACTTCAAAAAACAATTGGCCGAAGATATGATTTTGGCCACTGCACCCATCCGGGAAAGAATTCAGGAAATTGAAAGCGATACGGCTTACCTCAAAAAAGTGGCGCAACTGGGCACCGAAAAAGCAAGAGCAAGTGCAGCAAGAACCATTAAAGAAGTAAGAGAAATCATTGGCTTTAGGTCTTTATAAACTCCAAATTATTGACTGCTCATTTATAATTGTTCTAACGAAGAATTTTATTAATTTCAACCATCATAGTTAAAACCCAAAACAATCTTTAAAATTAATCATGCACATTGCCATCGTTGGAAATATAGGAGCTGGTAAAACAACCCTAACCGAGTTACTATCTAAACATTTTGGTTGGGAGGCTCAATTTGAGGCCGTGGATAATAATCCGTACCTCGAGGACTTTTACAGCGATATGAAGCGTTGGAGTTTTAACTTACAGATCTATTTCCTCAATAGCCGTTTTCAGCAGATCATTGAGTTACAAAAAAGTCAGAAGAGCATTGTTCAAGACAGAACCATTTATGAAGATGCTTATATTTTTGCCGAAAATTTGCATGATATGGGCTTGATGAGCGGCAGAGACTACGAAAACTACAGAGCAATATTCGACAACATCACCTCTTTCATTAAAGCGCCAGATCTATTAATTTACTTACAAGCTTCTGTGCCTACCTTGGTGAACAATATACAACGCCGCGGCCGCGAATACGAAAGTGGCATCCGATTGGATTATTTATCCAAGTTAAATGAGAAGTATAAAAATTGGATTGATGGTTATAAGGAAGGTAAACTATTAATTATCGATAAGGACAACTTAGACTTTGCCAATAATCCGGAAGATCTGGGATTGATCATTCAACGTATTGAAAGAGAAATTCACGGTCTTTTTTAAACAATCAATAAAACCCCACCCTCACCATGAAAATTTTAGGGGTTATTCCTGCTCGATATGCTTCTACCCGATTCCCGGGTAAACCACTGGCTGATATTTGCGGTAAAAGCATGATTCAACATGTTTACGAACAAGCAAGTAAATCACTCACCTTGAGCCAGGTGGTGGTAGCAACCGACGATGAACGGATCCTGGAACATGTTTCTAATTTTGGAGGATTGGCGGTAATGACAAACGCTGCTCACCAAAGTGGAACCGATCGATGTGCGGAAGTGATGACAAAATTTCCAGATTTTGAAGCTTGCATCAACATACAAGGAGATGAACCTTTGATCGATCCTAAGCAAATTGACCTATTGGGTGAAAAAATCTCTGAAAATGGCGTAGAATTGGCCACCCTAATTAAAAAAATCAAGACCGAAGAAGAATTATTCAATCAGAATATTCCCAAGGTTGTTTGCAAGAACAAGGGTGAGGCCATTTATTTTAGCAGGGAGAGTATCCCACATTTGAGAGGAATTCCTCCATCAGACTGGCTGAAGCACCATACATTTTATAAACACATTGGCATTTACGCTTATCGCAGCCAAACTTTACAAAATATTACCCAATTGCCCGTTTCCGCTCTTGAAAAGGCAGAAAGCTTAGAACAGCTTCGCTGGATAGAGAACGGCTTCAAGATCCACACCTTAGTAACCGAACTGGAAACACTGGCGGTAGATACACCAGAAGATCTAGAAATCTTACTCAAAAAGCTGAGCGCTGGGAATTAAAGAATCAGGATCAGCACCAATATAATGATGATAATGGCTGCAACCGACAAATAAACACCGCCTGAAGTAAAGCCTTTCATCTCCTTTCTCATTTGCTGAATTTCTTTTCTGAGTGCCTTACGCTCCTGCGAACTAAGCTTCGACCTATCCATTGACTTGATTTCCAGAATTCGCGATTCTATTTGTTGAATGCGATTCTTTTCATAGTAGGAAATAGGAGATTTATCAACCATTAATTTTTCATTCTCAAGTGCAAATGCAGCTGAGAAATTGACTAAAATCAATAATAAAAGAAGATAAAATGACTTTTTCATTGTGAGCGGTTTAGATTTTAAACTATTTAACGCTCAATGATGAAATTTATTTTACTGAAATCAGGATTAAGACGAACGAGCGGGACCCGATTTTTTCTTTCTCCAATTACTCTTTCTCTGGTGGCCACCATGGTGATGTATTTTCTTTTCAGGCTGGTACAGAGGCCCCTCACCCAGTTCTTCAGGAAGATTTATTTTCTGAATCTCTTTACCGATTAAATTTTCGATGGTAAAAAATCTGCGCTGATCACGTTCATTCACAAAAGTGATGGCAGTTCCGGTAGTCGCAGCTCTTGCAGTACGACCAATGCGGTGGATATAATCTTCAGGATCGGGCGGCACATCGTAATTGAGTACCAACTCAATTCCTTCCACATCAATTCCTCTTGATAACACATCGGTGCCAATTAAAAAAGGTAATTGACGAGCCCTAAATGCATTTAATAAACTTTCTCTTTCATCCTGGTCCAAATCAGAATGAAAAGCTTTGGCAACAATTCCGGTCTTTCTCAAAGCCCTGTCGAGTTCTTTCACCTTATCTTTAGTGGATGAGAAAATAATTCCGCTCTGGTAAGTTTTATCTTTCAACAAACTGGTAATAAGCGGCAGTTTTTGATGCTCATGGGTAAGGTAAGCCTGTTGTGTGATCCCTTCTGCTGGTTTAGATATGGCAATGTTCACCTGCAGCGGGTTTTGTAAAATGGCATTGGCCAGCGAACGGATCTTTGGCGGAAAAGTTGCGGAGAATAAAAGTGTTTGACGTTGCTTTGGCAGGTAAGAAATAATCCGCATGATATCGTCGCTGAAGCCCATGTCGAGCATGCGGTCTGCTTCGTCTAATACCAGGTGCTGTAAATGATCGAGATTGATAGCACCGGAACTTAAATGAGCAATTAAGCGTCCTGGAGTGGCAATTACTAGGTCTACCCCATCCCTCAGGGCCCTTTTTTGGGTTTCATAAATGGCCCCATCTCCTCCGCCATAAACAGCGATGGAACTGATCCCTGCAAAATATGCCAGGCCTTCCACCTGTTGATCAATTTGCTGAGCAAGCTCTCTGGTTGGAGCCAGGATCAGCGTATTGATGTATTTTTTATCAGTCTGCGTAATTTGATGTAAAATTGGCAATAAATAGGAAGCCGTTTTACCCGTGCCGGTTTGTGCACAGGCTATTAAATCGTTCTTCTGTAAGATAAGTGGAATAGATTCCTGCTGAATAGGTGTTGGGGTTTTGTACCCCATGCTCAATAATCCCTCTTCTAAATCAGGATGAAAGTTAAAATCGTTAAAAGTCAATTTGTTTGTTTGTAAATTTTCCAAAGATACGACTTAATTTCCCGTCATTGCTCCACTACTGATAGAGACGCTAAATGAGGTTTTGAATTCCTTTATCCACAAAGGCAAATTTCTCAACAAATAGCTACAAAAACCAAAAAATAACTACCTTTGAATCCCGTACAAAAGGAATCAATTTAGCATTTCTTAATGCTGAAAATTCTATCAAACCACATCATGACTAAATATATTTTTGTTACGGGAGGCGTTACCTCGTCATTAGGAAAAGGCATTATTTCTGCTTCATTAGCTAAACTTTTACAGGCCAGAGGATACCGGGTAACAATCCAGAAATTCGATCCCTATATCAATATTGATCCAGGTACACTTAACCCGTACGAGCATGGTGAATGCTACGTAACTGAAGATGGAGCCGAAACCGATTTGGATTTAGGTCATTATGAAAGATTCCTAAACGTACCTACTTCACAAGCTAACAACATTACCACCGGACGTATCTATCAAAATGTAATCAATAAAGAACGTGAAGGTGCTTATTTAGGCAAAACCGTACAAGTGATCCCGCATATTACTGATGAGATCAAACGGAATATGTGCATTTTAGGAGAAAGCGGTAATTACGACATTGTGATCACCGAATTGGGTGGTACTGTGGGAGATATTGAGTCACTACCTTATGTGGAAGCAGTAAGGCAATTACGTTGGGAATTAGGACAACACAACAGCTTAGTGATCCATTTAACACTGGTACCTTACCTGGCTGCCGCCGGCGAATTAAAAACGAAGCCTACGCAGCACTCCGTTAAACTATTATTGGAGTATGGTGTTCAACCTGATATCCTGGTTTGCCGTACAGAACATCACCTCTCGGCCGATATACGTAAAAAAGTTGCCTTGTTCTGTAATGTAGAAAGAAATGCGGTGATAGAATCTATCGATGCCAGCACCATTTACGATGTGCCATTATTGATGCGTAAAGAGAACTTGGATGGAATCGTTTTAAAGAAATTAAAACTAGCGAGTAAAGGAGAACCAGATCTTGAAAGCTGGAAAGATTTCTTAGGCCGCCTGAAAAATCCGACGGCTGAAGTAAAGATTGGACTGGTTGGCAAATATGTGGAACTGCCTGATGCTTATAAATCCATCAATGAGGCATTTATCCACGCCGGTGCAAAAAATGAGTGCAAGGTCAGGGTAAAGTGTATCCATTCTGAAAGTATCACTGCCGAAAATGTAAAAGAAAAATTAGCTGGTTTAGATGGGGTGCTGGTTGCTCCAGGATTTGGCAGCCGTGGCATTGAAGGTAAAATCGAAGCGATTAAATACATCCGGGAAAATCAAATTCCGTTTTTTGGTATTTGTTTGGGCATGCAATGTTCGGTAATTGAGTTCGGAAGAAATGTTCTGGGATTAAAAGATGCCCATAGCACCGAAATGAATCCCGATACCAAAAATGCAGTAATCTCTATGATGGAGGAGCAGAAAAAAATCAAGAACAAGGGCGGTACCATGCGTTTAGGATCTTATGCTTGCGAAATCAAGAAAGGAACCAAAGCCGCCAGCATTTACGGTAAAACAAAAATTGCCGAACGCCACCGTCATCGTTACGAATTCAATAATGCCTTTTTAAACCAATATGAAAAGGCAGGCCTCATCGCTTCCGGAATCAATCCTGAAAATAATTTGGTAGAAATTGTAGAACTGAAAGACCACCCCTATTTTGTGGCAGTTCAGTTCCATCCGGAATTAAAATCAACAGTGGCTAATCCTCATCCGCTTTTTGTTAACTTTGTCGCCGCAGCTTTGGCCCATAGTCATAAAAAATAGCCGAAGCCCATTCGAAATATTTAAACATGGATAGAAATACATTTTGGGGTCTGTTCCTGATCCTGGTGATTTTAGTAGGTTCCACCTTTTTGATGAAACCTTCTGAAGAAGAGATAAAAAGAGAAAAGCTGGTTCAAGATTCCATTGCAAGATTGAATTCGCAACCCGCCAAAAAAGCTGCCGGAACTGCAGCCATCAAAAGTGTTCAAAAAGCTATTGATACCAGTCTTGTTAAAGGTCCATTTGGCAAGGGTTTTCAAGGTACGGAACAAGATATGGTGCTTGAAAACGAACTGATCAGAGTTTTAATTAATAATAAGGGTGCTAAAGTTAGGTCGGTAGAATTAAAAGGATTCAAAACTTATGATGGCAAACCCCTCATCATGTTCTCCGGCGAACAAAATCAATTTGGATTGCAATTCAGCACCGCTGGTACAAAAATCAATACCAACGATTTGTATTTTGAAACGATTGCATCTTCCGGTCAACAATCGTTAACCCTCAGACTTGCTTACGACGAAAACCGTTTCATCGACTACGTTTATCAATTAGATAAGAATTCTTATCAATTGGGTTTACAAATCAAGACCCAAGGCTTAGAAAGCATTTTACCGGCTAACCAAGAGCAACTTAGCCTCAACTGGCAAACCACGCTGAATCAAAAAGAAAAAGATTTAGCCAGCGAACAGCGTTATTCAACCACCTATTTCCAACCAATTGGCGAAGATGTAGATTATTTGAGCGTAAGTGAAGATGATGATGAAGAATATACCGATGGAAAAATTCAATGGGTTGCATTCAAACAACATTTCTTCTCCAATGCTTTAATTGCGAAAGATGGATTTGAGAGAGCGAAACTTTCTGTAAAAACGCAAGCAGCACAAGGAATTGTAAAATCATACAGTGCCCAACTAGATTTACCGATTAATAAAGGGCGAGACAATGAATATCCCCTTGCCTTCTATTTCGGGCCTAATAAATTCCAAACGCTGCAAGCCCAAGGCTACGACCTGGAACGTTTGGTTGATTTGGGTTGGGGGCCGCTGAAATACATCAACCGATATGTGGTGATTCCAGTTTTCGATTTCCTTTCGGGATTCAACTGGAGCTATGGATTGATCATTTTAGTTTTGACAATCTTGTTAAAGGTGGTTTTATTCCCACTAACTTATAAATCTTACTTGTCTATGGCCAAAATGAGAATTTTGAAGCCAGAGATGGATGAGATTAAAGCCAAAGTAGGTGAAGATAATCCTACCTTACTACAACAAGAATACCTCAAATTATACAAAAAAGCAGGAGTAAATCCATTGGGCGGTTGTTTACCAATGATCTTACAATTGCCTATCATCATGGCATTTTTCTTCTTCTTCCCTAACCTGTTCGATTTACGTCAGCAGAGTTTCTTGTGGATGGATGATTTGTCGACCTATGATGCATTTTTCAAATTTGGGTTCAATATTCCATTTTTAGGTAGCCACATCAGTTTGATGTGTGTACTGATGACCGCCTCTACCTTGATCTATACCTACTTCAACAATCAGATCAGCGGTGCCACCGGGCAAATGAAATACATTGGTTACATCATGCCAATCATATTCTTCGGGGTATTGAACAGTTATCCAACTGGGTTAAACTATTATTACTTCTTGGCCAACTTATTAACTTTTGGTCAGCAGTTCATGATTCGTCAATTTGTCGACGATGAAAAAATCCATGCCAAAATTCAGGAGAACAAAAAAAAACCTGAATCGGAAAAGAAAAAATCAAAATTCCAGCAGCGCATGGAAGATTACATGCGTCAGGCACAACAGCAACAAAAAGCCAAGTCTGGTAAAAAATAATCCACAAAAGCCTCCAAAAAATGGAGGCTTTTGTAATTTAGTTCAACCTTAAATCATTCCATGGCCTTAAATTACATCTGGATCTCTTTCTTCATCATCGCCTTTAGCATTGCACTTTTTAAACTCATTTTTTTGGGCGATACCGAAATCTTTAAATTATTAGTAGAAGGCTTATTCGATAGCACCAAAACCTCGGTGATGGACATTGCACTTCCATTGGTGGGCACCATGGCTTTTTGGTTGGGCATCATGAACATTGGTGAAAAAGCGGGCGCCATTAATTTTTTATCACGAATAGTTGGCCCATTTTTTAGCCGTTTATTTCCCGAAGTCCCCAAAAATCATCCGGCCAGCGGACAAATGATGATGAATTTTTCGGCCAATATGCTGGGTTTAGATAACGCGGCTACACCATTGGGTTTAAAAGCCATGGGCACCTTACAGGAACTAAATCCGCAAAAGGAAACCGCATCTAATGCTCAAATTATGTTCCTGGTGTTGCATACCTCGGGTTTAACCATCTTACCGATTTCCATCATTGCACAAAGAGCCATCATGGGTGCTCAAGATCCTACCGATATTTTCATCCCCTGCATCATTGCCACTTTTGTGGCAACCATCGCAGCCATGCTCATTGTCTCCATTTGGCAAAAAATCAACCTTTGGGATCGGGTCATCATTTCCTGGTTATTGGGATTAATCGCTTTCATCTCTTTGTTAGTTTGGTATTTCACAGCCTATCTCAGTAAAGAACAAATCAGTGAAGTTTCTAAGGTGATCAGTAATGTTCTGCTATTTGCCATCCCCGTTACCTTCATCCTGGGCGCCATCCGTAAAAAAGTAAATGTTTTTGAATCGTTTATTGAAGGTGCCAAAGGTGGTTTTGAAACATCTATCAAAATCATTCCTTACCTGGTAGCCATGCTGGCCGCCATCAGTGTGCTTAGAAATTCAGGAGCTTTAAGTTATGTGGTGGAGGGATTTAAGTGGGGATTCTCTTTCTTAAACATAGATACCCGATTTACCGATTCACTACCGGTTGCACTCATGAAACCACTCAGCGGCTCGGGCTCAAGAGCCATGATGCTCGATTCAATGAAAACCTTTGGTCCCGACTCATTTGTAGGCCGGTTATCCTGCGTTTTTCAGGGCTCAGCCGATACCACCTTTTATATTGTGGCATTGTATTTTGGTTCAGTCGGTATCAAAAAAACACGTTATGCCATCAGCGCCGGATTATTGGCCGATCTTTTCGGTGTAATAGCAGCCATTTTTGTGAGTTATCTGTTCTTCGGATAAACATTTTATTGTTTATAAATTTTCTTTATAAGAAATAAAACAATTTCTTAAGTATTGATATTTAGTTAGGGTAATCATACCTAACTATGAAAAATATCATCAATTTAACCCTATTATTTTTGTGCACCCTAAGCGCAAAACCACAAAATCTACCATTATGGAATGGTGAAACTCCCAACATTGCTAACTGCATTTTTAATAACGGCATGCCCGATAATTCCAGTCCATATGCCGGGCAATGGGCTTTCAAAGGGACCATCAATAAATGGAAACCCGGAATCATTAATTTAAAATGCCAAGATAAATGGCGGGTAGATCTATCAGCGCATAACGAGATCCGATTTTATTTGAAAAGTGAGCTCGTGGGAGCAAACCTCAAATTTGGATTAACAGGCTGGCCTTATAGTAGCCAGATGATTGATATTGCTCCTTACGTAGAAAATGGCCCGGTCGATTCTCAATATAAACTGGTTAAAATTCCCACTCAATTATTAAAGACCGCAGAATATCAACTCCATAGTGTAGAGAATATCAGATTTGAAACTACTTCTGATAACTTGTTTAATTTTTATGTAGACGAGCTGATTGCTTTTGATACGGAAGCGAATAAGGTCGATTCGATCAATTTATTATCAAATCAGGTAATCAAATTGAATATCAGCGGACGCTATGATATGAATGATGTTTTACAAGTATTTAACTACAACATCACCAGTAGTGACGACCCTGAATTCAGCTTCCCTCAATTTCCAAACAAAATTGGGCGGCATTTTTATGTGAGAGATTTCCCAGATTATTCCACCAATCCTTTATTGAAGAATGAAATTTTTCTGGTGCTCAGTAAAAAACTCAAAAACAACAAAAACTATACAATCACCATCAATAACGTAAAAGATCCGGTTGGAAATAGCTTCATTGCTCCGCAAAAAATATCCTTCCAATTCAACGATCTACAATTGATCAATCACTCTGTAAAGGTGAATCAAGTTGGCTATTTTAGCTGGGGGCCGAAATACGCTTATATCGGAAATTATTTGGGAGATGCCGGAGAGATGCCGGTAAGTGCGTCAAATTTTCAAATCAAAAGATCAGATACACACGAAGTGGTTTTAAACAGCAGCCCCGATTTTAGGGGAAGCGACCTAAAGCTAAGTGGTGAATTAATTTTCGATTGTGATTTCAGTAGTTTTTATTCCCCAGGCAAATACTACGTTTATGTTCCAGGAATTGGCCGTTCCTACGATTTTGAAATATCTGACCATGTTTTAGATGCTGCATATTATACCACCGCAAGGGGATTGTTTTATCAAAGATGTGGAATGGCACTCAAAGAGCCTTTTGCAGATCCGAAATGGAGCCATGGAGAATGTCATTTGAACGACGGTTACTCACATGATTCCTGGTTAAAATCGAGCCTATACAATGGAGAACCCATACATCAAAACATTCCCATGCCCATGGGTTGGCATGATGCCGGGGATTATGGAAAATATGCTACTCCCGGACTTTCTGCATTGTATTATTTGCTAACGATTTACCAGTTCTATCCAGAAAAATTCAGTGATGGCGAATTGAATCTACCAGAAAGTGGTAATGGCATTCCGGATATATTAGATGAGGCCAAGCATGAGCTGAAATGGCTGCTTAAGATGCAAGCGACTGATGGAGGTGTTTATGAAAGAGTGACCACACTTAACTGGCCTACCACCATGCCTGAAGATGATTTGGGCATGAGATACATCTCAGAAAAAACCACCAATACAACCGGACAGTTTGCAGCCATCATGGCCATGGCAAACCGCATATTCAAGCCTTATTTACCCAATTTTGCTGAACAATGCCTGAACCAAGCTAAACTAGCCATGAATTTTTTACTGGCACATCCCGATGCCGCACCGGCTGGAGGTTATGATCCCGGACCAGCTGGCATGGGTGGTGGGGATTATCCCGATCCTGAGGGTGATCAAGATGAAAGGGCATGGGCCGCCGCTGAATTATACAAATCTACTGGTGACTTAAACTTCAGAGATTTATTTGATAATTATTGGTCAAAACATCCGCCATTTTGGGGATGGAATCCATTTCAGCATCATCAAATAGCGGCCTCACTGGCTTATGTCACCACTAATTACCCTGTTGATGAAAATAAGGTAACCAACATCAAACAAGCCATTGTTAACTATGCAGAAAACACCCTCTCCCCTCGGATTGAAACTAATTTTTACCGGAGCGCCTGCAGATTGGATGTAGTAGATTTTCTGGGATGGGGAGCTTACGGCCAATCTAGCCGATATTCTTGGGATTTGATCATGGCCTATTACATTTCAGGAAACGAAAAATATAAGAAAAATGGACTCTTAAGTTTAGATGTGCAATTAGGCAATAATCCACAAAACATGACTTACATCACCGGTTTAGGCAGCAAATATCCGATGGATCCCCTACACCACCCATCGCGACACGATGGACGCCCAGAACCCGTTCCCGGCATTCCAATTTACGGCCCAAGCGCACATTTGGCTATGAGTAATCCATACGACATTGCGATTCAAAGTAAAGCTAATCTCTATCCTGCCGGTGAAGACAAAACAGATCCCTATCCAGCATTAAGACGCTTTTATGGTATTTCCTCCAACGTGGGTATGAGTGAGTTCAACGTGATCGACATGGCCATCACATCCAGCGTTATTGGGTTTTTTAAAAAGGAGCCGCTGAAGGGCGATATTTTACAGAATCCTTTGTATAAACTCAATTATTTCAAGGCTACAAATCAGTCAAATAAAATTGTTTTGAAATGGGAAACTGCTATGGAGCAACAAATCAACTTTTTTTCACTCGAAAAGAGCTATGATGGACATAACTATCAGGAGATTTTAAAAATTAATAGTAAAGGAAATAGTGATGTACCTCAGCAGTATGAGGGAATTGACCCAAGTATAGCAGCAAACACGAACTTTTACAGATTAAAAGTAGTTAATCAGCATGGAAACAGCACCTATAGCCAAGTCGTGGCCGTAAAATTATCTGACACGATCAACAGAAAGCTAACGCTTTACCCAAACCCGGTATCAGATCAAGTTCATCTAATTATTTCAGATGTTGACAATGCTCAAATCTATTGGAACATGATCATTTCAGATTTTGATGGCAATGTAATTTTAAAAGGATCTGGAGGAATATCAAGTTTGTCTGAACAGCTCAACAAGCACTTATCAACCCTCAAACCTGGAGTTTATATCATTAAGTTAAAAAATGATTCGGAGGAGTTGAGTACAAAATTTGTGAGAAAATAAAAAAACCGGAATAATTTATTCCGGTTTTGGTACCCCCAACAGGATTCGAACCTGTGACCCACGGTTTAGAAAACCGTTGCTCTATCCAGCTGAGCTATGGAGGCAAAGCTTTGCAAAAGTAAAAAATCGGAACAGATTTAAAAAATCAGTTTTTATCCAATTAAAAAAGCCCTTAATTGCTCAAGGGCTTTTTTCGTCGGGGTGGCAGGATTCGAACCTACGACCTCCACATCCCAAATGTGGCGCGATACCGGGCTACGCTACACCCCGAACTTCTTACGAAGGTTTGCAAAAATAGGATTTTTGCGGCTCTAGACAAATAAATTCGGATTTATTTGTTTTGATGGCGGAGAGGGCGGGATTCGAACCCGCGGTACCGTTACCAGTACGACAGTTTAGCAAACTGTTCCTTTCGGCCTCTCAGGCACCTCTCCATTGTATTTTCCCTAACAGGGAGTGCAAATATAGCAATTCGGTGAAGCCTTCAAAAATAATTTTACTTCTCTAAATTATAGGTAATCCTGACGTGGTAAATACCCATCAACATCGTTTTGAATATTTGCTTAATTACCTGGATGTCTTTGAGAGTGATGTTACTATCTATTAGCTGATTTTGCTCCAATTTATAATCAATGATACGTTCTACCAGATCGTTGATACTGGCTTCATCCGGATTTTTAAGACTTCTGGAAGCTGCTTCTACCGAATCGGCAAGCATCAGCACTGCGGTTTCTTTAGAAAAAGGAATAGGTCCCGGATATCGGAATACTTTCTCATCCAGCATTTTCTTTGGCGAATTTTTTAAGAAAGATTGATAAAAATAATCGACTCGAGTATTACCATGGTGTGTCCTGATGAAATCGATCAATAATTCAGGAATACGGTTCTTTCTGGCAATTTCTACCCCTCTATAAACATGCTGAATAATGATTTGAGCACTTTTTTCGTATGGCAGCTTATCATGTGGATTAGTACCTGTATTTTGATTCTCGATAAAATACTGAGGGTTTTCCATTTTTCCGATATCATGATAAAGTGCTCCTGCACGAACCAACAGGGCATTACCACCAATTTTGTATATCGCAGCTTCGGCCAGATTGGCTACTTGCATTGAATGCTGAAAAGTACCCGGAGCCTTAAAAGCCAAGTCCCTCAATAAAGGCGAATTGGTATTGCTTAACTCCATTAAGGTAATTTCGGAAGTGATACCAAACAACTTTTCGAATCCGTAGATTAATGGATAAGCCAATAAGGTAATGATTACACTGAAAGCAAAAGGAATGAAATTGGTCCATTCAATCTTATAAAAAGAGGCATCTTTGATGAGTAAGATCCCAAGATACGCCACGGCATAACTTACAAATATGAGAATGGCAGAAATAAGGAACTGCTCTCTTCTCACCAATTTCTTGATGCTATAAATGGCCGTCATACCGGCTGTGATTTGCAGAAAAGCAAACTCGAAACTGTTTGGCACCAAAAAGGAAGCAATGAGTACCACCAATAAATGGATGTTGAGCGCCAGTCGGGTATCAAATAAAATTCGGATAATGATGGGCACAATACAATAAGGAATGTAATATAAGCTGGGGATATTCAACTTTATAGCCCACGATAATATGGCTAACATACCACATATGACCATCAAAATCAACGCCAGTTTACGCTGATCTTGAAAGATGTCTTTCCTGAACAAATCGAGGAAAAACATGAGCAATGCAATCACCAGTGAAACGATGAAAAACTGCCCCAGGAAAAGCCATTGCCTATTTGCCCTCAACAAAGGATCGCCTTCAAAAGCAATTCTCAGAGATTCGAGTTTTTGGAAACTTTCTGCATTGATCACATCTCCATCAGCTATAATTAATTCTCCTTTTTGAACCATCCCAGAAAATGGGCTGATAACTTGCAGCGCTTCTTTCTCTATTTTTTTTGTTAAACGCTCATCAGGTGAGTAATTCACCCGTAAATGAGGGCCCAAAATCTTAAAAAGCGTATTTCGGTTGGTTATGTTAGCCCTGTTCAAAGCCTCTAAGATGTAGTTTTTTGCCGAAGCCAAATCAAAAACTTCGGCAGTATTCCTTTGCTCTGCGAACTGATCTCTTAAAAGAATGAAATTATAATCACTCTCAAATCGTTGATAGCGCTTATTGGGCTCGATAATCCCCCTACCATAAACCTCCATTAATAAATTTTTGGCAAACAAATAATCTGCTTGT
This sequence comes from uncultured Sphingobacterium sp., assembly GCA_964580845.1. GTDB lineage: Bacteria > Bacteroidota > Bacteroidia > Sphingobacteriales > Sphingobacteriaceae > JAIPAN01. The sequence continues at coordinate 188,229 of CAZOLA010000001.1, forward strand.
TTTTGTTTTGTTGTGAGATTGGGAGCAGCATAGCCTTGCTGGAAGTCTGCATCAAAGGATCTCAACGCCACTAACTCAACATCTGGATTAAGTCTATAGACCGGCTTAATCGTTTTAAGTACTTCCAGCTGATCTTTTTCAAGCTGTTCAGGGGTTTTTTGTATGGCAAATTCGAATGGAGAAATCAGATCAGACTGGGTCCATACTTTCCCCTTTTCGTATTCGAATTTAAATCGTGCCTGTTTAGGGAGAATGAAACAGATAAACAGAATTGCGGTCAGAATCATCAAATATTTGATGAAATGCTGATTATCTCCGGGATTTTTATCGTAAAAGCGCTTCTTTTTTTTTGCCAAGGCCTAAGGAATAAAATCAAATTTAATGAAATATTGTAAAGGCTTGATGGACGAACTAAAAATCCATGTCGGGAGACAAAAAAGACATTTAGCTTATTTTTCAGTTTCTGCATTTTAGCTGAAAATCCTAACTTGCGCACATACAAAATATGATCAATTAGCTATGAAAGAAGTTGTAATTGTTGCTGCAGTAAGAACTCCCATTGGAAGCTTTGGAGGCAGTTTATCTTCCTTTTCAGCCTCTCAATTAGGCGCTATTGCCATTAAAGGAGCCATTGAGAAAGCAGGGATCGAACCCCAGCAGGTTCAGGAAATTTACATGGGGAATGTATTGTCGGCCAATGTGGGTCAGGCACCAGCCACTCAGGCTGCAAAATTTGCCGGATTGCCGGATCTACCAGCTACTACCATCAATAAAGTTTGCGCATCGGGTACCAAGGCCATCATGTTGGCTGCACAAAGTATCGCCCTGGGCGATAATGAAATTGTTGTTGCCGGTGGCATGGAAAGCATGAGTAATGTTCCATATTACCTCGATAAAGCGAGAAATGGTTATCGTTTAGGTAATGGCGAGCTGATTGATGGTTTAGTGAAAGACGGCTTGTGGGATGTTTACAATAATTATCACATGGGCAGTGCGGCAGAGCTTTGTGCGGCTACCTGCAATATTAGCCGTGAAGATCAGGATGCTTATGCCGTAGAGTCGTATACAAGAGCGCACCGGGCACAAGCTGAAGGGAAATTCAATAACGAAATCATTCCGGTTGAAATTAAAGACCGCAAGGGCGAAATTTCCTATTTTACCGAGGATGAGGATGCGAAAAATGTGAAATTTGATAAAATACCAAGCCTTAAACCAGTTTTCAAAAAAGAAGGCACTGTAACAGCTGCCAATGCCTCTACCCTGAACGATGGAGCGGCTGCGTTGGTTTTAATGAGTAAAGAGAAGGCTGATCAATTAGGAATTAAACCATTAGCGAGAATTTTGGCTTATGCCGATGCTCAACAAGCACCGGAATGGTTCACCACTTCCCCATCCAAAGCTATCCCTCTAGCTTTAACGAGGGCCCAACTGAAAGTGGAGGATGTCGATTTCTTTGAAATCAATGAAGCATTTTCTGTGGTTTCTCTAGCCAACAACAGGGAATTGAAATTGGATGCAAACAAGGTAAATGTGAATGGTGGTGCGGTGGCCATCGGACACCCGCTAGGTGCATCAGGAGCACGTATAGTAGTCACCTTAATCAATGTACTTGAACAGAATAAGGGAAAGATCGGTGTAGCCGGAATTTGCAATGGCGGTGGCGGTGCCAGCGCCCTAGTAATCGAGCGTATCAACTGATTACCCTTGCCATGAAACAGACCCCGGCCCTCTAAGGCTGGGGTTTTTTATTTAAAAATTATCAGATTACTATGTTTTAGTTTAGATATTGTTTACTTTGGAATGCTTCTTTTTGGATGAATAATTCCGAATTTAAATTGAACTAATCGAATAAAAGACTAAAAAAATTCAAATGAAAAAAATCACCCTATTATTCATTTTGATCAGCTCTGCTGTATTTGCTCAAACCAAAAAAGAATATACCCTGGAAGATATCTTCAAGAAGGGTACATTCAGTACCAGGAGTGTCCGCGGACTTCGCTCTATGCAAGACGGTAAAACTTATGTATCTATTGAAACAGATGAGCAAACCAAACTAAGATATGTTGCTAAGAATAATTTTAGTGATGGCAAATTAAACTCCATACTTTACCGTGAAAGTGATCTGATATTTAAGGGAGATACCTTACCGGTTAGCACTGATTTTAGTAATGATGAAACAAAAGTGTTGATTGCTATTGATCAGGAGGCACTATATCGCAGATCTTTCAAAGCCAATTATTTTGTTTTCGACCTGAAGACCAAAAAAATTACTCAGGTCTCTGAAAATGGCAAGCAATTATTCGCCAGTTTTTCTCCCGATGGTACTAAGGTGGCATTTGTTAGAGACAATAATTTATTCATAAAAGACCTGCTGACCGGTAATGAAACTCAAATAACCCGTGATGGCAAGAACAACCAAATCATCAATGGCCAATCAGATTGGGTTTATGAAGAAGAATTTTC
>CAZOLA010000001.1:190791-314270 GCA_964580845.1 uncultured Sphingobacterium sp.
AGAACAACCAAATCATCAATGGCCAATCAGATTGGGTTTATGAAGAAGAATTTTCATTTGCACAGGCATTTTTCTGGAGCCCGGATGGTAAAAAAATTGCTTATTATAAGTTTGATGAATCGGAAGTGCCAGAATTTTCCATGACGCTCTTTCAGGGCCTCTACCCTGCCGAATATCGTTATAAATACCCCAAAGCAGGTGAGAAAAACTCAATAGTAAGTATTCACATATATCAACTGGAGAACCAGGAAAGTAAAGAAGTTGAAATAGGAAATCAAAAAGATCAATACATTCCACGTATCCGCTGGACAGCAGATCCCAATATCCTTTGCGTGTTGCGCATGAACCGTCACCAAAACAAACTAGATTACCTGCTTGCAGAAGCCTCATCGGGTAAGGCTCGTTTATTGATGACCGAAGAGGATAAGTATTACATCGATATTGAGAAAGAACAACTGACTTTCCTAGCCAACGGTAAGCAGTTCATTAATGTGAGTGAGCGTGATGGATTTAACCATATCTACCTCTACGACATGAATGGTAAAGTGTTGAAACAGATCACCAAAGGTGCCTGGGAAGTAAGCGACATTTATGGCATAGACCAGAAAAAAGGATGGATCTATTACCAATCGACCGAGCCCTCACCCTCACATCGCGACGTGTACGCCATCGGCTTAAATGGTAATGGCAAACGGAAAATCAGCACCGTGAACGGCACCAACTCGGCTAGCTTTAGCAGCGATTTTAGTTATTATATATTGAGCAATAGTAACTCCAAATCACCTTTATTCGTTAGTCTGCACGGTAGCGACGGCAAACTGATCCGGGTATTGGAAGATAATGCCAAAGCGAAGATTAGAATTGCCGAATACCAGCTCAGCCCGACTGAATTCTTCAGATTCACTACTTCAGAAGGTGTTAGCCTGAACGGCTACATGATCAAACCTGCGAACTTCGATCCAAATAAAAAATATCCGGTTTTCATGTATGTTTATGGAGGTCCGGGTAGCCAGAATGTGGCCGACAGCTGGGGCAGTGGCAGAAATATGTGGTTTAACTACTTGGCACAAAAAGGCTATATCATAGCCTGCGTTGACAACCGTGGAACAGGTGCAAGAGGTGCTGAGTTTAAAAAAATGACCTATCTGAACCTTGGTAAATATGAAACCATCGACCAAATTGAAGCAGCCAAATGGTTCGCCAAACAACCTTATGTAGATGGAAACCGAATTGGTATTTGGGGATGGAGCTATGGAGGCTACATGTCATCTTTATGTATTACCAAAGGGGCAGATGTATTCAAAATGGCCATCGCGGTAGCGCCAGTTACTACCTGGAGATATTATGACAGCATTTATACCGAGCGTTACTTAAGAACCCCACAAGAAAATGCTCAAGGATACGATGAGAATTCACCCATCAACTTTGCCGACAAGCTGAGAGGGAAATTCCTCTTGATACACGGCACTGCAGATGATAATGTTCATTTTCAAAACAGTGTAATGTTCTCCGAGGCCCTGATTCAAGCCAATAAAGATTTTGAACAGGCCTACTATCCTAATAAAAATCACGGTATTGCTGGTGGCAATACCACCCTTCAGCTATATCGAAAAATGACCGATTTCATCTTAAACAACTTATAATTCAGCTTAACCAATTCAAAACAATATGAGCACACAAAACTCATCTACACAGCAGGGACACCCGAAAGGCCTGTACGTTTTATTCGCCACCGAAATGTGGGAACGTTTTAGTTACTATGGCATGCGTGCCATCCTGATCCTGTTCATGACCAAGGCCCTACTTTATGATAAAGTACTTGCTTCTAACCTCTATGGGAGCTACACCGGACTTGTATATCTGACCCCATTGGTTGGTGGTTATATTGCCGATCGATACTGGGGTAATCAGCGTTCCATCATCACCGGTGGTTTATTGATGGCTTTGGGTCAGTTTATCCTGTTTTTCTGCGGCAGCACCTACCAAAGTTCACCAGAATTATCCACTGCCCTGTTTTTCGCAGGATTGGGCTTCCTGATTGCAGGAAATGGTTTTTTCAAGCCCAACATCTCTTCGATGGTGGGTCAGCTGTATGGTGCCGGAGATAAACGTGTAGATGCAGCATATACCATTTTTTACATGGGAATTAATATGGGTGGTGCCCTGGGTCCAATTGTTTGCGGACTGGTAGGCGATACCGGCAATCCTGCTGATTTTCGCTGGGGATTCATGGCTGCTGGTATCGGAATGTTGCTGAGTGTATGGATTTTTAAACAACTTAAAGACAAATACCTGGTAGATCCGGATGGTAAAATCTTGGGATTAGTACCCGAAGACAAAAAAGAACTCAAGACCTCTCAGATCCTGGTTTATGCGGCTTTATTTGCTTTTGCCCTGTCAGTAATTGGTTTATTGTATGCTGATGCTCAATTCGGTATCCTCTCCTATTTGCTCATTTTAGCCGTTTTAGTCATCGGATTCATGATCATCTCTGATAAAGGCTTATCAGGCATCGAAAAACAAAGAATCTCGGTAATCTTTATCGTTTCTTTCTTTGTGATCTTTTTCTGGAGTGCCTTTGAACAAGCAGGTGCTTCGCTTACCTTCTTTGCCGAGGAACAAACCCAGCGTGATTTGGGTATTTTCACAGTTCCAGCCAGTCTATTCCAGTCCTTGAACTCCATCTTCGTGATCAGTTTTGCTCCGCTGGTGGCCTGGCTATGGATCAAACTAGGCAACCGCAATGCCGAACCTTCATCGCCAACTAAAATGGCTTGGGGTCTGTTCTTACTGGCTGTTGGTTACCTGATCATTGCTTATGGTGTAAAAGGGGTACAACCAGGTGTAAAAGTGAGTATGATGTGGCTGATCAGCATGTATGCATTCCATACTCTTGGCGAACTTTGTCTCTCCCCAATCGGATTATCATTGGTGAACAAACTGGCTCCATTCCGTTTTGCTTCATTATTAATGGCAGTTTGGTTCCTGGCCAATGCGGCTGCCAATAAATTTGCCGGTGTTCTGAGTGCACTCTACCCTGAAGCGGGTCGTACGCCGAATTTCCTGGGCTATCAGATCAATGGACTTTACGAATTCTTCATATTCTTCGTAGGGATGGCCGGATTAGCATCTTTGATCTTGTTTGCGCTAACCCGCTACTTGCAGAAGATGATGCATGGCGTACAGTAAACGCAAAGTTTAGTACAGAAACCCCTGGACATGGTTCAGGGGTTTTTTGTTATCAGATATTAAAGCCTATTTTTGAAAATATTTTTTAAACAGTGAGTTCAGACAGCCTCGTCATCATCCCAACCTATAACGAAAAGGAAAACATAGAGAAAATCATCCGCAAGGTTTTTTCCCTGGATACTCCTTTTCATATCCTCATTGTAGACGACGGTTCTCCCGATGGCACGGCTGATATTGTCAAAAACCTGCAAAAAGAGTTCCCAGCTCAATTATTTATTGAAGAGCGCAAAGGAAAGTTAGGCTTAGGCACCGCTTACATTCACGGTTTCAAATGGGCTTTAAAGCACCATTACGAATATATTTTCGAGATGGATGCCGACTTCTCTCACAATCCGGACGATTTGCCCCGATTACGTGAAGCCTGCGTTCAGGGTGCCGATCTGGCCATCGGCTCCCGCTATATCAAGGGCGTAAACGTGGTCAACTGGCCGATGGGAAGGGTGTTAATGTCTTACTTCGCCTCTGTTTATGTGCGTTTAATTACCGGTATCCATATCCAGGATGCCACGGCAGGTTTTAAATGCTATCGCAGTCTCGTTTTAAAGACTATCAAACTGAACAAAATAAAGTTTGTAGGTTATGCTTTTCAAATTGAGATGAAATTCACCGCCATCCAGCACGGATTTGAGGTGGTGGAAATCCCCATCATCTTCACCGACCGTACTGAAGGCACTTCCAAAATGAGTCCGCGTATTTTTCGGGAAGCTTTTTTAGGCGTAATACAACTCAAAATTGGTTCCTGGTTTAGGAAGTACGCCAAAGCAAAAAATCAATAATTACATTTTGTAAAGTGTATTGATTTCTGCTTCGGTGAGTGAACGTTTGTAAAAGAATACCTCATCAATACTTCCCTCCCAATAATTCATATTCAGTTCTCCAATCAAGAGCTTATAAGGGTAAGGTTGAAGAATTTTATTGAATGGTTCTTCAGCCTTTAATTGATTATTGATGTATAATCTTACACTCGAGCCGTCATAAGTCGCTACCACATGGGTCCAGTTAACAAAATCATACGGGGTTATGAGACTAATACTGTTATTGTTTAATGCCAGCAAACTTAAGGATAGCTGCCCACCTGCCATTACAAAAGATATATTTGCCGTGTAAAAAAATATTTGATTCGCATTAAAATCTTCACTTTTTATCCAGAATGAAATGGTAAATTGATTGTATGTTTCGGCTACCGTAGGGTCAAACTGTAATTTCTCGTTAATACCGTTTACATGTACAGCTTTCCCTCGTTTGCCAGTAACAAAAGTGGAAGTACCGACTCCGGCTTTCATGAAATTTTGAGCATCGTTCAGGTGGCCATCAAATGTATAATAAGCTTTAAGCCCATCTTTAGGATAATTGAATACGTGATCCTTTTTACAAGCAGTTAGAGTAACTGACAAGACAGCTAAGAAAAAAATGAGTGTTTTCATGGTAAATGTGTTTTAATAGAAAACGTACAAAGCCAAGTTTTCGTATTTTAGCAAGATGTTGAACGAAAACCTGGATCCCAATCCCGAGCATTTAACACCTGCCGAACGCGATATTGAAAAAGTATTGCGGCCGCAGGCTTTTGAAGATTTTACGGGGCAGCACAAGATTTTGGAAAACCTCCGCATTTTCGTTCAGGCGGCTAAACAGCGTGGCGAAGCTTTAGATCACGTATTGCTGCATGGCCCTCCGGGGCTCGGTAAAACCACCCTTTCGCACATTATAGCCAACGAAATGGGCGTAGGCATCAAAATCACTTCGGGCCCGGTACTGGATAAACCCGGAGATTTAGCTGGCCTGCTGACCAATCTGGAAGAGGGTGATATTTTGTTTATCGATGAAATTCACCGTTTGAGTCCGCTGGTGGAAGAGTACCTGTATTCGGCCATGGAGGATTTCAAGATCGATATCATGCTTGAGACCGGCCCTAATGCCCGTTCGGTGCAAATTTCACTCAATCCATTTACTTTGGTGGGTGCCACTACCCGATCCGGTTTACTTACGGCTCCGCTAAGAGCTCGTTTCGGCATCAACTCACGGCTTCAGTATTACGATGCAAAATTATTGACCACCATTGTGCTGCGTTCGGCCTCTATTTTAAAAACCCCCATCAGTGATGAAGGTGCGTATGAAATTGCCCGCCGCAGCCGTGGAACCCCGCGTATTGCCAATGCCTTGTTGCGCCGTACCCGCGATTTTGCCCAAATTAAAGGCGACGGCAATATCGATACCGCCATTGCTCAAATAGCGCTCAATGCCCTAAATGTTGATGAACACGGTTTGGATGAGATGGATAATAAGATCCTGAGCACCATTATTGATAAGTTTAAAGGCGGTCCGGTAGGTTTAAAAACCATTGCCACTGCCGTAGGTGAAGACGAAGGCACTATTGAGGAGGTATACGAACCTTTCCTGATTCAGGAGGGCTACCTGATGCGTACTTCCCGTGGAAGAGAATGCACCGAACTCGCCTATCAACATTTGCATAAAACCAAACCCGGAGGTCATCCTTCCTTGTTTTAATTTGAGCCATGATGCTCAGTCACGCTGAAAAGTACAGTCGTTTCATTAAAGATACTGCCCAAGAACTGGGCTTCTTGTTCTGTGGTATTGCGCCTGCCGGATTTCTGAAAGAAGAAGCACCCCGGCTGGAACAATGGCTCAAATCGAATTATCATGGCGAAATGAGCTATATGGAGAACCATTTCGACAAACGCCTCGACCCGCGTTTGCTGGTGGACGGAGCGAAATCGGTCATCAGTTTGGGTTTGAACTATTATACCGAAGCGCAACGAGCCGATCCGGATGCCCCCAAAATTTCGATCTACGCCCACGGCGAGGATTACCATATGGTGATCAAGCAAAAGTTGAAAACCTTATTAGAGCGGATGCGTGAAGAGATTGGCGAAGTAAACGGACGAGCCTTTGTAGATTCTGCACCCGTATTAGATAAAGCCTGGGCAAAAAAAGCCGGATTGGGCTGGGTGGGTAAACATACCAACCTGATCAGCAAGCAGAAAGGCTCCTATTTTTTTCTGGCCGAGTTGATTGTAGATGTGGAACTGACTTACGATACCCCCATGCAGACCGATCATTGCGGCAGCTGCACCCGCTGCATAGACGCCTGCCCTACCGAAGCTATTGTGGCCCCCTATGTGGTAGATGGCAGCCGCTGCATCTCCTACCTCACCATCGAATTGAAAAATGAGATCCCCGCAGCGTTTGCCGGTAAAATGGATAACTGGATGTTTGGCTGCGATGTTTGTCAACAGGTTTGCCCCTGGAACCGCTTCTCCATCCCTCACCAGGAACCGGCTTTTAATCCACATCCTGATCTTTTAGGTATGAAGAAAAAAGATTGGGAAGAAATTACGGAAGAGGTTTTTAGCAAAGTATTCAGCAAATCGGCGGTAAAACGAACTAAGTTTAGCGGATTGAAACGCAATTTGAAGTTTCTGAGAAACAAATAAACATTATCTAATGTATTATTAGTATCGATAGAACCTTCAAAATGATAGATATTCAGGAACGAATGTTTGCAGAAATGCAAAACAAAGAAATATTCAAAAATGCATTAAAATTTGGTGAAGAGTACCTCAATCATATCAATAAAAGAAATATTTATCCAACAACTGAAGCCCTCATTAATTTGATTTTTTTTGACGAGGATTTTCCAGTCGAGTCAAATGAATCGCTTTCAATCATCAATCAGCTAAATAATTACGGCAGCCCTGCCACGGTTTACCAAATTGGTGGACGTTATTTTGGATTTGTAAATGGAGGTGTAGTTCCAGTAGGCTTAGCCGCCAAAATACTGGCTACATTTTGGGATCAAAATACAGCCATGGACATCATGTCTCCTTTGGCATCAAAATTGGAATGTGTTGTCGAAAAATGGCTGAAAACAATTTTTGGCCTGCCTGCAGAAACAGTAGCTGGCTTTGTTAGCGGTACATCTAGTGCTAATTTATGCGGACTGGCCGCTGCGAGACACAGATTACTGAAAAATCAGGGATGGGAAATTAACCAAAAAGGTATGTCAAATGCCCCTCCCATTAAAATTCTTTTGAGTAAAGAAGCACATACAACCGTAATTAAAGCCTTGGCAATATTGGGATTTGGTAAGGATCAGCTAACATTTATAGAATGCGATGACCAAGGAAGGATCAACTCAGAAATGTTACCTGAGCTGAATAATAATACACTTTTGATATTATCAGCTGGGAACGTAAACACGGGAGCTTTTGATAGATTTTCAGCTATTATGAACCATGCAAAAGGGACTGGTGCATGGATTCATATTGATGGTGCTTTCGGATTATGGGCAGCGGCAGTAAAGAACCTTTCACACTTAACAAGTGGTATTCATGAAGCCGATTCCTGGGCTGTTGATGGACATAAAACATTAAATACTCCATATGACTGTGGAATTGTGATGTGTAAGGATAAAGAAGCCCTAAAAAATGCATTAAACATGACGGGTGAATATTTGATTGTAAGTAATACGCGTGATGGAATGTTATATACTCCTGAGATGTCTAGGAGAGCTAGAATAGTTGAACTTTGGGCCACACTAAAATATCTTGGCCAAAGGGGGATTAATCAAATGATCTACGGCTTACATGAAAGAGCCAAGCAATTCGCCTCAGGTCTAAGTCAAATTAATGGTTTCAGTGTTTTAAACGATATTGTATTTAATCAAATACTGGTATGTTGTGAATCAGATGATATAACGGGCCTGGTTATTAAACAAATACAAGAAGAGCGGATTTGTTGGGTAGGAGAATCTCGTTGGAAAGGAAGAAAAGTAATTAGGATTAGTGTTTGTTCATGGGCTACAACACCAAATGATGTAGAGTTGGCATTAACATCATTTAAATCATCGTTAACCAAAGTGCAAGAATCTCTCGCTTGAAATTTTATTTAAATTCGTATCCGTAAGGATAATTGTCAAGCGTGTTAATAGAATGAGTAATATAGATATCTATAAAATTGGGTTAAAATCAATAGAAGTATTACAGCAGATCGGCAGAGAAACCTTTTATCAAACCTTTGCAGCAACTAGTGATCCTGTTAATATGCATAATTATCTCCAGGAATCATTTTCTAATGAAAAACTGCACAGTGAATTAATTAACCCCAATTCAGCGTTTTATTTTGCCGAATTGGATGGGCAGGTGATCGGCTATCTCAAGATTAATACCGGGAATGCCCAAACTGAGCCTCAAGATGAAGATACGCTGGAAATTCAACGGATTTATGTCCTGCAAGCATTTCATGGCAAAGAGGTTGGTCAATTGCTCATGAATAAAGCCATAAAAATAGCAAGGGAGTTAAATAAGAATTATGTTTGGCTCGGTGTTTGGGATCAAAACCCAAGAGCCATCCGCTTTTATGAGAAGAATGGCTTTGTGGTATTTGGTGAACATCTATTCCAATTTGGAAATGAAGCGGAAACGGATATTATGATGAAGTTGGAGTTGAAGTAGTGGTCACCTCCTGCCAAATCTGTCATAATTAACACAATGAAGCATCATTTCATGATGTACTCAAATCCTTCGCTTTGCTCAAACTGATAAAAAACTGGTGAAGCTTGTGCGCTCTTTGTGAACCTTTCTGCGCTGTTTATGAGCGCTTCTGCACTCTTTGTAATCGATTCTGCGCTCTTTATAAGTACTTGTGCGCTCTATGTAAATACTTGTGCGATCTTTATAAGTGGATATGCGCTCTTTATAAGTGCTCTTGCGCTCTTTAAGAACAGGCCTGCACTCTTTGTAAACATCTCTGCGCTCTTTATAAGTGGTTCTGCGCTCTATGTATACGCTTCTGCGCTAGTTGATGGGATAAAAAAGCCCTCCGATTAATCAGAGGGCTTTTTTTTGTTATTGGATAGGCTTGTACTCTTTAAAAGGGTTGACCTTGGTGGCTTCGGCTTTTTGGCGGAAGGAAGGCCATTCTTTCTCGAAATAAGCGTTCACTTTGTCGATGAAATCTTTAGTGAGCTGTTCGCCCTGTTCGATCAGTTTTATTTCCTGTAAACCAGGCATGCTTGGTTTATTCAGGATGGCACCTTGGGCCTCATTGAGCTTTCCGGTTGCGGTGAGCTGGTAAGGTCGGCCGTAGCCTTGTTTTTCCAGGCGTTTGCCTTGCAGCACCTCCTTGATCTTTTTGATGCTGTCTTGCTGGGCTTTGGCCTGATTGATCAAATCTTTAGCTTCGGCATTTTCTAAACCATTTAAGCCTGCAGCAATGCGAGCGGCAATTTCATTGCTTTCGTCGAGGCGATCCATGGCTTCGGTGAGTTTTTGCACACTGAGAGCAATTCGATCGATCTGCTTGCGCTTTTCGGCATATATTTCTGCTGAAAAAGGCACACGCGGATCTGCAATAAAGATGACATTAATTGAATCTTTGAACGTTCCGTAGCTAAGCACCGCTTTATAAGTGCCGGGGTATGCGGTCAAGCCTCCACGTTCATCGTATTTATTTTTTGGTTTCGGGCTTCCAGGATAACGGATTCCCTTTTCTTCCAGTCCCCATTCAATGTAATTCAAACCGGTATCTACCTGAGTTTGTACCAGGGTACGGATCAGTTTACCATCAAGGGTATAAATTCGAGTGATCAGGCTATCGGCAGCAGATTTGGTTTTGCTGTCTTTTTTATCGGCAACTTTAGTTGGCATTTTCACAAAAAATGGAATGCGAACAGAACCAGATGTACGATTTTGCGCTTCGTAGGTAGCATCCGCGGCAAACTCAATTCCAACGGCTTTCAAACGACCCAATACATCCACCGCCTGTGTTGCCTCAACCAGCATGAAGTCTTTCATGCCTTCAGCTGCCAGTTTTCGGAGTGGTTTGATATCGTCCAAAATCCAAATTCCGCGGCCAAAGGTGGCAATGGCCAGGTCGGCTTCGCGTTCTTGCAAGGCCAGGTCCATGGTAGATACGGATGGATAACCGTTTTTAAACTGAGTGAAGGTTTTGCCTTCGTCTATACTTACCCAAAGTCCATTTTCGGTTCCGGCGAATAGCAGTTTGGGCTGCACCGGATCTTGCAATACACAAAGGGCATAACCCTTCGCTTTTTTATCGTCGAGGATACGTTCCCATGTTTTACCAAAATCTTTGGTGCGATAGATATAGGGTGCAAAATCGCCCTGACGATAGTTATTGGCCACTACCCAAGCTTCGCCAGCATTATAGCGTGAAGCCTGAATTTGCGGGATCCAGCTTTCTTTAGGCAAACCTTTGATGTTTGGCGTTAAATTGGTCCAGGTTTTACCACCATCGCGGGTCAATTGTACATTACCGTCATCGGTACCCACCCAAATCACTTGGTTATTGATTTTGCTTGGAGCGATGGTCAAAATGGTATTATGGTTTTCGGCAGCGGTAATATCAATGGTCAAACCACCACTTTGCTCCTGCTTTTGTTGTTCAGGGTTGTTAAGGGTAAGATCGGGTGAAATGATCTCCCAGCTAATACCTTTATCGGTACTTTTATGTACAAACTGGCTACCATAATAAATGGTATTGGTATTGGTTGGATCTTGTGCGAAGGCCGCATTCCAATTGAAACGCAAGCGGGTTTTCAAATCTGGTGCAGGCGGACGCAGGCTATAGGTATAGCCACTTTGTTTGTCGTAACGTGCCAAAGCTCCACCCTGCGACATGGCATAACCATAGCGGCTATCATCTGGATCGGGTATCACATCAAATCCATCGCCACCCAAAACGGTTTGCCAGTAGGCATTACGGATACCCCCATCACGCCAGATGTAAGCAGGACCGGTCCAGGAACCATTATCTTGCAAACCACCATACACGTTATAGGGCATTTCATTATCCACATTAATATGATAAAACTGACCTAATGGTAAAGATTCTACATAGGTCCATTTTTTACCGCGGTCGCGGGAAATGGCAATACCACCATCATTACCGTCGATGATAAAGGAAGGGTCCTGCGGGTGGATCCACCAGGCATGGTGATCAGGATGTACTCCTGAATAAGGAATGATTACCTCGAATGATTTACCGCCGTCTTCGCTGCGGGCAATCATCTGGTAGATGTTATATAAACGGTTCTCATTCTGCGGATCTACGGCAATATCCTGAAAGTAGAAAGGACGGTTATTGGTAAAAGCGGGATCGGAATTCACCATTTCCCAATGATAGCCGCCATCATCAGAGCGATACAAAGCATTTTTTGAAGATTCGATCATGGCATATACGCGGCTCGGCTGACTTGGGGCAATGGCGATACCAATACGACCCAGATCGCCATATGGGATACCGTTGTTTTTGTCGAGTTTGGTCCAGTTCTTACCTCCATCCAGGGTCATGTAAAAACCAGAGCCCGGCCCACCGGATTTAAAATCGTAAGCGGTGCGGCGCATTTGCCACATGTTGACGAATAGTTTATTGGGATTGGTGGGATCCATCACCATATCGCCTACACCAGAAAGGGAATTGGTATACAGAATCTTGGTCCAGGTTTCGCCGCCATCGGTGGTTTTATACACTCCCCGTTCGCTGTGTTCGGCAAAAGGATTTCCCAGGGCACCCACATAAATGGTATTGGGATGTTGCGGATCGATAAGGATACGGTGAATGGTAATGGTTTTTTCTAAACCCATGCTCTTCCAGGTTTTTCCACCATCCATACTTTTATAAATCCCTTGACCAAGGTTAATGGAGTTACGTGGGTTTCCTTCGCCGGTTCCCACCCAAATGATATTGGGATTGCTTTGCTGTACGGCAATAGCACCCACATTAACTGTTGGATTGGCGTCGAAAATGCTAGTCCAGGTGGTTCCCCCGTTTTCGGTTTTCCAAACGCCTCCGGAGGCCGCACCAATATAAATGATATCTGGGTTGGCTTCTACTGCGGCTATGGCCGTTACGCGGCCGCTCATACTGCCAGGCCCAATATTACGGGGCTTCATGGCCTTTAGCAAGTTAAAATCCACTTGCTGAGCAATGGCGCTCAATGAAAAAATGCATAAAATAATAATGCTTAAGTATTGCTTTCTCATGTTGGGTGTTATAATTGGTGACTGTTTGAAATTCGGTATTATCTGTGAAATAAACAATAAAGCCCGGATTTTATCACGGGCTTGTTACAATCATTGCGTCATTTCGAATACCGATTTATCGGGATGAGAAATCTCTCCTGAAAAACTTAAAGAGATTTCTCGCCCTACTTAGCTCAAGGCATCGAAATATTATCGAAATGACGAAATGTTTAGATCCTTCGACAAGCTCAGGATGACAAAGCTGAACACCTATTCTTTACCGAATTTTTTCTGCAATTGGTTTAGCATATCGTTATCGATGGGCTTAGCTGGTTTTACTTCTCCTAAATCGAGTTTAGACTGCTCTCCGACGGCGTTTTTCTGCTGCTGCCAGCGATCCCATATTTGAGATAATTTCTTTTTGGTAGTGAGCGCAAAATCGCCTTGCATCATCCAGGCATAGTAGCTGGGTTCGGCTTTAAATACTTCTACACAGGTTTTGCCTTTGTGCTTGCCGAAATTGAATACTTCATTGCCTTTATCATCGTAAACCAAACGTCCGGCCAGATCGGCCCATTTATTCTGACTAGTGAAAGCGTGTAAGGCGGGCACATCGTTTTGTACCGGAATGCTTTTATTGCCCCGACGATCTTCCCATTCCCGGTTTTGGTAACGTTCTACCTGTGCCAGCAATACTTCGTAGGTAGCACGGATGTCGGCTTCGGCGGAGTGGGCATTCTCGAGGGTTTTACCGCAGTAAAACTGGTAAGCTGCCTTAAGGGTACGCTGTTCCATCTGGTGGAAAATATTTTGTACATCTACAAAGTGGCGGTTATCTACATCAAAGTCTATCCCGGCACGTAAGAATTCTTCTACCAGCATCGGGATATCGAATTTATTGGAATTGTATCCTGCCAGGTCGCAATCGTCTAGAAAGCGGGCCAGCTCCTCGCCCACCTGTTTAAAAGTGGGTTCATGCTGTATGTCTTCATCATAAATGCCGTGCACCAGCGATGCTTCGAGTGGAATGGGCATTTCTGGGTTCACACGCAGGGTTTTTACCTGCTCGGTGCCGTCGGGCATGGCCTTTAAAATGGATATCTCTACTATCCGGTCGGAAGATACGTTGATACCGGTGCTTTCGATATCGAAAAAGGCCAAGGGCCGCTTTAAATTCAGTTTCATGATTTATTGTTTGAGGATGCGTTGTATTTCATCCAGTTTCATTAAGGCCTCTACCGGCGTTAGGGTATTTACATCGAGGTTTTGGAGCATGTCGCGAATCTCTACCAGGACGGGATCTTCGATGGAGAACATTTGCAGTTGGTAAGCCTGCTGCTGTACCTTTTTAATGCTTTCCTTGATATGCTCTCCGCCGGTTCGCTCCTGCTCCAAACGCTTCAGGATCTCGGTTGCCCTGCCTACCAATTTAGGCGGCATACCGGCCATTTTGGCCACATGGATACCAAAACTGTGTTCAGAACCACCGGGTACCAGTTTGCGCAGGAAGATCACTTTGTTACCCACCTCCTTCACCGAAATATTGAAGTTCTTGATTCTTGGAAAGGAATTGGTCAACTCATTGAGCTCGTGGTAATGGGTGGCAAATAAGGTTTTCGCTTTCGCGGATGGGTGGTTATGCAGGAATTCGGCAATGGCCCAGGCAATGGAAATCCCATCGTAGGTACTGGTGCCCCGGCCAATTTCATCCAATAAGATCAGACTGCGGTCTGATAAATTGTTCATGATGCTGGCCGTTTCGTTCATCTCCACCATAAAGGTCGATTCGCCGGAAGATAAATTATCGGAAGCACCCACCCGGGTAAAGATCTTATCCACCAGGCCTACCAGGGCTTCCTTGGCGGGCACAAAACAACCCATTTGAGCCATCAACACAATCAGTCCGGTTTGACGAAGCAAAGCCGATTTACCGGCCATATTCGGTCCAGTAATGATGATGATCTGCTGGCTGTCGCTGTCCAGGTACACATCGTTGGTGATGTAAGCCTCGCCCACCGGGAGGTTCTTTTCGATCACCGGATGGCGGCCACCTTTGATATCCAATACTTTGGATTTATCGATCTGCGGACGGACATAATAGTTCTTGATGGCGATATTGGCAAAATTGAGCAATACATCCAGCTGTGCCAGCAGCTGGGCGTTTAATTGTATGGGTTTAATGTATTCGCTAAGGGCGAAAAGCAAATGATTGTACAATTGCGTTTCAAGCGCCAATATCTTTTCTTCAGCGCCTAAAATCTGCTCTTCGTATTCTTTCAACTCGGGGGTAATGTAGCGCTCGGCATTGACCAGGGTCTGCTTGCGCAGCCAGGTTTCGGGCACTTTGTCTTTATGGGTATGGGTTACTTCCAAATAATAGCCAAACACATTATTAAAGGCTATTTTAAGCGATGGAATGCCGGTAGCCTCCGCTTCGCGTTTCTGCAGTTCGATGAGGTAGTCTTTTCCGCCGAAGGCGATCTTACGTAAACGGTCCAGTTCTTCGTTTACGCCATCGGCAATTACGCTACCTTTTACCAATTGTACCGGCGGATCGGCCTGCAATTCTTTTTCAATGCGCTCCCGCATCAGCTGGCAAGGGTTCAATTGCTCGGCAATAACCTGCAAGGCGGGACTTTCAGCCTTTTCACAGAGGTTTTTTATTTCTGCGGTAGCAATTAAAGCCCGTTTCAGCTGGATGATTTCTCTTGGATTGGCTCTTTGCAAGCCGATTTTGGAAATCAACCGCTCCAGATCTCCAATTTGGTGGAGCTGTTCTTCCAGCTGTCCCCGCAATTCTTCTGACTGGATAAGGTAATCGACCACATTAAGGCGGTCTTCTATGGGTTGTTTGTCCTTGAGCGGCATCACAATCCATCGGCGCAGCAAACGGGCACCCATCGGCGTAAGTGTATGGTCGAGTACATCTACCAAAGTAACCGCATTTTCATTAGCCGAGCCAATGAGTTCGAGGTTGCGGATGGTAAAGCGGTCGAGCCAGAGGTACCGGTCTTCCTCAATGCGGGAAATACCCGAAATATGGGCCAGGTTACGGTGTTCGGTTTCGTTGAGGTAATGTAAAGCCACCCCAGCAGCAAGGATTGCCAGGCCCATGCGATCGATACCGAAACCCTTCATGGAAGTTACCTCGAAATGTTTCTGCAAGGTTTCGTTGGCAAAATCGCTGGTATAAGGCCAGTCTTCCAAACCATAGGTATAATAGCGATCGCCGAAGGTTTCGATGAATTCCTTGTTTTTAGTTCTCGGAAAGATCACCTCGCTGGGCTTAAAGCTTTGCAGTAATTTATCGATGTAGCCGGCATTGCCCTGAGCTACCAGGAATTCGCCGGTTGAGATATCCAAGAAAGCAATCCCATACTGGTTCTTCTCTTCGTAAATGGACGCGAGGTAATTGTTCGATTTCTGGTTAAGTATATTGTCGTTGGTGGCTACTCCGGGGGTTACCAATTCGGTAACGCCACGTTTCACGATGGTTTTTACCGTTTTGGGATCTTCCAGCTGATCGCAAATGGCCACACGCTGCCCGGCACGCACCAGTTTAGGCAAATAAGTCTCTAAAGAATGGTGCGGAAATCCGGCGAGTTCGATATGCGAAGCGGCCCCATTGGCCCTTTTGGTCAGTACGATACCAAGGATATTTGACGCTTTCACGGCATCTTGTCCAAAGGTCTCGTAAAAGTCGCCTACCCGGAACAACAATAAGGCTCCAGGATACTTTGCCTTGATGGCATTGTATTGCTGCATTAATGGAGTTTCTTTGGTTGCGACTTTTGCCAAAATTTCGTTTTGATAATCGTAAAAATACTAATTCAGCCTAAACCTGACCGCTTTGTGGAAAGAATTTACAAAGTGGAGAATTTGTAGGTAGTAGCGTGCAAATAATGCTCCCCGGGGTGTAAGATCACCGAGGGAAAATGCGGGGTATTGACCGCATTGGGGTGAACCTGGGTTTCGAGGCACAGACCAGAAAATGCCCGATAGGTTTGGTTTCGTTTGCCATTTAGCGGCCCCAGGTGCTGAGCGGTGTAGAACTGAATGGCCGGTTGGTTGGTGTAGAGGTCCATCCGGATGCCTGTTTTAGGCGAATACAGGCTTGCTGAACAATGTGTAATATCGGGATGATTTAAGACGAATGCCTGATCGTATCCTTCAAAGTTAGCTGAAGATTTTACCTTTCGACTATAAGTAAAGTCTTTATCCGAGTTTTTTACCGGCATCAGCTCCCCTGTGGTCAAACAGTCGGGGTACTGGCCCAGCCAGGCATCTGCATCAATCATTAAAGTATGATCGAAGATCGGAGAAGCATCGCCATCCAGATTGAAATAACCGTGATGGGTCAGGTCAACCGGTGTAGGTGCATCCGTATGAGCGGTAAACTCCAGTTTCAATTCGTTCTGATCAGTCAATGTAAAACTGGCCTCGACAGTCAAATTGCCAGGAAAACCCTCCTCCCCATCCTTGCTTAGATAGGTCAGCACCGCTTGAGTTTCTGTGACGTTCTTTACCGTCCAAACCTTTTTATCAAAACCTTCAAAACCGCCATGCAGTTGGTGTGGCGGTGTGTTGGCCGAGATGTGGAAGGTCTTACCATCGAGCTCAAACTGGGCATGGCCTATGCGGTTGGCACAACGCCCTACGATGGTGCCCAAATAGGGATAAGCAGCTAAATATGTATCGGAAAAATAATCGGATAGGTTATCAAAACCGAGAACCACATCCACTGGAAGTTGATCACGGCCGGGTACAATGAGCGATTTGATAAATCCCCCATAATTACTCAATTCTACTTGCATACCGGTATTGTTGGTCAACCTAATTAGGTAAACCTGCTGTTCCTGATGAATGAGAATAGGAATTAATTTGGCTTCCAAGTTTATCGCATTTATTAGGCTAAATCTATTAATAAATTCATCTAGTTTTAAAATTCTGAATAATTGTTACATTAATCTGAGGCTTGTTTATTTTTGTGCATGGCCAAACTGAAACTGGAAGAATTGAACCGCGTGAGCGTGGAAGAATTTAAAGAACAAGAAAAACTACCTCTAGTGGTGGTTTTAGATGAAGTACGCAGCATGCACAATGTGGGTTCCATCTTCCGGACCTCGGATGGCTTTGCCGTGGAAGCCATTTATTTATGCGGTATTACGGGTCAGCCACCACACCGAGAGATTGAGAAAACAGCGCTTGGTGCCACTCAATCGGTAGACTGGACCTATTTCTCCAATACTTTGGATGCCATCAAGGACTTGAGGGCTAATGGTTATCAGATCATCGCGATTGAACAAGCCAGCGAAAGTATCCAGCTACACGAATACCAACCCAAAGCTGGTGAAAAATATGCCTTGATTTTCGGGAATGAAGTGAATGGCGTGAACGAGGAAGTGATGCAACACATTGATGCCTGCATCGAAATTCCGCAGTTTGGCACCAAACATTCTTTTAACGTGGTGGTTTCTGCGGGTATCGTACTGTGGGATTTCTACGCTAAACTAAATCTATCTACAAAAAGTAAATAGCAATTATTTACCAGCTGCCTTGGCGTGATCGGCGAGGAATTGCGCCAGTCCACTGTCGGTCAAAGGATGTTTTAATAATGCCAGGATAGCAGATAAAGGTCCGGTCATTACATCGGCACCCATTTTGGCACATTCAATGATGTGCATCGGGTGGCGTACCGAGGCTGCCAGGATCTGGGTTTCGAAACCGTAATTATCGTAGATGAGACGAATGTCTTCGATCAAAGCTAAACCATCGGTCGAAATATCATCTAAACGACCCACAAATGGAGAAACGTAGGTGGCACCCGCTTTAGCGGCCAACAAAGCCTGACCTGAGGAGAAAACCAATGTACAATTGGTTTTGATGCCTTTTGAAGAGAAGTACTTAATGGCTTTCACCCCATCTTTGATCATCGGAACTTTCACCACGATTTTCGGATTGAGGGCAGCCAGGGCTTCGCCTTCTTTCACCATATTCTCGAAATCGGTAGCAATTACTTCGGCGCTTACATCGCCGTCCACAATGTCGCAAATGGCTTTGTAATGGGCAATTACGTTGGCATCGCCAGAAATACCCTCCTTAGCCATCAGGCTGGGGTTGGTGGTTACGCCGTCTAAGATACCTAAGTCTTGGGCTTCTTTAATTTGTGCAAGGTTCGCTGTATCGATGAAGAATTTCATATTTCAAAAGAAAAAAATGGGCAAGCACCTTCTATCGCACCGCTACAACCTTCTACCCTTGCTGTGTTCCCACCCTGGGGGAGTTCAAAGGGAGCTGGTCGTAGAAGACTTGCCCGGGACAAAGGTGTGAAAATTTTCAGGAAAGCACAATCAAATGCCAATAAATTCTGGGAAATACGCTGTTGTGGATAAAATTTAGCTACGTCGAATTGGGCCTTATTTTATCTTTAGTAATTACAAACCAATAACCATGTCGAAAAAAGAGTTTCAACCTTATATTTCAGCCAATAGCAATTTGGCTGAATTCACCGTAAAATCTATCCTTTTAGGCGCCTTATTCGGCGTTATTTTTGGAGCGGCCACCGTTTATCTTGCTTTAAAAGCGGGCTTAACCGTTTCGGCCTCCATTCCTATTGCCGTACTGGCTATTTCGATTGGCCGTAAGTTTTTCAAGACCACCATCCTGGAGAATAACATCATCCAAACTACTGGTTCGGCAGGCGAATCGATTGCCGCGGGTGTGGTGTTTACCCTCCCGGGATTTTTATTCCTCTCGGCAGGCAGCCAAGGTGAAAGTTTCTTCTCCTACTGGCCTATTTTCTTTCTGGCCGCTTTGGGCGGGATTTTAGGAACCTTAATGATGGTTCCGCTGCGTAAATCGTTAATTGTTGAAGAACACGATAACCTGCCTTATCCGGAAGGTACCGCCTGTGCCTCGGTACTGATTGCCGGTGAAAAAGGGGGCGATTTTGCGAAAACTGCCTATCAGGGCCTTGGATTTGCTTTTTTGTATGCCATCCTGCAAAAGGTGTTTCATGTAATTGCCGAAACCCCGAAATGGGCGACTGAACAAACAAATAAATTTTTCCCTTCTGCAACTGTTAATGGCGAGATCACTCCAGAATACATGGGTGTGGGTTATATTATTGGACCTAAAATTGCCGGCGTACTGGTTGCAGGTGGTGTATTGGCCTGGCTGGGTTTGATTCCGCTACTTGCTTCTATCGTTCCGGGCGATACCATTGCTTTACAATTGGTAAAACTTGGTTATTTAAAAGATATCTTAACTCCCGGAGGACCGGGTGGCTGGGATCCTGCCACGCATTCTTTTGCCGATACCGCCAGTGCGGTTTACCGTGCTTATGTGCGTCAGATAGGTGCCGGAGCCGTAGCAGCGGGTGGTTTCATCACCTTGATTAAAACCATTCCTACCATTGTTTCTTCCTTTAAATCGAGCCTGGCCTCTATTAAAAACAAGGACGGCTATGCGGTAGAGGTAAAACGTACCGACCGTGATCTGTCCTTTACGACTGTATTGTGGGGGAGTTTAGCATTGATCGTATTAATGGCGGTTTTGCCTCAAATTCCAGGAGATTCCATCCTTAATAAATTATTAATTGGCGTATTGGTGGTGGTTTTCGGTTTCTTCTTTGTAACCGTTTCGAGCCGTATTGTTGGTTTAATTGGTTCTTCCTCCAACCCTATTTCGGGGATGACCATCGCCACCCTGATGGGTACCTGTTTGGTATTTATCAGCGTGGGCTGGACCGGAAAACTGTTTGAACCGATGGCTTTGGTGGTAGGGAGTATGATTTGTATTGCTGCAGCCAATGCCGGAGCTACTTCTCAGGATTTAAAAACCGGTTATATTGTAGGTGCTACGCCTAAATACCAGCAATTGGCCCTGTTTGTTGGGGCCATCGTTTCTGCGGTGGTGATCGGCTTGACTTTGTCGATTTTAGATCGTCCTACGCCAGAGATGGCTGCTCAGGGCATTCAGCATGCCATTGGGACCGATTTATATCCTGCACCGCAAGGCACTTTAATGGCAACGCTCATTAAAGGCCTGCTTTCTTTTAACCTCGACTGGCAATTTGTATTGGTGGGCGTGTTCCTGGCCATTACCATGGAATTGTGCGGCGTAAAATCGCTTTCTTTTGCCGTAGGTGCTTATTTACCTTTATCTACCACCCTGCCTATTTTTGCAGGCGGTGCCATCAAAGGATTGGTAGATTGGAAAAGCAAAGGCGAGAAAAAATCTGCTGAAGAGGAAGAACTGGGCAAAGGCAGCTTGTTTGCCACTGGTTTGGTTGCAGGCGGTGCCTTAATGGGTGTGATTTATGCTTTCCTGATGGCTTTCCAAAGCACAGCCATCCCGGTAGGTAATTTAAATCTGGAGCCTGCTATTGAACACAGCCTGGGCTCGGCCGGATATCAGCTACTCGGATTCGGATGCTTTATATTGATGGGCTATGTACTTTACCGAATTGCTACCGCGAAGGATAAATAAGCATTAAAAAAGCCTCCCGAAAATCGGGAGGCTTTTTTAATGTTCTCTTGTCATTTCGAGCAAAGCGAGAAATCTTTAAAACAATTCGTAATGATGCTTCGCCACGCTCAACTTGATAAATGGATTATAACTGGCTTACCCCACCCGAAACGGCAAATTTCATGGCATCGCTCGCTTTCATTTTGAGCGGAGTTACTTTGTCGGCTGGCACCACATATAACTGTCCGGCAAAGGAATAAGA
This sequence comes from uncultured Sphingobacterium sp., assembly GCA_964580845.1. Taxonomy (GTDB): domain Bacteria; phylum Bacteroidota; class Bacteroidia; order Sphingobacteriales; family Sphingobacteriaceae; genus JAIPAN01. The sequence continues at coordinate 211,774 of CAZOLA010000001.1, forward strand.
AAAGGGCACGTATACGGCTACTTCGCCAGGAAGGCCGATTTTCTTTAAATCTTTTTGAGTAAGAAAGCCTACTTTTTTTACTCCTGTTTCATTCATCTCAATTAAAACGGGTTTATCGAATTTCTTTTCATCGCCCACAAATGCTTCGGTAAAGTCTTTGATGGAGCCATAAATGAAACTAAAAACCGGAAAGCGCTTGAGCCATTTTTCGAGCCAGTTAAAAATTGGTTTAGTAATGAAGGAAGTCACAAATAATCCGGCCAGTAAAATAACTACTAAGACTGTGAGCAGGCCCAAACCCGGAATATGTATCGGTGTGCCGCTTTGCGGATCTGTCCACAATAAATTACTCATATTGAGTGCGGCGTCGATGCTTTTAACCGCCCAAACCACAAAATAAACGGTCAATCCAACGGGAACCACCACCAGTAAACCCCGCACAAAATAATTGACCATGGCTTTCAAAATTCTGTTCATCTTATTCGTAATAATAAATTCGCTTTACCCTTTGAGAGATACCAGTCAGCACTTCATAAGGTATGGTATGCATGGCTTTGGCCAAATCTTCTACCCTAATTTCTTCATTGAAAACAATCACTTCATCCCCTTCGTTTACATCCAAGCCAGAAACATCGAGCATACACATATCCATACAAATGCTACCAATTGTGGGCACCAGGTGGCCATTAATGAGCATTTTACCCTTCCCTTCTCCCAAAAGCCTACTGTAACCATCGGCATAGCCAATTTTGACGGTGGCAATTTGTCCTCCTTTGGGTAAAACTCCTTTTCTGTTGTAACCAATGGTTTCAGCAGGTTTGATTTGCTTCACTTGTGAAACTGTGGTTTTGAGTTGGGTAACTGTTTGGAGGGCTTTGGAATTGCTGGTTGATTTGTCGATTCCGTAGAGACCGATTCCCAGGCGTACCATTTCAAACTGCGCATAGGGCCAACGGCTGATACCAGAAGTGTTAGCTAGATGTCGTACGATGTTATATGGTAAAGCCTGCTGAATCTGATGACTCAGATCTGTGAATAAATCAATTTGTGAGCGGGTAAAATCATCTTCCTTAGGATCTTCTGCGGCAGCTAAATGAGAGAAAACGGATTTTATCTTAAAGCTTGAATTGTTATTTAAGTCACTGAGCAGTTTTGAAAGTTCTGAAGCGGTGAAGCCCAATCGCTTCATCCCAGTATCGAGCTTTAGGTGTACCGGATAATTTTCTTTGCCATGACGTTTTAAACTCGATTCAAATGCTTTGAAAATTCGGAAACTGTAGATTTCGGGTTCTAATTGATGGGCAATAATGGCATCGATGGCCATGATATCAGGGCTCATCACCATGATGGGTAGAGTAATACCTGCCTGACGCAATGCAAGTCCCTCATCGGCATATGCAACCGCTAAATAATCTACTTTATTAAACTGCAGCAGATTGGCAATCTCAAAGCTTCCACTTCCGTAGGAAAAGGCTTTCACCATCACCATCAGGCCCACCCCCGGGTTTAATTTTGAGCGGTAATGATTCAAATTATGTTCGAGGGCATTAAGATTGATCTCTAAAACGGTTTCATGTACTTTTTGCACCAGCAATTTACTGATGTGTTCAAATTGAAAAGATCGGGCTCCTTTGATCAGGATGGCCTCGTCTTCGAAATTCATGTTGGCAAAGTTTGTCAGAAAATCGTGTGTAGAGTCGTAGAATAGGGCATCCGCAGAAAAATTACCTGCATGTTTGCACAGCTCTGGACCAATGCCGATTAATCGGTTTACTGTTTTCTGATCGATAAGTTTAGCAACCTGTTGATAGAGTTGATCTGGTTTGGTTCCCGATTCTGGGATATCTGACAGAATCAATGTTCGCCTGGTGTGCTGATTTTGTTGCTTCAAAAAATCGAGCGCTATACTCAATGAAGAGATATCACAGCTGTAGGAATCGTCGATTATCGAACAGTTATTGATTCCTTTTTTTAATTCCAAACGCATTTGGACAGGCTGCAACTGTGATAAATTGAAACTCAAGGCTGCAGTTTCATCTCCCAAAGCCAATAATGTTGCCCAACAAGTGATGGCATTTGCAATGGAGGCATCGTCTTTAAAAGGGATGTGTATGCTCAGCTCCTTTTGTTGATATTTTGCCGTAATGGCGGCTCCCTGCTCAGTGTGTTGGATATTCTTAATCTGTAGATCAGCGCCGTTTTCTCCCCATGAAAAAATGGATTTAGGTTTCAAATCATGATCAGTACCTAATAAACTTTCTTTAGGACAGATTAACAAATCGGCACTGTTAAAGAGTTTTAATTTTTCTTGTAGTTTCTCTTCTTTTGAGGCGAAGCCTTCATCGTGTGCAGCACCGATATGGGTTAAAATACCAATACTTGGACAAATTATCTGAGCCAAAGACTCCATCTCTCCTCTTTGAGAAATTCCGGCTTCTATGATGGCCATTTCGTGTTCATCCGTCATTTCCCAAACAGATAAAGCCACACCGATTTGTGAATTGTAGCTCTTTGGGCTGCGTATGATTTTATATTTGGGAGATAAAACCTCGAACAACCATTCTTTGACAATGGTTTTACCATTGGAACCGGTGATTGCAATCACTGGATAATTGAATTTGTTGCGATGATGGGCTGCTAACTGCTGTAAGGCATTTAGCGTATTACTCACCAGAAAGAAGTTGGCATCGGGGTAAGGAGATCTGTCGAAATCGGGATCTGAAATTACGAAAGAGCGCACACCCGAGCGGTAAACCTCCGGGATAAAGTGGTGCCCGTCTCTACGTTGAATCAAGGCAAAGAACAAACCATAGGAAGCATCAGATAACTTTCGGCTATCCGTGAGTAAGGTTCGGATACCCGCCTCAGGCTTATTTACAAAAGCATGAGCTTGCATTGCCTCTTTTAATTCGTTTACCTGGTAGATTAAATGATTCATTACAGCACGAATTTCATCAAAATTTTAACAATCTGCTATTATTTGCGAATTTTAACCATGGTTATGGATCATGAACAGCCCAAACGACGGAATTACACCCCACATCAAGCCCGATTAAAGGCTGAATCTTATTGTGCCTATCAAGAAAGATCGCAAAAGGAAATCCGCGATAAATTATATGAATGGGGACTTTTCTCGAAGGATGTAGAAGAAATCATTTCGGAACTCATTCAAAACAATTTCCTGAATGAAGAACGCTTTGCGATGATGTATGCTCAGGGCAAATTTAGAATCAAAGGCTGGGGCAAGTATAAAATTAAACAAGGGCTTAAGTTAAAACAGGTTCCGGAAAAATTGATTCGGAAAGCACTGAACAACTTAGATATGGATGAATATTTGACCAAATTGGAACATATCATTATTCAGAAATCGAAGTTAATTACTGAAAAAGACCGCTTTAAAAGACGTATGAAGCTGCAACAGTTTGCGCAGATGCGTGGATTTGAGTCTGAATTCATCACAGAAATCCTGAAAGACAGGGGCTTATCCTGATTTTGAAAAAATTAAAAATTTTCTTGACGAGATGCCAATTCTCTCTATATTTGCACTCACCAAAACGCGAAAGTAGCTCAGTTGGTAGAGCACAACCTTGCCAAGGTTGGGGTCGCGAGTTCGAATCTCGTCTTTCGCTCTAATCCCTTCCCTCCGTGGAAGGGTTAATTTTTTAAAGGTCAATCACCTGCCTGGGTGGTGGAACTGGTAGACACGCAGGACTTAAAATCCTGTTCGCCTTAAAGCGAGTGCGGGTTCGATTCCCGCCCCAGGTACAAAAGCTCCGAATTTTCGGGGCTTTTGTTGTTTTGGAGCTATTCTGATATTTTTCACAATTCCCTCTTGACATTCATATTTTATTAATCGTATATTTACGATATAAAATAAGTAATATGGCACAAAATAAAAAAGCAGATTTTTCTGGCATTGATCAAGAGATGGCAAATTTTGCCAAAGCTCTTTCACATCCGGCTAGAGTAGCAATCATCAAAATCTTAGCAGCGCAGAACAGCTGTATTTGCGGTGAAATTGTTGAAGTGTTGCCACTAGCGCAATCTACTGTATCACAACATTTAAAAGAATTACAGCTTGCAGGCCTGGTGAAAGGCACTATTGACGGCAAAAAATCTTGCTATTGCATCAATTGGGAGACAATGCAGCAATCATTCCAACAGTTTAACGGACTGCTAAATAGTTTGAATGAGCGAAAAACCTTTAATTGTTGCTAATTAGAAGCTATGAAACCAAAACTTTCCTTCTTAGACCGCTACCTCACCCTTTGGATCTTTTCTGCCATGGCACTTGGCGTGGCACTGGGTTACCTTTTTCCGGAAACACCTGCATTCATTTACCAATTTCAATCCGGTAGTACGAATATTCCGATTGCAATTGGCTTGATCCTGATGATGTACCCGCCCCTGGCGAAAGTTAAATTCGAAGAATTAGCGGGGGTATTTAAAAACCTAAAAGTATTGGGCCTCTCCTTGCTACAAAACTGGATCATTGGGCCTCTGTTCATGTTTTTACTGGCCATCATTTTCCTGCGAGATTATCCTGAATATATGATCGGGTTGATCCTAATTGGGATTGCTCGCTGCATTGCCATGGTGATCGTCTGGAACGACCTGGCCAAAGGCGACCGGGTTTACGCCGCAGGCTTAGTAGCCTTTAACTCCATTTTCCAAGTACTCTTTTACAGCGTTTATGCCTGGTTTTTCATCACAAAGCTTCCTCCTCTGTTTGGGTTAAATGGTTTTGAAGTAAACATTACTATTGGCCAGGTGGCCGAAAGTGTATTTATTTATTTAGGGATTCCTTTCCTGGCAGGATGGCTGTCGAGAACTGTACTCATTAAAACCAAAGGAAAAGAATGGTTCGAAAAAGTTTATTTGCCTAAAATTAGTCCAATTACGCTGATTGCACTATTATTTACCATCGTGGTCATGTTTAGCCTGAAGGGCCAGATGATCGTACAAATTCCATTTGATGTATTGCGCATTGCCCTGCCCCTCACGATCTATTTCGGCATCATGTTTTTTACAGCCTTTTATCTGGCCAAGAAAGCTGGTATTGCTTACGACCGCTCTACTTCGCTGGCATTTACTGCGGCAGGCAATAATTTTGAATTAGGTATTGCGGTAGCTATAGCCGTATTCGGCGTAAATTCTGGTGCGGCTTTTGCTGCCGTAATAGGTCCGTTGATAGAAGTACCGGTTTTGATCTTATTGGTGAATTGGGCGTTAAAACAGGAGAAAAAATTCTGATCATGAAAAAGACTTTCCTTTTTGTGTGTATAGAAAACAGCAACCGCAGTCAGATGGCACAGGCCTTTGCAAAAATTTGGGGCGGTGAAGCCGTGGAAGCTTACAGCGCAGGTTCCAAGCCATCCGGAAAAATCAATCCGAAAGCCATTGCGGCCATGGCTGAATTGGGTTATGATCTGCAAACTCATCAATCTAAATCATTGGATGACATCCCTGCCATCACTTTTGATTATGTGGTAACGATGGGTTGCGGCGATGCCTGCCCCTGGGTACCGGCCATACATCGGATCGACTGGCAAATTCCGGATCCAAGGGAAATGGAACCTGAAGCATTTAATAAAGTACGTGATTTGATTTCCGAGAAAGTGAAAGGACTTATTCATAGTTAAAAAACAAGGGCCTTGGCATTCGCCAAAAACCCTTGCGTATCTTCTTTGAATCCCTACGCTGGTATTACCCAGATCAGGTTCGATGAGTATATTCTCAGATTCCTAAGAACCACCCCCTTCAAAGAAGATTTAACTAAATAACATCATCGGGGAAGATTGGTTTTAAAAAATTTTTATTTCGTTTCTATAAGCTTGCAAATTACCTGGTACTGACTGAAGACGACTTAAAAAGCGCTTAAAAACGGTATATTTGCAGCAGAATGAGTAAACACGGTAGAATTTTGGTAGCCATGAGTGGCGGTGTGGACAGTTCGGTGGCTTCGGTGATGCTGCATGAACAGGGCTATGAAGTGATTGGCTTGACCATGAAGACCTGGGATTATGCTTCTGCGGGGGGCTCATCTAAAGAAACGGGCTGTTGCAGTTTAGACAGTATTAATGATGCCCGTTCGCTGGCCGTTGCTTACGGTTTTCCGCACTATATTCTGGATATCCGCGATGAGTTTGGTGATTTTGTGATCGATAATTTTGTGGATGAATATTTGGCTGGTCGTACCCCTAATCCTTGTGTGTTGTGCAATACGCACATTAAATGGGAGGCCTTACTGAAACGTGCCGACAAACTGGATTGTGAGTTTATTGCCACTGGGCATTATGCTAATATCCGATTGCAGGATAATGGCCGATACGTGATTTCTAAAGGCAAGGATGAGCACAAAGACCAGAGCTATGTGCTTTGGGGCGTTTCGCAGGAAAACCTGGCCCGCACTAAATTCCCGCTGGGCAGCTTTGCCAAGTCAGAAATCCGCCAGATGGCTTTAGATATGGGACAAGTAGAATTGGCGAATAAATCGGAGAGTTACGAAATTTGTTTTGTACCAGATAATGATTACCGTGCTTTTTTACGCCATAAAGTGGAAGACCTGGACGAACGTATCGGGCCGGGTAACTTTGTACTGAGCAATGGCAAAGTAGTAGGCCAACATCAGGGCTATCCTTATTACACCATCGGTCAGCGTAAGGGTTTGGGCATTGCGCTGGGGCAGCCGATGTTTGTAACCCGCATTCTGCCGGAAAGCAATACGGTAATGCTAGGGACTGAAGATGAATTGCAACAAAGCAGCGCCAGGGTGAGAAATTTAAATCTGGTAAAATATGAAAGTATCCAGGAGCCCCTGGAAGCCATTACCAAGATAAGGTATAAGGACGCGGGTACCATGAGTAGCATTGTACAAGAGGGTAATGAAATGCGTATTGATTTTCATCATGCCGTTTCGGGCGTAGCTCCAGGGCAATCGGCTGTGTTTTACGAGGGCAGCGATCTGCTGGGCGGTGGATTCTTGATGTAAGTTTTGAGTTATCAGTTGGGACTTGTGAGTTCTATTCGTTAGTCAACAGTCCAGAGATATGAATATTATTTCATTTTTTGAAACATTCAAAATTACTGACTGCAAGCCAAAGACTGAGAACTGCAAACTTTCAAATCTAAACCCGATTGGAGCGGTTAGCCCGCCAGGGCTTTGAGCGGAAAGCGGGGCTGCAGCCATAAAATTCGTGTTGGTGTGGTTTTCAAAAAACAATTGTAAAATTCTGTCGTTAAATGTGACATATTTTGCAATCCTTATTTTAATCCCTTTATTTGCACAAAATTCGTCTGCTTCATGGCAAAAAATCTACTGATAGTTGAGTCTCCGGCTAAAGCCAAAACCATTGAGGGGTATCTGGGCAAAGATTTCCTGGTGAAATCGAGTTATGGGCATATCCGTGATTTGGTAAAAACGGATGATGCCATTGATATTAACAACCGGTTTGCGCAAAAATATGAGGTTCCGGCTGATAAGAAGGCGGTGGTGAGTGAATTGAAGAAATTGGCCAAAGAAGCGGAAATGGTTTGGCTGGCATCGGATGAGGACCGTGAGGGGGAAGCGATTTCGTGGCATTTGTTTGAAACGCTGGATTTGAAAGCGGATAAAACCAAACGCATTGTTTTTCATGAGATTACGAAACCTGCTATTGTGAAGGCGATCGAGAATCCGCGTCAGATTGATTATAATTTGGTTAATGCACAGCAAGCCCGCCGTGTGTTAGACCGATTGGTTGGCTTTGAGCTTTCCCCAGTTTTATGGAAGAAGGTTAAACCATCGCTGTCTGCAGGCCGTGTACAATCGGTAGCGGTGCGCTTAATTGTAGACCGTGAACGGGAGATTAATCAATTTAAACCGGAGGCTGCTTTTAAAGTAGTAGCCATTTTTACTACCGGAAAAGCTAAAGAAATATTTAAGGCAGAGTTGCCACAACGTTTTGCTGATCAAGCAGCAGCAGCGCAATTTTTGAACGATTGCCTGAATGCTGCATTTAGTATAAATAGTTTGGAGACCAAGCCGGCTAAACGTAGTCCGGCGGCACCCTTTACCACTTCTACGCTGCAACAGGAGGCCAGCCGTAAACTGGGTTTTTCGGTTTCGAGAACCATGCAGGTGGCACAAAAGCTGTATGAAGCGGGGAAAATCACCTATATGCGTACTGACTCTGTGAACTTATCGGATACGGCGCTGGATGCTGCTGCAAAGGAGATTCGCTCTGCCTATGGCGAGCAATACCACCAAGTCCGGAAGTTTAAAACTAAGTCTGCCGGTGCTCAAGAGGCTCACGAAGCCATCAGACCTACTTATTTTGATGTACATACCTTGGCTGGCGATGCAGCAGAGAAACGTTTGTACGAATTGATATGGAAACGTGCGATTGCATCGCAGATGTCGGAAGCAGCGTTTGAGAAAACGACGGCGAAGATTGGTATTTCTACCCGTGCTGAGGAATTGGTGGCTCAGGGTGAAGTAATGAAATTTGATGGTTTTTTGAAAGTTTACATGGAAAGCAGCGACGAGGAAGAGGATAACGAAGTAAACTTGGAAGACAGCAACGATCAGGCCATTTTGCCGCCGTTGAGCAAGGGACAGGCATTGCAATTACGTGAAATGAATGCCACCGAGCGTTACTCACGCCCACCGGCACGTTATACTGAAGCCAGTTTGGTGAAAAAATTAGAAGAACTCGGCATCGGGCGTCCATCTACTTATGCACCCACGATTTCTACCGTACAAAACCGTGGTTATGTGGTGAAAGAAGATCGTGAGGGAAAAGTGAGGAATTACCAATTTTTGAGCCTGAGAGATGGCCAAATTGTTACAGAAACAAGAACAGAAAATACGGGTGCTGAGAAAGCCAAGCTCTTCCCTACTGATATTGGTGCCATTGTGAATGATTTTTTGGTGGAACATTTTAAAGGGATTGTAGATTTCCATTTTACCGCCAAAGTAGAGAAGGAATTTGATGAGATTGCGCAAGGCTTGAAAGACTGGACGAAAATGCTGGAAAGCTTTTACGGCCCGTTCCATTCTGAAGTGGAAAACACCCTCCAAAACGCTGAACGAGCCAATGGTGGACGAGAATTGGGTATAGACCCAGCGAGTGGCAAGAAAATATCGGTTCGTATTGGTCGTTTTGGGCCTTTTGTTCAGATTGGCGATGCGGAGGATGAAGAAAAACCACGTTATGCCAGCTTGAGAAGCGGGCAAATGTTGGAGAGCATTAGTCTGGAGGAAGCGCTTGATTTATTTAAACTGCCTAAAAAAGTGGGCGTATTTGAGGAGAAGGAAATGACAGTAGCCATCGGTAAATTCGGTCCTTATATCCGCCATAATAACGCATTTTATTCTTTACCTAAAGAAGTAGACCCTTTTGATATAGATGAGGCTCAGGCGATTGAAATTATTGCGGATAAGCGTAAACGCGATGCCGAAAAACTGATCAAGGTGTTCGATGAAAATCCGGAAGCCCGTATTGAGAATGGCCGCTGGGGACCGTATATTAAATTTGGGAAACTGAACATCAAGATTCCGAAAGATAAAACACCGGAGAGCCTGACTTACGCTGAAGTTGCTGAACTCGCTGCTGCTGCTGAAAAAGAGGGCCCTAAGACCGGTGCCCGTCGTTTTGCCCGTAAAAAATAATTCAAGTTCATGAAGAAAGACATCCTACAGCCCGTGGTGGAGGGCATTTCTATTGCTGTTGTTTTGGAAAGTGAGGATCCGGTTAGCAGGCATTGGAATGTGTATTTGATCAATCACCGGACTGAAAACATTGAGCATGTGCTGGTGAGCTCGAAGGGTTATGGAACAAAGGATGGAAAAGAAGTGATTACTTCTACCCTACGCCATTCTATGGGCAGTTTGGAGGCGCAGAGTTTTAGTACCATTGAAGCGATTGATGAGCAGGTTTTTGGCTTAACGAATGAATATTGGTTGAGCTTTTATATAGGTACTCAGTTATACGATAAGAAATTCATTTTCCTACCTGAAAGTATTATTGACAGCAATTTGATCCGAATTCCGCTGGTAAATAAGCCCGGAGTGATGATTGGGCAATAATTTAGCTGCCTTTACGTATAATCTCTTAATTTTACAGAGATGCTCAACCAGGTAGATTTACAACAAGTTTTGGTATTGGATGTGGAAACCGTCCCTCAATATGCTGCTGCAGAAGAGGTTCCGTCTGCCATCATGGACCTTTGGGCGCAAAAAACACAATATCAGCGTCGCGAGGGTGAAAGCCCGGAGGAGTATTATCATCGGGCCGGAATCTGGGCCGAGTTTGGAAAGATCGTTTGTATTTCTTTCGGTGGATTCATCCGTAAACAGGGTGAATATGGTTTTAGGATCAAATCTATTGCATCTGATGATGAAGTGGAAGTATTGCAAGGCTTCATCGATATTTTAAACAAACAGCCCAAGGAGCTGGTTTTGTGTGCCCATAACGGTAAAGAGTTTGATTTTCCTTATTTGTGCCGACGCATGCTCATTAATGGTTTGACTATACCCAAACAATTACAGATTGCCGGTAAAAAACCTTGGGAAATTAACCACCTGGACACCATGGAACTCTGGAAGTTTGGTGACTTTAAGAATTATACTTCACTCAATTTGCTGGCCAGTGTTTTGGGTATCCCCAATCCGAAAGACGATATACAGGGCAGTGATGTACATTGGGTGTACTGGCAGGATAAAGACCTGAAGCGAATTCAAACTTATTGCCAAAAGGATGTGCTGACCACTGCGCAGATTCTGATGAAATTTAAAGGCCTGCCCTCCCTCTCTGAGGAATTGATCTCTTACGTTTAGAAAATCAAGTAATTCAACAGGCCTGCCGCCGTCAGCTGGATAGTGAGGTTATCTAATCCATGGCTGCTGATCGATTCTACCAGGGCCGCCGCCAGACCACAAAGCAAAGCGATGCCCAATGCAGGCAGGAATTGAATTGGGGTGATTTGGAGGATGAAATATGCTGAAATAATGGTGCTTACCAAAAAAACTGCTGCAGATCCTTCTATACTACGGGTGGCTTTGACGCCAAACAGGGTTGGGACTGTGTATTTATGTACGCCCCATTTGGCACCTACCGGCTCTCCTACTGCATCTCCCCATCCACCCACAAAATAGCCTATGAATGCGGTTTGCGGAAAAAAAATGTTAGAAAGCACTCCACCCATCGCGGTAGCGAGCAAAGGCAACACAATGAATTTTTTCTGATGTGGTGTATCACTTGGCCGGGCTAAAGCCTGATAGAACCAAACGCTATCGCCTGCTAAAACTGCCAATACAACCATCAGAAAAACAAAAGCACCCAACAAGCTGACTGCTTGCAAGCCATAATGGTACTGCAGGATACCGGCCAGTGAAAAGATGATAAAGTGGAATATTTTACGGGTATAAGGCACCCGTACTGCTTTTTTTACTCTCAACCATCCGGAGAAAGCTGCTGCTGCCAAAGCAATGATCATGATGGGCGATAGCAAATGGGATATGAGCTCCAAAGATGGCAGAAAGGGTTTAATTAGTTCGAACATTGGCTTGATTCAGGTTGAGGGCTTTAGAATGAGTTTGTTTTTCAAATTGTTGGATGAAAAATTTCGCTTCCGGACAAATGATGTTCCAATGGTGGATGACCATGGGTTTGGGTGATCTTTCAATGACCGTCAAAATATTGTTCATCTCCTCTTTCAGGTTGTTATGAGCCAAATTGAGGGTTTGATTTTCAAATTTGATATCCGTGCTATTAAAAATTTCACGCTCTTCTTTGATTCTTTTTTGATGATCTATATTGGTTGAATCCATGATATTGATCACTGTTTTAAGCTCTGAGGCTAAAAAGAAAGCCAAAAACTCCTCTTTGGTAGGATAAGGCGTAAAGTATACCCCAGGTGCCAGGCGATACACATCGCCTCGCTCCAATCTCTTCTTCTCTTCGAAAGTCCGGTTGGTGCTGAGTTTTTCGACCCAGACAGCCTCTTCTCCAGCCAAGCGAATTAAGAGATTTTTGACTAGGTTAACCCGATCTTTTCCCAAATAACAATGTACATAATAACGCTCATGTTTATTTTTAGCTAAATTTTCAATGAGCTTCAAGGATTTTTGATTGTCACTTATCCAAGGGAGCATGGATGCTTCAATCAACTTAATTTCATGTTTTTGGGCCAGTTCTTCTTCTTGCGACATTAAAGCAGGTTCAAAAGGAACCACCGCCGGATGAAGCAAGGAAATGATGGCAGTATACCCTTCTGTTTTTAATTCTTTTATCTTCTCTTCAGTGGGATAAGGTCCGATGGTGAATTGTTCAGAAACCCGATTCTGTACCGTATCCTTATTAATCAGATCGGGTTGCATAAAGAGTGCCAGCGCAGTAATTGCCAGCAAGAAGGGAACCATACTGCTAAGAAGTGTATACGTTTGCCGAGCTTGTTTTTGTTGCCAGCGAAAAATAAGACGGCTCAGCCAAAATGAAACCGTGAGCAATAACAAAATGAGCAAGATGACTCCTGCCTTCTCTTTTAAGCTTGATAAGTTCTGATCGCGGACGAGATCAACCCACCAACGCAAGGGCCAAAGTAAAGTAAGTGTACCCAATGCAAATCCGGTACAGAACCATATAAAAAGAAATAAAATGAGATTTTTGTAGGATAATTTCATAGTTAAGACAATTTATCAAATTACCCTTAGATATACCAGGGCTTCATTTATATGGTTAAACGTATAATTGTCTACCGGATGTATAAATTGATTAAATAATTGTTAAATAGTGGCAAATTGGCCTAAATGAGGCAATATAATCTTATCTTAGTTAACAATGACCAAAAAGACCAATCATTTTAAAGAAGTACTGAGCCGCTTGGTATTGGAGATTTTTCACAAATCGGCAAAGCAAGCGTTTAATCATAAACAAGTAGCTGCAAAACTCAAATTAAACGATCCGGAAGCCCGCGATACCATTCTTCAAATTTTAAGAGAAGAAACCTTTAAAGGAACGCTCAGGGAACCGGAAAGAGGAAAATTTCAACTCAAAGAATTAAAGACTTTTGTTACCGGTAAAGTAGATATGACCGCCGATGGATCGGCCTTTGTGGTGAGTGAAGACGAATTTGAACCGGATATTTTTATAGCTCCCCGCAAGCTACGCAATGCCTTGCATGGAGACACCGTAAGGGTTTATGTATACGGAAAGCAAAAAGGTGGCCGCAAGAAAGATGGAGAAGTGGTAGAGATCCTGGAAAGGGCTAAAATGGAGTTCACCGGTATTGTAAAACTATCCGATCGTTTTGCTTTCCTCGTGCCCGACGACCGGAAAATGCTCCATGATATTTTTATCCCGCTCGCTGAACTGAATGGCGCTAAGGATAATGAGAAAGCCATTGCCCAAATTTCAGAATGGCCCGAGGGTGCTAAAAATCCTATTGGAAGCATCAAGCATGTTTTAGGGAAACAAGGTGAAAATAATACCGAAATGAATGCCATACTAGCTGATTTCGGTTTTCCTTTGGCATTTCCTGGCGAAGTAGAGAGTGAGGCAAACGCCATCAGCGAAGAAATACCGAAAGCTGAAATCGCCAAACGCCGGGATTTCAGAAAAATCCTCACTTTTACCATCGATCCATTTGACGCGAAAGATTTTGATGATGCCATCTCCTTCCAAACACTACCTAACGGGAATTATGAGATTGGCGTTCATATTGCCGACGTTTCTCATTATGTAAAACCAGGTTCTCCACTGGATAGAGAAGCCTTTGATCGTGGCACTTCTGTTTACCTGGTAGACCGCGTAATTCCGATGCTGCCCGAACGCTTATCGAATGGCTTGTGTTCTTTAAGACCCAACGAAGATAAATTATGTTTTTCGGCGGTATTCGAACTCAATGAGCATGCTCATATCCAAAACGAATGGTTTGGGAAGACCATCATTCATTCAGACAGGCGATTCAGTTATGAAGAGGCTCAGGAGGTAATTGAAGGTAAACGAGCCGATTACAGCAAAGAAATCTTGACCTTAAACAATTTGGCTCATCTACTGCGTGAACGCAAGTTTAAGCAAGGTGCCATCAGTTTCGAATCGGCTGAGGTAAAGTTTAAACTGGATGAGGCAGGGCGTCCTGTAGGTGTTTATGTAAAGGAACGCAAGGATGCACATAAATTAATCGAAGATTTTATGCTGCTGGCCAACCGACGGGTGGCTGAATTTATTGCTAAAAAAGGCAAAGGCAAACAGAAATATACCTTTGTTTATCGTTCTCACGATGCACCAAATGAACAAACCTTATTGGGTTTTGCTCAATTTGCAGCCAAGTTTGGTTATGAGATCAACACCCAAAACGATCGGGCCATTGCCAGTTCTCTAAATATGCTTTTGGAAGATGTTGAAGGAAAGAAAGAACAAAACGTGTTAACGCAGCTGGCTATCAGATCGATGGCGAAGGCGATCTATACCACTAAAAAATCAAGTCACTATGGTTTGGCATTTGATTTTTATACGCATTTCACCTCTCCTATCAGGCGTTACCCGGATGTAATGGTGCATCGATTACTGGAGCATTATTTGGAGGGCGGGAAATCGGCCAATGCCGATGATTACGAAAAATTATGTCTGCATTCATCACAAATGGAGAAAAAAGCAGCCGATGCTGAACGAGCCTCGGTAAAATACAAACAAGCCGAATACCTGAAGGATAACGTGGGAAAAACTTATGAAGGAGTGATCTCAGGAGTGACTGAATGGGGCATGTATGTAGAAATTATTGAAAATAAGTGTGAAGGAATGGTTCGATTACGCGATATTAGTGATGATTTCTATATTCTCGATGAGAAAAATTATTGCATCATCGGGCAACGTAAAAAGAAAAAATACCAACTGGGCGACACCGTGATGATACGCGTTAAAAAAGTGGATCTTGCCAAACGGCAAATCGATTTCAGCCTGGTGAATAGCGAAGAATAGCCGATCCATGCACAGTATTAAAGAATTACAATCTATCCTGGCACAAGCCGTAAAAGACCAAAAATATCCCTCTCATCCGGCCGAATTATACGAGCCCATCACCTATTTAATGGATCTGGGTGGTAAACGGATGCGTCCGGTATTGCTGTTAATGTCGACCGAACTTTTTGGCGGAAGCCTTGAGAAAGCAATCGATCCGGCAATGGCCATTGAGGTATTCCACAATTTTACGCTCATGCATGATGACATCATGGACAAAGCGCCACTGCGTCGTGGTAAAGCCACCGTACATGAAAAATGGAATGCCAATGTGGCCATTCTATCTGGTGATGTCATGTTGGTAGAAGGTTACAAATTATTAAGCAATTTGGAGGCTTCATTACTTAAACCTGTGCTGAAAGTGTTTAACGAAACTGCTGTAGGGGTTTGTGAAGGCCAGCAAATTGATATGAATTTTGAGAGTAGAGCCCATGTACCTGTGGCCGAATACCTCGAAATGATCAGGCTCAAAACAGCTGTCTTACTGGGCGGAGCCTTAAAAATAGGTGCTTTAATTGCCGGAGCAAAACCAGAAGATGCAGAGCGAATCGGTGAGTTTGGTGAAAACCTGGGTATTGCCTTCCAATTACAAGACGATATCCTGGATGTTTACGGCGACCCGGATAAATTTGGCAAGCAGGTAGGCGGTGATATCCTGGCCAATAAAAAGACCTTTCTGCTCATTAAAGCACAAGAATTGGCCACCCAGACATACGCTGAAGACTTATCGAAGTGGCTAAAAAAGACTGATTTCCAAGCTGAAGAAAAAGTGCAGGCTGTAACGGCTATTTATAATCAGCTCGGCATTCGTAACCTGGCCGAACAGGCGATGCAAAACTATGCCGAAAAAGCCCTCAACCAACTGAAGGCCATCCAGGTACCCGAAGAACGCAAAACTGCCTTGCGTGAGTTTGCAGAGCAATTACTGGTGAGAGAACACTGATAGTTGGGAATTCGCAGTCGGGAGTTTGGAGTCTTGATACTCAGTTTACCTTTCCTATTTTGTCATGCTGAGCGAAGCGAAGCATCTTTCGATTTGATTTTAAGATTTCTCGCTTAGCTCGAAATGACAACTAAATAAAAACAAAAAAGCCCTTCGGAAATCCGAAGGGCTTTTTTAATGAAGTAAAACTCCAATTATTTTTTTGCAGCTGGCTTCTTAGCAGGTGCTTTTTTCTCGGCAGCGGCCTTAGGTGCAGCAGCTTTCTTAGGCGCAGCAGCTTTTTTGGCCGGAGCCTCAGCAACAGGAGCAGCTTCAACAGCTACTTCAGCCACTAAAGGTTCAGCTTTTTTAGGCGCAGCCGCCTTTTTAGGTGCAGCTAATTTAACTTCTGTAGGTAATACCGATACGTATGATTTGTTGTTTGCTTTCTTACGGAAAACAACGGTACCATCAATTAAAGCGAACAAAGTGTGGTCTTTACCCAAACCTACGTTCTTATCTGGATGGTGCTGGGTACCACGCTGACGTACAATGATGTTTCCGGCAATTGCTTCCTGACCACCGAAAATTTTGATACCTAAACGTTTACTATGCGATTCGCGACCGTTCTTGGAACTACCGGCCCCTTTCTTATGTGCCATTTTCTTTTATTTTTTAAGAATTGAAACCAATTCTGAATGAATTCCTAATTATAACTTGATACCAGTGATCTGAATTTTGGTGAATTGCTGACGGTGACCATTTTTCTTTTTGTAACCCTTACGGCGTTTCTTTTTGAAAACAATCACTTTATCTCCTTTTAAATGAGACAAGATCTTAGCCGAAACCACAGCACCTTTTAAAGCAGGAGTACCTACTTTAATTTTACCACCGTCTTCAGCCAATAATACATTGTCAAATTCAATACTAGCGCCCTCATCTCCTTGCAAACGGTGTACAAAGAGGTGCTGGTCTTTAGCAACTTTAAATTGCTGTCCGGCTATATTTACTATTGCGTACATGGTGAATTAATTAGTTTTTTAGTTTTATGAGGCGCAAATATAAGCTTTCTTTTCGAAACAAACCATAGGCATGCAAATAATTTGAAAACCAAAAGCTTGCCACACCAAGGAATCAAAAAAGGAGCACCTCAACACAACACTCCCAATTACTGCCGCCGATCTTCGGCGTCATTGATAGTTTTAGAAACCGTTTCAATTAAAATTTTAGCGGCTTCTTTCAACTTGTCACTCCCTTGGTAATCGAGGTCAAAATATACGATTTTACTTTTGCGCTGGTATTTGAATTCGAGGTAATAACGAGGGGCATTGGCAAATTTTTTCTCCTTTGCTCTCATATCTTCAGGGAAATTCCAAAAACCCATATCTACTGCTTTACGGTGCAAATACAATAAGTCATCTTTGCTCAACTTTACTTTTGTTTGCACTAAAGAGTCTTGCTCATTTACATACTGATAAAGACCGGTTTTACTATCGTATTGATTGATTAAACTATCACCTAGACCATATTTCAAACTGATGGATTCCATCTCTGAGAACTTATAAGGTGCATTTTTAATCATGATGCCGTAATAGTATACACAGTACAAGATGAAGGGTACTGTGATGCAAATGGCTAAGAAAATCTTTTTTTGTCTGTCTGTCATATTCTATTAAGCTTGATGTTCACCTAATTCACCCTCCCACTTACTGATCACTGCAGTAGCCACACTGTTTCCTACCACATTTGTAGCCGAACGACCCATATCTAAAAGCGGATCTATACCGATCAATAAGGCCAATCCTGCCTCCGGAATGTTGAACGTAGCAATGGTACCGGCAATTACCACCAGCGAAGCTCTTGGCACTCCAGCAATTCCTTTACTGGTCAACATCAAAATCAACAACATGGTGAGCTGTTGATCGAAGCCTAACTGAATGCCGTAAGCTTGGGCAATAAAAAGGGATGCAAAGGTCATATACATCATAGAACCATCCAGATTGAATGAATAACCCAATGGCAATACAAAACTCACAATCTTGTCTTTACAACCAAAACGCTCCAATTGCAACATGGTTTTAGGATAGGCCGCTTCGCTGCTGGCGGTACTAAAAGCCAACAAAACAGGTTCTTTTAAGTTGTTAATTAGTTTAAAAATTCTCGTTTTCAGAATGGTAAAACCGATAAAAATCAACAAAAGCCATAAAATGAGTAAGCCAAAGTAGAACTCGCCGATAAAAATTGCGTAGGTAGAGAGAATACTCAGTCCTTGCTTGGCAATGATGGCCGTCATGGCACCAAAAACGGCGAAAGGCGCAAAATTCATCACATAACCGGTCACTTTCAAGATCACGTGTGCAAAGGCATCCATGGCTTTGATCACCATCTCCCCTTTTTCGCCAATGGCAGCCGTTGCTACGCCGAAGAACAGCGAGAAAACTACAATTTGCAAGATCTCATTGTGAGCCATGGCCTCGGCAAAGCTTTTTGGAAATACGTGCGAAATAAATTCTTTTAGTGACAAGGCTGCTTTTTGTATCCCAGTATCAATATTGGCATCAGGCAGCGGCAGGTTCATGGTTTCTCCGGGGCGAAAAATATTCACTAAAACCATACCCAAAGCCAAGGAAAGTAAGGTGGCACTCAAAAACCAAAGCATGGTTTTACCCCCAATACGACCAACGGCTTTGATATCTCCCACTTTGGCTACGCCCACGACCAGGGTGGTAAATACCAATGGAGCGACAATCATCTTGATCAATCGGAGAAAAATATCGCTCAGAATGGTAAAAGGCTCTAACTTTTTCTCCCGAATGCTTTCATTCTCTTTTCTAATGGTCAATTGCTCTTTTCGCTCAGCTGCTAATTCTTGATAAACTACAGAACTGGTATCAGGGATTTTAGCTAACTGTGCCTCAATTTTCTTTGCCTGAGTGTCGGCCTTGATGATTTGTTCGTTATATTGGCCTAACCAATTAATGTTGAGCAGATAGCCGGCCATGATACCCGTGATGAGGGCAATAAAAATGAATAAGGTGAGTCTGTTTTTTTGCATAATCGTAGTGATGTACGGTCAGTAAAACTACAATAAATATTTATTTCAACCATGATATCGAGCAGCCTACAGGAGCAGAAAAAAGAATTGAAACATTTAGATCAGCCTGAACTGGTAGAATTGTGTCTCCGGATGGCTCGCTATAAAAAGGAAAACAAGGAATTGTTGAGTTTCTTACTATTCCACCAGCACGATGTAGCTGCTTATGTGGAAGCCATCAAATCTGCCATAGAACCGGATTTTTTAGACCTAAAATCGCAAAGCTACTACTGCCTCAAATCACTTAGAAAAATACTTAGAAAAATCAGCCGGCAGGCAAAATACATGCAGTCTACTGAAAGAGAAATGGACTTGCTGCTCTGGTTTTGTCATCAGTACTTGGAGCAGGTAGATTTGGAGAGTAAGCACAAGGCATTGCAGCAAATTTTCATCAGACAAATAGAGAAACTACAAAAGCTTAATTCTAAACTACACGAAGAGCTCCAATTTGACTATCAGCAAGAAATTGATAATTTGCATAAATTAGCCAGCAAAAGTGCTTCTTGGTACCATTTATAAACGTAACCTGAAGCATCTCCCAATTAAAATGCAGTTAAATGGTAAACAAAGAGCAAGTCTTTAAAGAGATTTTTCAGGCTAATTCCCGAAAAATTTACCATTTATGCTACGGTTATACAGGCGATAACGACCTGGCCAATGATCTGATGCAGGAAACCTTTCTAAAGGTTTGGCAAAATCTCGATAAATTCCGTAATCAAGCCATGATTTCCACCTGGATTTACCGAATTGCGGTGAATACCTGTTTATCTCACCTCCGGGTTGAAAAGCGACAGGCAAAAGACGAACTGACCGATCAAATCATAGAAACAAAGGCCGAAGATTTTTCTGAAAAGAATGAACAGGTGGCCCTGCTCTATCAATGTATTGCCAAACTCGAAGAGAATGAGCGCATCATCATTACCATGGTGCTCGATGAACTCCCATATGCCGAAATTGCAGAAATATCGGGCATTTCGGAGGGTAATTTGAGAGTTAAAATTCACCGAATTAAACAGAAACTGACCGAACTTTATAATAAGTATGAAAGATTTTGATGTGATAAAAAATATTTGGCAGGAGCAGCAAGAACCCGAGCTGAGCCAAGAAGAGATCCTGAGACGGATGAAAAGTTCCAGGAACCGACTGGCAAACAGGTTATTGCTCGAAGTGCTGTTGATGAGCTTAAGTATTGGGCTACTCAGTTATGCCTGGTACATGATCCCCTTCCGGATGTGGACCACCCATTTATCGTTATTGATTTTTATGGCTTGCTGCTTGTTTGTTTTGTTTGCCCAATTATCAGCTTATCGCAGTATTCACCACCGCGACGAAATGCTGTCGAAGCCGCAGGAATACATCCTGCAATTAAAAAAACTTCAAAACGAACGCTATCAACTTAACACTCAAAAATACTTAGTTTACACCCTTTTATTGGGTTTGGGATTGCTACTTTTCTTTGTGGAAATCTTTTTTGTGAGTACCATTTGGCTCACCGTCATCGGATTAGGTTTATCTGTAGCTTGGATCCTGATCTGTTATTTCTGGCTGATGAAGAAATATGTTCGTAAAGAGCAGGAGTACCTGAACGAAATGATCCATCACCTGGAACGCTTATCTCAACAATTTAACGAGGAATAAGGCTTATTTCTTCTGCTCTGGCTGCAGTTCATTGATAGTGAATGTATTATTTCTTAAGCGGTACTCTAAGGTCCTGATTACCGGTTTGGCCTTAGGGTCTTCCGGATCCTGATACAAAAAGTCTCTCCTCAGGTTACCATCTTTGATGTATATTCTATCTTTCCCCCTGAAACCTTTCATTGCCCGGTCTGAAAGAGATGGAAAACGGATGATGACAGCATTTCCATTTCGATCGAACTCATGGATATATAAATCGGTGAGATCTTTCGAGAGCCTTACTTGCAAGACCAACTCGGGATTACCATCTGTATCTAAATCCATATCCCATGCATCGAGTGGTTTACCACTCAATTCACCTACAGAGCTTGCTTTAAATTGCTGTTTAGTTGAATCGGAACGCAAGATAAGGTAGGCCGAAGTGGAATCTTTACCCCTACCCCAGGTAAGTAAATCATAAGTTAAACCTGGTTTCACTTCAATTTTTCGCTGAAAGCGAAAAGGTGCAGCCAGGGGCCTTGGCTTTGGAGTCTGTTGATTTTCAGTAGACTCCTCCCCTCCACAAGCGCTCAAGATTAAACCGATGATTCCCAATAATACGTACTTAGTCATCTTCATCATGATTTATTTTAATGTGACAATAAACTGGCGGGGATTTCTGTTTTGACACCATTGGGGCTCATCATCCAGACACGAAGCTCTGAACCTCCCCCCGCTTGAAAATATTTAAGCTGAATTTTATGGTATCCTTTCTGTAAACTAATGGCGCCGGTTACACTGTTAGAGGCATGTTTTTCATCATTATCAACCACCAATCGGTCTCCAATCCACAAGGTGGAACCGTCATCAGAAGCGCATGTAAAACGATAGATGCCATCCTCCATCAATTGTAAATAACCTTCATAAATAAGTCCAAAAGTGCGGGCCTTTGTTCTAAATTTAGCCATGCTGAATGTGCTGATGTAACCTTCTTCTGTTGCTTTGAGCGTATCAATTTCTTTGGTAAGGTTAAAACTGCCAGGAATAAAGTGGTATTTGAGACCAGGTGAACTGCTAGTAACGTTCATAGGGGCCAATGGCAAGGCATTACTTAAAATGGTGGTGGTGATTGCACTTTGTTTACCTGAAGGGCTTATCACCTTCGTTTTCAAGATTCGCTGTACATCAGGGGCTAAACTTACACGAATAGGCTGCTCGTACAAGCGGGTTGTTTCGTCGGGCTGGTACCCATCTAAAGTGTAGTAAATCTTGGCACCTTTTACCGGCGATTTCAGCTCTATTTGAAATTGTTCTCCCAACAAAGTGGTATCTGTTACACCGATTGCAGTAGGCACCCGGTACATTTCATGAGCTTTATCAAGCAGCGCTAATTTTGCAGGTACGCTGATGGTTGAAAATTCAGCCCAGTTTTTTCTCTCAGGCCGAGTCCAGGCAATCTCTGCCAAAGCATACAAACGAGGCAAAAGCATGTACTCTACCTTGGCTGTGGTTGGCATGTACTCCGTCCACATGTTGGCTTGCACCCCGATGATGCGGTTCTGCACCTCAGGGCTCAAATTAACCGGGGTTGGATTATAGCTATATACTTGCTCCAGCGGCGTATTTCCTCCGATACTTAAAGGCTCCTGACTACTTTTCCCCTGCGCATGATCGAAGTAAACAAAATCACCGGGGGTCATGATGGCATCGTGGTTTTGCTTGGCTGCAGCAATTCCACCTTCGGTTCCTCTCCAGCTCATAACCGTGGCATTAGGTGCCAAGCCACCTTCCAAAATTTCGTCCCAACCAATAATCTGGCGACCTTTGCTATTTAAAAACTTCTCTATTCGCTGGATGAAATAACTCTGCAGATGGTGTTCATCCTTTAATTTCAGATCTCTGATACGCTTTTGACAATATTTACAAACTTTCCAGCGGGCTTTGGGTGATTCATCTCCACCAATGTG
Organism: uncultured Sphingobacterium sp.; assembly: GCA_964580845.1. Classification (GTDB taxonomy): domain Bacteria; phylum Bacteroidota; class Bacteroidia; order Sphingobacteriales; family Sphingobacteriaceae; genus JAIPAN01. The sequence continues at coordinate 234,370 of CAZOLA010000001.1, forward strand.
AATGTACTTGCTGGGGAACAGCGTCATTACTTCAGTCAATACATCTTCTAAAAACCCAAAGGTTTGCTCCTTTCCAGCACAATAAACATCCTCAAAAACTCCCCATTTCTCGGCCACTTTAAAAGGACCGGGCTGATCGCCACATGCCAAATCAGGATATGCAGCCAATGCTGCCAAAGAGTGTCCGGGCATTTCAATTTCAGGGATCACGTTGATGTATCTTTCCTGGGCATATGCCACTACTTCCTTGATCTCATCCTGGGTATAAAATCCGCCGTAAGGCGTTTCATCAAATAATTGAGGAAAACGATCGTGGTAATTACCTACCAAGGTCTGAGCCCGGTATGCACCAATTTCAGTCAATTTTGGATATTTTTTGATTTCAATCCGCCAGCCCTGATCTTCTGTTAAGTGCCAGTGAAAATTATTGAGTTTGTATTGTGCCAGTAAGTCAATGTATTTTTTAATGAATGAAATAGGGAAGAAATGACGACCTACATCGAGGTGCATTCCACGATAGCGGTATCGGGGCCAGTCTTGAATGCTTGCACCCTGAATTTTTACAGAAGCTAAATTACTTGAAGGAAGTAGCTGAATGAGCGTTTGAAAACCGTAAAACAAACCGGCATCATTTCCTTTAATTTCAATTGTATTACTATTAATTATTAACTGATAGGATTCAGGCTTATAGGTTTTAGCAGCATCGGTCAAGAGGCGAATGGCTCCGGAAGCCGCAGGGACCAAAGATTGCTGGAGGCTGAGGTTCCAGCCATACTGGCTCTTAATAAATTGTTGAAGCAAGTTAGCCAGCGAGGCTTGCCGGGCATCTTCGTACTGGATAAGTGTTTGAGGACTTAATATAAATTGATCCTGATGCAGTTGGATGCTTTGAGGCGCAGGAATGATTCCGAGATTGGGACTATTCTCTTGCGCCAAAATACCAGTACTGATGGATAAGCAAATCAGCAGGATGCCAGTGGTTTTGGTCATGTTAAAGGTTTAATATAACCAAAGCTAATAAAACCGAACTATTATAGCAATGAATCTAATCAGGCATGCTCTTTGGCAGCAAGGTACCTCTCGGCCTCTAATGCAGCCATACAACCCGTACCTGCTGCAGTGATGGCCTGGCGCCACAATTTATCCTGTGCATCGCCACAAGCAAATACACCTGCTATATTGGTTTGAGTGCTATCCGGCTTGGTGATCAGGTAACCTGTTTCATCCATGTCTAACCAGCCTTTGAACAATTCTGTATTGGGGTGGTGACCAATCGCCACGAAGAATCCGGTGACATCGAGATTTTTTTCTTCACCAGTTTGGTTGTTTTTGACCCTAACGCCGGTAACCGTTTGACCATTCCCCAATATTTCCTGAGTTTCTGTATGATAGTGCACCTCAATGTTCGGCGTATTCATTACCCGGTTGACCATGGCCTTAGAAGCACGGAATTCGCCTTTACGTACAATCATGTGCACTTTATTACACAATTTTGCCAAGTAAGTAGCTTCTTCGGCGGCGGTATCACCGGCACCCACAATTGCTACATCCTGGCCTTTGAAGAAGAAGCCGTCGCACACAGCACAGGCCGAAACACCAAATCCATTATATTTTTGTTCGCTCTCCAGCCCGAGCCATTTGGCAGAAGCACCGGTAGCAATGATTACGGTATCAGCAGTGATGGTTTTGATCTCGTCGATGACCACTTGATGAGGTGTTTTAGAAAAATCCACCTTGGTTGCATATCCAAATCGAATGTCGGTTCCGAAACGTTCTGCCTGCTGACGAAAATCTTCCATCATTTCGGGACCCATTACTCCTTTTGGATAACCGGGGAAATTCTCTACATCGGTGGTTTGGGTAAGCTGTCCGCCTGGCACAATTCCGGTGTATAAAACGGGTTTCAAATCTGCTCTGGCAGCATAAATGGCAGCGGTGTACCCAGCAGGACCTGATCCGATGATCAGACAGTGTACGTGTTCAGTTTCTTGTGACATTGATTTTATATTGGTCTGCAAATTTAAAAATTCGGGCTTAGCGCTGAACGATTAGTTCTCCACAAATGATTGAAATACTCACATGTTTAAGTCTGAATCACTCCTACATTAAATGGACGAGTAATCGGCGACTGGTTTGCCGCTTCAATACCCATGGAGATTACTTTACGGGTTTCCAGCGGATCGATGATGCCATCTACCCATAAGCGTGAAGCTGCATAATATGGGGTGGTCTGGGAATCATATTTATTACTAATCTCTTTGAGCATTTTCTGCTTCTCTTCTTCAGTAATCAATTCTCCCTTGGCTTTCAGTGCAGATTCTTGGATTTGAAGTAAGGTTTTAGCGGCTTGTGCACCTCCCATCACGGCAATTTTTGCACTAGGCCATGCAAAAATCAAACGCGGATCATACGCTTTGCCGCACATGGCATAATTTCCTGCTCCGTAAGAGTTACCAATCACAATGGTAAACTTAGGCACCACCGAATTGGAAACGGCATTCACCATTTTAGCTCCATCTTTGATAATGCCGCCATGTTCAGACCGGCTACCCACCATAAATCCGGTGACATCGTGTAGAAAAACCAATGGCATCTTCTTTTGGTTACAATTCATGATGAAACGGGTGGCTTTATCGGCCGAATCGGAATAAATGACCCCTCCAAACTGCATCTCCCCTTTTTTATTCTTGATCACTTTACGCTGATTGGCTACAATACCTACTGCCCATCCATCTACACGCCCCAGGCCGCAAATAATACTTTGACCATAGGATTGTTTGTATTCTTCAAAATCAGAATCATCTACCAAACGATGGATGATTTCGAGCATATCGTAAGGTTTTTCTCTATTTTCAGGCAATAAACCGAAAATTTCTTCTGGATTTTTTTTTGGGTTTTTGGGTTTGACCCTGTCAAATCCAGCTTGTTGAGGAGCCCCTATCTTGCTAATGATATTTCTAATGGAATCTAAACAAGCCCGATCATTGGGATGTTTATAATCGGTTACACCCGAAATCTCACAATGCGTACTTGCTCCGCCCAAAGTTTCATTGTCAACTTCTTCTCCAATAGCTGATTTAACGAGGTAGCTACCGGCCAAGAATACAGAGCCTGTACCTTCTACAATCATCGCTTCGTCACTCATGATGGGTAAATAAGCACCACCCGCCACACAAGAACCCATAATGGCAGCAATTTGAATAATACCCATGCTACTCATCAATGCATTATTTCTGAAAATTCGACCAAAATGCTCTTTGTCTGGAAAAATTTCATCCTGCATGGGTAAATAAACGCCCGCCGAGTCAACCAAATAAATGATAGGCAAACGATTCTCCATCGCAATTTCCTGCGCCCGAAGATTTTTCTTGGCGGTCATTGGGAACCAAGCCCCGGCTTTTACGGTTGCATCGTTGGCCACCACTACACATTGTCTGCCGGCGATGTAACCGATCACACAAATGACTCCGGCCGATGGGCAACCTCCCTGCTCGGCGTACATATCATCAGCAGCAAGTGCCCCGATTTCTATCTGGTTGGTGTCTGGATCTAACAAATAGCTGATCCGCTCACGAGCCAGCATTTTACCTTTTTCACGTTGCTTTGCTGCAGCCTTCTCTCCACCTCCCGAATACACCTTTTTCAGGCGATTTTTTAAATCAGAAAGCAGTTGCTTGTTCAGGTCTTCGTTTTTGTTGAATTCTAAATCCATATTCTTCAAGGCTTTGCCAAATTTAGAATTGTTTTAAAACAATTGGAGCTTTTATTGCTGTTATATTTATGTAAATAATTATAACAAATACCAATTATGAAATATAGTAAATTACTTATCGTCATTTTCTTATGCAGCAGCTTGAAAAGTTTAGGACAGACGCCTGTAGAAGAAAATCAATCAGTTCAAAAAATAGGGATTCAATATTCATTTATTCATTTTGATAAAAGGTTTGAGCAGCCCTGGCATTTGGCAACGGCATCGTACAGCAAAAATTTAAAATCGGCCTATATAGGCTTAAACCTCAATTATGCCAACAGGTTTCAGCAGAATGCAAGTGAGATCGAATTAGAAACGTACCCCAAATTTAAAAAAGGGCTCTATGCTTATGTGGGTGGCGGAATGAACTTGAACACTAATCAATTATTTCCTGATTATCGCCTTGGAGTTTCCATTTACAAATCATTACCAAAAAAATTTGAGTTAGAAACCGGACTCAGACACCTGGCATTTAGTAACATCACCAATGTTTGGGTCTTGGGTTTCGGGAAATATGTGGGAAATTCTTACCTCAATTTGAGGTCGTACTGGACAAAAAATGAATCGAGATGGAACGAGTCATTTATTTTTACTGCAAAATTTTACCTCAGCGACGATCGCCACGACTATTGGTCATTTAATGCCGGAACGGGCATCGCTTTCGACGACCGGACCCAAATAAACAATACCATTTATCAATTGAACAGCTTCAGGGCTGGACTTGATTATTCGAAAAATATCAATTCAAAAACAATTGTTAAGGCCGGTTTCCAATGGATTAACGAAGAGTATCTGAATGATACCTTTGGTAATCAGTTTGGATTCAATGCAGGTGTTCAGTTGAAATTATAATTAAAATCTATCTGAATCCATTTCTATTCATTTTACCCCAGGCTTTCTTACCATTAAGAAAATCAAAGTTCCCTTTCATTTCCCAGTAAAGTATTAAAGGGTGATAGATGAATGGCTCAATAAAGGAGAGTAATAATAATTTGACCAGATCTTTTCCGGAGGTATACTGTCTGAATGAAAGTTCTTCATAAAGTATAGTGAGGGTAGAAATAGCCAGAACAAAGCAGTAAACCATAGCAAACAAGATGAGTGTGTAGGTCCAGTTCACTAATCCCAGGTAGATAAGTATGGACAACACAATCAGACCGATGAACTCAATTAAGGGCCCCATCCACTCAACCAATAACCAATATGGATAACTGATCAAACCCAAAGTGCCATATTTAGGATTAAAAAATAAGTCGCGGTGCATAATTAATGATTCTAGGCAACCCCGGCTCCAGCGATTTCTTTGTCTACCTAAAATATTCAAATTGGAGGGCGCTTCTGTCCAGCATAATGGATCGGGCGTGTAAACTACTTTGTAAGGAATTTTGTGTTTATGCATGTATTTACGCATTCGTAACACCAACTCCATATCCTCACCAACCGTTTTGGTGCTGTATCCACCACATTTGATGACGATATCTTTATCAAATAGCCCCATGGCACCGGAAACAATCAACAAACCATTGATGCGGCTCCAAGCCATGCGACCCAGCAAAAAACCGCGTAAATATTCTAAAACCTGAAAACGAGACAGTAGATTATTCGGCATGTGCACTTTTACCAATCGACCATGTTTAACCTCACAAGAATTGGCAATCCTGATGACGCCACCTGCAGCAATCACTTTGAGAGGCTCATCCATGAATGGTTTTACCAATTTTAAAATGGCATCGGGCTCAATAATACAGTCGGCATCAATACAAAGTATGAGTGAATTATGTGCAATGTTAATTCCGGCATTCAATGCATCGGCTTTGCCCCCATTCGTTTTGTCTACCACTATTAAACGCTCCAATCCGGGATTATTTGAACGATATACACCTCTGATCTCCTCGGTCTTAATTCGGCTATTGATGGCATAATTTTGCTTTTTCAGGTCAAAAGCACTCATCATTTCAGCTAATGTAGCATCGGAACTGCCATCATTTACTACAATCACCTCATAGTTATTATAGTGAAGTGAGAGCAGTGAGCGCACATTATCGACAATATTTGGGGCCTCATTATAAGCGGGTGCTATGATGGAAACACTCGGGGCAAATTCAGAAACGAGGATATTATGATAGTCTGTATTACTGTTTTTACGTAAATAACTCCGCATCTCGAGTGCAGAAAAAACAATAATCAGTAAATAAGAAAACATCACCACCATCGCAAAAACGAAGATGTATTGGTTAAAGAATAATTCGATGAAATGTAGAAGGGTTTCCATAATAGGTAGTATTTGTTTAGCCAATCAGCTGATTTAAAATCTGTTTGTTCATGGGTGGAGCCTGAACTTGGTAGTTTTTCAACAAGTCGATGCCTTTGGTGCCAGAGGCAATTAATGCCTTAGATGCCTCAAAAGCAATCTCGAATTGTTGTAATGCTGCTGCATGCTTCAAAAAATCGAGCTGTTTACCAGAATTGATCCGACCCAGGGCTTTGATAATTTCAGCTTGAATTTCAACCGATTCATGCGCATAACAATCCAACAGCGCTTGTTCAGCATCTACAGCTTCGAATTCTCCTAATGCTTTAATAGACAAACATTTAATCTCTGTATCGGGATGATTTAATAAATCGATGATACGACCTACTGCTTCAAACTGCTGAAAATGAACAATAAGTTTAAGGCAGAGTTCAATTACTGAACTATTTTTTGAACTCAACCATCTTGAAAATTGGGGCAATTCATTTGGATTTAGTCTGGTAATTAAATCTAAAAGCACCAATTGATGCCAATTTTGTATGGGCTCATTTACCTCATCTAAAAAATCGAATGCATGTGCTTTATTCAAAATAATATAAGCGGCTTGGGCCTCAATTCTTATTTCAGATGAACGATGATGAAGTAATTGCTCAACAATTGGAGAAAATTCTGTCAGCACCATTTGAGCCGTATCCATTATCCCCCGAATTTTTATCTCAACCCCACCGCTATGTAATTTATTTTTGGTGATGTCCTCTAAATGCAATTGGAGAAATAATTCTTTTAATTTTTCTGCTGCATTACCCGTAAAATTTTTGTGGTAGGCTAAGATCTGTTGATAAAGCAGGTGTTTAATGAAGCGTTTTTTGAGCGGAATTTTTTTGAATTTGGAAAGAATTTTTGCCACCGGATCTATAATATGCTCTTCATCAATATCACTCAAGAACATGTTTAGTAATTCGTCAATCTGCTCAGTCCAGTATTGATCTCTTGATTTGCAAAAAATATAAATCAAGCGCTTAATGATGATGAAAAAATAAAAGATGACCAATAACGAAAGACTAAAAAAAGCGATTAATAAAGCTATCAGAATATTCCTCGGCAAATCGTAAACACCGGAATAGTATAAGCTCATATAATTATAAATTACATCCATCAGGCAGTTTTTTGTATAATGTGTTTTTTAATTCTGATGATCAATTCAGGTAGATTGAATGGTTTGGCGATAAAATCATCGGCTCCAAGCGCAAAGGCTTCCAAAATCACGTTTTCCAGACCATTAGCAGACAAAACAATCACCGGAGTATCTTTGGTGAGCGGATCTGATTTAACCTTGTGTGTGATTTCCAAGCCACCAACATAGGGCAGCATGACATCGACCAAAATCAAGTCGAAACGGTGTTGGGCTATTAAATCCATTGCTTCGCTACCATCTTTGGCTAAGTATACTTCGTAGCCTTCTTTTTTTAGCCTAAATTCAAGTACTTTCCTGATGAGTTCTTCGTCTTCGATTACTAAGATTTTACTGATTGATTCCATAGATGTTTAATTTTTCAAAAGGTGTAGAGAGGTGTTTTGTTCAAATACTTATTGTTTAGGCCTGTTAAAACAATATTTATTTTAACAGTACAATAAGTATTCCAAACTTAATTACTAGGAAAAATACAACAAAAAAACGTCGATGAGTGTGAGGAAATCGTTTGAATTAAATTTCAAGGGATTTTTGATGGTACTTGATTGTTTTTTTACAAAATGGCAGAATTATCCAACGGCATCTTTATATTTGCACTCCCTCGTGGCCCAGGTGGCGAAATTGGTAAACGTTGCGGTCTCAGAAGCCGTTGCCGTAATAGGCTTGAGAGTTCGAGTCTCTCCCTGGGCACAGTGTTCTTTATAAATTAAATTGCCCGGGTGGCGAAATTGGTAGACGCACCATCTTGAGGGGGTGGCGTTCGTAAGGACGTACGAGTTCGAATCTCGTTCCGGGCACTTTTCAGATCTCCAGGATCAGGCCATCATATGCCAAGTGAATTCCCTCAGGCAGGCTTGCAGAAATTTCCTCATGTTTCCCCAATTTGTGACTGATATGCGTAAAGTAAGTTTGCGAAGCCCCTATTTCGGCTGCGAATGTAAGGGCCTCCTCGAATGTAAAATGAGATAGGTGTTTTTCTTGCTGCAGGGCATTGATCACCAGAATCTTGGTTCCTGCTATCTTTTGTTTTTCTTCCTCACTCACCGTTTTTGCATCTGTAATATAGGTAAAATCCCCTATTCTGAATCCCAATACAGGCATCTTGTAATGCATTACTTCTATGGGAATAAAAGGAACACCTGCTACTTCAAATGGATGCTGCTTATCGATATCAAAAAGTTCAATTTGAGGAATTCCGGGGTATTTTTCACCCGAAAAAATATAAGCGAACTCTCGTTTTAAAGCCTCTTGAACCCTGGTGTGTGCATAAATATTAATGGCCGCACCTTGCTTGTAATTAAACGCCCTGATATCATCCATACCGGCAATATGATCCTTATGTTCATGGGTCAGTACCAAAGCATCCAGCTGCATCACACCCGCTCTCAACATCTGATACCGAAAATCCGGACCTGAATCGATTACAATTGATTTTCCATCTACCTCAATCCATACCGAACTTCGCAATCTCCGGTCACGGAAATCAGTTGAGATACAAACATCACATTCACAAGCAATTACAGGGATACCCTGAGAAGTTCCGGAACCTAAGAAAGTGACTTTCACAGCTTTAAATTGGTTTGTTTAAGCGTAAGGAGCAATTGCTTTTGTTTGTCATCTAAAAATTCTGACGGAATATCTAAAATAGCCAATAGTTCTGCCAAGCCCTGAATTTTGTTCTCCAGGTTCGAAAATTTATTGACCACCACCACCCTGCTGTTTTCCAGTACGCAGGCCCCGGTCTTGAAATTTCCTTTTTCATACCTCAGCTTATAACCAGCCGATTTAAGAATCGACTCGAGCTTTTCGAGAGTATGGTTGGTGAAAGTAAGACTCATTGGGATCAAAAATAATAAAACAAGGAAAATAAAATCGCTGTGAAATAGTTTTAATATGCATGGAGACAGCAACATTAGATTTCGATTGGCAGGAAGAATGGGAAAAAGCAGCTGCCGCTGAATACCAATATTTTAGCCTGACTGCTGATGAGCAATTGATACACGCACTTCAACAAGAGGCCTATGATAGTCATTACCGCATTTGGGACGTAATCTGCGACCGCGGAAACTTGCGTATGATTTCGCCATTATACGAGGCTTTAAAGCGGTTAACCGGCACGGCATATTTCCACGACCGGCATCATTGCATTGACGCCATCTTCCATTTAGCTGGAATAAAGAATCAGGCTTTGAGAAAAAGATTGTTAGGACCCAGCAACGAATTTGACCCTCAGCTTTTTATGATGGCAATGGTAGAGCTGGAACAAAAAATCAAGAGTAAATTAGCGAAGATCCACTAATTCGACCCCGGGATATTTCTTCACATCAAAAGCAAAAAAGGTTTCAGGCACCTTCACGTTGGGCGTGAATAGCTTCACATTATAAGTGTAGCGATTCCCGTTTTTATCAAAAATAACCGCCTGCGTAATTTGCTTGTTCATCTTATCTACCTGCAACTTTACCTTGAAATAAGACTTTTTAGCGTCTAATGGAGTGAGCTCAATATTATGTAGCATGCGACCATTCTTAGAGCGGGTATCGCCGGCAAAAAGGTATTTAAAGCCTTTTTCATAAATAGTGAATATGCGGCTTGGGTTCATTGCATCAGAAGAGTTGTCCACCTCGCTCAGTTGAACTTCTTTATCGGCTTTTAAAAAGGTCCACTGATTTTTCCCATCACTGATCAACTCCTGGGCTTTTAAAATCACTTTGAATTTATTGAGCTTGGTTTTGGTATATAGTGTACCGGTTTGGGTTTCCTTAATTTTTGCCTGCGGATTATCAAGTGTGAAACTAAACTCCGTTTTAATGACATCGTAAGAACGATATTTTTTACTCACTTCTGCCAATATCAATTTAGCTTTTTCTTCAGTTTGTGCCATCAAAGCGACACCGTTTAACATCAGCACACTTAATATGAAGCGTAATTTTTTCATGTTTGCAATTTACTAATTTTTACCGTCAAAGGATTCCAAAAACTGCTCCAAGGCATATTCATCGGGGAATAAAACCTCACGTGCCTTACTGCCCTCAAAAGGACCTACAATGCCCGCTCCTTCTAATTGATCGATGATTCTTCCGGCCCTGTTATAACCCAATTTGAGCTTACGCTGGATGAGTGAGGTAGAACCTTGTTGGTGCATCACCACTAAACGTGCCGCATCTTCAAAAAGCGGATCACGATCATCCGGATCAAAATCCTTTGAACCTTCGCCATGTTCATCAACATACTCAGGCAACATCCAGGCCGAATCATATCCTTTCTGTGATCCAATGAAGTCAGAAACGCGTTCTACTTCCGGCGTATCTACAAAAGCACATTGTAATCGGATCAAGTCGCTACCGGTTGATAAAAGCATGTCACCACGACCAATCAGTTGATCGGCACCTCCGGAATCTAAAATGGTACGTGAATCAATCTTAGATAACACCCTGAAAGCCAAACGAGCCGGGAAATTGGCCTTGATAGTTCCGGTAATGATATTTACCGAAGGTCGCTGCGTAGCAATAACCAGGTGAATACCTACCGCCCTGGCCAATTGAGCCAATCGGGCAATTGGCGCCTCTACTTCTTTTCCGGCAGTCATCATTAAATCTGCAAATTCATCCACAATCAACACAATAAACGGCAGGAATCGGTGTCCTTCTTCGGGATTGAGTTTACGATTGATGAACTTCTGATTGTATTCTTTAAGGTTCCTAACTTGCGCATTTTTCAATAAATCATATCGCTGATCCATTTCTATACACAAGGAATTCAAGGTATTGATTACTTTTTTAGTATCGGTGATGATGGCATCCACTTCTCCGGGAAGTTTGGCAAGGAAATGACGCTCGATTTTCCTGAACAAGGTCAATTCTACTTTTTTCGGATCGACCAACACAAATTTGAGCTGTGATGGATGCAATTTATACAGCAAAGAAGCCAGGATACAATTGATCCCAACCGATTTACCCTGACCGGTAGCACCTGCAACCAATAAGTGTGGCATTTTGGCTAAATCGGCGATATAAACTTCATTTGAAATGGTTTTACCCAAAGCAATAGGCAATTCCATGGTAGTGTTCTGGAATTTTTCAGTACCTAAAACAGAACGCATGGAAACCATTTCAGGATTTTGGTTAGGTACCTCAATTCCAATGGTTCCCTTGCCCGGCATTGGGGCTATAATACGGATACCCAAAGCAGCCAAACTGAGCGCAATGTCATCTTCTAAATTTTTGATCTTAGAAATACGAACGCCCGGGGCTGGAATGATCTCATATAAGGTTACTGTTGGACCAATGGTGGCCTTAATTTTATCGATCTCAATGTTATAGTGATTGAGCGTTTCAACAATTTTATTTTTGTTGGCTTCTAATTCCTCTGCATTCACAGAAATTTTACTGGAGCCATAATTTTCAAGCAAATCTAATGGTGGATGCTTGTATTGAGATAGGTCTAATTTAGGATCGTAGGTGCCAAATTGTTGCACCAATTCATCTGCTTTTGCTTCTTCCTCGCCTTTTTCAATGCTCATTTCCGGACCTGAATCAGACTCATTCGCCATCATCAGCTCAGGTTCGGGTAAATCGTCCGTCACTAGCTCATCATCGGCAGTTTCCATGCGTTTGTCTTCTGCTTCTAATTCTTCCTGAAAGCGATTATTCAGGGGAAATTCAACCGGTTCAGAAATAACTTCCTCCACAATTTCATCGGGTCCGGTTTCGGGTACCACATATTTTGGAGAACGTTCAGGCAATTTAAAATCAAAATTATAAGCGATGGTGAGGGCAGTTAAACCGGTGAAGGCCAATAATCCGAAAGTACCCGCATTACCAATCTGCGCCATCAGCATTCTGTTAGCCCAAAATCCAAATTCACCTTCTAAAAAATGAGGGAAATCACTAAAAAACCCATGAAAAAAGCCCAAGGTTACTGAGGTGAACAGGAGTAGAAAAAAGGAATATCCGAGGCTCTTACCCAAATGAAAGAGCTGTACTTTGAATAATAAACGATAACCTAAAATGAAGAATACCGCAATGAAGATAAAGGATGCGATGCCAAACCACTCATAAATAAACTGATGTGACAACAAAGCCCCAAACTTACCTAACCAATTTTGCACTACCCCCGATGAACCTGGGTTCAGCTGTGCTAATTCTTTTTGAGTTTTCAGCAAATTTGACCAGCCGCCGTTGGCGTCGATCACATAGCTTTGATCGTCTTGCCAGGTAAACAAATATGAGGTAAATGCCACCAGAAAGTAAACTGAGAGCAGGAGCATGAATAAGCCAAGTATTTTCACCAATCGGCCACCAGCCAAATCGAACTTTGGCATTCGCTCTGCGGAAGCGGTGGTGGATCTGCTACGGGTTTTTGGCCTTGTTACAATGGGATCTTGCTCCTCTGAGTCGAGGGGCATATTGCGTAAAGTATTACTTCTTCTAAATTGGTTTCCTTTGAGGGGCATTATTAGGCTTCTTCGTTACAAATATATAAAATAAGACCTTTCTGATGATATCTTAAATTGGCTTTAAAAAATTATGGTGTATCTTTATTCGACGATGCAAATTTAGCATGATCAAGCTCCTGGAAGAACTAATTGAAAGTGGGAATGCAGCGGCATTGAAACACTTATTAGCTGCAGAACCCAATGTGTTGCTGCTAAAAACCAGTCTAAATCTGAGTCCCCTTCTTCATGCATGTGAGACTAAGAATCAAGAAATCATAGACCTCCTTGTTGAACACCAATCAGAATTTGACTTGTTTGAGGCTTGCGCCTGCGGGAAGTTCGACTGGATGACGCATCAAATTTTCAAAAACCCGGAACAACTCTCGCAATATACCACTCATGGCTATACCGCTTTGGGACTGGCTGTTCAGTTTGGTCAAGAAGAAATCGTTCGCTACTTGCTGATAAAAGATGTGGAAGTAAACAAGGCCATGAATAACGATTCACGGAACTTTCCCATTCATCAGGCCATTTTAAACCGCCAAGATATGATCGCCAAGATGTTGCTGGAGGCCGGAGCCTTGGTAAATGTGACACAAGCCGAAGGTTTGAGTCCGCTTCATTTGGCTGCCAGCCAAGGCAATATCGAACTCATCATCCTGCTTTTAGAAGCAGGTGCAGAGGTAAAACAGCAAAGTCGGGAAGGAAAAACCGCAGGCGACCTGGCAGAAGAAAATGGCTGGAGAGAAATTGCTCGGATTTTAAATGATTAAAAATCGCGGACTACGCTTTTTACTTTACGGATGTAATTTCTAATGTCGAGCACCACCGCCGCAAGTAAATAGATGGTTAATGGAAAACCAACAGCCAAAAAACTCGAATAAATAAAGAAAAGCCTGATTTTAAATATGGAAATTCCCATTCTTTCTCCCAAATAGGTACAAACACCGAAGGAATATTTTTCAAGAAAAGTTAACAACTGATTGATCATGTTTTTTTTTGTAAAATTTGTGATCCGATACCACAAAATAAGCATTTTTTCTGATCACAGTAATTTTTCTTCAGGCTGAGCAATGCCTGTGAACCCAGAGCCGTTTGAACCTTCAGGCCCAATCCACGGTAATTCCTGGTGATCTGATTGTTTTCTGCGGGCAAATGTTCCAGCAAATGGATTGCCCTTGAACAATAAATCTCCTGATCATGGTGTTTCCCATAACTAAAGAGGAAGTTTACCACCACGTTGATCAACAAATTTTGAATACTGCTAGTGCCAATTTGAACGGTATGTTTCTCCGTTTGCACTCCAAAACGGTAGTGATGCATCCAATAAGAATGAACAGGCAACTCCTTAAACAAGGTTTTGATGCTGCTTAAATCATCTATTGACAACATCTTAGAAAACAAATGCAAGGATTTGATCACCAAAGCCGAAAACTGGGCTAATCTGATGGTGGGAAAATTGGCTGGTCTAAGGCGCATGTATTTCCAAACACCAGGTTCAATTGGTTTTAAACCATACTTCTTTCTCAAGAAATCATATTCTACTTTCAATTTGGCAGGATATTCATCTACAAAATCAGTACTTAAGAATCCTGCCTGTCCAAAAATGAGTGCTTCAATTTGTATTGGCTTATTTTTATGCTTCGCCAGGATTTGTTGAGGAAGTGATTTTGCAAGACATTCAAAGGGAAGCGCATTGGTTTTAAAACCAAAATGTTTGGCTAAGTAGATGTAAAAAGCATCATCCCAGCTTCCCTTGTATTGATGGAGCAATTCCGACACTTCTTGCTGTTTTGCCACTAATCGCTCCATCACTACCCGATTTAAAAATGCATGTTGGTGGCACTCGTCTACCCTGGATAATGCCCTATCACAGGGAATCCAGGACGCTGCCGCCATCAATTGATTATAAGTTTCGATAAGTATAGGAGGAATGATCGATTTGAGCTCCAGAACAGGAATTTCTGTGCCATCTTTTCTAAAAACAGCTCGATCATGTTCATAAACCACATGGAGGATCACATTTTGGTAGGCATCATCCAATTCATGCCGATGTTTGAACCAATCAGATGAATACAAATGCATCTCCACATTCCCAGCCCATTTAGTTGGCCCTAATTGAATGAGTACATTTTCAAAATCTGGTCCTGCATGAGTATTATGAAAACCCGAATGAATAATTTGGATTGGTTCGCCAGAAACAGTACGGATATGCTTGGGTTTAAGAAACCCTGTTTTCCAGTAATAATGGAGTAAATCTTCTGTAAAATCCACTCCTGAATTTACAGAATTAACTTCAGATTAAAAATTTATCTTATTTAGCTGAACATCCATCTCCAGCTGTATTTTCTGAGCTTCTTCGCGGGCTTTCTCGGCAAAATCGGGACCATTGGAGGCATAAATAATAGATCTGGAAGCATTTACCAACAATCCGCAATCGCGATTCATCCCATATTCACATACTTCCTGTAAACTTCCTCCTTGTGCTCCTACACCAGGAACCAGTAAAAAATGATCAGGAGCCCACTTTCTGATTGTTTTGAAGGCCTCGCCTTGTGTAGCCCCCACCACAAACATCAACTGGTCTGCGCCAGCCCAGCTGGCTGCCTTCTGAATCACCTGTTCAAAGATCTTCAAACCATCAGCATTGAGAAATTGGAAGTCATGACTCCCTTCATTCGAAGTTAGGGCCAATAAAATGGTCCATTTATCTTTAAATTTCAAAAATGGCTTAACCGAGTCGCTGCCCATATAAGGTGCAACCGTAATGGCATCGAAACTCATACCGGAGCTATCAGTATCGAAAAATGCCTGGGCATATCTGGTGGAGGTATTACCGATATCACCTCGCTTTGCATCGGCAATGCTCAAGCAGGTTTTGGGAATCAATTCCCATGTTTGTTGGAGTTCTTCCCAGCCTTTTGCACCCCTGCTTTCATAAAAGGCGGTATTCGGTTTATAGGCTACGCATAAATCATGCGTTGCTTCGATGATTCTTTTATTGAATTCAAGAACAGGGTTAGGTAAGTGTTTCAATGATTCCGGTATCAATTCCGGATCGGTATCAAGACCAACACACAAAAAAGATCGTTTACTACGTATTTGATCAATTAGTTGTGCTTTGGTCATGGAGAGTTGAAATTTGAACGAAAATAATTAAATTAAGTATGTGAGAAGAATATTTATTTTTTTTGATAGTATTGAAATATTTAGCTAAAATTGTATCGTTATCTCAATTTATCCCTGTTTTCAGGAAATCATCGTAATTTCTCATACAAAATTTAGGTGTACTCAAAACCTGTTTATTTCGGATAAATACATAGCACGAAATCATCCTTTTTATATCATATATTAATTTTTGATGCTGGACTTAGAAAAATTGAACGATATGCTCGTGCCAGAGCTTCGTGAATTAGCAATGAGCTTGGGCGTAACCGATGCTGATACTCTGCGAAAACAAGAACTTATCAATCAGATTATTGGATTAAACAATCCATCAGCACCTACTGGCGATGAAAACTCACTGGCTGCAAATGATGGCAAAGTGCGAAAAAGAATCAGAACTACTAAATCTGAACCTGCACCAGCAAGAATTCCTTTGGATGATGCCAACCTTTTTGAGAACGGAGACGCAGAAGTCTCAGCTACCGAAGAAGCTCCCGTTGTAGAATCTATCAGTCCAAGCACAGAGGCAGAATTTCGTGAAGTTGCCCCTCCTATTGAGCAAGCTCCACGTTTCGAACGTCGACCGCAAGATACAGCCAAGTCGGCCTCTGTAAAAAAAGAAGAATTAAATCTTGATTTCGATAATGCCATCATCAACGAGGGTATTTTAGAGATCATGCCTGATGGTTACGGTTTTTTACGTTCATCAGATTATAATTATTTATCATCACCAGATGATATCTATGTTTCACAGTCTCAAATCAAGTTATTTGGATTAAAAACCGGAGATACCGTTCGTGGTAGCATCAGACCACCCAAAGAAGGTGAAAAATATTTCCCTTTGGTACGGGTAGAAGCCATCAATGGACGTATCCCTGCCGAAGTTAGAGACCGTGTGCCTTTCGACTTTTTGACCCCACTCTTCCCAACTGAACGCTTGAACTTATTTACCGAAGTGGGTAATTTCTCTACCCGGATCATGGATTTGTTCACGCCCATTGGTAAAGGCCAACGTGGTTTGATAGTTGCCCAGCCTAAAACGGGTAAAACCATGTTACTTAAAGATGTAGCGAATGCCATTGCCAAAAATCATCCCGAAGTTTACCTTATTATTTTATTGATCGATGAACGTCCGGAAGAGGTGACCGACATGGCACGCAGTGTAAGAGCCGAAGTGATCTCTTCAACTTTTGATGAACCGGCAGAGCGACACGTTAAAATTGCAAACATCGTTTTGGAAAAAGCGAAAAGAATGGTAGAATGTGGTCACGATGTGGTGATCTTGCTCGACTCCATTACCCGTTTGGCCCGTGCTTACAATACCGTTGCGCCTGCTTCAGGTAAAATTTTATCGGGTGGTGTGGATGCCAACGCATTGCACAAGCCTAAGCGTTTCTTTGGTGCCGC
Source organism: uncultured Sphingobacterium sp. (assembly GCA_964580845.1). Taxonomy (GTDB): domain Bacteria; phylum Bacteroidota; class Bacteroidia; order Sphingobacteriales; family Sphingobacteriaceae; genus JAIPAN01. The sequence goes on from CAZOLA010000001.1 coordinate 251,570, forward strand.
CCGAAACATTGAAGATGGTGGATCATTAACCATTTTAGCTACTGCATTAACCGAAACCGGTTCGAAGATGGATGAAGTGATCTTTGAGGAATTTAAAGGAACCGGAAACATGGAATTACAATTAGATCGTAAATTGTCTAACAAACGTATCTTCCCTGCGATCGACCTCACCGCTTCCAGCACTCGTAGAGATGATCTATTATTGGATCGCGAAAGCTTACAACGCATCTGGATTTTACGTAACCACCTGGCCGATATGAATTCTCAAGAATCAATGGAGTTCTTGCTGGCACAGATGAAAGGCACCAAAACTAATGAAGAGTTCCTGGTATCTATGAATGGTTAATAAAGTACATTGTTTAGAGTTTACTTTTAGGAATAAAGCCAATGATTAAGAAACACCTTCCCAACACGCTCACCTGTTTAAACTTATTCAGCGGCTGTGTAGGTTTGGTTTTTGCTGCAGAAAATCAGCTCGTTTTTGCTGCATATGCCATTGGAATTTCGGCGATTTTTGATTTCTGTGACGGTATGGCTGCCCGAATCCTCAAAGCATACAGCGATATTGGTAAAGAGTTAGATTCATTGGCCGATGTGGTGAGTTTCGGCGTTTTACCATCTTTCATCGTTTTCCAATTATTCAGAAACGTAAATCAGGTCCATCCTTACTTACCTTACCTGGCTTTTTTAATTGCGATTTTTTCTGCTTTACGCTTGGCAAAATTCAATATTGATACCCGCCAAAGTGAGAATTTCATCGGATTACCTACCCCGGCAAATGCCCTCTTGATAGGCTCCTTGCCTTTCATATTAAATGGCGACTCTTTGATCCTTTTTGAGCTCATCCTGAATCCAATATTTTTGACGGCGCTGAGCGTGATCATGAGTTTATTATTAGTGGCCGAGCTTCCGCTTTTTTCACTCAAATTCAAAAAATTAGATTGGAAGGAGAACATTTATCGCTACCTCTTGCTCGGTTCGGCTGTAGTTTTGATACTTATTTTTAAATTTGCAGCAATACCCTTTATCATTTTTCTTTATTTGATTTTATCCATCATTCAAACCAAAACAAGCAAATGAAATTCAGCGCAGAAATAAATGTAATGCCTCTAAAAGAAATCCTCGATCCACAAGGAAAAGCAGTAACTGGCAGTATGAAGAACATGGGATTGGCTGAAATTCAGAATGTGCGCATCGGAAAGCACATCAGTTTGGAAATAGAAGCTTCAAACGAAGCTCAAGCTCGCGAAAAGGTAGAGGAAGCTTGTAAAAAATTACTGGCTAACCTGATCATGGAAAGCTATGAATTTACCCTGAAGCCAATTGCCTAACCCTGGCTTATTGAGCTAATTCTTTCCTCATTTCAGCCAACTTTTCCAAAACACGTGTTAAGAGTGGCTTAATTTCATTGAATATTTTCGAGATGCTAGCTAAATCTTCCCCCGTACGGGCTTTCTGCTCTATGGAAGCCATGATTTGAGTCAATTGATCCACCCCAATGAAGGTAAAGGTAGGTCTCACCTTGTGTACAATCTCCGCAACAGTCGTCCAATCTTTTTTTTCGATAGATGTTTCCAGCTGAGCCAGATATCCAGGCGTTTGATGGAGGAAAATATCGATCATCTCCACCATAAACTCCTGACTACCGTCGGCAATATCTTTTAAGTACGCCAAACTAATTTCAGGCTCGGCAGATTGAACGGATTTTAGCTTATTCATCATCATTGGAGTTTTTGTACACTTAAAACATCATCTATTACCATGAGTAATTGGCGATTTGTTTGATGGAGTACCGGGTGCAACCACATCGGCTCGATTTCGCATAAAGGTACTAAGGTAAATGCCCTTTGATGCAAATTTGGGTGCGGTATTTTGAGTTCTGGTAGGTTGATCACCTCCTGTTCGTAATACAAAATATCGATATCTATGATTCTTGGCCCCCATTTCACCTCCCGTAAACGCCCCATCTCTTTTTCAATTGCTAAAATCGTACCAAGTACTTCTTGAGGATCCAGGCTGGTTTCCATTTTGAGTACCTGATTGATAAAATCGGACTGCTCGGTATTGCCCCAGGCCGCCGTTCGGTATAAAGCAGAAGATTGGAGCAATTTCCCAACTTGGTGTTCCAGCTGCTTTTGGGCTTCAGCCAATAACTGAACACTGTCACCCATGTTGCTGCCCAGCAATAAAAAAATCGTAGCCATTTAATAATTGTCAATTATTTGTGTAACAAAAGAGCCAAATTTTCATCTTTATTATATCAATGCATAGATATAAAAATTGATCGCCAAATGAAAGAGTTCTTCAAGTTTGTTTTTGCCTCCATGCTAGGCGTCATCCTTTCTTTTTTTGTGTTAATACTGATTTCTGTCTTCACTATCATAGGGATAGCCAGCACTGTTGGCGAAGAATCTAAGGTGGAAGTGGAAGACCAATCGGTGATGCACCTTCGTTTAGATTACCCTATTACCGAACGGACCTCTAAAAATCCACTCGAAAATTTGGGTTTTTTTGGTTTCGAAAACGAACGCAACATCGGCCTGAATGATATCCTCATCAGTATTGAGAAAGCTAAAAGTGATAACAAAATTAAAGGTATTTACATCGATGTTTCGTACATACAAGCTGGTTATGCGGGTATCGAAGAAATCAGAAATAAACTGATCGATTTTAAAAAGTCGGGCAAATTCGTGCTGGCCTACAGTGAAGTATATACCAAAAGTGCTTATTATTTAGCTTCTGCGGCCAATAAAGTTTACCTTAATCCGGAAGGAATGATCGATTTTCGGGGCTTCAGCACCGAAATAACCTTCTTTAAAGGAGCATTAGATAAATTAGGGATTGAACCTCAAATTATTAAGGTTGGAACTTATAAAAGTGCCGTTGAACCTTTTATTTTAGATAAAATGAGCAAAGCGAATAAAGAGCAAGTGAGTTCCTTTCTCGGCTCTTTATACGATCATTACATCAGCAGAATTGCTGAAAGCAGAAAAATTTCGAAAGATAGCCTACTCAATATCTCCAATTTGGCTTTGGTCAGATCTGCTGAAGATGGGCTCAAATACCGTTTGGTAGATGGCCTGAAATATAAAGATGAAGTGTTGAGTGAATTGAAAAACTTGACTGGCACAGCACAAAGTAAAGATTTGAATTCGGTTGCCATTGCTGATTATGCAATGGTTGCCAACGAAAAAAAATCGAATTCTTCCAATAGAATTGCCGTGATTTACGCAGTTGGAGAAATCATGAGCGGTGAAGGAGATGATGAAACTATTGGATCGGAGCGTATCTCCAAAGCAATAAGAAAAGCCAGAACTGACAAAAAAATCAAAGCGGTGGTTTTGCGTGTCAATTCACCCGGGGGCAGTGCATTGGCATCTGAAGTGATCTGGCGTGAAGTTGAATTAACGAAAAAAGTAAAACCGATCATGGTCTCTATGGGAGATGTAGCCGCATCTGGCGGATATTACATCGCTTGTAATGCCGATTCCATTTTCGCTCAACCGAATACCATCACGGGATCAATCGGCGTATTCGGCATCATCCCCAACATGAAAAAATTCTTCAATAACAAATTGGGAATCACTTTTGATGGGGTTCAAACCGGAAAATATGCCGACATCAGCATCACTCGTCCGCTTCAAGAAGATGAGAAAATGATTTTGCAGCAGGAAATCAATCAGATTTACAAAACATTTACCCAAAAAGTAGCCAATGGCCGCCGTAAAAGTGTTTCTTATATCGACAGCATTGGCCAAGGAAGAGTTTGGACAGGTGAACAGGCGCTTAAAAATGGCTTGATAGACAGATTGGGTAATATTGACGATGCCATTCGCTCTGCGGCAAAAATGGCTAAACTGAAAGATTACAAAGTGGTAGAATACCCGAGTCAGAAAGATCCTTTCAAGGAGATATTTGAGACCTCAAGTGATAAAATCCGCACTTATTTTACCAAGCAAGAACTGGGTGATCAGTATACCTATTACCAGCAAATTAAATCGGTATTGAACCGAAGCGGCATACAGGCACGTATGCCTTATGAAGTGATAATCAAATAAATTATCTAGGATTATTTCTGAAAGCCTTCCATAATCACGGAGGGCTTTTTTTATTTTTGATCTCTATGGAAAACAAAACCATCTCTCGTACGCTTAGGCTCTTCAGTCAATTGTTGGATTTATACGATGAGAATCCCTTCAAGGTGCGGTCAATAGCCAATGCTGCTTTTAAAGTAGATAAGCTCCCCTTCCCCATTGCCTCAAAAACTTTGGAAGAAATGAGTACCATGGAGGGTGTTGGTAAAAGCACTGCAGCAAAAATTGACGAATTGATTCAAAATGGAAGCATTGCAGAACTCGACAATTTGATACAATCTACCCCTCCGGGCGTTTTGGAAATCCTTCAGATCAAAGGGATAGGGCCTAAAAAGGTAGCTGTAATTTGGAAAGATTTGGGGATAGAAAGTGTAGGAGAATTACTGTATGCCTGCAATGAGAACAGATTGGTAGAAGCCAAAGGTTTCGGGCTCAAAACCCAGGAAGAAATCTTGAAGGTAATTGAATTCAAAATGGCCAGTAATGGACGCATACTGTATGCAAAAGCCGAATCAATTGCCGAAAAATTAATTTTAGACCTAAAAAACGCTTTCCCGAACCTACCAATCAGTATAAGCGGCGATTACCGGCGAAGAATGGAAGTAATTGATCAGGTGGATATTTTGATCGGACAATTAGCAATAGATTTCAAATCTGCTCATTTACCGGTGGGCTTAAAAATCGTGCTTGACGAAAAGAACTGCATGCAGTCTGAAGAAGGTGTTAATTTCCAATTCCATTTTTGCCATAGCGCTGATTTTGGCTGGGAACTGATACGAACCACTGGAAATGCAGCACATGTAAATGAGTTGGAAAAACTGTTGATCGGTAAACCGGTTTCGGGTAAATCAGAACTGGAAATCTATCAAATGGCCGGCCTTGATTTTATTGAACCCGAACTTCGAGAAGGGAATTTAGAAATAGAGCAAGCATCCAAACAGCAATTGCCCGTTTTAATTAAACTAAGTGATCTAAAAGGCAGCTTACACAACCATAGCACCTGGAGCGATGGCGTTCATACTTTAGAAGAAATGGCCTTGTTTTGCCGCGATCAGCTAAAACTGGATTATCTCGGCATTTGCGATCACTCTAAATCAGCATTTTACGCCAACGGCTTAAATGAAATCCGAGTGGCGGCTCAACATCGAGAAATTGATGAATTAAATCAGAAATTAGCCCCATTTCTCATTTTTAAGGGTATTGAGTCAGATATATTGTACGATGGCAGCCTCGATTACAGCAATGAAGTACTGGCCAGTTTCGATTTTGTAGTGGCATCGGTACACTCTGTATTAAAGATGACAGAAGAAAAAGCAACCGAACGCCTCATCAAAGCCATCGAAAACCCCTACACCACTATTTTAGGCCACCCTACCGGGAGATTATTGCTCAGCCGAAGTGCCTACCCGATCGATCATCAAAAAGTGATTGATGCCTGCGCAGCAAACGGAGTTGTTATCGAAATCAATGCCAACCCACTGAGACTGGATCTAGACTGGCGCTGGCACCAATATGCCCTTAAAAAGGGTGTAATGCTGGCCATTAACCCCGATGCGCACCGTACAGAGGGCTTCTTTGACATGTATTATGGTATTTTGGTGGGCCGTAAGGGTGGATTGTCTAAAGAGATGTGCTTAAATTCTTTCGATTTAATCAAAATAACAGCATTTTTTGAAGGTAAGAAAGCAAAACAACTTCTGTAAGTTTGCAATACCGACTTTATTAAAATAAAATTGATGATACAAGCAATTGCAATTACTCCGGTTAAAGACTCCATATTAACCACTTTAGAAACTATTAAAGCGATAGCAAACAGTAACTGCAAGGTTAAGCATATTGTTTATAATGATTTTAGTACAGATACGACTAAAAAAGCGCTCCAAGATGCCGTAAATACCTATGGATTCGAGTTGATAAATCTGGAAGACATTACGACTCATCCTTCGCCAAATTATCGCCTGGTTTTACAAAATGCCCAGCAAAGAGCTTTAAAAGAAAATCTACCATTAATAATCGTAGAATCTGATGTAATCATCAAAAATGACACATTGGAAAAAATGATTGATCATGCAAAACAAGATCATATTGGGATGATAGGTGCTATTACGGTTGACGAAAACGAAAAAGTCAACTTTCCATACCTGAAGTTTAAAAATGAGTCAAGACCAATCATCAGCACCAAACGAAGTTTAAGTTTCTGTTGTACTTTATTAACCCATGATTTTCTAAAAGCCTACTCTTTCCAAAACCTCAATGATAGCAAAGATTGGTATGACGTATTCATATCAAATAAATCTATTGAATTAGGTTTCGAAAACTATTTACTTATAAAAACTCCTGTTTTACATAAACCTCACGGCAGCAGACCATGGAAATTGTTGAAGTACAAAAACCCCATCAAGTATTATTTTCAAAAGTTTCTGAACAAGCGAGATAAAATCTAAAAACGTCTTCTTTGAGATGATTGAAACAATCTTTAAATCGATTTTTTAGAAATTCTCCTGAAATTTAATATAACTTAATTTGTTAAACAATTGACCGATATTCCAAATCGTCCGTATGAATATGACACCTTTAGTATCTGTAATAGTCCCATTCTATAATTCTCAAGATTATTTAGCTCAAACTTTAGACTGGATACTCGAGAGCTCTTACAGTAATATCGAAATCATATTAGTTGACGACGGCTCAACGGACAAGTCTCTTCAAGTTGCCGAAAAATACTTGGCAATACACGAAAATATATTTTTACACCGACAAAAAAATCAAGGTGTATCCGTTGCGAGAAACTTAGGAATTTCAAATGCTAAGGGCACTTATATTCTACCTGTTGATTCTGACGATATGATTTGCGAAAAGTATATCGAGGAAGCTGTAAAAGTGCTAGAATCCAGTCCAAATGTAAAAGTAGTAACTGCCGAAGGTGAATTTTTTGGCAATAAAACTGGCCTTATAAAGTTACCTGACTTTAATTTAAACCTGTTAGCACGAAAAAATCTTTTAAGTGTTTGCGCAGTTTACAGAAAATCTGACTGGGAAAGAATTGGTGGTTATTATCCAAAATTACTAGGTAGAGAAGATTGGGATTTTTGGATTTCCATGTTAAAAGATGGCGGAGAAGTGTTCAGACTGCCATTTGTTGGTTATAAATATCGGATAAGAACTAATTCTAAAAGAATAAGAACCCGGAAGCTCAAAAAAGAAATTAATGAGATATTGAATTACAGACATCCGGAGTTCTACAAAAGAGTTTTAGGTGGACCGTTACGTTATCAGCGCACCTGGTCTAAACCATATAATAAGCTACTCTCCTTTCTCGGACTTCTTAAAGATTAGGTCTGAAGAAGATTGCTGTTAAATCAATAATGGCATAAGAAATAACCATGGATTATTTTGAAAAATGGAGAATTAGCCCAATTTCCATATAGAGATCGACCGCCTGTTGGGCACTAAATACGGCAGGAATATCTTTAATCAAGATATTTATTCTGCACACAAACAATAATTCAAAATAATATTATCCAAAGAATAATGTACAATATTTCATGAGCTTATACGTTTTTGCTAATAAAACGATACGTTATGAAAAGATTACTTTTAATTACCTTTCTTTCAATTAGCACTTTTTATGTTAGCGCTCAGAGCAGATTTGGCGCCAGAGCAGGTGTAAATTTGTCGAAGATTAATTTCGACTACGTCGATCCAAGTGTTGAAATTGATAATCAGTTTGCCACTTCCTTTCAAGTAGGAGCTTATGCTGAATTCAAATTATTTCCTAAAATTTTTATGCAGCCCGGTTTAGAACTGAGCGGCCATGGAAGTAAAATTGTTGATGGCCAGGAAGAAGCTAAAATAAATCTGATGTATCTCAAAGTACCGCTTTATTTCGGCACCAGGGTTGGAGTGGGATTAGGCAGCATATCATTTGGTGCAGGACCCTACTTCTCCTACGCTCTTTCAGGTAAATCATCTTCTGGGGGCCAAGATGCTGACATTCAGTTTGGAAATGAAATAGGTGATGAATTGAAACGAACAGATTTTGGTATCAATTTATTGAGTACCTACCAATTACCGCTTGGTTTAAATTTCACCTTAGGATACCAACTCGGCCTGAGCAATAACATACCAAACGCACTTTCTGACCAGATAAAAGCTAAAAATAGCAATATCAGTTTCTCTGTCGGCTACGCCATCAAGCTACCTTAATTAGTGATATTTTAATAAAAAAGCCGGTTTGCAATTGCAGACAGGCTTTTTTATGCCAATTGAAATTGTTTACCTGGTAAGGTGACCAAATAGCCCATCATTTCCAATTCCAAAATGATCATGGCCAGCCTTCCCTGGTCCAACCCGGTCTTCAGTAGCAAAGCGTCCATTCCAATAGGTGATTCATCGCGAATCATCTCAAAAACCAGTCTTTGATCTTTGTTGAGCTCTTTAGGAATGATTGGGGATGTGGGTGTTTTGTCTTTCACCGCATCCCAACCTAATAAATATTCCAGATCTGAAGGCTGCGAAATCAATTGGGCTCGGTGTGTTTTGATCAGATAGTTACAACCTGAGCTCTGCTCATCGTTCACCCTACCGGGAAATGCAAAAACGTCTCGATTGTAAACATTTGCCAATTCGGCAGTGATTAAAGCTCCTCCTTTTGTATGAGCCTCCACTACAATCGTTGCATCGGCCAAACCCGCAATAATTCGGTTCCGTTTCGGAAAATTCTCCCGATCGGGCTGTGTTTGAGAAGTAAATTCAGTCAGTAAACCTCCACATTGCAGCATTTGTCGTGCAATTGACTGATGAGCCCTTGGATAGATTCGATCCAGACCATGGGCCAATACGCCAATGGTTTGGATTTGATGATTCAAACTGGACTGATGAGCTGTAAAATCAATGCCGTAGGCTAATCCACTCACCACTAGAGGCTGATGATTTTTTAATGAGGCTACCAATTCTTCACACAATCGTTTACCATAAGTGGTAGCCGATCTGGTACCAACAATACTGATAATTTTCTGTTGATTGAGATCCGCATTCCCACGATAAAAGAGTAAATATGGTGCATCATCACATTCTGCCAAACGTTTTGGGTAGTTTGGATCACCAAATTTGATAGATTTGATTTGATACTTTTCTATAAAATCAAGCTCTCCTGCTACCCAGTCAAAATCACGAAAATGAAGAATATTAGATGCCAATTTCGGACCAAGCCCCTGGACTTCGCATAATTGTTGTTTAGAGGCCTTGAAAACTTGTTCTGCTGAGCCAAAATAAGTTAATAAAGCCCTTGCGGTGATGGCTCCAATGCCCGGAACCCGCGATAAAGCCAATGTATGATAGATAGACACAAAAGATTATTGTGCCTGAAAATAAAGAACGAATTTGGTAAGAAAGAATTCTTGTGAAAAAAATTTACTTATACGATATTTTTTTATACCTCTAATTCCAGAATTGGCAATTTCTTCTTCTAAATCGCCCCCTTTTAAGTAAAGCACACCGTTAGCAAGGGTATTTTTACCTCCCCTTTTTATTTTATTTCTGACCCAAGGATAGAAATCTTTGAGCTGGGTAACCGCCCTTGAAACCACAAAATCGAACTGATCATTTACTTGCTCTGCCCTCATATGGCTCGCTTTCACATTTTTTAGACCCAAGGCTTTTGCAACCTCATTTACTACCTTGATTTTTTTTCCGATTGAATCTACTAAGTGAAATTGCGTCTCAGGGAAAAGAATGGCCAAGGGAATTCCGGGAAAACCACCGCCGGTGCCTACATCCAGCACTTTTTCGTCTGGCAAAAATGTAATCACTTTAGCGATGGCAAGCGAATGTAAAATGTGATGAAGGTAGAGCATATCAATATCTTTTCTGGAAATCACATTAATTTGTGCGTTCCAGAATGGATATAGTTCGCCCAATTGCTCAAATTGCTGGATTTGTGCCGGGCTGAGGTCTTTAAAATGTTCGTTAATAAGCGATGATGCCGTCTTCAAAATCCTGAATTTTTCTTTCTTTTAATGATGGTGTGCAATAAAATTCTTGCTCTGGAAAGTTGCCCTTTAACCGTGTTTCTTGGCAAATCCAGTTGCAAAGCTATTTCTTCTATTGATAATTCTTCAAAATAAAACAAATTAATCAGGATCCGGTAGCGGTTAGGCATGGTGGCCACAATTGCTTTCAATTGTATTTTATTTTGTTTCTGAATAGACTTTTCTTCCGGATTGAGGCTATCTGAACGAATAAACGAGCTTTGACCCGACCCTTCATGATCCAAAATCTGATCTAAAGAAACATGAGAAATGCGTTTTCTCCTGAGGTGATCGATGGCAGCATTGGAAGCCAACTTGAATAACCAGGTGCTAAAAGCAAAATCTGGCTTATAGGCATCTAACTTCTCAAACGCCTTGACAAAAGTATCCACCGTCAGGTCCATGGCATCATCACGGTTATTCACCATTTTGAGCAGCATGAAATAAATCGGGTCTTTGTATCGCTCCATGATGAGCGCAAAAGCCCTCTGATCGCCTGCTAACGCCTTTAAAACTAAAGCATAATCTTTCTTAGCATTTTCTGAAAAATGCTCATTTATTTCCATTGCGGTTTACTTTTAAACAAAAGCATCAAACTGAGCAGTAGCAGATAAAACTGATAAAAGAAGTCTATAAAAGGGAAAAGCCAACGTAATTCATTGTATTTGAATTGAGAAAATAGTTTAGCGTATACAAAAGCGTAAACGATGGTCCTGAATAAATAGATTGATAATAAGATTCTCCAATCAAATCCCACAACCAGAAGGCTGATTAAAGCCGCATAAAAAAGAATTCCTGAACCCTTCTGAATTCTTAATTTGAATTGATCCATGAACCTGAATGATCGACTAATCATCATTTTATCTGTTTTTTCCTGAAGATATTTCATCACATCATATTCTTTGAAAGAGATAACTTGAGTGCCAGACCCGATTTCAATTTTTGTATTTTTCGAATTAGCATGTTGGTTTACAAATAATTGGTCTTCACCCAAAGGGATGTGCATGTGCGAAGCAAAACCCTTGGCTTTGAAAAAAACGGATTTTAGGTAGGCCATATTGCGTCCGTCGCCGGCATAAGCTTTTCCGGCAGCAGAATAGGCCAGTAGATCAGAGGCTTGCACCAAACTATCGTATTTAAAAAATGAGGTCAAAAATGTCGGAAGTCGTGCATATTTTACACTTGCGATGACGAACTCAGTTTTTTCGTCAAAATTGCTCATAATTTCTTTCAACCATTGCTCGGAGCAGGGCTGCGAATCGGCCTCTGTGAAAACCAAATGCTCGTTTTTAGCCGCTTTGATACCCATACTCAATGCAAATTTCTTATTTCTCCGATACCGATCTTGCTCCGGCACCTGTACAACTTTTAAACGCGGATTTAATGCGCAAAAACTCCTGAGCACTGCCGCGGTTTCTTCGCAAGCTGTATCATTCACCACCACTACTTCGAAATCAGGGTAATCCTGATCTAAAATTGATTGCAGATGATTTTGCAGGTGTTCAATCTCATTTTTGGTGTAAACAATAACAGAGGCGGGAATATGGGGATTTTCAGTTTTATTTTTTGAAGAATAGCGGGATAATCGCAGCTGTACAAAGAGTAAAAAATACAATTGCAGGGCACTTACAAATAAGAGGAGATAAAAGAGGATTTGAAGCAATGGATCTTGAAACATGTATATTTTAATTGAGGGAGCAAATTTGACATTTTTTAATGATTTTATAGGAAAATGTGAAAATTTAAGGCGCCCAAAACGCTGATTTTTTTGCTATTTTGCGAGCAATTCCAAACATCCTGATGAAGTTTAAACTACTTGCCAAAGATAAACTCTCTAAAGCCAGAGCTGCTGAAATTACTACCGACCACGGTTTGATAAAAACTCCCATTTTTATGCCGGTGGGCACAGCAGGCACCGTAAAGGCTATTCATCAGCGGGAACTAAAAGAAGATATTGGAGCTCAGATCATTCTGGGTAATACTTATCACCTTTATTTACGCCCGGGACTGGATGTTTTAGAGCAAGCCGGTGGTCTTCATCGGTTTAATGGATGGGATGGGCCTATCTTAACCGATAGCGGTGGTTATCAGGTGTATTCGCTTTCTGAGGTGCGTAAAATAAAAGAAGAGGGCGTTACTTTTCGTTCACACATCGACGGTTCTAAACATTTATTCACTCCCGAAAATGTGATGGACATTCAAAGAACCATTGGTGCAGACATCATCATGGCTTTTGATGAGTGTACACCCTACCCTTGTGATTATACTTATGCCCAAAAATCGATGGAAATGACCCATCGTTGGTTAAAACGTTGTTGCGACCGTTTCGACAGTACCCTGCCGAAATATGGTTATTCTCAAACGCTTTTCCCAATTGTACAGGGATCTACTTACAAAGATCTGCGCTTAAAATCGGCCGAAACCATTGCCTCTTTTAATCGTGAGGGAAATGCCATAGGTGGACTTTCTGTAGGTGAACCAGCGGAGGAAATGTATGAAATGACGGAGGTAGTTTGCAAGGTCTTACCTGAAGACAAACCACGCTACTTAATGGGTGTAGGTACACCGGTGAATCTTTTAGAAAATATAGCCTTAGGCATCGATATGTTCGATTGTGTGATGCCTACCCGAAATGCCCGAAACGGTATGCTTTTTACCAGCAAAGGGATCATCAACATTCAAAATGAAAAATGGAAGAACGATTTTTCGGCTTTGGAAGATGATAGTGAGCTTTTTTCGGATAAAACTTATACCAAGGCCTATTTACGCCACCTGATCCAATCTAAAGAGATATTGGGAGCACAAATTGCTTCTCTACATAATTTACACTTCTATTTATGGTTAATGAAAGAAGCCAGAATTAAAATCCTCGCCGGTGAATTCTACGAATGGAAAAATAAAATGGTTAAACAACTGGCTCATCGATTATGAGAGATCGGATCAAAATTATCGACGCTTACATCATCCGCAAATACCTCGGTACTTTTGTCTTTACCCTGGCTATTTTCACTGTAGTCATCGTAATTTTTGATATTTCGGAGAAACTGGACAATTTCTTGGAGAACCATGCACCACTAAGCAAAATTATCACCCAATATTATGCTGGTTTGGTTCCATTTTACCTCAACATGCTCTCACCACTCATCAATTTTATTGCTGTAATTTTCTTTACGGCTAAAATGGCCGATCAAACTGAGATTGTGCCCATTTTAAGTGGTGGCGCCAGCTTTAAAAGATTTTTGAGACCTTATTTCATCGCCTCAAGCATCATTTTCGTTGTTTCTCTTGTTTTCAATTTGTTCATTATTCCGGAAACCAACCAGTTGAAAATCGATTTTGAGAATACCTATATTGATCCTGTAAGTACCAACACCAAAATGCATACTCACATGCGTTTGGACAAAAAAACATACGTATACATCGAATCATTTGATAACACCAATAAAATTGGCTACCGATTCAATATGGAGAAATTTGATGGCCAGTTATTGAAAGAAAAATTAGTAGCAGACCGAATCAGTTGGGATTCTTTGAAAAGAAAATGGCAAATCGAAAATTACTCCATTAGAACCATTAACGGGCTCAAAGAACAAATGAGTACCGGCTACCGAAAAGACCTGGTCTTAGATATGAATCCGGATGATTTCAAGGTATACGATAACATATATCAAGCCATGAACATGCGGGAAATAAACGAACGGATCCGTAAAGAAGAAATTAGGGGAACCGGGGTAATGGACAATCTGTTGATCGAAAAGTATAAGCGCTTTATTTATCCATTATCGGCATTTGTACTCACCTTAATGGGGGTATCACTCTCCTCACGCAAAGTGAGAGGCGGAGTTGGCTTATCGCTCGGAATCGGTATTTTCCTGAGCTTTGCATACATCCTCTTCATGCAATTCTCAACCATGTTTGCACTCAAAGGTGGTCTTTCACCACTTATTGCAGTATGTATCCCAAATGTGATTTTCGGATTATTGGCTTACTACCTGATGCTCAAAGCCCCCAAATAAGATGAGTAATTTATTCAAATTAACCGGATCTAAGCGTAACCTGCTTATCCTGCACCTCACCGTTGTTGTTTGGGGTTTTACGGGCATCTTAGGAGCGCTCATCAGCATCTCCAGTTTCCATTTGGTTTGGTACCGCGTATTGATTGCTTTTATTACACTCGGAATTTACTTTAAGCTCAGCAAAACGAATATAAAGGTGAGCAGCAGTACATTTTTAAAATTGTTTTTTACGGGCGCCATCGTTGGTGCACATTGGATTCTCTTTTTTCAATCTATCAAATCTGCTACTGTTTCTGTAGCCTTGGTCTGTTTATCGGCCTTAACCTTATTTACAGCCATTTTAGAGCCCATATTGGAGAAAAAGAAGATCTCTAAACTGGAGATTTTGACCGGTTTATTCATCATTTTAGGCATTTTCATCATATTTAAATTTGAGTATCAATACTTCTGGGGTATTATTTTTGGTTTATCAAGCGCCTTATTTGCTAGTTTATTCTCCATTATTAATGCGAAACAGGTAAAAAACCGGCCTGCTCCCATCATCGGTTTTTATGAATTGATTGGCGCCTGGTTCTGGATTTCCCTCTATTTGTTCTTCACAAATGGTTTTGATAGCCAAATGAGTTTAAATATATCCGATTTAACTTATTTACTCATCCTAGGGACCATTTGTACCGCTGGAGCCTATGTTGCCGGCGTTTCGGTAATGAAGGAATTGACCGCCTTCCGAGTAGCATTGATTACTAATTTGGAACCAGTTTATGGCATTCTCCTGGCATTTTTGTTTTTTGGAAAGAAAGAACAGATGACAGGCGGGTTTTACCTGGGAGCCGCCATCGTGATCATCACCATCTTTTTATTCCCGCTGATCAAGAATAAAATTGAACACAGAAGGTTGAAGAAGCAGGCTCCTTTGGTTTAGTTTTTTAAAGAATTACCGTAGAAAAACAATAGGCTCCCTCCAGCCCGGGGTAGGGGATGGCCCAATACACTTGCCAAAAATTTTAAGTATCAATTTGTGAATTTTTAAGTACGATTCAGTCAGATATTACGTTTATAAATTGATGAGAAATAGAAGAAAAGATTCCTATGCAAAAAACAGATAAAATCGCTATTTTTGATCAAAATTAAGAGCATTTAATCCTCAATAATATCAATTATAAAAACTTATAAATCAGTTATTTATATATTAATTATAAAGTAGTATTTTAAATAAAAATCAAGTTTTTACTAATTTTAATAGCAAATGCAAAAAATAGCTAAAAATATAAATCTTAAATACTTATTAATCAGCTATTTATGTATTAATATTTTTAGTATTAATTTATATGAGGTACGGGCACAAATTTTTGAGGGCGGACAGAATCCCCCGGGTATCAAATGGCGGCAAATCAATACCGAAAATTTTCAGATCCTCTACCCCGACTCTATCGAAACTGAAGCACAAAGAATTGCGAATAGTTTAGACTACATGATCCAGAAGATCAGTCACAGCCTAAACAAAAAACCCAGAAGGATCAGTATCATTTTACAGAACCAAACCGTGGAGTCGAACGGCTTTGTTCAGCTTGCTCCCCGTCGCTCCGAATTCTATGCCATCCCCGGTCAGGAGTTCGACTACCAGGATTGGTTGAACAGCTTGGCTGTTCACGAATTGCGACACGTTGTTCAGGTTGATAAGATTTCAGGCAATTTGCGAGCTCCCCTATTTGAAACACTTGCCTTCACCATATTTGGCGTTACGTTACCGGCCTGGTTCTTTGAGGGAGATGCCGTGGTTACTGAAACCACGCTCACCACTGCTGGGCGGGGTCGGCAGCCAAGCTGGGAAATGCCTTTCAGAGCGAATTTACTTTCCGGACGTGAGTTTAATTACTCTAAAAACTTTTTGGGCTCATTTAAAGACCGCACACCGGGTTATTACCAGTTGGGTTATATGATGATGACCAAACTGAGAAGAGATCATGGACCCATGATTTTGGACACTTTACTGCGTGATATGAGCAAAAACCTGATCAGGCCCATGAATTTGAGCCGATCGAGCAAAAAACTTACAGGTTTAAGCACTTTGGAGTGGCACAATGCCACCATCAATGAACTCCAAAAATTATGGCAAGAGCAGCTTTACAAAAGCCCCACTCAGCTCTATCCGGGCATTAATTTCAGAAAAAATACCATTCCTGAAGACTATTTACTGCCGCATCGGATTAATGAAAAGGAAATTCTTGCCCTTAAAAGAAGCAAAATACATACACCAGAGATTGTTTTGGTAGATATGGATGGGAATGAAAAGAAAATCATCGGCATTGGGATTCAACAAGAGGCGCATTTGAGCTATGCTGCAGGTAAAGTAGTTTGGGACGAACTCAGGGTAGACCTACGCTATTCTAAACGCTCATTCAATGTAATTTGTCTTTACGATTTGAATGCTAAATCCTATCGACAAATCACTCATCATTCAAGGCTATTTTCGCCAACCTTATCGCCCGATGGCAAAAAAATAGCTGCCATACAGGTTGATTACAGCAATCGGATGATGCTCGTTGAATTGGACGCCCAAAGCGGCAAAATCATTGCAAAATATCAGAACGCTGATCCAGGCATTCTTCAGACCCCCAAATACAACTCAAGTGGTGATAAAATTGTTTATCTGAGAGTAAATCAGCAAGGAAAAGCCATTGAAGAAATGGACCTGATTACCAAAAAAACAACCACCCGCCTGCCCTATCAGGCTCAATTACTGGCCCGACCTGCTTATGTTGGCGATAACATCATTTTTAAAGCACATTATAGCGGCATTGATAATATCTACCAAATCGATCAGGTTGGACAGATCAGCCAGATTACCGCTGCTAATTTTGGGGCTTTCTACCCACAATTCGACCCGATACGCAAAGAGCTTTTGTTTAGCAATTATCAAGTAAACGGCTACGATTTGTGCATTATTAAGCAAAGTGATCTGAATAATATTCCACTCACCGACATCAAAAATCATTTTATAGACTATTCTAAGCCCCTTATCGACAAAGAAGAACCGCCAATAGACTTCTCCAAGGTTCCACAAAAACAATTACCCTACAAGCCCTATAATGCTTTTAAGAGTCTATTGAATTTTCACAGCTTGGTACCCACATTGGAAAGCACCAATTTCTCCGATGATTGGAATGTGGGCCTGCAAGCCGTATCGAGTAATTTATTGAATACCATGAGCCTCAATGCCGGTTACATTTACTACTCCGGTTTGGGACGTTCTGGCTATAAGGTGGGTTTGGCTTACCGGGCCCTCTACCCCATCATCAGCCTGCGGTATTCGAACATTCCGAGGAGATTGAGTGTGGAAAATAATGGCGTTCCGGTGTTATTTAATTGGCGAGAACAGGAAACAGAAGTAAACATAGACGTACCCTTCAGGTTCAATTACCGAAATCAGTTTGGCCGCATGGGCATGGAATTCTCTACCAGCTATACTTCCAGATATGATATCATTGCCCAGCCCAGCAATTACAGTATCAATCAAAATATAGCATTTCCCATGCATTATGGATTTTATTATGCACAAAACAACCTGAGTAGTGCGAGGGATTTAGCGCCAAGATGGGGGCATAATTACCGAATTGACTACAGACATTTCCCGTTTGAGAATCAAATTTCCGGTCAGCTCCTAAGCATTAAAACGTTGTTTTTCGCCCCGGGATTGTTTCGAAATCACAGCCTCTCTGCCAGTATCAATTATCAGCATGCCAGCGGTAACTATCAATACACCAATGATATACCCACCATTAGCGGTTATAATCAGTTGAGTACCAACCCTGAGATCCTTAAAAACACGATTTTACTCGATTATAAATTTCCATTTGCTTATCCAGACTGGGAACTGGGGGCCTTGGCCTATGTAAAACGTTTGAAGGCTGGCTTTTTTGCCGATTATGAGAATATTACTGATCTTAAAACAGCTTTGCCCCGAACCTATGGTTTTGAGTTGAGTGCAGACCTGAACTTGCTGAGATTCTATCTGCCCAGTTTCCAGGCGGGAGGAAAAATCATTTTTACGAATGATAATTTGAACCGAAAGCCGATATTCGAATTCGGATTAACCTATTCCTATTAAACATGAGTGCGAAAAGCATTTTTATCATCTGTATCACCATTCTGCTGACCGTTATCCTGATGAATAACAACGATGAAATGGTATTTTGGATTTTCGGTGAGGCTAAAGTTTCAAAACTCGGCGTGTTGGCTGGAGTATTCTTTAGCGGATGGCTCATTGGTTTTTTAATTGGTAGACCCAAATCAAAGAGTGATACCAATGAAAATTTGACAGAGCAAGAAGCTGATGAAAGGCCGAGAAATTCTTTTTTAAGCCAGGAAGACCAGGATTACATTTCTTAAATTCCGTAAAATACCTGAAATTTTTGCTCCAAATCTGGAAGTACGACCTGCTCTCTAAAAATACCGAAAACCGAAGAGCCACTGCCACTCATGGCGGCATAAATTGCTCCAGATTCATATAAAGCGGCTTTCACACCCCTTATGACCGGAAATTTATTAAAAACAGATGCTTCAAAATCATTTTTTAGCACATTTTGCCAAGTAAGTGGATCTTTTTCCACCACATCTATTAGTCTATTCTCTGGCAAAGCGGGTTTCACACCACGATAGGCATCGGAAGTTGAGACTTGCACATCGGGCATTACCAAAACCATGAAATAAGCAGATAAATCAAGCTTTACCGGATGGAATTGGTCACCCTTCCCGTAGGCAAATACCGGCTTGTTCTCAATGAAAAAAGCACAATCTGCACCCAATTGTCTGCAATAGGCCTCCATTTGCTCATCTCTTAAACCCAATTCAAATTTTTCATTCATTAATTTGATAAAAAACGCTGCATCGGACGAACCTCCACCCAAACCTGCTCCAATAGGTATGTGTTTATGCAAATGGATATGAACAGGGGGCAGCACATGATCTTTTTTCAATAAATGATAGGCTTTAACACAAAGATTATCTTCCATTTTACCAGGAATCTCTATTCCCGAAGCACTGAAGTCTAGTTTTGAAGAACTCACCACTTCCAAGGCATCCTGAATTTTGATCGGATAGAAAACGCTTTCCAAATTATGGTAGCCATCCGAACGACGTTCGGTGATGTGGAGACCTATATTGATTTTAGCATTGGGGAAGCAAATCATTTTGTGAACATCCTGTATATTTTTGAACAATTGTAGGAAGCCAAAAATACATTTATTTTATTTGCATAGGGAGACCTTGATTCATGAAACAATACTTAGACCTGATGCAACATGTGCTGGACAATGGCACACAAAAACACGACAGAACCGGAACTGGAACTATCAGTGTGTTTGGGTATCAGATGCGTTTTAACTTGCAGGATGGATTTCCGCTGGTAACCACTAAAAAATTACACCTACGATCCATTATTCATGAATTGATCTGGTTTTTGAAAGGTGAAACTAATATCGCTTACCTCAAAGAAAACGGCGTAAGCATTTGGGACGAGTGGGCTGACGAAAATGGCAACTTAGGGCCGGTTTATGGCTCACAGTGGCGATCTTGGCCTACAGCAGATGGCCGCCATATCGATCAGATCAAACAAGTAATTGATCAGATAAAAAATAACCCGGATTCTCGGCGGCTAATTGTATCAGCTTGGAATGTGGGTGAAATTGAGAACATGGCCTTACCGCCCTGCCATGCCTTTTTTCAGTTTTACGTTGCCGATGGCAAATTAAGCTGTCAATTATACCAGAGAAGTGCCGACATCTTTTTAGGCGTTCCATTTAACATCGCATCTTATGCTTTGTTAACCATGATGATTGCTCAGGTTTGCGGCCTGCAAGTCGGAGATTTTGTGCATACCTTGGGCGATGCGCATTTGTACAATAATCACCTGGAGCAAACACGCTTGCAGCTGAGTCGTGAACCACGTCCATTGCCCACCATGAAGTTAAATCCTCAAATTACGGATATTTTCGATTTCAAGTTCGAAGACTTTACGCTCGAAAACTACGATCCTCATCCACACATTAAAGCTCCGGTTGCCGTTTGATATGAAGCTCGAAATCGTTGTAGCCGTTGATGAAGCAGGTGGTATTGGTAAAAACAATCAATTACTTTGGCATCTCCCTGCCGATTTAAAACACTTTAAGAGCATCACCACCGGTCACCCTGTAATCATGGGAAGAAAAACTTTCGAATCCATCGGCAGGCCCTTACCCAATAGGAGAAATGTTGTCATTAGCCGTCAGCAAGGTCTCCAAATTGAAGGTGTCGAAGTGGTTAATAGTTTAGAGGCGGCTTATGTACTTTTAGTCCATGAGGATTTAGCTTTCATCATTGGCGGTGCCCAAATTTATCGTGAATCGATTCAAGATGTAAAAAAAATTCATCTTACCAAGGTACATCATCGCTTTGAAGCCGACGCCTTTTTCCCGGAAATGGAACCTGAGGTTTGGCAGGAAATGGATCGAGAAACACATCAGCCTGATGAAAAAAATGCTTTTTCATACAGCTTTTTAACTTATATCAAACGATAATCCGTCGTACAGGTTCAATTAAATCAAGCTTTTCAAAAACTAATATTCAACAAAAGAAAAAATAGTTAGATTTGCCATCTTATAAAAAAAACAAGGTAGCGCAAGATTAAGTACAATTTAAAATAAAATGCAAGGTAAAGGACTAGTAAAATTTGTAGCAATTGCTTTAACAATTGCTTGTTTGTATTCGCTTTCTTTCACATGGATAGCCCAAAAAGTTGAAAAAGACGCTAAGGCATATGCCAAAGGCGATGTAGCGAAAGAAAGAACTTATTTAGATTCAGTAGCTAACGTTCCCGTATTCGGCGCTCTCGAATACATCACTTATCAGTATGCAAAGCAAAGAGAAATTCCGTTGGGCTTAGATCTGAAGGGTGGTATGAACGTTACCATGGAAATTTCTTTAACTGAATTGGTTCGCAACCTGGCCAACAACACCAGCGATGCCAATTTCAATACTGCCTTAAAGAATGCAGAGGCTCGCTTAAAAGAAAGCCAGAAAGATTTCATCACCCTTTTTGTGGAGGAATTTGAGAAACTGAGCCCTAATGCCAGTTTGGCAACCTACTTTGCTACCAAAGAAAATTCGCAAAACATCAACATCAATGCATCTAACGCAGATGTTTTAGCCTTTTTGAATAAAGAAGCAAAAGGAGCAATTGACCGTTCATTCAACATTCTACGTACCCGTATCGATAAATTTGGGGTAACTTCTCCGAACATTCAATTACAGGAAGGTTCCAACAGAATCCTGATCGAATTGCCGGGTGTTTCTGATCCTGCTCGTGTTCGTAAACTATTACAAGGTTCGGCTAAACTCGAATTTTGGGATACTTACGACAATGTGGAGATCTATCCGCTGCTCGAAAATGTCAACAAATTAGCTGCAGCGAGTTCAAATACACCTACAGACACTGCTAAGGCTACCACCGAAAAGGCTGGCGGTAAATTGGCTGCTTTAGGCAAAAAAGAGAGTCCAAAAGCTGATACCTCAAAAGCCGGATTGAACCAGGCCGAACTGGTGAAACAAAATCCATTATTTGCAGTATTGAGCCCTGCTACTTTCCAAGCAGAGAACGGCCAAACATCTCTTAGACCCGGCCCGGTAGTAGGTTACGTAGCTCAAAAAGATACTGCCAAAGTAAATCAGATCTTCAATTCACCAGCTGTACGTTCAGTAATTCCTCAAAATGTGAAATTATTGTGGGGAGTTAAACCGGTAAGTGAGGAGAGCAAAGTGTTTGAATTATATGCCATCAAAGTAAGCAAGCTGGATGGCTCCCCTGCTTTGGGCGGCGACGTAATTTCTGATGCCCGCGATGATTTCGATCAACGTGGAAATCCTGAAGTAGTCATGATCATGAATGCCGATGGCGCACGCGAATGGCGTAGCATTACTGCGGCTGCTTCAGCAGATCCAAACAACAAGAAAAGTGTCGCCATCGTTTTAGATAACTATGTGTACTCTGCTCCAACTGTTCAAGGTGAAATTCCAAATGGTATTTCTTCCATCTCTGGTAATTTTAAAGTTGAAGACACCAAAGACTTAGCAAACGTTTTAAAAGCCGGCCGTTTGCCTGCTCCTGCTAAAATTGTAAGTGAATACATCGTAGGGCCTTCATTAGGTGCCGAATCCATCAATAGTGGTTTGATCTCTACCATCGCAGGTATCATTGTCATCCTTTTATTCATGGCCATCTACTACAGCAAAGCGGGTTGGGTTGCCAACGTGGCTCTGGTAGTGAACTTATTCTTCCTGATGGGTGTTTTAGCCTCTTTAGGAGCAGTACTTACCTTGCCTGGTATTGCAGGTATCGTTTTATCGCTGGGTATGTCGGTTGATGCCAACGTACTTATCTATGAGCGTGTGAGAGAAGAATTAGGTACTGGAAAAGGATTGAGATTAGCCATCGCCGAAGGTTTCAAGAAAGCGATGTCTTCTATCCTCGATTCAAACATTACCACCTTCTTAACTGGTGTTATCTTGTACGTGTTCGGAAGTGGTCCTATTTTGGGCTTCGCTACTACCTTAATGATTGGTATTGCAACCTCATTGTTTGCCGCCATTTTCATTACCCGATTAATTTTTGAATGGATGCTTTCTAAAGACCAACCAATTAGTTTCTCTATCAAAGCAACACAAAACCTGTTCAAAGATTCTAAATTCGATTTCATTAGTGGAAGAAGAAGATTTTATCTTTTCTCCAGTATCATCATCATTGCCGGATTGATTTCCATCTTTACTAAAGGTTTCAGCCTGGGTGTCGACTTTAAAGGTGGTCGTTCTTATTTTGTAGAGTTCAATCAAGCCGTAAGCACAGCAGACGTTCGTAAGGTATTAACCGAAGAGTTTGGCTCGACACCTGAGGTTAAAACTTTTGGATCTGCCGAGAAAGTGAAGATTACCACCTCTTACTTGATTGATGACAATACAGAACAAGCTGATGTGCTTGCCAATGAAAAATTGGCTGAAGGTTTAAAGAAAATCAGCCCTGACTTTGAAATCAAGGATTCTCAGAAAGTGGGTCCTACGATTGCAAACGACATTAAAATATCAGCTGTATATGCGGTGATATTCGCTATTCTGGTGGTGTTTCTATACATTTTGGTTCGTTTCCGCAAATGGCAGTTCGGAGTGGCAGCCATAGTGGCACTTGCGCACGACGTTTTGGTTTTATTGGCAATCTTCTCCATTTTCAATGGCATCCTGCCTTTCTCTTTGGATATTGACCAGGCCTTTATTGCAGCCATCTTAACGGTAATGGGTTACTCCATCAACGATACCGTAGTGGTGTTTGACCGCGTGAGAGAATACATCAACCAACACCATACCAAAGATGAAAACTTGCCGTCGGTAATTAATAATGCCTTGAACAGCACGCTCAGCCGTACTGTAGTTACAGGTTTATGTACCATGATGGTATTGGTGATCATCTTTATCTTCGGTGGCGAAATTTTGAGAGGTTTCTCATTCGCCATGCTGATTGGTGTCATCTTCGGTACCTATTCATCTCTGTTCGTGGCTACTCCTTTCGCAGTAGAATTCATTCGCGAAAAAGAAGAAACCAAAAAATAATTCGGCTTTCGCCAGATAAAAAGCCCCTCCATTCGAGGGGCTTTTTTATTTCATAAATATTTTAGATATTTGTCACACTAATTATTGCCATGTTAACAGAACCCTTTAATTCCTATTCACATCTTCTGGATCGTACGGCTCGAAAGGTGAAGCAATATGCCCAACGGCAGTTTAATGCCGAGAATTTTGAGGTGACGGTAGACCAATGGCTGGTGCTTAAAAATTTAAATGAGCACCCACAACTGAACCAAAGTGAATTGGCCGAGTTAATTGGTAAAGATCATCCAACGCTCACTCGTATCATCGATTTATTGTGCAAAAAAGATTTAGTAGAACGCAGGGTAAATCCAGCTGATCGTCGTAGCTTTACCGTTCATTTAACGGGCAAGGGCATACTTAAAGTAAATGATTGGAGCCCCAAAATGGCTCAAATTAGGATGAAGGCCTGGGAAAACTTAACTGAAAGAGATTATAAAGATTTAAAACGGATTTTAGATACCATCTATCAAAATCTGAATGCTTAAGATTATTACAAAATAACATGATCAAAACAGATATCTGTATTATTGGAGCGGGCCCGGTGGGCTTATTTACCGTTTTTGAGGCTGGTTTACTTAAAATGCGTTGTCATTTAATCGATGCTTTACCACAAATAGGTGGCCAGCTATCAGAAATTTATCCACAAAAGCCAATTTATGATATTCCGGGTTACCCAGAGATCAAAGCACAGGAATTGGTTGATAATTTGATGGATCAAATTAAACCCTTCGATCCCACCTTTACCTTGGGAGAACGAGTAGAAAATCTGGAAAAACAGGAGGATGGCTCCTACATCGTTAAAACCAGCGATGGCACAGAGGTACATTGCCAAGTAGTAGCCATTGCGGGTGGCTTAGGTTGTTTCGAGCCGCGTAAACCAGAAATAGAAGGATTAGCCGACTTTGAAGGCAAAGGTGTTGCCTACATGGTTAAAAATCCGGAAACCTATCGCAATAAGAAAGTAATTCTGGCGGGTGGCGGTGACTCTGCCCTAGACTGGACCATCTATTTAGCCGATGTGGCCGAACGAGTGACCTTAATCCACCGTGGTGATACCTTCCGAGGAGCACCCGATTCTGCGGAAAAAGTGTTTGAATTGGCCAAAGAAGGTCGTATCAATTTAATCTTGCAATCTAATATTTCCAGCATCTCCGGCAACGGACACCTGAAAAATGTCTCCGTGTTAGGAAAAGACAAAGAAAGTCGTGAATTGGAAGCAGACTATCTGATTCCACTCTTTGGTTTAAGCCCGAAATTAGGCCCTTTGGCAAACTGGGGTTTAAATATCGATAAGAATGCCATTGAGGTAAATACTTTCGATTATTCGACAAACGTAGAGCGCATTTATGCTATTGGCGATATCAATACTTATCCTGGTAAGTTAAAATTGATTCTGTGTGGTTTCCATGAGGCCGCACTGATGGTGCAAAGTGCCTTTAAATATGTTTATCCAGATCAAAAACTAAGTTTTAAATATACCACCGTTTACGGGGTGAATGCTTTCTAAAATGATTACCATCACTGTTGAAGACCGCAATGGCGAAACCAGGGATATCGAATTACCAACCGATGTCAACTTAAACCTGATGGAAGCCTTAAAAGCTTCTGATTACAATATTTTGGCTACATGCGGCGGAATGGCGCTTTGTGCCACCTGCCATGTACAAGTATTGGAAGGCATGGAAAAATTAGCCCCGGCCGAAGATGCTGAGCTCGACATGCTCGATACCTTATTTGATGCCGATGGAGACAGCCGACTGGCTTGCCAGCTTCGCATCAACGAAGCCATGGATGGCCTCAAGGTCAAAATCAGAGGCGACGAGCACTAAGCACAACATTTTCGCAAAAACAGGGTTATCAAATAAAAAATTATGAATAAAACCCTGATCAAGCACAATAATCAACCGCTCATCCTCATTGTAGGAGGAGGTTTTGGCGGCATCGAGTTAGCCAAAAAACTCCGCAATAAACCGGTTCAAGTCCTCCTGCTCGACCGGCACAATTATCATACCTTTCAACCGCTACTCTATCAGGTAGCAACAGGAGGTTTGGAACCAGATTCTATCGCATTTCCTCTAAGAAGAATATTCAAAGGGCAAGAGAACTTTTCTTTTCGGATGACAGAAGTAGAGCAGATCATCCCTGAACAACAACTCTTGAAAACGAGCATAGGCGATATGAAATATGATTATTTGGTATTGGCAACCGGCTCCGATACCAATTTTTTCGATCAGAAAGAAGTTGAGCACTACTCCATGCCGATGAAAAGTATTCCGGAGGCCCTGAACTTGCGAAGTATGTTGCTACAAAATTTGGAGGAAGCAATTATTGAGCAAAATGAGGCAAAACAGCATGCCTTACTCAATTTTGTAGTGGTGGGTGGAGGCCCTACTGGCGTGGAATTATCGGGCGCTTTGGCCGAACTCAAGAAACATGTGCTTGCCAATGATTATCCGGAACTGGACTTAAGGAAAGTAAACATCTACCTGATTGAAGGTTCAGACAAAATCTTAGGCGCCATGTCTGAAGAGGCATCAGAAAAATCAAGAATTTTCTTGGAGGAAATGGGTGTTAAAGTGCTTTGCAAGCAAAGAGTGTTGAG
Source organism: uncultured Sphingobacterium sp. (assembly GCA_964580845.1). GTDB lineage: Bacteria > Bacteroidota > Bacteroidia > Sphingobacteriales > Sphingobacteriaceae > JAIPAN01. Next base: position 277,980 of record CAZOLA010000001.1, read on the forward strand.
CTATAATGGAGAAGAAATCGAACTATCTGAGGCACCCTCCATTCCAACTAAAAATGTATTGTGGTCTGCCGGCGTAAAAGGTGCAGTAATTAAAGGCATCCCTTCAGAAGTAATTACCCGTGGCCAGCGAGTTTTAGTAGATCAATACAATCGTGTTCAAGGCTTTTCAAATATTTTTGCGATTGGAGATCTGGCAGCAATGTCATGTGATCAATATCCAAATGGACATCCCGGAGTAGCCCCAGTCGCCATTCAGCAAGGGAAAAACCTGGCTCAAAATCTAATTAGGATCATTCAACAAAGAAATCCCATACCCTTTAAATATCATGACAAAGGTTCGATGGCTACCGTAGGGCGCAATCGGGCCGTAGTAGACATCGGGAATATCCGTTTTCAGGGAGTATTTGCCTGGTTTGTGTGGATGTTTGTCCACCTAATGACGCTTGTTGGTTTCAGGAACAAATTGGTCGTTTTTGTGAACTGGGTTTGGAGTTATTTCAGTTACGATCGCGGCACCCGGCTCATCATCCGCCGGTTCAACAGGAGCTCCATGACGGAGGATACGGCGGCGAAGTAGTTTGGAGTCCTGCGTTTGGAGTTTTACCTTTATACCGTGTCAATTACCAATTCATTCAAACTCATCGAATGCCCTCGTGATGCCATGCAGGGCTTAACGGAATTCGTGCCAACTGAATTAAAGGTGGCGTACCTGAATTTACTATTAGAAGTAGGTTTTGATACGCTTGATTTCGGCAGTTTTGTGTCTCCGAAAGCAATTCCTCAAATGCAAGACACCGCTGCTGTACTCAAGCAGCTGAAAATGAGTAATAGCACTAAACTGCTGGCTATTGTAGCCAACCAGCGTGGTGTGGAAGATGCGGTACAATACGACGAAATTACTTATTTGGGCTTCCCTTTTTCAGTTTCGGAAACGTTCCAGCAGCGAAACACCAATTCGAGCATGGACGAATCGTTAAAAACAGTAGAAAGCATGCTCCACACCTGCCGAAGAAATAGCAAAGAAGCCGTGATTTACCTCTCCATGGGTTTCGGTAATCCTTATGGAGATGAATATGGCCCCGAAATTGTAGCCCATTGGGCAAGAGAATTGGCCAAACGAGGCGCAGGTATACTTTCACTGTCTGACACCATCGGCATTGCAAAACCTGAACAAATTCACAGCCTCTATCGCCATTTAGCTCAAGAATTGCCAGCACTTGAAATCGGCTTGCATTTACACAGCACCCCCGCATCCTGGGAAGAAAAAATGGAAGCAGCATACCTCGCTGGCTGTCGCCGGATGGATGGCGCCCTCAAAGGCTTTGGCGGCTGCCCAATGGCTGCAGATGATCTGACCGGCAATATGCCCACCGAAAAGATGATCAGCTTCTTAGAAGATAAGAGTGAGGCTTTGGGCTTGAATATGAATAAATGGCAAGAAGCACTCGCCTTCTCCTCCAAAATTTTCCACTAAAAAAGGGCCAAGATTTCCTTCCGCCAAACCAATACCAAAACACCTCCAACAGCAATTAAGGCACCTAAAAAGGAATGAAACGTAATTTTTTCACGATAAAGGAGCCAGGATACCGGTAAAATAAATACCGGAACCATCGAAAACAATGTTTGTGCTATGGAAACATTGATCAAATTGGCGGCATACAAAGAGAGGGAAACTCCCACCACCGGACTGATGATGGTAGCTAGCAAAGTATACCTAACGGCCGTGGCGTCCGCTTGAAATATTGATTTGATAATGGTCAAGGCTTTGTTTCTAAAAACAGAAATGAGGAACAAGCTGGCTGCAGCAATGAGTAAACGAATCCAGGAAGCATGTAGCGGACTGAATTGATCAGCTTGTTGCATGCCAATTTTAGAAAATACAAGGCCAATTCCCTGCGTAAGCGATCCACCAATGGCTAGTAAAACACCCTTTAAGTGACCACGTTTATCGGCTATTTCATGCTGATTTTTCTTGGTGAAAATGACCCTGAATACACCCGCAATAGTAATGACCATCCCTGCAAAGGCAATAAATGAAATGGTTTCCTGGAGAAAAATCATCCCGAATAGCAATGCAGCACCGGGTGCAAATGTGTAGAAAAGAGAGGTTTTCCTTGGGCCAATCATCTCAAAGGCGCTAAATGCAAACCAATCTCCAAGGGTTAATCCAACAAAGCCCGACAAGCCGAGCCATAACCAGGAACTTAATCCCGGAAGGGTAAATAATTCCAATGGTCTTATCTGATCGAAAAGGAGAACCGAAATTCCGAGGATGAATGCAGCTAAAACCAGGCGAAAATGATTGAGCACATTGGCTCCTAATCGTTTGGCAGCTTCTGTAAAGAAGAGCATCCCAAAAGTCCAGCAAATTGCAGTACCAATGGCAAAAAGCTCACCTTTGAGCTCAAAACTCATCGTTTAAGCACCATTTTGAAGTGTTGAATGCCTGCTTCCTCAAATTGCGGCCCTTCGGCTACGAAACCAAATTTGGTGTATAATCCCATCGCCTGAATTTGAGCATGTAAGTAAACATAAGCGGCCTCAGCAGGAAGATCTGCCAAAACTGTTTTAACCAATTCCTGACCCAATCCGAAACCCCTGTAGGCTTTTAACACTGCAAAACGTTCTAATTTGAAACCTTTCTCGGTTTTGCGCCAACGGGCTGCACCTGCAGGAATTCCATCAACCTTGGCTAAGAAATGTGCAGACTCCTCTTCAAACTCCCACTCTAATTCGGGCGGGCAATCTTGCTCTACTACAAATACTTCTTTGCGGATTGCAAAAATCTGTTCGAGTTCTTCACTCGGATTTTTTACTCTTTCTACGCTGAGCTGTGGCATTGGTTTTTTGTGTGCTTTTGTTTAATTGCTGATAGCTTACTTTTTGTGAATGCAGGTGCTCTGCAGCATCAATGGAATGAGAACTGTGAATATCACGCTGTTTTTCGGCAAGGGCCGAAAGTTTTTGGTAAAACTGATGAAGTTTATCCAATTCTTCTTCGGTCAGATTTTCAATATCCACCATCCGGTTACTTGCTTTCTCGCTAGCCGCGATGAGTTCGTTTAGCTTTAACTGAACGGCTTTGTTGTCTTTGTTCTGCGTTTTCTGAATCAAAAACACCATCAGAAAAGTAATAATGGTGGTACCGGTATTAATGATCAATTGCCATGTTTCAGAAAAATCAAATAGTGGGCCAGTGATGGCCCAGGCCAAAATAATGGCTAGAGCAGCTAAAAAAGCAAAGGAACTCCCGGTAATAATGGTTACCGTGTTGGCAAAGCGCTCAAAGATTCCTGCCGGCTTTTTTACCTTTCTAGACATTTTTTATAGTTTACTATTCACTTGCAAACAATTCAAATCTTCGAATGCTTGCGTCAGTCGCTTAACAAATTGCTCCTCTCCTTTTCTCAACCAAACACGTGGATCATAAAATTTCTTGTTTGGCACCTCATCTCCTTCCGGATTACCAATTTGACCTTGTAAAAAAGCTTCTTTTGCTTTGTAATAATCTAAAACACCTTCCCAAAATGCCCATTGCATATCAGTATCTATGTTCATTTTGATGGCGCCATAAGAGATCGCTTCACGAATTTCCTCCTGAGAAGAGCCTGAACCACCGTGGAACACAAAATTGATCGGCTTCTCTTCAGTACGTCCAAATTCTTTACGGATGAAATCCTGAGAATTTTTCAGGATAACCGGTTGCAATTTCACATTACCGGGTTTGTAAACCCCGTGCACATTACCAAAGGCAGCAGCAATGGTGAACCGATCGCTCACTTCCATGAGTTCTTTATAGGCGTAAGCTACTTCAGAAGGTTGAGTGTACAAACGTGAGCTATCCACATCGGTATTATCAACACCATCTTCCTCACCCCCGGTTACTCCGAGCTCAATTTCGAGTGTCATGCCCATTTTTGACATACGGGCCAGGTATTTTTTACAGATTTCAATATTTTCTTCGATAGACTCTTCTGATAAATCAATCATATGAGATGAAAATAGAGGCTTTCCATGACGGGCAAAGAATTGCTCACCATAATCTAATAATCCATCTATCCAGGGCAATAATTTTTTGGCTGCATGATCGGTATGCAAAATTACAGCTACCCCGTAATGCTCCGCGAGTAAATGCACATGTTCAGCTGCTGATACAGCTCCCAAAACACAAGCTTTCTGATTGTCGTTATTTAATGATTTACCCGCATAAAACTGTGCTCCGCCATTTGATAACTGTATAATCACTGGTGAGTTTACGGCTTTAGCGGTTTCCATTACCGCATTGATAGAATTGGTACCAATCACGTTTACTGCCGGCAAGGCGAATTGGTGTTTTTTTGCAACTTCAAATAATTCCTGCACGGCATCGCCAAAAACCACACCGCTATAATTTTTCAAACTCATGATGTAATAGTTATATTTAAGATGATTCTAAAATAATCAAATTGAATGCAAAATCAAGATTTATGGATCATTTTAAATGATTGATTATGCAAAAATCAAGTCTGATTGTACTTAATTTTGTTTCTTGATTTTTTCGTTTATTTGTAGCTCAAATTTTAAGGTATATGGCCTGGTTTAAGAGAGATAAAAAAGGAATTTTTACGAGTACTGATGACAAATTAGAGGCTCCGGATGGTATCTGGGACAAATGTCCGTCTTGTAAAAAACCACTCCACTACCAGGAGCAGGTGGATCATAAATATGTTTGCCACTACTGTGATTATCACCTCAGAATTGGTTCAGCCGGTTATTTTGAAATTTTATTCGATGATAACCAGTTTACCGAGCTCTTCCCAGACTTACGTTCCGGAGATCCTTTAAATTTTATCGACAGCAAAAAATACACCGAACGTTTAGAAGAGAGTTATGCCAAAACAGGGCTGAAGGATGCCATTCGTTCGGCTCATGGCAAAATTGAAAATCAGGATCTGGTGATTGCCTGCATGGATTTTAACTTTATCGGCGGTTCCATGGGTTCGGTAGTTGGCGAAAAAATTGCCCGCTCCATCGACTATTGTATCGAACACAAAATTCCATTTTTAATGATCTCTAAGTCGGGTGGTGCTCGAATGATGGAAGCAGCGTTTTCGCTGATGCAAATGGCTAAAACTTCTGCTAAACTGGCCTTGTTAAGCAGAGAAAAGATTCCTTATATCTCGCTCTTAACCGATCCTACCACTGGTGGCGTTACCGCATCTTATGCCATGCTGGGCGACATCAACATTGCGGAACCGGGTGCCTTGATTGGCTTTGCCGGCCCAAGGGTAATTAAAGAAACCATCAAACGTGACCTTCCCAAAGGATTTCAAACTTCAGAATTTGTTTTGGAGCACGGTTTCCTTGATTTTATCGTTGACAGACGTGAGATGAAGGCAAAATTAGCAGCCTTCATCAGGATGATAAGCGAATCAAGATGAATCTTTTTGGCGCTAATCCAAAGCTTAATTTATTGCCTTTTGATGGCACGGTGAATTATTATGGGCCCCTACTTTCTAATGAATTAGCCAACTATTATTACCATCAGCTTTTAGAAAATATTGCCTGGAAAAATGACGAGTCTCGTATTTTTGGTAAGCATTTTATAACTAAGCGTAAAGCAGCTTGGTATGGAGATGATAAATACGCTTACACCTATTCCAATACCACCAAACAGGCATTGCCCTGGACTACGGAATTAGTTGAATTGAAAAAACTGACGGAACAAACACTTGGTGTTCAGTTTAATTCATGCCTGCTTAATTTATATCACGATGGAAATGAAGGCATGGGCTGGCATAGCGATGACGAAAAATCTTTAGGCCGAAATACTACGATTGCTTCCCTAAGTTTTGGTGCTGAACGTAAATTTAGCTTTAAACATAAAGATTCGGGACAAACCATTGCTTTGAATCTAGAAAGCGGTAGTTTATTAGTGATGAAGGACGAAACTCAAACTTATTGGTTACACCGCCTGAATAAAAGCACTAAAATTAAACAGTCGAGGGTTAACCTTACCTTTAGGACTATTTTGAGCTGATCATTTATTTTTTGGCATAAACCTAAATTCCTGAAATTCGTTGTTCGTGATCGGTCATGGGATCGGTTTTGCGGTTTTGAGCAGGATCTTCGAAATTGATTTCACAAGGATTATTTGCCGGAGATGGATATACACCTCCGGGGTTTTTCATGGTGGTGTCTTTGCCTCTCTCTGATGAATCATCTTTCTGATTAAAATCTTCTTCGTCTTCTTCATCCAGGTCATCATCCAAATCATCCTCTTCCTCGTCTTCATCACCAGGCTCTGCTTTCTCTTCTTTTAAAACAGAGATCAATTCTTGGTCAGTTTGAGTAGACTGGGAATGATCGGTCAGGTCTTCATCTGTTGGTGCTGCTTCCCTGTCATCAGTTTGATCTTGACTGAGATCTGCACCTTGTTGATCCATCTCTGTTTTATTTGGTGAGGTGCTAGTAAATTGGCGCTCCTGATCCCTTGGATCATTCGGCATGATTTCGCTGTAAGTATTCATGTTCATGATTGATTTTTATTGTAAACATGAAAACTGGAGGCATGTTTCAGCTTTATACAAAAAGCCTCCCAATCGGAAGGCTTTAGTGTACCCAGCGGGAGTCGAACCCACATCAGCAGAACCGGAATCTGCCATTCTATCCATTGAACTATGGGTACAATTTATTGATAAAGATAAAGTTTTAAACGTTGAAGCGGAAGTGCATAATATCTCCGTCTTCAACGATATAGCTCTTCCCTTCTACGTTCAATTTTCCTGCTTCTTTACAAGCGTTTTCTGAACCTAAGCTGATGTAATCCGAATATTTAATTACCTCAGCACGTATAAATCCTTTTTCAAAGTCGGTATGAATCACACCGGCAGCTTGCGGGGCAGTCCATCCTTTCTCAATCGTCCAGGCACGTACCTCCTGAACACCCGCTGTGAAATAGGTAGCCAAATTCAAAAGTTTATATGCAGCCTTGATCAATTTATTCACCCCAGATTCCTGCAATCCCAAGTCTTCTAAAAATATTTGACGTTCTTCAAAACTTTCCAACTCTGCAATTTCTGATTCAATTTTTGCGGAAATAATGAGCACTTCTGCCTGTTCATCTTTCACAGCAGCTTTTACACGCTCTACATAGGCATTACCAGTGTTTACCGAAGCTTCATCCACATTACAGGCGTACAATACACGTTTGGCGGTGAGTAAGAATAAATCGGCGATATAAGCCTGGTCTTCGGCGGCAATGGGTGCGGTTCGCACCGACTTACCTGATTCGAGGTGTTGCTTTACGATGGTGCAAACCTCATAAGCTTTTTTAGCTTCCTTGTCTCCACCGGTTTTGGCTTGTTTTTCTACTTTCTGAATCTTTTTGAGAACTGTTTCCAGATCTTTCAATTGCAATTCGGTATCGATGATCTCTTTATCTCTGATAGGATCAACAGAGCCATCCACATGAATCACATTTCCATCATCGAAACAACGCAAAACATGAATAATTGCATCAGTTGCACGGATATTACCTAAAAACTGATTTCCTAAACCCTCTCCTTTACTGGCTCCTTTTACCAAACCCGCAATGTCAACGATTTCGATGGTATTGGGAACCACCTTTTGTGGATTCACTAATTCGGCAAGTTTGCTCAAGCGTTCATCGGGAACGGTAATGACACCTACATTGGGCTCAATGGTACAAAAAGGGAAATTCGCTGCCTGTGCTTTGGCATTTGATAAACAGTTAAATAAGGTAGATTTTCCGACGTTGGGCAAGCCAACTATTCCACATTGTAGCGCCATTAATCTTGATTGAAAGGTTAAAATTAGGCGCAAAGATAGCAAATAATGTTTTTGCTGAGCCCTGGCCTTGAACAAAAAAAGCCACCCCGAAGGGCAGCTCTTTGATTAAAATTTAGGTTGATTGGTTATGTTAAATATCGAAATTAAAATCGTCATCCTCTACTTTAGTAGTTTCAGTAGGGTTGTCTGAAAACTCGTATCTCTTTTCCACCACTTCCTGATTGGCCTTTACATAATCTACAGATTCTTTTAAGCCTTCGGCAAATTTCTCAAAGTCTTCTTTGTAAAGGAAGATTTTGTGTTTGATAAAAACGCCATCTTCTAAACGCTTCTTGCTTTCGGTAATGGTGATGTAATAATCATTTGAACGTGTGGCTTTAACATCAAAAAAATAGGTGCGCTTACCGGCTCTCACCTTTTTTGAATAAACTTCTTCCCGCTCTTTGTTGTCAAAATCTCCCATACTTAAATATTAGTTTTCGATTTGTTTTAAATATTGCTTGAGGTAAATATAGCAGATAAAAATTTTAATTTCCAAAAAAGAAAATGCTTAATCTTCAGTATTTTATTGTTCTTCTTCTAACATCTGCTGCTGATAAAGTTCGAAATAAGTGCCTTTTTGCATTAATAAAGAGGCATGTGTTCCGCTCTCTACCAGCTTTCCCTCATCCAAAACTAATATTTGATCAGCATTTTTAATGCTCGAAACCCGATGGGCGATCAAAATTGTTGTTCTATTGGCCATAATTCGGCCGAGGTTTCGTAAAATCTCTTCTTCGGTACGAGTATCAACCGCCGATAAGGAATCGTCGAAAATGAGGATTTTGGGCGATTTAACCAATGCCCTGGCAATTGAAACCCTCTGTTTTTGTCCACCCGAAAGTGTAACACCGCGTTCTCCGATTAGCGTCTCATATTTTTGATCAAAAGCCATGATATTTTGATGTACTGCAGCATCTTTAGCAGCTTGAATCAACTGATCCTGAGGCAATTCATCCATTCCAAAGGCAATGTTATTGGCAATGGTATCTGAAAACAGAAAAACATCCTGAGGAACAAAACCTAATTGCTGGCGATAACATTGCAAATCAAAGTTTTGTATAGGCTGGCCGTCTATTCGGATCTGACCTTTTTCACAATCATACATCCGCATCATCAAATTTGCCAATGTGGACTTACCCGAACCTGTTTTACCAATTATGGCTAAAAATTCTCCGGGCTTAACCTCAAAGCTCAACTGATCAATTGCCTTAATTCCTGTATCAGGATAGGTGAACGATACTTTATCAAACTGTATGTGACCTTGCAGTTCTTGTTTAACTGAACCACTGGTAATCTCTGTTTCAGTATGCAGAAACTCATTGATCCTTTTTTGTGAAGCTGCAGCCCTTTGCACCAATGAAGTCACCCAGCCGAGCGTAGTGACCGGGAAAGTCAATTGATTCACGTAGATCACAAATTCGGCAATATTACCGGTAGTAATATTCCCTTTCATCACCTCCTGCCCTCCTATATAAACTGTAATAATGGTACTTAAGCCCACCAACAACAACATGGTTGGGTAGAATAAGGCTTGTACCCTCACCAAATCCATTGCATTAGATTGGTACTTTCGGCTTTGTACTTCGAATTTCTGCTGTAAAGCTTGTTCTCTAACAAATGATTTAATGATTCGAATACCAGAAAATGTTTCCTGCACAAAGCTGGAAAGATTCGAAAGCTGTTCTTGTATCTTTTCGCTTTTCGAATTGATGATATTATTGACGAAGTAAATGGTTAATGCCAATATGGGCAGCGGCAATAAACTCCAAAGTGCCAAAATTGGGTTTACACTGATCATGGCATAAATGATCAAAATAAATAACACCACCGTGTTGATGGTGTACATAATGGCCGGCCCCAAGTACATTCTTACCCTGCTCACATCTTCGGTTACCCGGTTCATTAAATCTCCGGTATTATTTCTTCTAAAAAAAGCCAAGGATAAATGCTGATAGTGGGCATAAATTTCATTTTTCAAATCGTACTCAATGTGCCGTGACATGAGAATAATGGTCTGACGCATGAAGAAAAGAAAAATCCCTCTCAAAAACGCCAGGCTAAGCACAATACAGCCAAACAAGAGTAAACTGGATGCAAATAGCTCATAGATCAATTCCTGCCTGTCAAAACCAGCATAAAGGCGATATAAAGCAATGTTATCATTCACCAAATCAAATGCATGACGGATTACCTGTGCCGGCAATACGCCAAATAAATTGGAGATGATCACAAATAACACCCCGGGCAATAGACGCCACCGGTATTTGTAAAAAAACTTGTTGAGATAAGCCAGGTGTTGCATGATCGGGGGTAAAAATACAGTTTTTTATAATGTGGCTAAGATCCCGATTTGCTCCAGCAGAATCTATAAATTTTACTACTTTTGCGGTATCAGCAAGTATAAATTATCTATGCCTCCACTATCACTCGAAGACAGTTCTGTTTTTAAACAAATGGGCCAGTATGGCCATCAAAATATTGTTTTTTGCAACGATGAAGAAACCGGCCTTAAGGCCATTATTGCCATTCATGATACCACACTGGGGCCGGCACTTGGCGGTACCAGGATGTGGACCTATAAAACTGAAGCAGAGGCATTACAGGATGTGTTAAGACTTTCGAGAGGAATGACTTATAAAGCAGCCATTACTGGTTTAAATTTAGGTGGTGGAAAAGCTGTGATCATAGGCGATAGCCGTACTGATAAAACAGAAGCTATGATGCGCCGTTACGGAAAATTCATCAAAAACTTAAACGGAGCTTTCATTACCGCTGAAGATGTAGGCACCAGCCCCAAAGACATGGAATACATCCGCATGGAAACGCAATATGTGACCGGTGTTCCTGAAAGTTTGGGTGGCAGCGGCGATCCATCGCCAGTTACCGCAAAAGGCGTTTACATGGGCATTAAAGCTTGTGTAAAAGAATTATTCGGCAACGATAGCCTGGCCGGCAAATCGGTTGCAGTTCAGGGAATTGGACATGTAGGTGAAAATTTAGTGCATTTGTTACGTGAAGAAAACGCCAAAGTTTATGTGAGCGATATTGATGAGGAGCGTTTGAGTACAGTAGCAAAGAAATATGGTGCAGAAGCTGTTTCGCATCATAATATTTTTGATTTAGATGTGGATATCTATGCGCCATGTGCCCTGGGAGCCACGGTGAATACCGAAACCATTAAACAAATGAAATGTGCCATTATCGCCGGTGCCGCCAACAATCAATTGGCCGACGAGGAGGTACACGGTAAAATGTTGTTAGAGAAAGGGATTCTTTACGCACCCGATTACCTCATCAACGCAGGTGGTTTAATCAACTGCTATTCTGAAATTGCAGGATTTAGCAAGAAACGAACCATGCAGTTGGCTGAAAATATTTATGAAGCCACCCGAAATGTGCTTCAAAAATCTAAAACAGAAAAAATCTCTACCAATGAGGCAGCCAATAAAATTGCCGAAAAACGTATAGAAGACATCAAAAAAATCAAAGCAAGTTTCTAAAATTTACTAGGTTTATAAAACCAAATCGTTCTTTATCAGATGTTAAACAGAAGGCAATTAAGAGTAAAGGTATTGCAAACCCTTTATGCATACCAACAAGCAGACCAGAAGGAAGTGAAGGTCTTTGAAAAAGCACTACTCAAAAATATCAACTCAGTTAATGAGATGTATTTTTACATGTTAGCCTTACTCATCAATGTTGCCGATTATGCCCTCATCGATGCCGAAGAGCGTGCAAACAAGCACTTGCCCAGTGAGCAAGATCTCAATGCAAGCACCAAACTGAGTCGTAATATTTTCATTAATTGCCTTCGTCAGCATCCTGATTACCTGCTGGGTATGAAGCAGTTCAACGTGAGCTGGGACTTTGAACCAATCATTGATAAAACCATCTTTTCTCTTCTTAAAAATACTCCGGAGTATGCGGCTTACATTGCCGATGATTCGCAGGATTTGAATACTGATAAAGAAATCATCAAAAACATCTTCCGGAAAATCATCCTTAAAAATCCGGCTATAGAACAACTTTTTGAAGAAAAATTCATCAATTGGTCGGTAGATAAAGAAGTGTTAAAATCGATGATGGCCAAAACCATCAAAAATTTTAAAAATGAGGATGGTAAAGGCAACCAACTGGCTGCATTATTTCAAGACGAAAAAGAAGATAAGGCTTTTGTAATTGATCTGTTTAACAAGAGCATTCAACATGCCGACGAATACCTTAAATTGATTGATGAAAAAACCATGAACTGGGATTCGGAGCGGATCGCATTGATGGATATTTTATTGATGCAAATGGCCATCGCAGAGTTGGTACATTTTTCGTCTATCCCTATTAAAGTGAGCATCAACGAGTATATTGAAATTTCCAAAGAATTCAGTACTCCGAAAAGCAATACTTTTATAAATGGTATATTAGACAAAATTCTCGATCAGCTTAAATCAGAGAAAAAAATTAAGAAATTTGGTAGAGGTTTAATCGAATAAATAATGAAAAATATCTTAGCATTTGTCCTTTTAGGTAGCTTTTTAGCTGCATGTAGCAACAAGCAAAACAATCAGGAAGTGGTGAGCGAGGTTCCCACTTTTGTTGATCCTGCTTCTGCCCCAGTAATGAGTTTCGAAAAAGAAACCTATGACTTTGGGATCATCAATGAAGGTCAAAGTGTAGTTTACGATTTCGAATTCACAAACACCGGAAAAGGTCCATTGCTCATTAGTAATGCTACCGCAACTTGTGGCTGTACGGTTCCTGAATATCCTAAAGATCCTATATTACCAGGCCAAAAAGGCACCATCCACGTGGTATTTAACAGCACCGGAAAGCCCGGCATGCAAAACAAAGTAGTTACGCTCAATGTAAACACGGTGAGTGGTACCCAGCAACTTTACCTTACGGGTAATGTAATTCCAAAAAACAAATAAAAAAATCCAGATATGTTAAATTCAATTTTATTACAAGCAGCAGGAGGCTCATTAATGCAGTTCCTGCCCATGATCCTGATCATCGTTGTATTCTATTTCTTCATGATTCGTCCACAAATGAAGAAAGCAAAAGATCATAAAAAGTTTATCGAAGAACTAAAAAAGGGTGATAAAGTAATCACTTCGGCAGGTATACACGGTAAAATTACCGACATGAATGAAACTACTTTTTTAATTGAGGTAGAAGGCGGCACGAAAATCCGTTTTGATAAATCGGCGGTTTCTTTAGATGCTTCAAAAGCTTTGAATACTAAATAAACCCTGTTGATGGAATTGAAAAGCCATTGGTATACCAATGGCTTTTTTTATTTGTAATTTTGATAATGCCGCTGTTTAAATTCAATAAAATACAAAAACGGAGAATCACTGTCTTTTTCGTTTCTTTTTGTATTGCCTGCGGCTTATGGTTTTTGTATGCACTTTCCAAGCCAATGGAATACGCCTCGAAACTCTACATCCAATGGATTGATATTCCCGATGATTTAAAAGAAATCATTTCTGAAACAGATACGGTGGCTATTCAACTAAAAGGCAATGGTTGGAATTTGATGTTAAAAGAGTCGGATGAGGAACACCATGAGGTAAAGGTGAGTTTAAATCAGCTCAATGCAAATAACTACCTCGTCCTAAATTCAATTATTGATGATTTAAATCAACAATTGAACCCAAAAGTGCAAATAGTATCGTTTCAACCTGATACCTTTTACTTTGAGCGTGCTCCACAAATTTCCAAAAGGGTTCCGGTGAAGCTGAAATATCAATTCAAGTTTGAGAGATTTTATGGATTAGCAGGCCCTATTCAAATCGATCCCGCATACGTAAACATCAGCGGCGTAGCCAAAAAGATTGACCAGATCAAATACGTAGAAACTGAAGTATTGAAAAAGAATGGCCTAAACAGCAATTTTTCGGAAAACGTATCCATTAGCCAGAAGAATGATCAAGCTTACAAAATTGACCCCGAGTGGGTAAAAGTTGATGTACCGGTAGCCAGGTACACAGAGAAAGTGCTCGAGATTGAACCTGAAATTAGAAATCGAGCCGGCGTAAAAGTGAATATATTCCCCAGCAGAGTGAAGGTGACCATCAGTACCGCTTTGAATAATTACGCAAGTATCCAAGCAGATCAAATAAGACCCTATATTGATTTGGATGAAGCCATGCTGAAAAAATTTAGCCGTTTACCTATTAAATTTGAGCCATTGCCTAATTTTATTCGGATGGTGAAGATGGAGCCACAAAGTGTAGATTTTATCATTTATCCATGATGCTGAAAGTTGGAATAACAGGTGGAATAGGTAGCGGAAAAACAACCGTTTGCAAAATTTTTGAATTACTCGGAATTCCGGTTTTTTATGCAGATCAAGCTGCTAAGGAACTGATGCAGCATGATAATGCGCTAAAATTAAAGCTAGTAGAAAAATTCGGCCCAGACACCTACCTACCTGATAAGACGATTAACAGAACCTATTTAGCAAATATTGTGTTTAATGACGAAGAGCAACTTGCCGCTTTGAATGCAATTGTTCATCCTGCAGTTTTTAGTGCTTTTGATAAATGGTTAAGCAAACAATCTGCAAAATATGTGGTTAAGGAAGCAGCATTACTCTTTGAAAGTGGTTCGCACCAGTTATGCGATGTTAACGTTTTGGTACAATCTCCCGAAGAAATTAGAATTGAACGGGTCATGAAAAGAGATCAGATCACTAAAGAACAAGTTTTGGGTAGAATTGCACAACAAATGAGCGATGAAGAGAAAAGTAAACTTGCCGACTATGTACTCATGAATGACGAAAAAAAGCTACTGATACCACAAATTTTAAGCCTTCATCAAAAACTGTTAGCGGGAGATTTACCCAAATGATCCGACCTGATTTCATAACAGCTACCGCAAATGGTTTATTTTGCAGCGCTGGCAATTTTTACATCGACCCGCAACAGGCTGTACATTTGGCGGTTATCTCTCATGCTCACGGCGATCATGCCTGCCCTGAAAATGAACAAATATTCTCTACTCCCGAAACTGCTGCCATTATGCAATTGCGTTATAAAAAACGAGCAGGGGGGCAATTCAAGCTCTTTCAGTACGGGGAGTCATTTGAAATCAATGGTGTAAAAATCAGTTTCCACTCTGCGGGACACATTTTGGGATCGGCACAAATATTAATGGAATATGAGAATATAAAATACTTATATACTGGCGATTATAAATTACAGGAAGATCCAACCTGCGAAGCAATCACTTTCATTGAGGCCGATGTACTGATCACAGAAAGTACTTTTGCAGATCCTGAGGTTAAACACCCGGATCCAATTGAAGAAATTAAAAAACTGAACTCAGGACCACAAAATATCTTGCTGGGGACTTACTCACTAGGCAAAGCACAGCGCTTAATCCGTATGATCAATGATCATTGTCCACAAAGAAAAGTCTTGTTACATCATCAAATACTTCCAATTACAAAGCTACATGAGCAATTTGGGGTTCAACTAGGGCAATATCAACCTTATGACCGTAAACTGATGAAAAACCCGGACCAGAATTATGTATATATGGTTCCACCGCTTACTTTTAACAGTTATTTTAAAGCAATAAATGTGAGCAGGGCATTTGCGTCTGGATGGAAAAACTTGCAAACAAATAACGACCTGCAATTATTTATTTCAGACCATGTGGACTGGGATGATATCATTAAAATGATTGAACAGGTAAAACCAGCTGAAATTTGGACCGTTCATGGAAACGGGCTTCATTTAAAAAATTATTTTACCAATCAGATCCCAATCAAGGCTTTGAACTGATGTCACAAGTACAGGAAGATTATTATTTCGATGAGCATGGTTTCCTGGTATTTACGGAAAAATACCATTTAAAAAGAGGTTATTGCTGTCAAATGGGTTGCCGACACTGCCCTTGGAAAAAACAGAAAGAATTAAAAAAAGCTAAAAATAAAAAATAATTATCTTTATAATTAATATTTTAGCACAAAAAATAAAATAATGAGACTAGAAGAAGAAATATCAAGTCATAAATTCTCGAGCAACTACCATCGAGCTACCGTAAATATTTTATACACCTATGGCTGGCTGACCAATGTATTACGTCAGCGTTTGGACAATCATGAGATCACCTTGCAGCAATATAATATCCTTAGGATATTGAGGGGTCAATTCCCAAATCCTGCTACCGTCAATTTACTAAGAGAACGAATGTTAGACAAAATGTCTGATGCTTCGAGAATTGTAGAAAGACTATACAAAAAAGGCTTACTGAGCCGTTCTACCAACGAAAGAGACCGTCGTGCCGTTGATATTTTTATCACCCAAAAAGGCCTCGATCTACTAAAAGAATTAGACCAGGAAATGGACATGGACGAAGTGCTCAACAAAAATATAGGTGAAGAAGAGGCCGGTTTATTGAGCGATCTGCTCGACAAATTTAGGGGTTAACAAAACTTTTTAATTTAAAAAACCCACTAATGCAACCCCTAATCCCAGTAGTACCGCCACCATTTTCTTCAAATTAAAACGGTGATCTACACTCGATTCAAATAAAATAGTAGTAGAAATGTGTAAGAACATCCCGATCACTACACCCATGATACTTCCGAAATAATTTTGTAGATCTCCAACCGATCCGCTACTCAAACGCAGACTGAAGTAATAGCCCAAAGGTGACATAGCTGCAAAAACAGCCATCAAAATAATGATGTTACGCTTGGAAATATGGTGTTGGGTCAATACCAGAACTAAGGCAAAAGCTGCCGGGATGTGATGCAAAGCGATTCCAAACACCAATTCTTTCTGATAATCTTTTGCCAAAGGCATTCCTTCTAAAAAGGCATGTATGCACAAACTCAGCATTACTCCCATGGGAAAAGCATGTTGCTTTTTTGAATGTGCGTGAATATGCCCGTGCTCAATCCCCTCAGAAAATTGTTCCAGAATAACCTGAAATAAAAAACCACCAATCACAAACAAACCGATACTGGCATCGGCATATCGGTACACTTCGGGCATCAGGTGTAAAACGGTTATGGCAAATAAATACGCTCCACTAAATGACAAAATAAGTTTTAAACGCTGAGCATTGGTTTTTTTGGAAAAAAGCATGACCACTCCTCCCAAAAACGCACTTGCAAATAAGACCACTACTTTCCAGATTTCCATGTATGTTCAGGTTTAAAGCGCAAAAATAAGAAAGCCAGTAGATATCCGATCAAAGAACCCAATAAAGCACCTGTAATTACATCAACCGGAAAATGTACACCTACATAAACCTGTGCAAAACAGATAGAGAAAGCCCAAAGAAAGGCAACAGGCAATAACCAATTCCTTTTCTTTCTAAATAATGCTATTAAAAATACCGCTATGGCAAAGTGATTGGCTGCATGCGAAGAAGGGAAACTATAACCTTTACCACAAGGGACTAATTTATTCATTTGCTCATTAAAAGGTATTTCGTTACAAGGCCTTAAACGCTCAACAGCGGGTTTGATAATGGATGAGCTCGTATAATCGGCTACAGCAAAACACAAGATCAAAAAAAGCAGCATCCACCACGCAGTTTTACCGTAATTTTTGATCAAAACATAAATAATTAGCAGGTATAGTGGCACCCAAGTATATCTGTTTCTTAAAACAGGCATCAGGAAATCAAAAAAAGGATTGGAAAGCCCCCCATTTATCGCTTGAAACCATTGATGGTCGAGCTGAATAAGTTGATCGATCATGAGATTTTTTTACAAATAAAAATTATCCGGTCAGATTGCTCTTCGTTAAAGTTATTTAAATGATAATCGCCGAACAAATGAAGGATTTCAAAATCAGTTTGACTGAACATTTGTTCAAAGTCTGAAAGACTGAAGGCCTGCACCTCTTCTTTAAATCCGAATTGCTTTCCCTGATGTTCAAAAGCGATTGACTTAATGATTTTGTGACCCGATATCTGTTTACTGATATGAAAATCGATTCCTTCAATCGTTTTTTGCTCCTGGGCCACTATCTGATTTTTGATTTTTGCTGTATTAAAATAGTCTAAAACCAATATTCCACCGGGCTTTAAGGATTTATTAAACATTTTGAGTGCCTTCAAATGGTCGCTCTCACGATCGAAATAACCAAAACTAGTGAACAGGTTGAAAGCAAAATCAAAATAATTGATGTAAAACAAGTGACGCATGTCGTGCACAAAAAAGTGCAGGTGATCATTTTCAAAATCTTTGGCGAAACGAATATTGGCCTGAGACAGATCTATGCCCGTTACATCATATCCTTTTTTATTCAGGTAAATGGCATGTCTGCCTCTTCCACAGGCAATGTCAAACAAACGGGCTTGGTCAGATGGTTTTAGAAAAACACATAAATTATCCATTAATAGCTCTGCCTCTTCATCATTCCGCTGATGGTAAAGGATATGATAATAGGGAGAATTAAACCAAGACTGAAACCATTTAGTAGGCATTTTTTGTAGATGAATTTGAACTACAAATATATGCTTTAAATTTGGGGCATATAATTGGAACCAAACGAAAGATGTTCCTTAAATTGTTATTTTTGCTACCTTTTAGAAACTACTTGTGACACTCATCAAATCAATTTCCGGAATAAGAGGAACTATAGGCGGAAAGCCAGGAGCTGGTTTAAGCCCAATCGATATTGTAAAATTTACCGCTGCCTATGGCCAATGGGTCATTAATCAAGGTAACAGAAAAAAAATTGTAGTGGGTCGCGACGCCCGTATTTCTGGGCCCATGCTCGAAAAACTGGTGATTGGAACATTACAAGGCTTAGGGATTGATGTGGTTAATCTCGGGTTATCAACCACTCCTACCGTTGAGCTGGCCGTACCCATGGAAGAAGCTGGAGGCGGTATCATATTAACTGCCAGCCATAATCCCAAACAATGGAATGCATTAAAATTACTGAACCAGAAAGGCGAATTTATCAGCGATGCCGATGGTAAGGAAGTTCTTCAATTAGCCGAAAAGGCCGATTTTAATTTCAGTGAGGTGGATGAGCTGGGTAAGGTGATAAACGACGATTCTTACTTAAAAAAACATATTGATCATATCCTAAACTTAAAGCTGGTTGATTTGGCTGCAATCAAGGCTGCCAATTTTAAAGTGGTGGTTGATAGTGTGAATTCTACCGGAGGCATTTTTGTTCCTGCGCTGCTCGAAGCCTTGGGAGTAAATACCATTTATTCCATTTTTGATGAACCTAATGGGCATTTCCCACATAATCCTGAACCACTGCCTGAGAACTTAGTCGCTTTAGCTGAAGAAGTAAAAGCAAAAAATGCTGATCTGGGTATTGCGGTCGATCCGGATGTAGATCGCTTGTGTTTTGTTTGTCAAGATGGCTCTATGTTTGGCGAAGAATATACCCTGGTTGCTGTGGCCGATTATGTATTGAAATATACGCCAGGCAATACCGTATCGAATCTCTCCTCTACCCGAGCTTTGAGAGATGTAACAGAAGCCAGCGGGAATAAATATGAGGCGGCAGCTGTTGGTGAAGTTAATGTGGTGAACCTGATGAAGAGCAGCAATGCCGTTATTGGGGGGGAAGGAAATGGCGGAGTGATTTATCCTGCTTCACATTATGGCCGCGATGCCCTGGTGGGTATAGCTTTGTTTTTAAGCCATTTGGCTAAGTCTGGAAAAGACATACTAAGTCTTCGTCAATCGTATCCAAATTATTTCATCTCGAAAAATAAAATTGATCTCACACCCGAATTAAACATCGATGAAATACTCAGCCAGGTGGAGAAAAAATACCAAGACCAACCTCACAGCACCATCGATGGGCTGAAGATCGAATTTGATAAACAATGGGTTCACTTACGTAAATCTAATACAGAGCCCATTATTAGAATTTATGCAGAAAGCAGCAGTTTGGCAGCAGCCGATAAACTGGCTGAACAAATCATTGCAGATATTAAAACAATTGCCAACCTCAAATAACCAGCATGAGAGTTTATTTAGACAATGCGGCAACCACCCCTCTTGACAAAGCAGTATTGAAAGAGATGTATGAGATGATGGACTCACAATTCGGAAATCCATCCTCCATTCACGCTCACGGAAGAGAGGTAAGGTCGATTGTAGAAAAAGCAAGAAAAACGATTGCTTCCTTGCTAAAAACCTCCCCGGCGGAGATCTTTTTCACTTCAGGCGGAACTGAAGCCGACAATACTGCCATACGTTGTGGTATCATTGACCACGGCATTAAACATGCCATCACGACTAAAATTGAGCACCATGCGGTGTTGCACACGCTGGAAGTTTTGGCTGAGCAAGGTTTGATCAAATTGAGCTTTGTGGATATCGATGATAAGGGTAATATTGATTTTGAGCATTTAGAAGCACTTTTAAAAACTAACGAACGCAGTTTTGTTTCGCTCATGCATGCCAATAATGAAATCGGCACCCTTACCGACATTGAACGTGTGGGAACCCTATGCGAACAATACAACGCACTTTTTCATTGTGATACCGTTCAAACAGTTGGCCATTACGAGCATGATTTGAGTAAGTTAAAAGTTCATTTCATGGTGGCGGCTGCTCATAAATTACATGGGCCAAAAGGTGCCGGATTTCTTTATATCAATCACCGGGTAAAAATCAAACCTTTTATTTACGGAGGAGCACAAGAAAGAAATATGCGTGGTGGCACCGAAAATGTATACGGAATTGTAGGTTTAGCCAAAGCAATGGAATTGGCTTATGAAGAGATGGATGCTCATCGCAAACACATTCAATCTCTCAAAGACCACATGATTGCTGAATTAAAAAAGCACGTTCCAGGAGTTAGCTTCCATGGAGAAATTGAGGCTGATAGAAGTCTGTATACCGTCTTAAATGTATCTTTCCCAGAGATGGAAATGGCAGAAATGTTGTTGTTTAATTTAGATATTGCCGGCATTTCTGCTTCAGGTGGTAGTGCCTGCAGCTCAGGAACCAATATTGGATCTCATGTTTTAAGAGGCATTGGATCTGATCCCAACAGACCTGCTGTACGATTTTCTTTCAGCAAACTGAATACTTTAGCCGAAATTGATTTCGTAATAGAACAATTAAAAAAGATTTTTGCTCCAAAAAATTAAGCGAAACCATCTCGATTTTGCGTTAAAACATTAAATTTAAGCAAACATCGTTATGAAAAAGGCCATCTTCTTCTTGTGCTTCTTGCTCAGCTCCTCTTTGGTGAAAGGCCAAAGAGTGGGTTTGGTTTTAAGCGGTGGTGGAGCCAAAGGCCTGGCACATATCGGGGTGCTCAAGGCCCTGGAAGAAAATCACATTCCGATAGATTATGTAACCGGTACCTCCATGGGCGGGATTGTTGGGGGTATGTATGCCGCAGGCTATACTCCTTCTGCCATTGAGTACATTGCGTTAAGTAATGATTTCCAGAATTGGGTGAATGGCCGTTTAGACAAACAATATCAATACTTCTTCAGCAAAAAACCCGATAATCCATCGGTTCTGAAAGCAAAACTGGAAATCGATACAGGCTTTAACGCCAGTTTACGTTCCAACCTGATCAACGACATTCCCCTGAATTTTGCCATGCTCGAATTACTGGCCCAAGCTTCGGCAAACGCCAAAAATAATTTCGACAGCCTTTTCGTGCCCTATCGCTGCATGGTGTCTGATATTTTTTCAAAAAAAGCAATTCCAATTAAAAATGGGAGTTTAGTGGAAGCCATTAGGGGAACCATGGCAGTTCCATTGGTTTACAGACCGGTAAAAGTAAACGATAGATATGTATTCGATGGGGGTATTTATAATAACTTCCCAATCGATGTAATGCAACAAGAATTCAATCCCGACTACATTATTGGAGTAAATGTATCCTCAAAAAAGTATAACGAGTATCCTAAAGGTCAGGAGGAAAAACTCGCAAATAGTTTTTTGATGTATATGTTCCTATCTAATCCCGATTCCACCGGGATGGGACCCCAATCAGCATATATTCAACCGGATATGTCCAATCACAACTCAACCAGTTTTAGTTCAGTTCAGGAACTGATACAGTTAGGTTATGATGCAGCAATGGCACAGATGCCGAAAATATTGAGGGAGATTGCCAGACGGAGCCTTCCGGAAGAGGTAAAAGAACGTCGAAAAGCGTTTAATTCAAAAAATCCTGATTTAGTGTTTCAAAATGTGCAAATCAATGGAGCAAATAGTCAACAACAATCTTACATAGAGCGGGTTTTACGTGCCAATGGGAAGCAATTGGATCTATTCAAAATTAAAGCTGGTTTTACTAAACTGGTTGCCGACGAGAATTTCGAAACCGTTTACCCAAGAATTACTTATAAAGATTCTATCAATACATTTGATTTTGACCTGGAAGTAAAAACCCAAAAAAACTTTAAAGTTGATTTTGGCGGAAGCATATCCACCAGGCCCATTAGTAATGCATATTTGGGTCTTCAGTACAGTATCTTAGATAAAAATGCCTACACTTTTGGAGCGAACTTTTATTCGGGCCGATTTTACGAATCGATTCAAACTACCGCAAGAATGGATTTGCCAAGCAAAAATCCCTTGTTTTTCGAGGCTGGTTTCACCTACAATCATTGGAATTACCTGAGTACCAGCACCATCATTGTTGATAAGATAGAACCTACTTTTTTGGAACAATCAGATAGGTTATTATCACTGAAAATCGGAACGCCTGTGGGCAAAAATGGCAAATTAGAATTGCAAACTGCCTTTGTTAATTTCGAGGATCAATTCAGTCCGAACGATAATTATGTGTCGGGAGATATTTTTGACAAGAATTATTTCAATGGCGTTAGCAATTCACTAAGTCTAAATATCCAAACGCTAAACAGAAAGCAATACGCCAGCCAGGGTTTATATTTTCAGGTGTCATTAGCTCAATATTCGGGCGAAGAACACTATAAGCCCGGAAATGTTTTAAGAAACGAGCCCATCTATCCAAGCCTAAAATCAATTGAGGAAAGTAGAAATTGGGTGAGATTTAAATCGACTATTGAACACTATCCCATATCCGGCAAAAGATTTTCTTTAGGATACCTGGCCGAAACGGTTTTAAGCAACCGGCCTTTGTTTAGTACCTATAAATCTACTTTACTCACGGCTCCGGCGTTTTATCCTTTACAAGATTCAAAATCAATTTTCCTGACCAATTTCAGAGCAAATACTTATCTGGCCTTAGGATTGAAGAATGTGGTCAATTTGAATAAAAACCTCGATTTCAGATTGGAAACCTATTTGTTTCAAGCCTATCAAAATTACGAATTGCTCAACTATCAGGATGTTAAATTAGGGCCTAGTTTCCCTAAAGCGAATTATGCAGCAAGTGCCGGTTTGGTATACCAAAGCCCCTTGGGACCTATTAATCTGAGTTTAAATCATTATAACCAGCATCAAAGACCTTGGGGATTGATGTTCCACGCTGGATTTTTACTTTACAACAAAAGGGCTTTCGACTGATCTAGAATGGCATCCCGATACCAAAATTGTACTGAACAAAGCGGTATATATCGGGGAAATTGGTGCCTGCGTAGCTTTGTTTAAATGATTTATTGAATAAGTTTTTGATCACCCATTGGTCACCATTGTCAAATTGGGGATCCCTTATTTTAAGCGCTGCGTCCAATCGGAAGATGAAATAATCCATGTCAAAACGCAAACCCGCTCCGGCACCGATTGCAATTTGTTTGAAGAATTTATCAGCTTTAAACTCCCCCTTTGGGTTATCTGCAAAAGGTTTGATCCGCCAGATATTACCCATGTCTGTAAATGCGGCCCCTTTAAGTTTTGCTCCAAACAGGTTATCTAAAATCTTGAATCGGTACTCCAAATTAGCTTCCAACTTGATTTCGCCCAATTGATCCAAGTTTCTAAGATTTTGACGAATTTCTAAGGGAATATCTGCCCGGTTATAATTACCCGGACCGAGCGTTCTGGCCTGCCATGCCCGGATACCGTTGGTTCCGCCAGCAAAGAAATTCTTTTCAATTGGCAAAGCTTCACTGTTTCCGTAGGGAACTCCTATTCCGGGGTTGAGCCTTAAAACGAGCTGACGGTCTCCACCAAAATGCCTGTACCATCTTAAATCTAATTCTGTTTTAGCATATTGTAAGTACTCCAAACCGAATACCGTTCTATTACCATCCATTATTTTCAGGTTCAGGGTCTTACTCAAAAGTCCTAGCGAGTTCCCGCTCAAATCGGCAAAAGCACGGAAATAGAAAAAATTATCCAGACTATTTAAACGAATATTATTGTAAGTAAAAGAATACTGGCTGCCAAAATTCACAAACTGACGGTCGTTGGTTTGCACATATAAAAAATAGCCGTTGTCTTCTAAATATTTTTTGAATTCTGGATCGAGCTGTCCATTCCTATATTCTAAGCTGATGGGCGTAAAACTGTGCTTTTTATAACGAGTTTCCATCCAGTCGTAGGTAATGGAGTTGATATAAGCCCTATTTCTAAAAGCATCCTTCTGCCTGAAATACTGAAAACTACTTGAAATGGTGGTATGAGGAATGCCGTTTCTTCCAGATACCGAATTGGCAAATGGAACTAAAATACGAGGGAAAATAAGATTGGCACCAATTTCAAAATCGCGGTTGAAGGCCCTATCTGCAGACTGACTCACAGATTTTGAATCAAAAAGAGCACCATAACGAACTTTCAGATCTAATTGCTCTGCCCCTCCAAAAACATTACGGTTGGTATAGGTATTTGCCAGGTTAAAACCATTTCTTGCCGCATTGAAGGTAAACTCCCCCTCTATTCGATTACTCATTTTTTTAAGTGGAGTGAGATCCAATACCGGTTTGAGTACCGATGAGCTGTCGCTCTGCTTTTCATAATTTATTTTCACGTTCCTGAAAACATTCAATTCATAAAGACGGTCGTAAGTCAAATTTTCCATCTCCACATTATAGCGATCCCCGGTTTTAAAGAAAATATACTTGGCAATGGGTTTGAGTCTGAATCGGCCAGAATAATCCTTCAGGTGATATTGATCTTTATAAAAACTGCTATCCGGACGGGTGTTTGTCGTCAAACCAGCACTGTTCCTGATGCTGATGTTTGTTTGGTCGAGGGTAAAAACCTGGTGTTTATCTTTGGCAACCGGATTCATCAAAAACATTTTGAGATCAGCGGCATGGGCCATATTGATATTGGTATCTACCTCAAACCTGATGTATTGTCTCAAAAATTCATAATACCCATTTTTTTTCATCAATTGATAAACCAATTCACGCTCTGTTGCCAAAGAATCAGCATCGTAACGCATACCAGAATGTAAACGTGTAAAACCTGGTTTATTTACTTCATAAAGCCAGGCAACTGCACTATCCGGAATTACATACTGAATATCCCTGAGCCTAAACTCAGGTCCGGCATTTGCTACAAATTTGATCTTCGCCTTTTGATTTTTTACTTGGATCTCACTTTTAACCTGAGCTTTTAAGAAACCTTTTGTGGCTAAAAATTTCTGTATTTCAAGCCTTGAAATTTCTACAAGGGAACTATCCAGGATGGCAGGCGCCTGACCCAATTTTTTTATTTTGTCTTTACGATATTTTCCTTTTTTGGTGTTGACCAGGTTATAAAGCATCAAATTCAAGACAGATGCGGGTCTTAGATCACGTTGAACATAATCGCCTGCTTGTTCTTTAAAACGGGAGTCAAAATTTTCTAAATCTACCTTCTTTACCAACACCTGTTCCTTTTCCAGATAGCGAGTAGAGGAGCAACCGGAAACTAAAAAGAGTCCAAAAAGCAGTATTATTGTAAAAATATATTTGCAGTTTCCCATTATGCTTTCAAAATCACAGATCAGTTTTCTAAAATCTTTACAACTGAAAAAACAGCGTAAAGAACAGGGGCTTTTTCTTGTTGAAGGCTTTAAATCAGTTGCCGAGTTTCTTAAATCTAATTACCAGATAGAGACCATTTACCATACACCCGCTATTCTTTCAAAATTGGACAAAATCTCCGGGAATATAAAGCTCGAAGAAGTTAAACCTGAAGAATTGTCGAAAATTAGCAGCCTGAATACCCCCCAGGAGCTACTTGCTGTGGTTCGGATTCCCGAGGAACAAAAATTAGACCTTAAAAGTTTAAAAGGCAACTTTAGTATAATGTTAGATGGCATACAAGATCCTGGCAATTTGGGTACCATTATTCGTACTGCAGACTGGTTTGGCATGAAACACCTCATTTGTTCTTTAGATACAGTGGAAGCATACAATCCCAAAGTGGTACAAGCAAGTATGGGATCCTTAGCCAGAGTCGAGGTAGTTTATACTGATTTGCTGCCATTTTTGTCAGGAAATCATTTAGCAACTTATGCTACCGCCTTGAATGGCAATTCAATTTATGAGACTAATTTTGCTCAAGAGGGTATTCTTGTCATGGGGAATGAAGGGAACGGAATCAGGTCTGAAATTTTAGAAAAGTGTGCCCATCACATCACCATTCCACGTTTTGGACATTCAGAATCGCTCAATGTTGCAGTAAGTACCGGAATTTGTTGTTCAGAAATCAGAAGAAAAGCCATCAACATTAGTTGATAGAAATAATATTTTACTATTTTTGCAAGCCTTAAAACAAGGGTCGGATGGCCGAGTGGCTAGGCAGAGGTCTGCAAAACCTTTTACAGCGGTTCGAATCCGCTTCCGACCTCCATTAAAAAACTTTAAAAACTAAAACAATGGGAGTAACTCGCTTAAAAAGAAAAGACAGAAGAAACAAAACAGTTTCTCGTTTAGAAGTTCAATTCTTAAAACTGGCTCACAATATTGAAACCGGTAGCCGTTCTAAAGAGAAAGCCAGCAGCCAGGTTGCAAAAAATAATGCTGTTTTGGCTCAAATTGAAGCTAAAACCAAGTAATTGAAATATATTGGAATTTTCAGGGTTCGAAACCTGTAATTCTATTTTTTCCCGGTCGAGCAATTGACCGGGTTTTTTTATGCTTTGTTGCTAAGAATTTTTTGGTTGATGGCCTTGATCAGCCCGGGTCCTTCATAAATAAAGCCGGTATATAGCTGTACTAAACTGGCGCCAGCCTGTAATTTATCCAGGGCATCCGCGGGCGAATGAATCCCTCCCACCCCAATGATGGGAAAAGCACCTTTCGATTGTTGATGCAGGTAGGCGATTACTTCGGTAGATCGTTTGTTCAAAGGCTTTCCGCTCAAGCCGCCCGCCTCATTTGTTAGATTTTTTGCTGAAGATAAACCTTCGCGACTGAGCGTAGTGTTGGTAGCAATGATTCCTGCAATTTTAGTTTCCTGAACGATCTCCACAATATCATCCAGCTGAGCATCGCTTAAATCGGGTGCGATTTTCAATAAAATAGGCTTCGATACGCTCTTCTGCTTATTTTTTTCCTGCAATTCATGCAACAAGGCAGTCAATGGTGCCTTTTCCTGGAGCGCTCGCAAACCCGGGGTATTGGGCGAACTCACATTCACTACAAAATAATCTACCACCTCAAATAAGCGCTCAAAGCAGATCAGGTAGTCTTTAACAGCGTCTTCATTGGGTGTGTTTTTGTTTTTGCCAATGTTTCCACCGATGATCAAGCCATCACGTTTGATCTTTTTCAATCGACTGGCCACCACATCTACACCTTGGTTGTTAAATCCCATCCGGTTAATCAAACCTTCATCTGCCGGCAGACGAAACATTCTGGGTTTTACATTACCGGGCTGAGGTAAAGGTGTAACAGTCCCAATTTCGATAAATCCAAAACCTAGAGCCTCAAATTCTTCCACGAACTGGGCATTCTTATCAAAACCTGCGGCCAAACCAACCGGATTTTTAAATTTCAATCCAAAAACTTCCCGTTCTAAAGCAGGATGCTGGAGGTGATAAACGCCCCTAACTGACTTCCTGAGGATTGAAAAACTCAAAAAACGTTTCAAAAGGCCGGTGACCACGTCATGAATTTTTTCCGGATCGAACTGAAATAAAATGGAGCGGATGAAAGGATACATTCCCCAAATTTAAACATTTATCTGCTCCGCCGTTACCTATCCCTTATTTACTAGCCGTAGACCTGAAAAATGGCAATAAAACCGTACTTTTGCGGCTTCATGATCGCGATTAATAACCTCACTTTTGAAATTGGTGCACGAGCACTGTACGACGATGCCAATTGGCACATTAAACCGGGCGATAAAACGGGACTGATTGGTGCCAACGGAACCGGTAAAACTACCCTGCTTAAGCTCATTGTGGGTGAATATACCCCAACCAGCGGTACCATCTCTATGGCCAAGGATCTGAAAATGGGGTACCTCAATCAAGACCTGCTTTCCTCACAAGCCGATAACACCATTCTGCATGTGGCCATGGAGGCGTTTGAACGCCAGAACCAATTGCATGATGAGATTGAAAACTTGTTAAAAAAGCTGGAGACCGATTACTCTGAAGACTTACTGCATAAACTCAGCGATAAACAGCACGAATTTGAGGCCTTGGGTGGTTATCAAATTGAATACCGTGCACATGAAATCCTTGCAGGTTTGGGCTTCAGCGATGCGGATACCAAGCGTCGACTTTCTGAATTTTCAGGAGGCTGGCGCATGCGGGTGATCCTGGCGAAGATCTTATTACAAAATCCGGATATTTTACTGCTCGATGAGCCGACCAACCACCTTGACTTACCTTCCATTAAATGGCTGGAAACCTATCTACAGGCATTTGAGGGAGCGATTGTTATTGTGTCTCACGACCGTTACTTCCTGGATCGGGTGGTAAACCGAATTGTAGAATCACGCAAGGGTAAACTGACTCCCTACGCTGGCAATTATAGTTTTTATTTAGAAGAAAAAGGCTTACGCGAAGAAATTCAAAGCAATCAGTACAAAAATCAACAGGCTAAAATCCGCCAAGAGGAAAGATTAATTGAACGTTTCCGTGCCAAGGCCAGCAAAGCTAAAATGGCACAATCGCGGATCAAAGCCCTGGAGCGCATGGAACGGGTGGATGATGTGGACGATGATAACCCGACGGTGAATTTCAGCTTTAAGTTCAGCAAACAATCGGGGCGACATGTGGTACGCATGGAGCATATCAATAAAACCTACCCGGGCTTGCCTATTCTGAATAATGCCTTTGGAACCATCGAAAAGGGTGATAAAATTGCACTCATCGGAGCCAACGGACGTGGTAAATCTACCCTCTTAAGAATTGTAGCCGGATCAGATAAACAGTTTGAAGGGCTGTGCGAAAGCGGGCATAATGTAACCCAAACCTTTTTTGCGCAGCACCAATTAGAGGCCCTCCACCTGGACAATACAATTTTAAATGAACTTCAGAACTTCGCCCCTAAACATACCGAAACTGAATTAAGGTCTATTCTGGGATGTTTTCTATTTACCGGAGATGATGTTTTCAAGAAGATCAAGGTCTTATCAGGAGGAGAGAAATCGAGGGTGGCACTAGCCAAAGCTTTAACAGCCGATGCGAATTTCCTGATCCTAGATGAGCCGACCAATCACCTCGACATACAATCGGTAAATATCCTGATTCAGGCTTTAAAACAATACGAAGGCACATTTATTGTGGTTTCTCACGACCGCTATTTGCTGGATAATGTAGCTAACAAGATCTGGTTTATTGAAGACCAGGAGATTAAGGAGTATCCGGGCACTTATGCCGAATACGAAGAATGGAGTAGCAAAAGGATAAGCGGCGCAAAAACAGTTGCTTCTGCTCCAAAGAAAGAAGAAAAAAAGGAAATTTCGCCCAAAAGCGAAAATCCTGATAAGAACAAGGAATTAAAAAAGCTGAATCAGCAATTACAAAACCTCGAAACAGAAGTGGCCGAACTGGAAAATGAAGTGAAATTGGCAGAAGAAGAACTCGGTAAACCCGAAATTTATGCCGATACGGCGAAACTTTCTGCAGCAAATAGCCGTTATGACGAATTAAAAGCTAATTTGCATTATAAACACCAATTATGGGAAGAACTGGCCGGAAAAATCATGGAAATGGAATCCTGATTAGCTTAACAGGATGTTTTATCTTATTCTTTGCTGGTTTACCAATTACTTTTGCACAACACAAACAAAAGCAATTAAGTGTTTCGACTCCATTGCAGGACTTGAAATATAGCAACCACGTTTACCTGCCCGAAATAAAATCCGTAGAATTCTACAACCGTAAGAGAGAGCAATCATTTCCGGTTTATACATTGGGCAGTAAAGAGGAACTCCTGCTCACTTTTGATGACCTGCGTCCCGGATTCCGGAACTTATTTTATTCGGTAGAACATTGCGATGCAGATTGGAACAGTAGCCGCCTCTCTCCGATCGAATACCTCGAAAGCTTCCCGGAAGAACGGATCAACGATTACCGAAGTTCTTTTAATACGCTGCAAAAATTCACCCATTACGAAATCACGCTACCCAATTTCAGTATCAAGCCTAAAATTGCAGGTAATTACCTGCTAAAAGTTTATGAAGATGCAGATCAAAGAAAACTACTGCTCACCCGCCGCTTTTATGTATTGAGGCCACAACTGAACATTAGTGCCGAAATTATCCGATCCAATCAATTGGACAGGAGAAACGAATACCAGAAATTGAATTTTGTGGTTTACACTAATAATTTGATCATCCAAAACCCCTATCTGGATATCAAAACAAGCGTTTTTCAAAACCGACGGGATGACATCATCCAAAGTGTGGAACGACCGAGCTTTATCAGATCCGACCAATTAGTTTATAATGATATTCATAGTTTGGATTTTGAAGGCTTAAATGAGTTCAGGCGGTTTGACATCCGCAGCTTGCGTTTTCAATCGGAACGCATTAGTTCAATTAAACGCGATAGCACAAATCAAGTGTTTTTAAGCAATGAATCAGCTAATAACAGAAGCGCTTATGCATTTAATTTTGATGAAAACGGAGCCTTTTTCATTCGCAGTCAGGAAGGGAGCAACAGTAGAACGGAAGGCGATTACGCATGGATACATTTCCGCCTAAACAGCCCTCCATTCGTCGAAAACGGAACAGTCTACCTTGTAGGAGCCTTTAATGATTTCCAATTACGTGAAGAAAACAAACTGACCTATGCAGAAAGTTCTAAAAGTTTTGAGGGAAAAGCATTTTTAAAACAAGGAATCTACGATTATCAATATGTATGGGTAGATAAAAATGGAAAACGAGATTACTCTCGTTTTGAAGGAACTCATTTTGAAACTGAAAATGAATATCAAATCTTGATTTACTATCGCAAACCGGGTGCTCGCTGGGATGAGCTGGTCGCTTACAGGCAGATCAACTCGGCAAACCGTTAGAGCTTTGTCGCCCTGAGCATTTCTCGTTTTCCGGGGGCGCCGGGTACTTTCTCAATACTGAACCCCAAGGATTTCATGCTTCTTTTCAAATTGCCTGTAATAGCATAGGTCACAAATACCCCACCAGGCTTTAGGTATCGGCATACCCTTTCTAAGGCCTCAGTAGTCCACATTTCAGGTTGATGGATGGCCGCAAAAGCATCGAAATAGATGACATCAAATTGATCTTTGCTTATAAAATCAGATAAATTGGACTTATCGATAAATAAACGACAATTTGCGTTCAATTGTACTAGTTGCTCAAAAGCGTTTGTATAGACCGATAAAAAACGCTCCCAAAGTTCGATGCTCAGGTAGTTTTGATAACCCGTATCTGAAACCAAATCGGTAGCTAATGGGAATGCTTCAATTCCACAATAATCTAAATTGATGTTATGCTGAGTGCAATAATCAGCACTCAAAAGGAAATTTAGCCCCGTTCCAAATCCTACCTCCAAAACAGAAACCTGTCTGGAAGAATTAATGTTCAAAAAATGAACCAGACCGGATTGTAAAAAAACATGTTTGCTTTCATTAAAAGCCCCATGTTTAGAATGATAGTGTTCGCCTATTACTGGATTGAAAAGAGTTCGAGATCCATCCCCAGTTATGACCCAATTGGTTTCCATTTAAGGGCAAATATACACCAATCTCTTACTAAGCTGACTTTGAAATCATTTATAATTAAGTCTTATAGGATATCATATTAACGAACTTGGATAATGGTCAGTAAAAACCAATATCATCTCAGTTAATTGAAAATTTTATTTAAAGTCTGGTTTGACGATGAACATGATCAGTAAAAACAAAAGAAAAAGAATGACCGGCAACAGTGGGATAGCCAAAAGGATAATGGCTGAGTTAACCCGGTCAAAATAATTCTTTAGCAATAATGCGGTAGCTATGAGAAACATCAGAATGATTATACAGAGGATGATCGCCCTGTTATAAGTACCAGATACTTTGATATTAAAACAGGCATAAACTAATAAAATAGTATTCAGAACTAAACAAATTCTGTAGAGCCAGATCATAATGCTTTAACGCCAAGCATTCCTGAAAATTATAAGATCTCTTAAAGTTTATTCAAGTAGTAATACAAGAATCGCGATTCAAATAAAACAAAAACAAAACCACACAATAAATAAGCTCAAAAGACTAAATAAATACGGATAATTAGCAATAAACGCTATTTTTGCGCTTCAGCATTTTACGAATGAGCATTTCTAAAACATATAGCCCTAAAGAAGCAGAAGACAAATGGTACAGCTATTGGTTGGACAAAAAGTTTTTCCGTTCCGTACCCGATGAGCGTGAACCTTACACCATCGTCATCCCGCCGCCAAACGTTACCGGCGTACTGCACATGGGCCATATGTTGAACAATACCATTCAGGATGTATTGATCCGCCGTGCCCGCATGCAGGGCAAAAATGCCTGCTGGGTACCCGGAACCGACCATGCCTCCATTGCTACCGAAGCCAAGGTGGTGGCCATGCTAAAAGAGCAGGGCATCAATAAGAAAGACCTGAGCCGCGAAGAATTCCTGAAATATGCTTACGAATGGAAAGAAAAATACGGCGGCATCATCCTGAAACAATTGGAAAAACTAGGCGCCTCTTGCGACTGGGACCGTACCCGTTTTACCATGGAGGAGTCGCTTTCTGAAGCCGTTATTGATACTTTCATCCACCTTTATAAAAAAGGCTGGATTTATCGCGGTGTGCGTATGGTGAACTGGGATCCGCAGGGCAAAACTGCTGTTTCTGATGAGGAAGTGATCCGCAAAGAAGTCAACCAGAAATTATATTACATCAAATATTCGATTGCCGGGGAACCGGGTAAATTCGTAACCATTGCTACTACCCGTCCGGAAACCATCATGGCCGACTCGGCGGTATGTGTGAATCCGAACGATGAACGCTACCAGCACCTGAAAGGCAAAAAAGTACTGGTGCCTTTGATCAATCGCGAAATTCCGATTATCCAGGACGAATATGTGACCATGGATTTCGGTACCGGCTGCTTGAAAGTAACCCCTGCTCACGATCTGAACGATTACGAACTGGGCATCAAGCACAAATTGCCGGTAATTGACATTTTGGATGATGATGGCAAGCTGAACGAAAAAGCCGAGATCTTGATCGGTGAAGACCGCTTTGCCGCCCGCAAAAAAATTGCGGTGATGCTCGAGGAAGCCGGACACCTGGAAAAGGTGGAAGACAATAAATCGCAATTGGGTTATTCGGAACGTACCGATGCGGTGATCGAGCCGAAACTCTCCATGCAGTGGTTCTGCAAAATGGACGAAATGGCCAAACCTGCGCTGGACTATGTTTTGAATGCCGAAGTAAAGCTGATCCCGGACAAGTTCATCAACATTTACCGCCACTGGATGGAAAATGTGAAGGACTGGTGCATCAGCCGCCAGTTGTGGTGGGGGCAGCAAATTCCGGCCTGGTATTTACCTGATGGGCAATTTGTGATCGCCAAAACTCTGGAAGAAGCTTTCGCGGAAGCACAAAAACTGGATACCGGCATCAGCATCAATGATCTAAAACAAGATGAGGACGTGGTGGATACCTGGTTCTCGTCTTGGCTGTGGCCGATTTCGGTATTTGACGGTTTCAAAGACCCAAACAATGCCGATATCAATTACTACTACCCTACCAATGATCTGGTAACTGCTCCGGAGATCTTGTTCTTCTGGGTAGCCCGTATGATCATGGCCGGACACGAGTTCCGCGGCGAAGCGCCCTTCAAAAATGTATACCTCACCGGTATCGTTCGCGATAAAATTGGCCGCAAAATGTCTAAATCTTTAGGCAACTCCCCTGATCCGATAGAACTGATCGAAAAATACGGTGCCGACGGCGTACGTGTGGGCATGCTACTCTGCTCGCCTGCAGGTAACGATCTGATGTTCGATGAAAGCTATTGCGAACAAGGTCGAAATTTTGCCAACAAGATCTGGAACGCCTTCCGTTTGGTAAAAGGCTGGGAAGTGAATGCTTCTCTGACTAATCCTAACCAGCAAGCCATCGAGTGGTTTGAGAGCAATTTCAATCAGGCTTTGAGCCAAATTGAGGAAGATTTTAATAACTACCGCTTATCGGATGCACTGATGGGCATTTATAAATTGGTTTGGGACGATTTCTGTGCCTGGTACCTTGAAATGGTTAAACCGGCTTACCAGCAACCCATTGACCAAGCCAGTTATGAGGCCACCAAAAACTTCTTCGAACGTATCCTGAAACTCATCCATCCGTTCATGCCTTTCTTGAGTGAAGAATTATGGCATGATGAACTGTTCGGCCAGCGTGCCGAGCTGGATTGCTGTATAGTGGCGCCTTATCCGAATGCAGCAACAGCAAATGCTGCTTTATTGAAAGATATGGAAATGGTGAAACAGGTGGTTTCAGAGATCCGTAATGTACGCAATACCAAACAGATCTCTCCAAAAGAAGCACTCAGTTTACACATCAAGGCCAACTCAGGCATTGTCTTTAACCAATACCAGCCGGTAATTGCCAAACTGGCCAATATCAGCGTGTTTGCAGCGACCACTGAAAAAGTAGCAGGTGCAGCTTCGTTCCTGGCAGGAACCGATGAATTCTTTATCCCATTGGCAAACAATATTGACGCCGATGCCGAAAAAGAACGGATCAGCAAAGAGCTGGAATACCTGGAAGGGTTCCTCAAATCGGTGACCGCTAAATTGAGCAATGAACGTTTTGTGCAAAATGCCAAACCGGAGATCGTGGCGAATGAGCAGCAGAAAAAAGCCGATGCGGAAGCGAAGATTCAGAGTTTGAAAGAAAGTCTGGCTGCTTTATAATTGCCCGAATAAAGGCAATTCAGGTAAAAACTGATAGCTTTCTGTTTTCCAGTCGAGTTTGCAGCAATAATGTTCGAGACCATTGCTCACCAATAACCATTGTACCCTGTGTACAAAATTGTAGCGGGCAATCTGGTCGAAAACTTCTTGCGTGATTTTTACCGAAGGTGCCTTGCATTCGGCTAAAACCAATTTTTCGCCCTGCTGATTGTACACCAAAATATCGCTCCGTTTCTGCAGACCATTGTATTTCAGGCCGCCTTCCAACTGAATGAGGCTTTTCGGGAACTGCTTATCCCTGATTAGAAAATGTACCAGATGCTGGCGCACCCACTCTTCAGGCGTCAGTATCAAAAACTTTTTGCGCACTTCATCGAACACAAAACGCTGTCCGCCTTCGTCTTTTAAACGCAGGGGATAAACCGGGAGATTCAATGGAATGAGTTCGGATACAGCCATCGGCCGCTAAGTTCAGAAAAATGGCTGGAATATTTGTATTTTGGCGCTGCGAATGACGATTAAGGAACTCCTAACAGATATCAAAGCCCGGAAATTCAAACCCGTGTACCTGCTCCATGGTGAGGAGCCGTATTACATCGACAAGATCAGTGATATACTGGAGAAATCAGTACTCAGCGAAGCCGAAAAAGGCTTCAATCAGACCATTTTATATGGCAAGGATACCGATATGGCCACCATCCTGAACACGGTAAAACGTTACCCAATGATGAGCGAATACCAGTTTGTGCTCATCAAAGAAGCTCAAGAGGTAAAATGGGGCAAGGAAGATGAGGATAAAAAATCAAGCGATCCCTGGCTGGCTTACCTGGAAAATCCGTTACCGAGTACCATTCTAGTACTTTGCCACAAATACGGCAAGTTCGATAAGCGGAAGAGGACCTATAAAGCCATCGAAAAACAGGGTGTAGTATTCGAATCGGCGGCTTTGTACGACAATAAAATTCCGGGCTGGATCGAGGATTTTGTAAAGGAACGCGGCTTTGGCATCCATGCCCGTGGTGCTGCCCTGCTGGCCGAATACCTGGGCAATGATCTGTCGAAAATTGCCAACGAACTGGAAAAACTTTTCCTGAATCTGGCCCCCGGGCATGAAATTACCCCTGAACAAATTCAGGATAATATCGGCATTAGCAAAGAATACAATGTATTAGAATTGCAGGAAGCCCTGGCCAGACGCAACGTGATCAAGGCCAACCAGATCGTGGATTATTTCGGTGCCAATCCGAAATCAAATCCCATTCAAATGGTTTTGGGGG
>CAZOLA010000002.1:0-5398 GCA_964580845.1 uncultured Sphingobacterium sp.
AACAAAAAAGCCCTCCGAAAATCGGAGGGCTTTTTTGTTCGGTCTATCACAGACTACGCTTCTTCCTGCTTAAAGAACTTCGCGGTAAAGAAATCGCGGTTCATGCGGGCAATATTGGTGATCTTAATTTCTTTCGGACATTCGGCTTCGCAGGCACCGGTATTGGTACAGCTACCAAAACCTTCTTCGTCCATTTGCGCTACCATGGCCTGTACACGCTTGTAACGCTCTGGTTGACCTTGAGGCAACAAAGCCATCTGAGAAACTTTAGCCGATACGAATAACATGGCGGAAGCATTTTTACAAGCCGCCACACAAGCACCGCAACCGATACAGGTGGCGGAGTTGAAGGCCTCATCGGCAACCGGTTTCGGAATGGCAATGGCATTGGCATCGGGCACCCCGCCGGTATTTACCGAAATGAAACCACCAGCTCGCTGAATACGATCGAAAGCACTGCGATCCACCGCTAAATCTTTGATTACTGGGAAAGCAGTTGCTCTCCAAGGCTCAATGGTGATGGTTTGTCCATCCTGGAAACTACGCATGTGCAACTGGCAGGTAGTAATGGCCTGCTTTGGTCCATGCGGACGTCCGTTGATATGCAAAGAACACATGCCACAGATTCCTTCGCGGCAGTCATGATCGAAATGGATCGGATCTTCTCCCTTTTTTACCAAATCTTCATTTACCACATCCAGCATTTCCAGAAATGACATGTCTGGAGAAATATTTTGAGCAGGATAGTTGACAAAACTACCTTTTGCATCGCTATTTGGCTGGCGCCATACTTTCAGTGTTAAATTCATATTTCCACTCATATTGATATAGTTTGCAGTCGTGAGTTTGGAGTACACAGTCTGAATATGACTGAGCACTATGAACTGTAGACTATTTATAACTTCTTTGTGTCAGTTTAACGTTTTCGAATTTCAATTCTTCCTTGTGTAAAACCTCCGCCTGATTCTCGCCTTTATACTCCCAGGCAGCTACATAGGCATAATTTTCATCGTCACGTTTTGCCTCGCCTTCTTCGGTTTGGCTTTCTATGCGGAAGTGTCCACCACAAGACTCGGTACGATCCAAAGCATCGTCGATCATCAATTCACCCAATTCAATGAAATCGGCCACACGACCGGCTTTCTCCAGCGACTGGTTGAACTCCTCATTCTTACCCAATACGATGGCGTTTTTCCAGAAATCGGCTTTCAAGTCCTGGATCATCTTTTTGGCCTTTTTCAAACCTTCTTCGCTACGGGCCATACCACAATATTCCCACATGATCTTACCCAGTTCGCGGTGGTATTCATCTACGGTTTTATTCCCTTTTAGCGATAATAATTTCTGAATACGTTCTTCCACCGCTTTCTTAGTTTCGGCAAAAGCCGGATGACCTGCATCTACCGCCTTCGGACCAATGGTTGCTAAATAATCACCCAAAGTGTAAGGGATTACAAAATAACCGTCGGCCAAACCTTGCATCAAGGCAGAAGCTCCTAAACGATTGGCTCCGTGATCAGAGAAATTGGCTTCTCCCAAAGCATACAATCCAGGAACAGTAGTTTGCAGGTTATAATCTACCCATAAACCGCCCATGGTATAGTGTACCGCAGGGTAAATACGCATCGGCTCTTTGTAAGGGTTCTCATCGGTAATCTGATAATACATATCAAACAGGTTACCATATTTTGCCCTTACGGCATCTTCGCCCAAACGCTTAATGGCATCGGCAAAGTCTAAGTATACGGCTACGCCGGATGAACCTACCCCACGGCCTTCATCCACCATTTCTTTGGCATTACGTGAAGCCACATCGCGTGGCACCAGGTTACCAAATGATGGGTATTTTCTTTCCAGGAAGTAGTCTCTGTCTTCTTCTTTAATATCTGATGCTTTGATCTTGCCTTCGCGGATCTGTGCTGCAATTTCCTTGGTTTTAGGCACCCAAACACGGCCATCGTTACGCAACGATTCTGACATCAAGGTCAGTTTCGACTGGTGATCGCCGGTTACCGGAATACAAGTCGGATGGATTTGTGTAAAGCAAGGATTACCGAAGAAAGCACCACGCTTGTGCGCTCTCCAGGCTGCGGTTACGTTACAACCCATGGCATTGGTAGAGAGGTAGAATACGTTTCCGTAACCACCGGTACACAACAATACCGCATGTCCGGCATGGGTTTCAATTTCACCGGTCACCATATCACGAACTACCACCCCTTTGGCTTGTCCATCAACTACCACTACGTCCAGCATCTCATGACGGCTAAACATCTCTACTTTACCTTCATGGATCTGACGGTTCAGGGCAGAGTAAGCGCCTAATAATAACTGCTGTCCGGTTTGACCACGGGCGTAGAAAGTACGCGAAACCTGTGCTCCACCGAATGAACGGTTATCTAACAAACCACCGTATTCGCGGGCAAAAGGCACGCCCTGAGCCACGCACTGGTCGATAATATTGACTGAAACTTCTGCTAAACGATATACGTTGGCTTCACGGGCACGGTAATCGCCCCCTTTAATGGTATCGTAAAACAAACGGTACACCGAATCCCCATCGTTGCGGTAGTTTTTAGCCGCATTGATACCGCCTTGTGCCGCAATAGAGTGCGCCCGACGTGGAGAATCCTGGTAACAAAATGCTTTTACGTTATAACCCAATTCAGCCAGCGAAGCAGCCGCAGAAGAACCTGCCAAACCGGTACCCACCACAATTACGGTATATTTACGTTTGTTGGCAGGGTTAACCAACTTCAGGTTAAACTTGTGTTTCGACCATTTTTCGGCTAATGGTCCTTCTGGAATTTTAGCATCTAACTTCATTTCAGAATATATTTTTTCGGTTAAACCGGATGAATAGCTTATTTATTTACAAAAGAAAAAGTACAACGGCATGGCGGCAAAAGCCAAAGGTATAATGACACCGAAGCCCCAGACACCAATGCCTTTAATTAATCCTACGTAACGGTTGTGGTCCCAACCCAAAGTTTGGAAAGCACTTCTAAATCCATGAATCAAATGGAAAGACAAAGCGGCCATACCCAATAAGTATAATGCAACCAGCCACCAAGTTTTAAACGCAAACGCGGTAGTGGCATATAAATCTTTGGCACGGGTAATCTCTACACCGTTATCAATGTATTTCACATAATCTTTGAAATCGGCGGCTGCCAGTTCAGTTTGCGTGGTTTGGCCGGTACTCAAATCGGTACGGTACTCCACAAAAGGAACCTTACCCCAGTGGTATTCGTACCAGAAGTTACTCATGTGCACTACAATGAAAACGAGCAAAACAGTGCCCAGAATACCCATATTGCGTGAAGTCCATGGGCTATTAGCCGAACCGGCGTAGGCACCATAGCTCACCGGACGTGCCTTACGGTTGGCTAAAGTGAGCATCAACGCATACAGTGCATGTACGATGATTGAGGTGTACAGCAAATAAGAAACCACTTTGATGGGTGTAAAGTGGGTCATGAAATAGGCATAATCATTAAATGCTTTGCCCCCGTCTGCTTTAAACAATTGCAGGTTACCGATGAGGTGTACTACCAAGAAGGTGCACAAAAATAAACCGGTAAGGGCCATGATCAATTTCTTTCCCAGTGATGACGAGAAGGTATTCTTAAATTTACTCATTATCGTATCGTGTTTTTAGGTTTTGGTGAACAAATGTATCTAATAAGCACAAAAAAATATAACAAATGAGGCTCTGCAAAACGCTTTTTATTTATTTAGAAACATTCTAATCTACTGCCCTGATTTTTTGAACAAATTCGGCCCTTTTGCCTACTTTTATAGCTTATGAATATGAAACTGATTTATCCCTTGATGCTGGTCATCGCTTTGCTGACCGGTGCCTGCCAGAGTACCCGGGTTTACCTGGTGCGCCATGCCGAGAAAGCTACCCAACCGACCAATGATCCAGATTTAACCGATACAGGAAAAGAACGGGCACAAGATCTGGCGGCTTTACTGGCGGATAAAAACATCAAAGCCATTTACTCTACCAATTACCGCCGCACCCGGCTAACAGCTGCCCCATTGGCAGAAAAGCGCAAACTGGAAGTGTTGACCTATAAGCCAGATAGTGCTGCCAAAATTGTAACAGCAGCTTTTCAATCGAAGAAAAATACCCTGATTGTGGGGCATAGCAATACCCTGATCCCTACACTCAAATCTCTTGGACTGCAGCCCGGCATTGAACAAATCTCAGATAATGATTATGATAACTTGTTCCTCCTGCGCAAAAAGAAAGGCAAGTGGTCTTTGGAACAACTCACTTACGGGGCTGCCTCACCGGCAAACAGCGAAACAGCCACTTACCAAATGAAAATTCAATAATCCTTTAGAGATCTGCTCCCAAAAACAAAAAGCCCCGTGGAAATCCACGGGGCTTTTTTATCATCAATAATTAACCCTCGAACTATCTTGCCTGGAAGGTATAGTTAATTCTGGAACCATCCGGACCAATACCATTGATCTGCAGCATGTCGTTACGGCGGTTGGCCAGGGCTTCGTCAATATCATCCACTTTACTCAGTGGTTTGCCATTCATAGAGATGATAACGGTGCCTTTTGGCAGACCCACTTCATCAAACAAGCCACCGCGACGAACCTCGGCTACGATCAAACCAGTGTTGATGCCATATTTCTTTTTGGTAGCCTCACTTACAGGGGCAAAGCTGGCGCCGAGTTTGTTAAATATTTCTTCTGTCGATTTGCTATTGGCAGCCAATTTGAGTCCTTCGTCAGATTTTAAGACTACATTCACTGTTTTTTCCTGACCGTTGCGCACAAAAGTGATTGCGATTTTATCGCCGGGACGATGACGGCCAATCTGCTCTTGCAATTCTGAAGAAGCATTTACATTTACACCCTCAATTTTTATAATTACATCACCTTCTTTTAAGCCGGCTGCATTGGCCGCACCACCCTCAACTACGGAGGCAACATAAACGCCACGGGTAGATTTAAGGCCCTTTTCTTCAGCCAGTTCGGCGGTAACTTCTCCAATGGTTACACCTAAAAAGCCACGCTGAACAGACCCAAATTTTTGGAAATCGTCCATTACCTTTTTAGCCAAATTTATTGGAATGGCAAAGCCGTAACCTTCATAATTCCCAGTTTGCGAAGCAATGGCCGCATTGATACCGATCAATTCGCCTTTGGTGTTTACCAGGGCTCCGCCGGAGTTGCCGCGGTTAATGGCTGCGTCGGTTTGAATAAAGGCCTCGATAGGGCGGCTTTTGGAGATGGCCGGATCCTGACCGTCGCCCAAAATACCGATGGAACGACCTTTGGCACTTACAATTCCAGCAGTAACGGTTGAAGTTAAGTTAAATGGATTTCCAACCGCCAGCACCCATTCACCTACACGCACATCATCCGAATT
>CAZOLA010000002.1:5498-18732 GCA_964580845.1 uncultured Sphingobacterium sp.
TAGGGATTATTGGCAAAATATACCTTTTGCTGATCTTCCAGAGAAAGACCTCCCGCATACTTTTTTTCTACCAGTTTGTACGCTCCCAGCGTAAATGCACCACCTAAACAGGCGGTCAAAAACATTAATCCAAATCTTTTCATATCTAATTTTTTCATGCGGTTGATGATTGTAAAAACCTTTGTTCAAATTTAATACCAGAATGAATGTAAAAGCAACAAACGCATGCAGGAAAATTGTTAATAATTGTTAAATCAGGCGTCAATTGGGCACTCTGTTCGAAAATGCGTAATCTTGTAAATAGATAAACCAGCATGCATTTCTACAAATATCAAGGCGCCGGTAATGATTTCGTGGTTTTTGATAACCGCGATTTAAAGATCAACCATGCCCGCCCAGAATGGATTCAGGAGCTTTGCAACCGCCGTTTTGGGATTGGTGCTGATGGATTGATTTTGTTAGAGCCCGCCCCCGGTTACGATTTCAAGATGGTGTATTACAATGCCGACGGCCAGCCCAGCAGCATGTGTGGCAATGGCGGGCGTTGTGCGGTGGCTTTTGCCAAATGCCTGGGTATTATTGACAGCGAAGCGAACTTTTTGGCAGTCGATGGCCCCCATTATGCCAGTATTTCAGCCGAGGGCAACTGGGTGAGCTTGCAAATGAATGATGTAGATCATATTGAGAAAGATGGCGAAGCATGGGTGCTCAACACCGGATCTCCGCATTATATCTGCACGACCCAAGCACTTAACGAGACGGATGTGTTTGCCGAAGGTCGTGCCATCCGCTACAATGACACCTACCGGGATCAAGGTATTAACGTAAACTTTGTGGAGCCTTTGAAAAATGGAGGTTTTGCCGTTCGTACTTACGAACGTGGTGTAGAGGATGAAACCCTGGCTTGCGGTACCGGGGTAACAGCAGTTGCTTTAGCCATGGCCAAAGCCGGCAATCAGACCGGCAATCATATTACCCCCATCAAAGCTCGTGGTGGCGAGCTGCAAATCCGCTTTAATTATGACGGCAAGCGCTTCAGTGACATTTTTCTGGAAGGCCCTGCCACATTCGTATTTGAGGGCGAGATCTAAGTCGTCCGAATTTCTATTGTCATCGGGCAGTTAAACTTTGAATTATGGCATTTTAGCCGTACATTTAAAGTTTTTTCTATACTACCTTTTGAAAATTTTGCCTTTAAATGCTTCGTGTACAAAGTGATAAACCATGTAAGCTCGTTTACGCCATTTGTAAACACGAGTTTCTGGGGTATTTAATCGAACCACATATGGTTCAATTGAATACCAACGGGAGTTTTTCACTCACTTACCAGCGAATATTTAGTAATACTGCCAAAGAATTCGACCGGTTTTTAGATGAGAGCGATTATCAGCTCATCCAACTATTGGAGGAAGTGGAGCAGGGTAACCTGATCAAGCGCTATCATAAAAAAGCGATTCGGCCAATCGAGTTTTTTTCCAAAGTTTTTGATGAGAAGTTTTACGAATTCATCAGACCTAAAATTGAAAAAAAACTGATGGAGGCTTTGACATTGCTGGGCACAAAACCTTTGTTTTTGATGGGTAAGGAAGGTTGGCCTGTCGAAAAACCAATTAAAATTGCCGATGAAGCCGCCACAGTGCTCTTCCATTTTCGCAGAAACGAAACAGAAACCCGCTATTTCCCTACCATCAAATACCAGGGTTTACGCATCGAGTTCATGTTTAAGGATGCACAAATCATCTGCAACCAGCCTGCTTGGCTATTACTGGACGAGACGCTTTACTATTTTGAAGATGAACTGGAGGGGAAAAAACTACAGCCTTTTCTGAATAAGCGATTCATATCTATTCCAAGTGCCTCAGAAAAAGCCTACTTTGAAAAATTCGTAGGTCCGCTTATTGAAAAGCATCATGTGTATGCCGAAGGTTTCAGTATACAAACTGAAAAGTATGAAGCAAAGCCTGTTTTAAAAATAATCAGCCTGCATTCAGGCCTCCATCAACTGCAGCTGTATTTCAAATACGGCAATTATGTTTTCCCGGCCGATCAGGGTAAAAAAGTTTCGGTTAAAATGGAAAAGCGAGGAAACGAATACCTGTTCCATCGCATTAAGCGCTCTTTTTCTTGGGAGAAAACCAAACTGGAAGCGCTACAAGCAAAGGGGCTGCGAAGTGCCGGAAGCTTGTTCATCAATTTGGAGCTCGATTCTGCCAGCACAGATAGCCATGAATTTGACATCATCGAGTGGTTAAATGAAAACCACGATTGGTTGATGGAGAATGGTTTTGAAATTGAACAAACAGATGCCGATAAACGCTTTTTATTAGGGAATAGTCGGATCAATTTGGAGATCAAAGAGGGGAATGACTGGTTCGATATTCATGCCAGTGTTTGGTTCGGCCCCTATGAAATTCCTTTCATTCAGCTCAAAAATCATATACTTCATAAAATAAAAGAGTTTGTATTGCCTTCTGGCGAAATTGCCATCATCCCAGAAAAATGGTTTTCACAATACGCCAATTTGATGCATTTTAGCGAGGGTCAGCAAGAATTAAAGTTAAAGAAACACCACCTAGGTTTGCTCAACGATTTTGCCAATGGAGAATTGGCAAGCATCAGTATGGACCGAAAACTTCAACAATTAAACAATTTTGAGGGGATTGAAAACATAGAATTGCCTAGGGGGTTTAAGGGCAAACTACGACCATACCAGGAAGCTGGTTACCAATGGTTTAATTTTCTACGTCAGTATCATTTTGGAGGATGCCTGGCCGATGATATGGGATTGGGGAAAACGGTTCAAACCCTGGCTCTGTTACAAAAAGTGAAGGAAGAAAATCCGGAAAGTCGCCTAACTTCACTTATCATTATGCCCACCTCACTTATTTACAATTGGGAGCGGGAAGCGGCCAAATTTGCCCCAGATCTTAAACTTTTGATCTATACCGGCGTTTTCAGAAATAAAGATATTGCTCAATTCAGTAAATACGACCTGGTGCTCACCACTTATGGCATCAGTCGAGTTGATATCGAGTTATTGAGTTCGATGTTTTTTAATTATATCATTTTGGATGAAAGTCAAAACATTAAGAACGCTGCATCGAAATCATATAAAGCCATCCGGCAGTTGAAAGCAAAACACAAACTAATCCTGAGCGGTACGCCGGTTGAAAACTCTGTAAATGATTTATGGACGCAAATGTCGTTCATCAATCCCGGATTGTTGGGTTCACAACATTACTTCCAGGAAGAGT
The DNA here is from genome assembly GCA_964580845.1 of uncultured Sphingobacterium sp. GTDB lineage: Bacteria > Bacteroidota > Bacteroidia > Sphingobacteriales > Sphingobacteriaceae > JAIPAN01. Next base: position 8,753 of record CAZOLA010000002.1, read on the forward strand.
TCGTTATTCCGATTGAGAAGAAGAAAGATGAAGAAAAAGCGAAAAAACTCCAGGCACTGATCAAACCATTTGTCCTCCGACGTAATAAAAGTCAGGTGGCCACCGAACTGCCACCCAAAACAGAGCACCTATTTTACTGCCAGATGAGTGCGGAACAGGCCGAGCGATACGAACAGGTTAAATCGGAATACCGAAACGAGCTGCTACAAAGCTTGGAAGAGGGTACCTTTGCTAAAAAGCAAGTACAGGTACTGCAGGGCTTAACCAAATTGCGCCAAATTGCCAATCATCCGAAACTGATTGACGAAGATTTTAGTGGCGAGTCGGGCAAGTTCGAAAATGTGACCCATACGTTGGAAAACATCTTGGCCAATGGCCATAAAGTATTAATCTTTTCCCAGTTTGTAAGGCAGCTAGATATGTACAGGAAATATTTCGACAAGGAAAAAATAGGCTATGCTTATTTGGATGGGCAAACCCAAAACCGAGGCGAAATAGTACGTAAGTTCCAAGAAAATAAAGAAATTCAGCTGTTCCTCATCTCTCTCAAAGCGGGTGGCGTGGGGCTGAACCTTACCGAAGCAGATTATGTGTTCATCCTCGATCCTTGGTGGAACCCGGCTGTAGAACAACAAGCCATCGACCGCACGCACCGCATCGGGCAAACCAAAAACGTGTTCATCTATAAATTCATTAGCAAGGATACGGTGGAAGAGAAAATTCTGGCACTCCAGGGGCGTAAAAAAATGGTGGCCGAATCGCTCATCACCACCGAAGAGGATTATGCCAAATCCTTAAGTCCACAAGACATACAAGAAATCTTAAATTAAGCCAGGCTCGGGATAAATAAGTAGGCGTAGTTGTAAACATAGTGGCTCAAGGCACCCGCCACTACAAATAAATGCCAAATTTCGTGACTGTGCACGAATTGATTATACCTCTTGTCTTTATAATAGAAGAACGTGCCGCCAATGTAAAACACACCGCCCAGCAATAACCACATAATGGCTTCAAAAGGCAGGCGTTCGGCCATTTGGTTTAACAAAGGAACAATCAGCAAGCCCATAGAAATGTAGACAAACAATGAGATGCCTTTGTGTTGCAAACGATTAAAAATTTTAATGGCGCAACCTACCAATGCAATCAGCCAAACAATACCGAATAAAGTCCAACGGGTGTTTCCTTCAAAAACGAGCAAAGTAGTGGGTGTGTACGAGCCTGCAATCATTAAATAAATGCAACAATGATCAAATTTTTGCCAAAAACGAATTTGTTTTTCGGTTGTTGGATAACCATGATAGGTAGCACTAATGCTAAATAATACCAAGGTGCAAATGCCATACACCACTGCAGCAATTTGCTGTGTGGTACTGATAGATTGGTAAAACAAAACCAAGGCCGCGGGGATGGCCAATACCGCTGGAATAAAATGAGTGTAGAAGTTGACGGGTTCGCGGAGGCGCTTATTCAGCTGTTTCATCTTGGCGAGGCTCCTTACTAATTTGGTCAAACAGGCGGTCCATCTTCTCTACGTAAGCATTGGTATCATCCACAAAAAACTCGAGTTGCGGCACAACCCTCACCTGATTTTTGATAAGGGCACCCAATTTGTAACGGATCTCAGAAGCGTGAGCCTTGACGGTACTCAGTGCCAGCTGGTTATTTTCATTGTTAAAGAAGCTCAAGAAAACCCGGGCGATAGCCAAATCGGGGGTAACCCTTACCTTGGTGATGGTAACGAGCGTATTGGGAAGAAAATTCATCCCTTCCCGCTGGAAGATGGCGGCCAGGTCTTGTTGAATAACTCCGGCGAATTTTTGTTGACGTTTACTTTCCATAAGAACTGATAACAAATTACGATAAAATTTCGGCTAAGCGCATCAATACAACAATTTATCGTAAGGATAACGTTGCATATGAATAGCTACTACTTTTTCATACAATAAAGAACGGAAGGCTTCGATGTTTTCTTTTTTTAGGGCAGATATAAAGATGGCCGGAGCACTGGTCTTTGCCATCCAGCTGTTCTCAAAATCTGACAAACTGATCGGCGGCTGTTCTTCTTCCTCGTTTATTAAAGGAGTGTACTGATCGACTTTATTGAAAACCGTGATGATCTCCTTATCGATAGCGCCTAAATCCTTCAAGGTTTCGTTCACTGTTTCCATGTGATCCTCAAAATTGGGGTGAGAAATGTCGACCACATGTATCAGTATGTCCGCTTCGCGAACCTCATCGAGGGTAGATTTGAAACATTCCACCAAATGATGCGGCAATTTGCGGATGAACCCTACCGTATCCGAGATCAGAAAAGGCAAATTCTCAATCACCACCTTACGCACCGTGGTATCCAGAGTGGCAAACAATTTATTTTCTGCAAACACCTCCGATTTGGAGATCATGTTCATGATGGTAGATTTACCCACATTGGTGTAACCCACCAAAGCTACCCGAACCAACTGGTGACGGTTTTTGCGTTGCGTTTCGTTCTGCTTATCAATTTCCTTTAAACGCTCTTTGAGTAAAGAGATTTTTTGAAGGATGATACGACGGTCGGTTTCGATCTGCGTTTCCCCCGGACCACGCATCCCGATCCCTCCTTTTTGTCGTTCCAGGTGCGTCCACATACGGGTCAATCGCGGCAGCATGTATTGTAATTGAGCCAGCTCAACTTGTGTTTTTGCTTGTGCTGTTTGTGCACGCTTGGCAAAAATATCGAGGATAAGATTGCTGCGGTCGAGGATTTTTAATTGTAATTCGTTCTCAATGTTACGCAGCTGCGAAGGCGATAGTTCGTCATCGAAAACCACCATATCAATTTCCTCTGCTTTCACATAAGCCTTGATCTCTTCCAGCTTCCCAGTGCCTACAAAAGTAGCCCTATCTGGTCGCTGCATACGTTGAGTAAATGTTTTGATGGTTTCGCCGCCGGCAGTCATTACCAAAAATTGTAATTCCTCCAGGTATTCGCGGGTTTGCATTTCGGTTTGGCCGGGCGTAACAATACCCACCAGCACTACCCGTTCTGCTTTTATTCCTGTATCGTAAAATTTCTGCCTGGCCATAAAGAAGGCCAAAGATACCACAAAAAAAGGGGCTTTTGGAGCCCCCTTTAAAAGTATGTGATGTTTCGCTTAAGCACCAGCACCCAAAATTGGTCGGCCGCTTTGCATGATGGCTACCAAAATAACCAGCAAAGCAAGTCCATAAAAAATTGCAACCGTACGGTGTTTAGCAGCTGCTTCTGCGGCTTTTTTAGCACGAGCATGACCAACGGTAATCAAAATGACAGCAAAAATCATCATGGCAAGGTGTTCAACCGTCCAGTAGCGCAAACTGGCGTCTTTCATGGCCACAGCCATTTCATTGAATTTTACAAAGGGGCTGTAAAAATAAAGGATGAGACCAGTCAATAGTTGAACATGGGCGGATATCATCGCAAAAAGATTAAATTTTCGGTTACCCTCGGTATAGGTCTTATTACCAAACCATCCTACTAAGGCCTGAATAAGGGCTAAAACGAGTAATAATAATACAATGTATCTAAGACCCGAGTGGAATTTTAATAAGAAAGTGTACATAGCTTTTTTAATTTTGATGTATCCAAAGAAACAAAAATTAGTGCAATAAATTCACAAATTCGTGATTTGAAGTAACGATAAAGTTACTACCCGAATGAGCATGCTGAGTGTTTAAACTTTAAATTAGATGTCTTAACAAAACCCTATCATCAAATGAAGAAAATTTTATTCCTCTTTTTATTTCTGGTGAGCTTACAATCCATGGCACAGGAAACTTTTCCTGTAAATGGCTCTTGGGACAAGCGACCAGGATTGTATGCATTTACCAATGCTAACATTGTAGTAAATGCCGATCAGACCATCAATAACGGAACACTTTTAGTAAAAGACCGGGTAATTGAATCTGTTGGAACCAATTTGGTAATTCCCAAAGGTTATATCGTAATTGACCTGAAAGGTAAATATATCTATCCTTCGCTGGTAGATGCTTTTACCAGCTACGGCGTACCATCTGTATCGGTTGCAGTTAACAGACAGCAGCAGTTTCGTCAGGTATTTACCACTACCAAGCCAGGCGCATTTTATTGGAATGAAGCCATTAGGCCCGAAATTTCGGTGAAAAACCAGTTCATGAAAGATGTAAGGAAAGCAGAAGAGTATAAAAAGAACGGGTTCGGGGTGGTACATGCTATAAACCGAGACGGTATTGCCAGAGGTACTTCTTTAGTAGCAACTTTAGGCGAAGAAAACGAGCATGAAGTTATTCTAAAAGATCAGGCAGGTGCACAGTACTCTTTTAATAAGGGAACATCGAACAATAATTACCCTTCCTCATTAATGGGCTCAATCGCCTTGCTTCGCCAGGCTTACTATGATGCCGCATGGTACAATAACCAAAAAGGTGAATACAATATTTCTTTAGATCACTTTAATCAAACTCAGAGCTTGCCTCAGTTTTTTGAAGTAAATGATGCTTTGAGTGTGTTACGTGCAGATAAAATTGGGGATGAATTTGGCAAACAATACATTTTTAAAACAGACGGTAAAGAATACCAAAAAATAGATGCAGTGAAAGCAACCGGCGGCAGTTTCATCATCCCGATGACCTTTCCGAGAGCTTTTGATGTAGAAGATCCTGCAGATGCACGCAATGTGAGTTTAACACAATTAAAAGATTGGGAAATGGCTCCAGGTAATGCAGCAGCTTTAGAAAAAGCAGGTATTCGCTTTGCAATCACTTCATTTGGATTAGAGGGCTCACGCGATTTCTGGAGCAATTTACGTACGGCCATCGAACGTGGTTTGTCTGAGAAACAGGCGCTGAAATCGTTAACCACTATCCCTGCCGAAATGCTGGGCGTAGCGAACCAGGTAGGTACGCTAAATGCGGGTAAATTGGCCAATTTCATTATCACCTCCGATCAGCTTTTCAAAAAAGACAATGTCATTTATGAAAACTGGGTAGAAGGCCGTCAGTATGTGGTGGCAAAAATGAATGTAAACGATTTGCGTGGCACTTATGCCTTGAAAGTAGATGGATTGGGTGATTTGAGTTTGAAAATTGGCGGAACTGCCAGCGCCTATGATGCCAATGTGGAACGACTGGCGGATAGCACCAAGGCAAAAGCCAACTTCAACCGTAACGGTGACCTGATGAGTTTGAACTTCGATCTGAAAAAACCTGCAGGCGTAATCAGAATGAGTGGCTACATCGCCAGTTTATCTCCATTGAGCTTTAAAGGCGAAGTGGTACAGCCAGACGGTGGTTCAGGTAGCTGGTCGGCCAGCTTCAAAGAAGCTTTTAAAGAAACCGAGGCTAAAAAAGAAAGTCCGGCTGCAGCTCCTGTGAGCACCGGCTCTGTAATTTATCCGTTTATAGCTTACGGCAATGAGAGTGCTCCTAAGGCGGAAAGTGTTTTGTTTAAAAATGCTACCGTTTGGACAAATGAAAAAGAAGGAAAACTGAACAATACAGATGTTTGGATTGAGAATGGAAAAATTAAAGCGGTAGGTAAAAACCTGAGTGCTGCAAACGCCAAGGTTATTGATGCCACCGGAAAACACATCAGTCCGGGAATCGTTGATGAACACTCACATATTGCCGGCTTTGGCGGTATCAATGAGGGAGCACAATCGGTTACTTCAGAAGTACGCATTGGCGATATCCTTACTTCAGAAGATATCAATATTTACCGCCAGTTAGCCGGTGGGGTAACCACTTCACACATCCTGCACGGATCAGCTAATGCGATCGGTGGACAAACACAAATTATTAAACTTCGTTGGGGTAAAACACCTGAAGAGTTAAAGTTTGAAGGTGCCGATGGCTTTATAAAATTCGCTTTAGGGGAGAACGTAAAACAAAGTAACTTCCAAATCCCGGGAGGTAATCAGCGTTTCCCTCAGAGCCGTATGGGCGTTGAACAAGTATTTGTAGATGCCTTTACCCGTGCTAAGGAATATCAAGCAGCTCGTTCGGTAAAAGGTAATAATGTTCGCCGAGATTTAGAACTAGATGCGTTGGTAGAAATCATGAATCAGAAAAGATTCATCACCTGCCACTCCTATGTACAATCAGAGATCAATATGCTTATGCATTTGGCAGATTCTATGGGCTTTAAAATCAATACCTTCACTCATATTTTGGAGGGTTATAAAGTAGCAGACGGAATGGCCAAGAGAGGCATTGCCGCATCTACTTTCTCCGATTGGTGGTCGTATAAAAATGAGGTTGCAGAAGCCATTCCTTATAATGGAAAATTGATGCATTTGAACGGCGTTTTAACCGGTTTCAATTCAGATGATGCGGAAATGGCCCGCCGTCTTAATCAGGAAGCTGCCAAAGCCATCACTTATGGAAACATGAGCGAAGAGGATGCTTTGAAACTGGTAACCTTAAATCCGGCAAAAATGTTGCACATTGATAATCGTGTAGGAAGTATCAAGGCTGGGAAAGATGCCGACATTGTGCTCTGGTCAGATAACCCGCTTTCTATTTATGCCAAAGCAGAGAAAACCTTTGTAGACGGAATAGCGTACTGGGATATGGAACAGGATGCTGCCAAGCAAAAAGCTTTAAATGCGGAACGTGGACGTATCATCCAAAAAATGATCGCTGCTAAAAATGGGGGAACACCTACTCAAAGAGCGGTGGCACCACGTCAGCGTTTATATGAATGTGAAAGTTTGGAAGAGGATCAGTTCGTAAATGCTAACCGTTATCAATAATTTATAAATGACGAAGAACATGAAAAAATATATATGCCTTTTCGCCGGCCTGTTGGTTGGCGGAAACCTGGCCTTTGGACAGGCGAATATTTTACCTGCTAAAGCGCAATCTAAACCAGTAACCATCGCTAATGCCACCATACATTTGGGCAATGGACAAGTGATCAATAAAGGTTACATCAGCTTTATTAATGGAAAAATAACCGCTGTTGCAGAAGGTGCTGCTCCTGTTAATACGCAGGCAGAACTGATCGATGCAACAGGTAAGCACGTTTATCCAGGCTTTATTGCTCCGGTAAACAATATTGGTTTAACCGAAATTGCAGCGGGTGCAAAAAGTACCGATGATGCGACAGAAATTGGTGAAGTGAATCCGCACATCAGATCAATTATTGCCTATAATTCAGATTCTAAAGTAATTCCTACCGTTAGGGCAAACGGTATTTTGATGAGTCAACCTACTCCCGAAGGAGGTTTGGTCACCGGCCAATCATCCGTTGTGGTATTAGATGGTTGGAATTGGGAAGATGCGGCTTACAAAAAAGACATCGCCATTCACATGAACTGGCCAGCTATTATCAATTTTGGTGGGTTCGGAGGTTTTGGTGCAGCTCCTGCAACTGATCAGAGAGAAGCTAACCAAAAGGTACTGGCCAATCTGGATAAATATTTCACTGAAGCTCAAGCTTATGCACAACTGTCTAAACCTGCAGAAGTAAATGCTCGCTTTGAGGCCATGAAAGGTTTATTTAATGGGAGCAAAAAACTATTTGTGAACGTGGATGATAGCCGCGGCATTGTTCAAGCGGTGAATTTTGGGAAAAAATTCGGAATCAAAATAGTGATTGTGGGTGGAGAAGAAGCGGTACAAGTAAGTGAATTGCTTCGCGATAATCAAGTGCCGGTTATCTTAATTGAGACCCAAACTTTACCCGGTAAAACCGAAGATGATGTTTACTTACCTTACAAGAGACCTAAATTATTACACGATGCGGGAGTATTGGTGGGTTTAACCGGTGTAGGTTACTGGCGCCAGCGTAACTTGCCATTTGAAGCGGGTACAGCTGCAGCATATGGTTTAGGTAAAGAGCAGGCCGTAGCCCTCATCAGCTTAAACAACGCCAAAATTTTAGGAATAGATCAAACAACCGGAAGTTTGGAAACGGGCAAAGATGCCACGCTTTTCATTTCTGGTGGTGATGCTTTAGATATGCTCGGAAACAAAGTAGAAACTGCATTTATCCGTGGTAAAAGCATCAATCTTGATAACCTGCACAAGCAACTATATGAACGCTATAAAGAAAAATATCAGCTTAAAAACTAAATAGTTCTTGGCTGCTGTAGCCGAAAAAGCCCTTCCAGTTTTGGAAGGGCTTTTTTGTTTAAACACACCAGAATAAAAAAGCTCCTCGACGGGCGTCAGGAGCTTTTTTGAACTAACCAATTATAAACCTAAGAATAAGGTTGCTATGAGAAGAGGAGTCGAACCTCAGGGTTATTACCCTTGCCTGTTAAAATTCTCACAGATGATCGATACCGTAGTACCGAATGTTACAAAGATAATAAATTGATGTTTTTTTTAATATTATCATAATGTTAAATATGTATTTTTATTATTATTGTAATTATTTAAACTTATATTTATAATATTATCAAAAAATGCCCGATAAAAAAGTCCAAAATTTAGAAATTGATAATCTAGACCGTGAAATTTTATCCATTTTAATGGCCGATGCCACCATTCCTTATACTGAAATAGCCAAGAAATTGGTCATTTCGGGAGGTACCGTACACGTTCGGATGAAAAAGATGCAGGAAATGGGAATCATTCAGGGTTCACAGTTAAATATCAGCCCACAAAAAATAGGTTATGATATTTGTGCTTTCCTGGGCATATTCCTTCAGAAAGGTTCACAATACAACGATGCGGTAGAACGACTCCGGCAAATTAAAGAGATTGTGGAACTGCATTATTGTACCGGGGCATATAGCATGTTCGCCAAAATCATTTGTAGAGATACCACGCACTTACGTAAAGTACTGAATGACGGTATCCAAGCGGTTCCCGGTATACAACGTACCGAAACTTTTATCTCATTAGAGGAAAGTATCCGCAGGCAGATCAGTTTGAGCAAATAAAAAACCGCTTCAGCATCCTGAAACGGTTTTCTTTATTGACTTAAGAAATCTTTATTTGTTCACGTAAAGCACTTCTTTAACTGCCTTGATCACTCTTGCTGCATTAGGCAATGCTTCTTGAATGAGGGTTGGCGCATAAGGCAATGGCACATCTGCTGAAGTAATACGGATGATTGGTGCATCTAAATAATCAAAGGCCTCACGCTGAACACGGAAACTCACCTCAGTTGAGATAGATGCCAATGGCCAGGCTTCTTCTACAAATACCATGCGGTTGGTCTTTTTAATAGATTCGATTACAGTAGCATAATCTATAGGGCGCAGCGTACGCAAATCGATTACTTCTGCATTGATACCTTCTTTAGTGAGCTCTTCCACTGCAGGCATTACCACACGGCTCAGCATTTTTCCAAAAGTAACAATGGTCACATCGGTACCTTCTTTAACAATTCGGGCTTTACCAATAGGTAAGTAGTATTCTTCTTCAGGGACCAAACCTTTATCACCATACATCACCTCCGATTCCATGAAAATAACTGGATCTGGATCGATGATGGCTGATTTCAACAAGCCTTTAGCTTCGTATGGGTCGGCAGGAACCACCACTTTTAAACCCGGGCAATTGGCATACCAGTTTTCAAAATTTTGAGAGTGCTGAGCAGCCAGCTGTCCGGCATTACCAGTAGGACCACGAAACACCATTGGAATCGGGAATTGGCCACCACTCATAGACAACATCTTGGCTGCAGAATTGATTACCTGATCGATCGCTACCAGAGAGAAGTTAAAGGTCATGAACTCCACGATAGGTTTAAGGCCATTCATAGCGGCACCTACGGCAATACCCGCAAATCCCAATTCAGCAATCGGAGTATCGATTACGCGTTTGGCACCAAACTCATCCAACATGCCCTGACTTACCTTGTAAGCGCCATTGTATTCAGCTACCTCCTCACCCATTAAAAAGATGCTTTCATCTTTTCTCATCTCTTCATTCATCGCTTCGCGGAGTGCTTCTCTGAATTGTAATTCTCTCATTGTGCTATCAAATTCTTTTAGGAAGGCAAATATAATTGTATTGTTTGAAATCTG
>CAZOLA010000002.1:18832-185838 GCA_964580845.1 uncultured Sphingobacterium sp.
GCTGTTCTAAAATATCATAGGGCTGGCGGAAATTACTGCGTACAAACGTACACCATTGGCATTTTTCGTCTCCACAACCTGTAAAATCGTGTTTGCGGATGCGATTGTATACTGAAGTGATTTGTTCACGCACCAGCATCAGATCTTCCGGCCTGATCATGACTTTTTCTTTGATGTATTGATGATCGTTTGGTTCCACGAAATCGAATTCCACCCGCTCCACTTCCCATTGGTGACGGTCATCGGCCTGTACCAGTAATTGATAAAATACCGCCTGTCTCCAGTAATCTCCCCCTAAAGGCTCTTTTTCGGTTGGAGGCTTGAGTTTGGCTTTGGCATTTTCATAGTTACCGGTCTTATAATCCACAATAGTTACCCGATTACCGTTCATTTCGATCTTATCCAAATCTCCTTTGACCGGAATTCCATCTATTTCAACATTCTTGATCTTATACTCCGTGAGGCTGTTTTTCACCCAGTCGTTTACATAACGCTGATAGTAGGCGGGCAATATTTTGTCACCGTATTCCATTCTACGCTTAAACTGTTCGTTGGTAAAAGCTTCGCGGTTACGGTGCATGTACCAGTAAAAATCGGACATGAACTGTTCCAATCCATGAAACTCATTTTCGTTCTCCGGCAACTTGCGGAACAACTTATTCAAGGCCCAGTGCACAGCCGATCCGAAAGTCATTGTTTCATTTTTGCCAGATGGTATTTGAATGAGATTTTGGAAATAAAATTTCAAGGGGCATTCTAAATAGTTGTTGAGGTGGGTGACGCTGAGCGTGTATTTCTCCAAGAGGTGATCAATAAAAGAGCCATCCACCAATCCGGGATTTAAATTTTCTTGCGCTTTAAACTGTGTTACAAAAAACTCGATGAGGGAGGATTCCGGCATTTCAATTTTCTGCAATTCTAAATCGGTGGCTGCCAAGATCTCTCCTATAAACACAGATGATTCCAGCGGCTTGCCGCTGTCGCTCTCTTCAGTAAAAGAAATAAATAACTCACGGCGGGCACGGGTAAGTGCCACATAAAACAATCGGCGAAGTTCTTCTTCATCGTTTGAGCCGGCTGAACTTGAAAAAATGGTCTCCGGTAATTTGTACTCTCCTGGCCGGTTTTTGCCTTTACCTTCCCAAACATTTTTATTACACCCAATTAAAAACACATGATCAAACTCTAAACCCTTTGATCCGTGGCAGGTAAGGAAATTAACGCCAGCTTCGTTAAAAACAGACTGATTAAGTTCCAGTGGCAATTCATTTTCCTCCAGCAAATCCAATAAATTGACGAAGGCTTTCAAACTCAAATCGGGCTTTTTGCGAGTTTCTTCCTTCAAAAAGTTAAAGAGGGAAGTCAGCACCTGCATCAACCAGGTTTTTTGATCTGATTTAAGGACATAGGCTAGGATACCCCCCCTGACCATGATCTTTTCAAACAAATTATGCAAGGTCAAATTGTAGGCTTCCCTGATCCAATATTCCAGGTCATCACTCAGCCGTTTGATCTGCTTTTGACTTTCGCTCACAGGTTCGCCCTTAGCTATTTGACAGATCTGGTGACGAATAGACGTTTTATCCTCGTTTTTATAGTTGTGTTGGTTGACTGCCACACTGATACGGGCCACATCCATTGGAGCAAGTTCATAGAAATCATAATGCATGATTTCAAACAGCAAAACATCGCCGCTGTAAGGAGTTTCATTCTCAAGCGCTAGGTAGCGCAATAGATTAATGATCTTTTTTCCAAAAGGCTCTTTCAGGATGTTCACCTTTTTTTTAGCGCTTACCGGAATGCCCTTTAATTGAAAATAGCGAGCCAGCTCCTGCCCCGATTTATGTTCCTTGTAGATTACCGCGATTTCCTGCGGAGCTGCTCCTTCAGCAATCAATCGCTCCACCTGAGCGCTTACATGGGCAAACTCATGAAATTGACTTTGATAAGCACGAATTTCTGGCTTCACAATGGAGCCCGCATATTGATCGTTTCGGGCGGTAAGCACCTTGCTCAGTCCCGGCAGTTTAACCCGCTCCTGGTTGTTATCAATCAATACCCTGGCTGCATCCAAAATATGCTGGGAGGATCGGTAATTATCAGTAAGCATTACCTGATATAACTCCCGCTCATATCTCGAATGGTATTGCTGTATGTTCTGCACGTTGGCGCCCTGGAATCGGAAAATAGATTGGTCATCATCGCCTACCACAAAAATATTCGGGCTATCCCAGTAACTGATGAGCAGCTGGATCAATTCATTCTGCGAACCACTGGTGTCCTGGTACTCATCCACCAGCACGTATTGATAGCGCTCCTGATAATTGAGTAGGAAATTGGGATCGTTTTTAAAAGCATTTAGCACCCAAAGGATCATATCGTCATAATCATAACGACCCATTTGGCGCATCATTTGCTGATATTTCGGAAACTCCTTGGCGGCTGCTCGAAGTTTTTCGTGATTTTCTTTCAACTCGGCAAACTTGGGTTTCCAATCACCCGGCATATTTTCTCCGCTTTTGCGAGCATAGCGGTAAGTTTTGTAATACTCCGAGCCTGGTTCGGCATCTTGTATCAATTGAATGTGCTCATCAATTTTCTGACTAATCAATTCAGGCGACCAGTCTTCCCGTTTCATGGCCGAAAATAAGTGCTGCAAGCGCTTGACCTCGAAATACACTTCCCCTCTAAAACGCTTCAGGGGATGGTCTTTATCAAAACTGTCTACTAATTTTTGGAACAATTCCAAGCGCTCCAGATCTGAAATGGCATCTAACTCCAGCTTACCGAAGTAATCCAAGTTTTCCTGAATGATATCATTACAAAATGCATGGAAGGTGTAAATATTCACCCGGTAAGCTTCCGGACCAATAAAGTCGAACAAACGCTTGCGCATAGCAACCGCTCCGGCATCGGTATAGGTTAAACAAAGAATATTGTGGGCCTTCACATCGGCATCCAACAATATTTTACCAATGCGGGCGGCCAAAATTTGAGTTTTCCCAGTACCCGGGCCTGCAATTACCAAAACCGGGCCTTCAATCTGGTTGACTGCCTTCAGCTGATTTTCATTAAGTGCAGCAAGCGCCTTTTTAAAGTTTTCGTTGTATTTATTGATGGGAAGCATAGGAATTTAAAGGTACAGAAAAGGATGAAAATTGGAGGATCATTGTCCCGAATTGTCACTTAATAAAATTGATTGATTTGGAAAATTGAGTGTGATGTCAGTTAGATTTGATTAATAATTATCTTTGCATCGATAAGCAAAAACAACATGAGTGTTTCCCTATTAGCCCAAACTTTAAAAGGTTCAGAAATCATTAAAATCGGGGCTGAAATCAATGAATTGAAAAAGAAAGGGGAGAAAATCGCGAATCTGACGATCGGAGATTTTGATCCGAATATTTTCCCTGTTCCCAACGGATTAAAACACGGCATTATTGATGCTTATCATGCCAATCATACCAATTATCCGCCAGCCGATGGGGTAAACATCCTTCGGGAAAATGTTTCAGCATTTTTAGCAGAGCGATACCAACTCGACTATGGAGCTCAACAGATCTTAATTGCTGGTGGATCAAGACCCTTGATTTATGCTGCCTACCTGGCATTGGTAGATCCGGGTGATAAAGTGGTTTATCCGGCTCCATCCTGGAACAATAACCATTATTGCCACCTTTCGGGAGCAAGTGGAATAGCCGTAATGACCCAGCCAGAAAATTTGTTCATGCCAACTGCCGAAGAGCTGAAACCTCATTTATCGGGAGCAAGTTTATTGGCTTTATGTTCGCCGCTTAATCCTACCGGGACCATGTTCGGTCAAGAGGAACTTGAAAAAATCTGCGATCTGGTTATTGAAGAAAATAAGAAAAGAAAAGCAGGTGAAAAACCATTGTACATTCTTTACGACCAAATTTACTCCCTGCTCACCTTTAACAATAAAAAACACGTAGATCCGGTTAGCTTACGCCCCGAATTGAAGGACTATGTCTTATACATTGACGGTATTTCGAAATGTTTTGCAGCTACCGGTGTAAGGGTTGGATGGGCATTTGGGCCTGAGCACATCATAGCTAAAATGCGTTCCATTTTAGGTCACGTAGGTGCCTGGTCGCCAAAAGCAGAACAAATTGCCACCGCGAAGTTTTTAAGAGATAAAACAGAAGTAGATACCTACTTGAATACGTTTAAAGGTCAATTACAGCAAAGTCTGGATACACTTTACAAAGGAATTAAAAACCTAAAGGCGGCAGGCTTAGCGGTAGATGCCATCGATCCGATGGGAGCCATATACCTGACTGTAAAGATTGATTACACAGGAAAAACTACACCAAGCGGTACGAGCTTGCAAACCAGCGCCGATATCAATTTTTATCTGATCAAGGAGGCGGGTATGGCCATGGTGCCATTTTCTGCTTTCGGAACCGGAAGCGAAGTGAACTGGTTCAGGGCTTCGGTAGGCGGCTGCACCATCAAGGATATTGAAGATATGTTGCCGCGATTAAAAGCCGCATTGGAGCAATTAAAATAAGCTGCATGGCTTTCGGCAAATTATACCTCCTGCCTGTTCCGCTGGCCGAAAATACCGCAAGTGCTGTATTGCCTGCCGCACATACCGAACTCATCAATCAGATACGGTATTATGTGGTAGAAAATGAGAAAACTGCTCGTAAATGGCTGAAAGAAATGGGGCTGAAAACCCCGCAAAGTGAACTTGAAATATTGGTTTACGGAAAGCACAGCGAAAAACAAAATCTAGCCCCTTATTTTAAAGCCCTCAAAGATGGAAATGATGTGGCTTTGATGAGTGAAGCCGGCTGTCCGGGCATTGCCGATCCTGGCGCAGAACTGGTTGCCGAGGCGCATCGTTTGGGTGTAAAAGTGGTGCCGCTTACCGGCCCCAGCTCCATCCTGCTTTCCTTGATGGCTTCGGGATTTAACGGACAAAGCTTTGCTTTCCATGGCTATCTTCCTATTGATAAAGGGGCCCGCACTAAACGCTTGAAAGAATTGGAAAGCATGGCCGAAAGGTTTAGCCAAAGCCAGCTATTTATAGAAACCCCTTTCCGTAACAATCAATTGTTGGATGACATCCTGAGCTGTGGCCACCCTCAAACGCAATTATGTATTGCCTGCGATATCAGCGCCCATTCGGAATTCATCCAAACTAAAACATTGGCTGGCTGGAAAAAAGAAAAGCCGGACTTGCATAAGCGCCCGGCGATCTTCATATTGTATAAAAAATCCTAACCGTGAATGTGTTTTGATTTGCCGTACCGGCTGATCACCTCTGCTTCGTAATCTAAAAATTCCTGCCAGCGTTTATCTACATCGATAGTTTGGGCATATTTTTTAGCCAATTTCAAGAACATGGTATAATGGCCGGCTTCGCTGATCATTAGTTCATGATAAAAAGCAGATAATTGTGCATCATTAATATGCTCAGACATCACCTTAAAGCGTTCGCAGCTACGAGCCTCGATCATTGCCGAAAAAAGTAAGCGGTCAACCAGCTGCTGCTCACGTCCGCCACCTTTGGTAATGAACTGATATAGCTCGTTTACATAGTGGTCTTTTCGCTCTCTTCCTAATACAAAACCGCGTTCCAAAATAATGTCATGAACTCTTTTAAAATGATCCATTTCCTCTTGTACCAGTAGCGCCATTTCTTGCACCAAGTCAGATAAGTTTGGATTTTGAACAATCAGGGTAATGGCATTGCTGGCAGCTTTTTGTTCACAAAAAGCATGGTCAATTAATATTTCTTCAATATTGCTTTCCACCACATTTTTTACCCATTGCGGGTCGGTGGGAAGTTTGAGTTTTAAAATACTTCCGTCCTTTGACATGATTAAAAATTTCCTCTTAAACTGATGATAAAATTACGACCTGGAGCCGAGATGCCGGATGCAAATACACGGTAATTCTGGTCTAATATATTTTCTAAGGCCAGCTGCAATTTTAAACTTTTATGAACCTGGTAAGCCGATCTGAAATTGAGCGTTTGCCAAGCGGGCATACCATTGGGTGTAGCCTGGGGCAAATTATCTTCCCCATTTGGTTGGTAGTCTTTTAAACGCTTCCAGCCATTATACTGGATGAAGAATTCGGCCTGAAACTTTTGATTTTCATAAGAAATTCGGCTCGATCCAAAAAATGGCGGAATATGATCTAAAGGCTGAATGGGAGAAGTAGAAGTGATTCGGGCAAAGGTATAGGTGGCATCATTTTTCAGCCAAATATGTTTGGCAATAAAAAGATCAATTGATGCAGAAAAACCATACAAATAGGCTTCGTTAGCATTTACATTGGAAGTCACCTTACTCATCTCACCATCATACATGATTTCAGTTTCGCCATTAAAAGTGGTGGCCTGTGTGGTGATGGCATCGCGATACCAGGTATAAAAAGTATTTAACTGGAATCGGGATTGATTCATCAGCCTTTTCTCTGCACTCAACTCCAGATTGTAGGTATACTCAGGCTTTAAATTCGGATTGGGCACGATCACATTACCCGGAACACTTTCGAAAACCTTGGCTAAATCATCCACATTGGGCGCCCTGAATCCGGTAGAACCCAGTAAAGAAAACCGCCAGCGGTTCTCCGATTTATAAATCAATCCCACATTACCACTCCAAGCCAGGTTATTTTGTTTCACCCTATTGAACGGAAATGGAAAAAAGGTTTGATCATTAAAAAGCGCCTCGAGTTGAACACTATTTAATCGGAAACCGCTGCTCAATAGCCATTGGGGATGGAGTTCCCAACGGTGTGCTAGAAATAGTGCCGCCGAGGTCATTGTACTGCCTCCGTCGGGATAGCGGGTATCTAAGCCAGATCGAACGCCATTGGTGATATTGAGTCGATGCGCTCTCGAATCTACCTCATTATGGCTCAACTCCAAGCCATAGCTCAACTCTTGCACTCCCCAATGTTTACTAAAATCTGCATTGAGTGAGTATACACCCACTTCTTCTATACGATTGTTGAGCAAAACATTATTGAGTCGGCGATCGTGCCTGCTTTCTACTACATCCTGGTAAGCAAGGGTGATATTGGATCGATCGAACCAGCCTTTAAAACCTTGTAACTTTAACTGATAGGCGGCTAATAAACGCTTTTGGGGGCCATAGTACCACTGCGCAAAACGAGGCTGATTATTATTCTGTATTTGTGCCAACCGATCGTAACGAGGCACATCGCTAGAAGTAGAATATTGAAAATTGATCAAGTGACTCACCCGATCGCTGCTACGGTACAACCATTTTTGTAACAGATCGATCTGTTGATATCCCGAAACCTTTTGAACATCCGGATTGGGATTGCTCGAAACTACATCTTGATTTCCTTCCCTTTTTACCAGATACCTGCTTTTCCAAGCATCGTTCTTATAATTACGGCCTCCCTGACGTAAGTCGTTAAAATCAGAAAAACTGAGCTGAGTGAAAACCGCCCAATTGTTACGGCCATAATTGGCCGAAACGCCCGTACTAAAAGCCTTGGCGGCACTGGCAAAACGGCTAAATACTCCAATTGATTTGCGGTTAAGATCGGGATTTTTGGTATGTGCGTGGATCACCCCACCCAAGGCATCGCTACCGTAGGAGACCGAGCTGGGACCGAAGCCCACTTCGAGACTCTCCAGGGCTTCATTATCCAGAGTGATCACGTTTTGTAAATGTCCGCCACGGTAAATAGCATTGTTCATCCGCACCCCGTCTACCACCAGTAATACTTTGTTCGCTTCAAAACCACGGATGATGGGACTCCCACCTCCCAGCTGGCTTTTCTGAACCAAAACTCCAGGAGTTTGTTGTAAAATATCTGCCGGATTGGCTCCATTCAACTGCTGAATGCGGTCTTTCTTGATCAACTGGATTGACTGTGCCACATCTTCTTTTTTCTCCGGGAAACGGGAAGCCAAAATAACGACCTCCTTCAGCGCAGTGGTGTCTTTCTTGGTTTGCTGGGCCATGGAGCTTGTTGTGAGCAGACAGAAAAAGATCAATGTCGAACTAAAACGCATCAAAAAGTTTGATAATTAGCGGTATAAATTCTTACTTTCTATAAAGGCTAAGACCTGATCGGGAACGAAAAACTGAATATTTTTTTTGTTTTTGATTGCCTGACGGATAAAAGTAGCGGATAATTCCATGAGTGGCGTTTTGGTCAATTCAACGGAAGGATGATCAGCTAAATCTGGGTGTTCAGTACCGGGACGTGGATAAACCAGGATACGAAAATCGCGGAGCAAAAGCTCGTAATTTTTCCATTTTTTTAATGACGCCAGGTTATCAGAACCCATGATCAAAAAGAAGTCGTGTTCCGGATACCGGACTTTCAAGTGAGTGAGGGTATCGATGGTGTACGATGGCTGTGGGAGGGAAAATTCAATGTCGCTTACGCGGATATTTTTAGAATTTTCGGTAGCCAAACGAGCCATTTCTAAACGGTCGTAACTGTTGATCAGATCCGATTTTTGTTTCAGCGGGTTTTGCGGCGAAACCACCAGCCAAACCTGATCTAGCTGAGTATGGTTGGCCATGTAATTGGCAATGATCAAATGACCGGTATGAATGGGATTAAAGGAGCCGAAAAACAATCCTATTTTCATGGCCGTGAATTTAGGTGCCTAAAAACTTGCAGACCAATTGTTCTGCTTCTGCACAGGCGGTTTTAAGATCGTCGTTTTTAAGAATGATGTCAAATTTATCGGCGTAAGCTAACTCTTTTTCTGCCTTTTCGATTCGTTCCTTGAGCTTCTCCTGGCTGTCGGTAGCCCTGCCATGTAGCCGTTCTATTAAAACCTCCAGCGAAGGGGGTTGTACAAAAACCGCCAAGGCCCGATCGCCAAATTTTTTTTTCAGGTGCAAGCCGCCTTCCACATCAATATCAAAAATCACCTGTTTGCCTTCGGCCCACAAGCGCTCAATTTCTGAGCGAAGGGTACCGTAAAAATTATCTTTGTACACCTCCTCAAATTCCACAAACTCCTTTTGGGCAATGCGGTGTAAAAAATCTTCCTTGCTGATGAAGTAATAATCCTTGCCATGCAGTTCTTCTCCACGTTTTTGACGGGTAGTAGCCGAAACTGAAAATGCCAGCTGGGGTATTTGTTTCAATAAATGATGCACAATGGTGGTTTTACCTGCACCGGAGGGAGCTGAAAATATGATGAGTTTACCTTCTTGCATCTTTATAAAACGTTGAGCAGTTGTTCCTTAATTTTCTCAAGTTCCTCTTTCATCACCACCACCTGTTGTTGCATGGCGGCATCGTTGGCTTTAGAGCCGATGGTGTTAATTTCGCGACCAATTTCTTGAGCGATGAAACCCAGTTTTTTGCCATTAGCATCCGGCTGATTCAGCGTAGTCATGAAGTAATCGCAATGGCTTTTTAGCCTGATCTTTTCTTCGGTGATATCGAGCTTATCGATGTAATAGATCAATTCCTGCTCAAATCGATTCTGATCTATATTTTCTTTACCCACCTGTTCATTCAGCAAAGTGCTGATACGTTCCCGGATCGCTGGAATTCGATTTACTTCCAGTTTTTCCACTTCAGCCTGGCAGCCCAATATATTTTGGATGCGTAATGCTAAATCTTGTTTCAAGATGCGGCCTTCATCGGCACGGAAAGTCTGAAAGTTTTTCAGCGCCTGCTGGTAGGTTTGTTCTATCAGTGCCCATTCTTCATCAGTGCCGTTTTCTTCCTGGTAAGCAATTACCTCCGGCATATTCAAAGCCAGTTGTAATAAATTTTGAGATTGATCGCCTAGTTCTTTGGCCACTTCTTGTAATTCACGATAATAAATAGCCAGCTTTTCGCGGTCGATACCAGCAGTTGTTGCTTCGCTTTGCTGCTTTTCTACCGTGATGCTCACATAGGCCTTTCCCCTTTCCAGATTTTTACTGCAATCGTTGCGCAACAAAAGCTCCTTATCAGAATAAGCCTTCGGCATTTTGAGCGACAGCTCCAAAAATTTGCTGTTCAATGATTTGATCTCAACGGTAAACTTGCAATTTCCCGCATCGAGGGTGGCCAAACCAAAGCCGGTCATCGATTTTATCATCGGGTAAAGATAGCATAAAAATGCTTCATGGCTGTTTTAAGCCTCAGACAAAATCTGTTGTTCCATCAATTGTTTGACCATTGCCTTCAATTTCGGCAGGTCATCTAGGCCGTAGCCATCAACAGGAACAGGAGGCATGAAAACCATGGTCATGGTACCCGGTTTGCTACGGGTGGGATGATCGCGATGCAACAATTTACTGGCATTGATCAGGACCATGGGGGCAATGGGGGTTTGTGTTTCAATGGCAATACGGAAAGCACCATCGTAAAATTGTGCCAAGGGTTCTTCTCCACGGTTCATGGTCCCCTCCGGGAATATAAAAAGTGACTGTCCCTTTTGTAAATCAGCTTTTAGCAATTCCACACTTTTTGCACGGCTCTCCTGGCTGCTTCGGTCTACCATCACTACTAAATTCCGGTACATCCAGCCAAAAACAGGCACTTTCACCAATTCTTTCTTACCCAGCGGCTTGAATGCCTGCGGAGCCGCTAATACAACTGCGATGGCATCTAAATAAGAACCATGGTTACAAACATAGATATAAGAACCTTTAGGGTCGCAATACTGCTTGTTTTTGATCACCAATCGGAAAAGACCGAGTATTAAAAACACTCGAGCCCAAATGCGTAGACAAACGAAGGACAGCGCTTGTGCTTTTTTTCCGCTTAAAAGGGTATTGATCAAGATCACAAAAGGAAACATGATCAACATCATCACAATGAATACGGTAGCGCACCAAAACATGTGAAGAATTGAAAACAAACGGCTGATAAGTTTCATGCGATCGATTTAAATATCTAAAGTCTGACAAGCTTTTTCGGCTGCCATTTTTTCGGCATTCTTTTTATTGTAATCTCTTCCCTGACCTAAGTTTTCGCCATCAACCATTACATTAATGGTAAAAAGCTTGACGCTCTCCCCTTCTTCGTTGGCCATCAGCTCAAACAAAACTTCTTTCCCATGCCTTTGACACCATTCGATGAGTTTACTTTTAAAGTTGGTTTCGGTGAGCTCGAGGGTGTGAATGTCCACATGAGGCTGAATGATTTGATGGAGGATCACAGATTTGGTAAAATTATAGCCCTTATCCATATAAATGGCACCGATGAGGGCTTCAAAAGCATCTCCCAAAAGAGAACCTTGTTTGGTAGGATAGTTCACGATGCGGGGATCAAATTCAATCAACTGATCCAAACCCAATTTCTTAGCCAACTGATTGAGGTGTACCCGGCTTACAATTTTGGATCGCATTTCGGTTAGAAATCCTTCGTCTCGGTAGGGATAAATTTTAAATAACAATTCGGCTATCACCGCTCCTAGCACCGCATCGCCCAAGAATTCTAAACGTTCGTTGCTGCTCTTAGCTCCATTTTTGAGCGGAATGGCCACCGATCGGTGCCTAAAAGCCATTTTATACAGGTTGAGATTCCCAGGGACGAAGCCCAACATGTTTTTTAGGCTAAGCACCAATTTCCTGTCGGAAGAAAGATATAGCTTATAAAACTGAAAAATGGGCATATGAATGTGGTTCAGGTAGGTAATCAAAAACCTGAGGACTTAAAATTATATAATAAATAGGTGTGATAACAGACTTAGCCTTGATATTTTTTGAATATCACCGAGGCGTTGTGTCCGCCAAATCCGAAAGTATTGCTCAAAGCAGCTCTTACTTCGCGTTTTTGTGCTTTATTGAAGGTTAAATTGAGTTTTGGGTCAATTTCAGGATCGTCGGTAAAATGATTGATGGTTGGCGGAATGATGTCGTTTTTAACAGCCAATACCGAAGCAACGGCTTCCACTGCCCCGGCAGCACCCAAGAGGTGACCGGTCATGGATTTGGTAGAGCTGATATTTAAACGGTAAGCATCTTCACCAAACAGACTTTTGATGGCCTTGGTTTCGCTGATATCTCCCAGCGGAGTAGAAGTACCGTGAACATTGATGTAGTCGATATCGGAAGTATTTAAACCGGCATCACTCAAAGCACTGCTCATTACTAATTTTGCGCCCAATCCTTCAGGGTGCGGAGCGGTAATGTGATTGGCGTCGGCACTCATGCCACCACCCACAATTTCTGCATAAATTTTAGCACCACGTGCTTTGGCATGCTCCAGTTCTTCCAAAATCAACGTAGCCGATCCTTCTCCGGCTACAAAGCCATCGCGATCCTTGTCAAAAGGACGAGAGGCGGTTTGAGGATCATCGTTGCGGGTGGAGAGCGCATGCATGGCGTTGAAACCACCCATACCTGCCTCATAAATAATCGCTTCAGATCCTCCTGATATGATGATATTGGCTTTGCCTAAACGTACGTAGTTAAATGCATCAATTAGTGCATTGGTTGAAGAGGCACAAGCAGAAACGGTGGAGAAGTTAGGACCTCTCAAACCGTATTTAATGGAAATATGACCCGGAGCAATGTCCAAGATCATTTTAGGGATAAAGAATGGGTTGAAACGTGGAGTTCCATCACCATTGGTGAAAGCCGCCACCTCATCCATAAAGGTTTTTAATCCGCCAATACCCGATCCCCAGATTACCCCGATACGGTTGGTATCCAGATTTTCAAAATCAAGATTCGCATCTTTTACTGCTTCATCGGTTGAAGCCAGGGCATAATGTACAAAGGGATCTAATTTTCGGGCATCTTTCCGGTCCATGAATTGTTCCGGGTCGAAGTTCTTGACTTCGCATGCAAACTGGGTCTTAAATTTTGTTGTGTCGAAATGGGTAATAGGTGCGGCGCCACTCACTCCGTTGATTAAGCTGTTCCAGTACTCCGGAACAGTGTTTCCAATCGGAGTGAGTGCACCTAAACCTGTTACTACAACTCTTTTAAGCTCCATTTGTATGTGGGGCAGATTATTTTACGTTTTTCTCTAAATAGGCAATTGCTTGACCAACGGTACCGATGGTTTCAGCTTGCTCATCAGGAATTGCAACATTAAATTCTTTTTCGAATTCCATGATCAGCTCTACGGTGTCTAATGAGTCGGCGCCCAAATCGTTGGTAAAAGAAGCTTCCGGAGTTACTTCTGCTTCGTCTACACCTAGTTTTTCTACGATGATTGCTTTGACTCTTGATGCGATATCAGACATAGTTTTAATGATTTAAGGGTTAAATAATTCTGTGCAAAGAAAAATAAATAATATTAAATATCAAACCTTTTTGTTTTTGACTCAAACACAACTAATTTGAACGTAAAGTATGATATTTTTGTATCTAATTTATTAAAAATAAAAATTTGAACAGAGTAACCCTAAAATTAGAGCTCGATCTCGATTTCGTCTTGATCGCCGTCACCTCTTCTTTAAAAGACTACCGGCTTTGCCATCAAATTAATAAGTGTTTAGGTGTTGATTTTTCGCGAATGGATGAACTAGTACTACCCTCCGGAGATGGAAAGGCAAACCAGGAGTTCAACAGGTACGGCTATTTCCCCGACGACTCAGAAACTGAGTTCTATTTAATAAGTAATAAAGGTTCGGAGGGTTTTCTGATCCCGGAGATGAACAAGGTGGATTATTTTGTAATGATTAAAAATTTTATTGATGAAGAGGATTTGAACCATTGGCTGAGCAGTATTAAAAAAATTCAGGAAGTGCTGGCAGCCGTAGAACTTGATCCTAAAAAGTTGAAATCCAAAGAAAATCTGTTATTTTAGCTACATAATTTATAGTGTAAAAAATACACTCACACAATCAACTATATTCTTTATATGAAACCATTTCACAGCCGGACAAAAATTGTTGCCACACTCGGACCAGCCTCCTCATCTAAAGAGGTACTGTTGAGCATGATCAAAGCCGGAGTAGATGTTTGCAGATTAAATTTTTCTCACGGAAGTCAGGAAATACATCAGAAAACGATCGATACCATCCGCGAGATTAATAAAAAATATAAAACCAATGTGGGTATCCTGGCCGATTTACAAGGGCCAAAGATCCGTATCGGTATTGTTAAAGATGGAGGTATCAATCTGGTGAATGGGAACAAAATTACCATTACCACGAAAGAACAGATTGGTGATGAAGAACGCATTTATCTTACTTATGAAACTTTTCCTAACGATGTTCGCCAGGGCGAGATCATTTTGTTGGATGATGGGAAGCTTCAATTAAGAGTTTTAGAAAGCAATCATAAAGATGAGGTGCTTTGCGAAGTGGTGCATGGCGGTATTTTAACCTCCAGAAAAGGGGTCAACCTGCCCAATACCAAGGTTTCTTTACCGAGCTTAACCGAAGAGGATTTGAGTAATCTGGATTTTGCTTTAAAAAACGATGTGGAATGGATCGGTTTGTCTTTTGTACGTTCAGCCAACGATATCGTTGAGTTGAAGCGCATCATCAGTGCCAGTGAAAAATCGGCAAGAGTAATTGCTAAAATTGAGAAACCGGAAGCCATTGATAATATTGATGAGATCATTTCGGTAACGGATGGCGTAATGATTGCACGTGGCGACTTGGGTGTGGAAATGCCTTTAGAACAAGTGCCTTTGCTGCAAAAAATGATTGCCCAAAAATGTCGTCAGGCTGCAAAACCAGTAATTGTGGCTACTCAAATGCTCGAAAGCATGATTACCACACCTCGTCCTACTCGAGCCGAAGTAAATGACGTGGCCAATTCAGTATTGGATGGAGCCGATGCGGTGATGCTGAGTGGCGAAACTTCGGTAGGTGAATTCCCCGTAACAGTAATTGAAACCATGCAAAAGATCGTATCGAATGTGGAAGAAAATGCATATCCATTTAATTCGCCAAAATCATTAGATGAAAATGCCTCTAACTATATTTCTGATGCCATTTGCGGTTCGGCCGTGTACCTTGCAGAAAAAACCGACGCAATTGGTATCGTCTCCATGACCTACTCGGGTTATACCGCCTTCGAAATTTCGAGTCACCGGCCAAAAGCCAATACCTTTATTTTTACCAGCAATCGCAACTTGTTAAATGCACTGAGTTTGGTTTGGGGTGTAAAAGCCTTTTACTATGATAAGTTTGAGAGTACAGACAAAACCATCAGCGAAGTGAACGGTATCCTCAAGGCTGAAAAATACGTATCGGCTGGCGATGTAGTAATTAATACGGCAGCCATTCCGATTGAGAAGAAGGGTAAGACCAACATGATCAAGGTGACCTTGATTGACTAATTTAAAATATTCAGTGCTCAAGTCCTTCTGTTCGCAGAAGGACTTTTTTGTTTGGATGGATGCTCAAGTTTTAGTCGAATTTGAAAAGAATTACCGTCTGACTCTGCACGTCAAAAAATATAATCACCAGTCATTTTTTTCTGAGTTTTCCACAGGCTTAACTAATTGATTTTTAATTGATTGATCGAAAAAAAAATTTGCAATGAAAGATTAGGTCCGAAGCTGTGGAAAACTCAAATTGAGCCCAAGGAATCGAAAAGATAAATTTGAAGAAAAACCCCCTAAGTTTTTCGGGGTAAAACAATTTCAATCACATTTTTATTTTAATTTAAACATGGGTAAAACTTCTACAAGCAAAGCAAAAGCCTCCGGTAAAGGCCTCAGCTTTCAACGCTACTTCACCAAAGAAGGCGTAAGTGTTTACGATCTTTTCCAATATGAGAAACGATCGTCTGTAATTCGTAATCCGTCGGGAGACGCAGTATTCGAAATGAATGATGTAGAAGTTCCCGCAAGTTGGAGCCAGGTGGCTACCGATATTCTTGCTCAGAAATATTTCCGTAAAGCGGGTGTTCCACAAGCCGACGGAAGTTTAGGTTCGGAGAAAAGTATCAAACAAGTGGCACACCGTATGGCCGACTGTTGGAAACAATGGGGCGTTCGTTATGGATACTTTGCCAGCCCTGCCGATGCACAAGTATTTTACGATGAATTGGTTTACACCATCGTAGGTCAGTTGGCTGCACCAAACTCTCCTCAATGGTTCAATACTGGATTACACAGTGCTTATGGCATTACCGGAAAGCCACAAGGTCACTATTATGTTGATCCAGAAACAGAAGTATTGAGCAAATCGACCTCAGCTTATGAGCGTCCGCAACCCCATGCTTGTTTCATTTTATCAGTAAGTGACGATTTAGTAAACGATGGCGGAATCATGGATCTTTGGGTTCGTGAAGCCCGTATCTTTAAATATGGATCTGGAGTAGGTACCAACTTCTCTCAAATCCGTGGTGAAAACGAAAAATTATCAGGTGGTGGTTACTCTTCAGGTCTGATGTCATTCCTTAAAATTGGTGACCGTGCCGCAGGAGCGATCAAATCTGGTGGTACCACCCGTCGTGCTGCCAAAATGGTTTGCTTAGACTTAGATCACCCGGAAATTGAAGGATTCGTAAACTGGAAAGTAGAAGAAGAGAAAAAAGTGGCTGCATTAATCGCAGCAGGTTACTCTTCAGATTACGAAGGCGAAGCCTACCGCACCGTTTCCGGACAAAATTCCAACAACTCGGTTCGTATTCCTAACAGCTTCTTCAAAGCTTTAGAAAATGGTGAAAACTGGGATTTGATTGGCCGTATCAACGGAAACGTAGTTAAATCTATTTCTGCCGAAAAATTATGGCAAGATATCGCTTTCGCTGCTTGGGCTTGCGCCGATCCCGGAGTTCAGTATGACACCACCATCAATGAGTGGCATACCTGCCCTGAAGGCGGACGCATCAATGCATCTAACCCTTGTTCAGAGTACATGTTCTTGGATAACACCGCATGTAACCTGGCCTCTATTAACCTGGCGCACTTCTTCAATCCGGAAACTTTAGTATTCGATGTAAAAGGATTTGAACACGCCTGCCGAGTTTGGACTGTAGTATTGGAAATCTCTGTATTGATGGCTCAGTTCCCATCAAAAGAGGTAGCTCAATTATCATACGATTACCGCACCTTAGGTTTAGGTTACGCCAATTTGGGCTCTATGCTGATGGTGGGTGGTATTCCTTACGATAGCGATAAAGCCCGTGCCATTGGTGGTGCCATCACGGCCATCATGACGGGTACTGCCTACGCTACTTCTGCTGAAATGGCAAAAGAATTAGGTGCATTCCGCAGATTTGAGGAAAATAAAAAACACATGCTGCGTGTAATGCGCAACCACCGTTACGCCGCTTATAACGCATCTGATGCTTACGAAGGTTTAGAAATTAAACCAATGGGTATCGATCCGAAAGATTGCCCAGACTACTTACTGTCTGCAGCTTGCAACTCTTGGGATAAGGCGGTTGAAATGGGTGAGAAATACGGTTACCGTAATGCCCAAACCACCGTTATCGCTCCAACCGGAACGATCGGATTGGTGATGGACTGCGATACCACCGGTATTGAGCCTGACTTCGCCTTGGTGAAATTCAAAAAACTATCGGGTGGTGGTTACTTCAAGATCATCAACCAGTGTGTGCCATCCGCTTTGCGTAACCTGGGTTACCAAGAAAACGAAATCGAAGCCATCGTTAACTATGCGAAGGGTGCGGCCACCTTGCAAGGTGCTCCACACATCAATTTAGAAACTTTAGCTGATAAAGGTTTCAAACAAGACGAACTCGAAAAACTAGATAAAGCAGTTATTTCTGCCTTCGAAATTGGTTTCGTATTCAACCAATGGACCTTAGGCGAGGATTGTCTGAAACGTTTAGGCTTCAAAGCTGAACAATACAATTCTCACGATTTCAATTTATTGAGAGCATTGGGCTTTAGCCGTCAGCAAATTGCCGAAGCCAATGAATATGTATGTGGTACCATGACCGTAGAAGGTGCACCTTTCTTGAAAGAAGAGCATTATCCGGTATTCGATTGCGCCAACAAATGCGGATCGAAAGGTGAGCGCTACATCCACGCTCACGGCCACATCAAAATGATGGCTGCAGCTCAGCCTTTCCTGTCTGGAGCGATCTCTAAAACCATCAACTTACCAAACGAAGCTACGGTTGAAGAAATTAAAGATTGTTACGAGTTGTCTTGGAAACTGGGCACCAAAGCCAATGCCTTATACCGCGATGGCTGTAAATTATCTCAACCTTTATCTACTAAATCTGATACCAAAGAAGAGCAGTTGGATACCGTTGAAGAAGTATTGGGTGAAGCGGCTAACGTAAAACTGAGTGATTTAACGCCAGAGCAAGTTTTGGAGGCAGCACGTGCCATCTTAGACCGTTCTACCGACACCAACTTTAAGCGTCAGCTTTCATCTGTAGTAGAGAAGAAAAGCATGCCGGCGAAACGCAGCGGTTTCACTCAAAAAGCAGCTGTTGGTGGTCAAACCATCTTCGTTCGTACTGGTGAATATGAAGATGGAACTTTAGGTGAGATCTTCGTGGATATGCACAAAGAGGGTGCAACCTTCCGCTCACTGATGAACTCCTTTGCCATTGCCGTTTCGGTAGGTTTGCAGTACGGTGTACCGTTGGAAGAATTCGTAGATAAATTCACCTTTACCCGTTTTGAACCTTCGGGTATGGTAACTGGTCACGAGAACATCAAGTCGGCTACCTCGATCATCGACTACATCTTCCGCATGTTAGGTTACGAATACCTAGACCGCAAAGATTTGGTACATGTGATCACCGAGAAGAAAGCCGTATTGGGAAATCCTCAGCTACAGGATACGGATGTTAATCCACAGGAAAACAATTTTGAAGCTGCTCCGGTAGTTGCTGAAAATGTTACTGTTGCCGATAAAAGTTTGAAACCAGTTTTGGATATCTCCGGTGGTGGCCAATCTGATGCGCCTGCTTGTACCAACTGCGGACACATCATGGTGCGCTCGGGTACTTGCTACAAGTGCTTGAACTGCGGCACACAGGGTGGTTGTTCTTAAGCTCATAACCAACCAATTATAAATGTAAAGCCCTCCGATGAATTTCGGAGGGCTTTTTTATGTTTCAGAGGGCCTTACTTGGGCACGGCAACAATAAACTTGGCAACTGAATTAGGTTTATTGAGGCTCACCAGTTGATTATTCACCCAATAACAAGCAGCATCATTTTCATAACCGGCAACATAACTCACAGCATTGTAAAAGAATAAGTCGTTAGCCGATGAATTGTTGGGACTTAACTCTGTTTTTACATTGTTTGCCCACATGTTAGCATGCAGACTTGTCTCATCCACTCCTACAAAATAAACTTGTCCATTATTAATTTCCATATCATTAAGGCTGTATAAGGAACTATTGACTTGGAAAGGTGCAAGCACATCGTTTTTCCAATAGACATATTTGGAAGTATTATTTTGAGTGATAACTCCGAAGGAAAAAATGTCGTTCTGAATTCTTTTTAGTCCTTGTATTGAACCCGAATTGTTCCCAATGGCATGCCATTCTATTGTATAGTCCAGTGCATCGGGAATTTTACTGAGTAACCAATAGCCGGTGAGCCCGGATTTGTGAGAACCGTAAAAATAGGTTTCACTGTTCTCATAATAAGTACCGCCTAGTATGTAGTTTCCCGTGCTGTTTCCGTCTAAAGCCTTATAATTCACGCCCCCATTCTCGGGCTGCCTTATAATTGGAAAGAGGGGGTGAAAATTGGTTATTTCATTTACACCAAAAGTGAGCAAACCGCCCATTAAACCAACACTCCTTACATGCGTTCCGGGTAAATAATTGAAATTAGCCATAGTTAAATCAATTCTCTCCGTATCCTTCCAATAACAAGGCTTGTCGTTAAACTGACCGACCATGTAAACTGAGCCATTGATAACCTTCATGTCGTAAATGTTTGCGCCGGCTGAGACATCATTCACAGGAAAAAACTCACCATTCTTCCAATAACATACTGATGTGGTTATCCCATCATTCAGTTTGTACGTACCGGCAACATAAATATCAACGGCCTTGGGAGGTGCTGGATCTTTTTTACAAGAGAAAAAAGACATTGTCATAAAAGACAAAGTATATAACAATACCTGGTTGACTGATAACTTATTCATAACTGTAAATTTGATATTGAACATCAGCATAAATTATACCTTTAAATGCTGGATTAAGCTTATAAACCGATAAACTGCAGGAAATTCGGGATGAAGTGCATGAATTTACTCCCGATCTGATAACGCAAAAAGTGTTAATACTCCTGAACATATTGGATTTTATTGAGATAGCTTGCTCAAGAAAGACAAAAATCCCACCGGTTTTCCCCGGCGGGATAATGCATAGGTAGATGATAGTGAACTAAAACTGATAAGTCAAACCCAGCTGGATCACCTGGTTTTTGTATTCAGGTACTTCCGAACTTCCGTCGGCGTTATTTTTCTGGAAATCGAGTGCATAGCGGGCATTGATACCCAATTGACCACCCAATTCATAGCCTAGGCCAATTACACCACCAAAGAGGCTTTTCTTGAGATTTTTATTTTTCTCTTCAATGGTATTTCTGAATTCCTGTGTGCCCGATTTAAAACTTTCGGTAGTAGAAAGTAAAAAAGAAACCTGTGGGCCCACAGTGAGATTGATACCTTCAGTCACCCAAAATTTCGCCAACAGCGGTACATCTACAAAATTGGTCGTCACTTTATAATCATAATCGCCTCCCAAAATAGTTCCAGAACTCTGATAACCTTTTTGCGAATACACCAATTCGGGTGCAAAGGAAAAAGCTTCCGAAATTGGAATGTCAACGAAAATACCTGCAGCCAAACCTGGTTTAAATCGCGATTTGAAGTCGCTTTCGCCAGATTTAATCACGTTAGATACATTCAACCCGGCTTTGAACCCAAGATAAGCGCCTTTGCCTGATTGAAGATGTTGTGCCTGTGTTGAAGCGGCCAATAAACAAGAACAGATGGTCGTTAGAAATAATTTTTTCATGGTGATTTTTCATTGGTACAGCGCTCTATGTGTAATTATCGTGCCAAATTTTATACAGAACCATAGGGCAACCTTTCATAAAATCAGTTGAAATAAGGTCTATTGATAAAATCACCGGTTGTAGTTCACAATTCAAAACTGTCCGATTGAAACAAGGATTGTATATTTTTCCGTACAGTCTGCGTTTGTAATTTCGGATGGGTTTTGCTTTCTTTATTCATGATTTGGTATGTATACCTCCTGAGTTTTCTTGTACTCAACATCATCAGCATATGGTATTTGAGAAAACTATTGAGCAAAAGGCTAAAAAATGCCCTACTCACCTGGTTGTTCAGTATTTCCATTAGCTTAAGTATCAATTATATCATCGCTGTACTGGTTATTGCCATTACTTTAAAAACATTGGCATGAGAAAGTTTGTATTTAGTTTCATTATCTCTATACTTCTTTTACATTGCCTTGGGCTAAATGCACAGCAAAAAAAGCCATTCATACACGAACTAGATCAGCCTAACGCTTGGGTGGATTCAGTCTTTAAAAAACTAAATCGAAAGCAAAGAATAGCGCAATTATTTTTTGTAAGGGCGCATACTGATAAAGGGAAAGCATTCGAAGATTCTATTGCTAAAGTGATCCGGAAAGAAAAAATTGGGGGATTGGTTTTCTTTCAGGGTGGGCCCGGCAGGCAGCTCCATCTGACTAAACGGTACCAGCAATTGGCAAGGGTTCCATTACTCATAGCAATGGATGCCGAATGGGGCTTGGGTATGCGCCTTGACAGTACCATGAGCTATCCCTATCAGATGACGCTTGGTGCCATACAAGACGAAAATTTGATTGAAAATATGGGGCACGAAATCGCCCACGATTTAAAAAGATTAGGAGTGCATATCAATTTCGCTCCGGTTTTGGATATCAATAACAACCCGAAAAATCCGGTCATCGGTTTTAGGTCTTTTGGCGACGATAAATTACAAGTTGCTCGTAAGGCAAGTGCGTATATGAAAGGGATGCAGGAAAAAGGGATTTTGGTGAGTTTAAAACATTTTCCAGGCCATGGAGACACCGATGTGGATTCGCACTACGATTTGCCCCAATTAAATTTTGATCGAAGTCGGCTTGATACCTTAGAGATGTATCCCTTTAAAGAACTGATCAAAAATGGAGCTTCGGGAGTGATGGTGGCACATATGAATATTCCTGCACTCGATGCCAGCACCAATTTACCTTCTACGCTTTCCAAACCTATTGTGAGCGGTATTTTAAAAAATGAATTGAGATTTAAAGGCCTGGTATTCTCCGATGCCATGGGTATGAAGGGGGTGGTTAAATTTTTCCCAAATGGCGAAGCCGATGTAAGAGCCTTGATGGCTGGAAATGATGTGTTGGAACTTTCAGAAAATTCAAAAAGAGGGGTCAAACTCATTAGAAAGGCCATCAGAAAGAAACGAATATCACGGGAACAAATTAATGAAAGCGTAAAAAAAGTATTGGCTGCCAAATATTGGGCAGGACTGTATCAAACTGTAAAGCTCAATCCGACAACTCTAAATGAAGACCTCCATCGCCCCTCAGCCCGGGCACTGAACCAGCAACTGGCAGATGCTGCCGTTACTGTTTTAAACAGCAGGAGGTTGATAGATGATTTAGACCCCAATAAAAAAACAATTATTGTGAGCTTGGGCAGCGCCCAAACGAATGTGTTTCAAGAAGAGTTACGTACCTATTTTAAACAAGCTGAATTTATTTGCTTGGATAAAGCTGCCTCGGCTCAACAGGTGGAACAAGTATTAGCTAAGATCAGTTCCGATCTCCAAATCATTGTCAGCATTCACGATACCCGCAAAAGACCGGCACCGGTATTAGATTTTAATCCAGACCTGATTCATTTAATGAATCGATTGGCTCAACAGGGAGCGATTATTTCTGTTTTTGCCAATCCATATACCCTTATTCAATTGCCCGAAATTGCCAAGGCTCAAACCTTAGTCCTCAATTATCAAAATAGCGATGAGATGCAAAAGGCAGCAGTTAAAGTAATGAGCAAAGCGATTCCATCTAAAGGTAAACTGCCAGTAAACATCAATGCTTCCCTTAAAAATGGGGATGGTTTATAAATGATGCAGAGTGATCGGATCAACCTGCATCATGGATCAAACTTAGGATTTAGCCATTCCTACCACCCAGCCTACAACCGCACCTGCAAGAGCAGATATTCCCGCATAGATCAATACATCAATATATAAGCCGTTCAAAGTGAAGAGGTTACTGGTTCCGTACATGGTGAAATTTACCCCTGCAGCCACCAACAAGCCAATCCATAAGCCCGTTTTAGCACCCGCTGCGGCCGTTTGGATGTGTGAAAGGCGTGTAAAGATGTAGGAAAGTAAAAATCCGGAAGCGAGGTTGCCCAATGCAATTGCCCATAACAACATATCTTCTCCACGATCTACACCTGTTGCCGATCCGGCATGCGCTCGCAAAATATCAGCGAATAACATCCCGTAACACAGCCATCCTAAAAAGAAATAAGTAATGCCCCCGGCAATACCTGCTGCTAAAAAGTTTTTTGAATTCATGAGTTTGTTTGGTTTATAAATAGGTTAAAAATTTAAAAGCATAACGAACATGCTGCATAAATTATTTTGTGTTTTAACCACCAAGCTGCTCCTTCCAACAATCAGGACATCGAAATATCTAAGCATTATTGGAAAATTAAATGTATTAGTCTATCTTTGCAGTCCTCATTTTTGAGGGAAATAGATAATCGTTTAATAATTTAAATTCAAGCAAGTGAATACGTTAAGTTACAAAACTGTCTCTGCTAACAAAAAGACCGTTAACAAACAATGGGTAGTTGTTGACGCTCAAGGCGAGATTTTGGGGCGCTTGTCTTCTAAGATCGCAATGATGATCCGTGGAAAGCACAAGCCTACGTTTACCCCAAACGTAGACTGCGGAGATAACGTAATTGTTATCAATGCAGACAAGGTAAAACTGACCGGAAACAAATTCAACGAAAAAGAATATGTTTCTTACACCGGCTACCCTGGCGGTCAGCGTTTCATTTCTCCTAAGGAGTTAATGGCAAAACATCCGGAAAGAGTGGTTGAGAAAGCCGTTCGCGGAATGTTACCTAAAAATCGTTTGGGTCGTGCTATTTACAAAAACCTGTATGTATACGCAGGTTCTGAGCATCCGCACGCCGCTCAAAACCCAACAACCATTAAACTTTAATTAAAGGAGAAAAGAAATGTCAACAACAAACACTTCAGGAAGAAGAAAAACTGCTGTTGCCCGCATTTATTTAACTGAGGGCAGCGGTAACATTACCGTAAATGGTAAAGATTACAAAGAGTACTTCCCAACCTTACCCTTGCAATACATTGTTACGCAATCAACAGAAGTTAGCGGTGCTGCCGGTAAATTCGACGTTACCGTAAATGTAGCCGGCGGTGGTGTTAAGGGACAGGCAGAAGCCGTTCGTTTAGCAATTGCAAAAGCGATTGTTGAATTAGATCCGGAAACTAAACCTTCATTGAGAGCTAAAGGCATTATGACCCGCGACGACCGTATGGTGGAGCGTAAAAAACCAGGTCGTAAGAAAGCACGTAAGCGCTTCCAATTCAGTAAACGTTAATTTCAGGAGGATCAAACAATGGCAAGAACAACATATCAAGACTTATTGGATGCAGGTGTACACTTTGGTCACCTTACCCGTAAATGGGATCCAAAAATGGCGCCTTACATTTTCATGGAACGTAATGGCATCCACATTATCGACTTAAATAAAACTTTAACTAAAGTAGAAGAAGCTGCTGCCGCGATTAAGCAAATCGTAAAATCGGGCCGTAAAGTATTATTCGTTTCTACTAAAAAGCAAGCTAAAGGTATTGTGGCCGAGCAAGCTAAATCTGTAAACATGCCTTTCGTAACCGAGCGTTGGTTAGGTGGAATGTTAACCAATTTCGCGACCGTACGTAAGTCGATCAAAAAGATGTCTAACATCGACAAGATGACTACCGATGGTACTTACGATGTATTATCTAAGAAAGAGAAATTAATGATTCAGCGTGAGCGTATCAAATTAGAAACCTTATTAGGAGGTATTGCTGATTTGAACCGTTTACCTGCAGCCTTATTCTTAGTGGATGTGAAGAAAGAGCACATTGCTGTTTCAGAAGCTTTGAAGCTGAACATCCCTACTTTCGCGATGGTAGATACCAACTCTGACCCTTCAAACATCGACTTCCCTATTCCGGCAAACGACGATGCAACTAAATCTATTACACTGATTACCGACATTATTGTGAAGGCTATTCAAGAAGGTTTAGAAGAGCGCAAACGTGAGAAAGAAGAAGAAGCAGATAAAGAAGGTGCAGCTGCAAAAGCAAAAGTAGATGCCGGTACAGAGGAAACAGCTGCAGAAGCTGCTCCTGCTAAACGTGCACGCAAAACTACTGCTAAAGCAGAAGCCGAAAAAACAGAAGAGTAATTGTATTACGGGTTACGAGTTTTTTGTTGCCGGGTTCAAACTCGTAATAATTAACCCGCAACCCGTAATTTTTTTAAAAAATTATAAAGGATAAAAAATGTCAACTGTACAAATTTCTGCAGCAGATGTAAACAAATTACGCCAGCAAACTGGTGCCGGTATGATGGATTGCAAAAAAGCATTGATCGAGGCCAATGGTGATTTTGAAGCTGCTATCGATTATTTACGTAAAAAAGGAGCTAAAGTGGCTGCCAGCCGTTCAGACCGCGAGTCGAACGAAGGAGTGGTAATTGCTAAAACTACAGCCGATGGCAAACGCGGAGTGGTAGTAGAAGTAAATTGCGAAACTGATTTCGTAGCTAAAAATGCTGATTTCATCGCATTTGCTAACAGTATTGCCGATTTAGCAATTGCTAACAATCCTAATTCAATTGATGAGTTAACTGCCTTACAGCTGAATGGAACTAAATTAGCCGACCAAATCTTAGATCAAACTGGTAAAATCGGTGAAAAGATCGGGGTTTCTAAATACGAAGTGGTAAATGGCGAGAAGGTAGTAGCCTACATTCACGGTAACTACCGTTTAGGTGTATTGGTGGGCTTAAGCGCCAATGCTGCTGACGCCGATGAAGCTGGTAAAGATGTGGCCATGCAAATTGCAGCCATGAATCCGGTGGCTATCGATAAAGGTGATGTAGATGCTCGTACCATCGAGCGTGAGCTGGAAATTGCCAAAGAACAGATCCGTGCCGAAGGTAAGCCTGAAGATATGGTAGAGAAAATTGCTCAGGGTAAACTGAACAAGTTCTACAAAGAGTCAACTTTATTGAACCAGGAGTTTGTGAAGGATTCATCAAAAACCATCGCACAATTCCTCGACGGTGTGGCTAAAGGTTTAACCGTTACCGCATTTAAACGAGTTCAATTAGGAGCTTAATTCAAAATCCCCCGATAAAATTATCGGGGGATTTTTTTTGACCTGTTATATGCTTACGTATTATTTTTTATTTTTGATAAACCTCCCCAGCTAATGAAGTACAAACGTATCCTACTGAAACTGAGCGGCGAAGCCCTGATGGGTGATAAGCAATATGGTATCGATATTGACCGCGTAGCTCAATATGCAAAAGACATTCGAGCCGTTCATGCCGAAGGAATTGAAATTGCCATTGTGATTGGCGGAGGAAATATTTATCGTGGCTTAAGTGCCGAGAAAGCGGGTATGGACCGTGTACAGGCCGATTATATGGGCATGCTGGCCACGGTGATCAACAGCATGGCTTTACAGGATGCATTGGAAAAAGTGGGTTGTAAAACCCGTTTGCTAACCGCCATTAAAATGGAGCAGATCTGCGAACCATTTATCCGCCGCCGTGCCGTTCGCCACCTGGAAAAAGGAAGAATTGTGATCTTCGGGGCCGGTACCGGCAACCCCTATTTCACCACCGATACCGCTGCTTCGCTCAGAGCCATTGAGATCAACGCTGATGTGGTATTAAAGGGCACTCGTGTGGATGGTATTTACACCGCCGATCCTGAAAAAGATGCTACAGCGACCCGATTTGATGAAATTTCATTCGACGAGGTGTACAAAAAAGGTCTGAATGTAATGGACATGACCGCCTTTACACTTTGCCAGGAAAATAAACTGCCCATTATTGTATTCGACATGAATAAGCCTGGTAATTTAATGAAACTGACTAAAGGGGAGCCTATTGGTACTTTGGTTAAATAATCCATAAGCCTAAAATATTTGCCCGCCTTTACTATTTTTGTGATACGATTTAGAACACTATGAGCGAACTGATTAAAAAAGTATTGGATGATGCCAAAGGCCAAATGGATAAAGCCATTGAGCATTGCGAAAACGAAATCGCCAAAATTCGTGCCGGTAAGGCCATGCCTTCCATGCTGGATGGCATTATGGTGGATTATTACGGTACCCCTACGCCTTTGAGCCAAGTAGGTAACGTAAACACACCCGATGCCCGTACCCTGGTGGTGCAACCTTGGGAGAAAGCCCTGTTACAGCCGATTGAAAAAGCCATCATGGATGCCAATATTGGTTTAAATCCACAAAATGATGGTAACATCATCCGTTTAAACGTACCGCCTTTAACTGAAGAGCGTCGACGCGATTTGGTAAAAAAGGTAAAAGAAGAAGCCGAAAAAGGCCGTATCGCCATTCGTAATATCCGGAAAGATGCCAACGAAAAGATTAAGAAACTAAAATCAGAAGGGGTTTCTGACGATGAGATGAAGACAGGAGAAGGTGAGGTTCAAAAGCTGACGGATGCCTACATTATAAAGGTAGATAAGGAAGCGGAAAACAAAGAAAAAGACATCATGACCGTTTAATGGTCTAATATGAACGTCATTAAAAAGGGAACGTAGTTAATAGCTCGTTCCCTTTCTTATTTTTGTAATAGCATATGAAGGTTTTACTGCATTATCTAAAAAATTATAAAGGTTTATTGGCGCTGGCGCTTTTTTTGGCGGCCGTTAATATGATCTTTTCGCTCCTCGATCCACATATCACCGGAAAAATCGTCGATAATTTTCTTGAGAAAAGAACCGAATTAGACCGTGAGAGTTACATTAAAGGAATTCTATACCTCATTGGTTTGGCGGTTGGTGCGGCGATGGTATCGCGAATAGCTAAAAATTTGCAAGATTACTTTACCAATATCATTGTGCAAAAGCTGGGCGCCCAATTGTATGCCGATGGCTTAAAGCATTCGCTAGAAATGCCCTATCAAACCTTTGAGGACCAAAGAAGCGGCGAAACACTGGGCATATTACAAAAAGTGCGTACCGATTCCGAAAGGTTCATCACCACTTTTATCAGTATCCTCTTTACCAGTTTGGTAGGGATGATCTTTGTGATTGTGTATTCGCTCAATGTAAGCTATAAAGTTACCCTTGTTTATTTTGCAGCTATTCCAATCATAGCCATCACCAGCTGGTTGCTTAGCCGTAAAATTAAGAGTGTTCAAAAAACCATTGTTAAAGAAACTACCGGTTTGGCCGGATCAACCACCGAATCGCTCAGAAACATAGAATTGGTAAAAAGCCTTGGTTTGGCCAAACAAGAAATTAAGCGTCTTAACAATACCACGTATAAGATCCTGGGGCTAGAGCTCAAAAAGATTAAATATGTGCGCAGCATGGCTTTTCTGCAAGGCACTACCGTTAATTTTGTGCGCAGTGCCATGGTCGTGGTATTGATGATTTTGATATTTGATCAGGAGATATCTCCAGGAAAATATTTCACCTTTTTGTTTTACTCCTTCTTTTTATTCAATCCGCTGCAAGAATTGGGGAACGTGATCATTGCCTGGCGGGAAGCTGAAGTATCGCTCAATAACTTTAACCGAATTTTAAGTACGCCCAAAGAAAGCAAACCAAGCAAACCTCAGGTATTGGGACAGGTAAAAACATTAGAGTTTAAGGATGTTTCGTTCAAACACTTATCGGCTAACAGAAATGCGCTGAATGGTATTTCATTTAAAACCCAACAGGGAGAAACGCTGGCCTTCGTGGGACCATCGGGTTCAGGTAAAACCACTTTAGTTAAATTATTAGTCGGCCTTTACCAGCCTTTGAGCGGACAGATCCTGTACAATGGTTTGTCAAATGAGCAGATAGATTTAGATGAATTACGCGAAAAAATTGGGTTTGTAACCCAGGATACTCAATTATTTTCGGGAACTATTCGCGAAAATTTATTGTTTGTGCGACCGGGAGCAAGTGATGAAGATTGCTTGGATGTACTCCAGAAAGCTGCTTGTCAATCTTTATTGGCAAGGGCCGATAAAGGCTTAGACACCGTCATTGGCGAGGGAGGCGTAAAAGTTTCGGGTGGCGAAAAACAAAGATTATCCATTGCCAGGGCGCTGCTCCGTCAGCCCGATATGCTGGTATTTGATGAGGCTACCTCTTCGCTTGATTCATTAACTGAAGAAGAAATTACAGAGACGATCCGGGATGTGTCCGTATTTAAAGACCAAATCACCATCCTCATTGCCCACCGATTATCTACCATTATGCATGCCGATCGAATCTTTGTATTAGAAAAAGGTCAGATTGTGGAGTCGGGTAAACACGAAGAATTACTTTCAGAAAAAGGACTATATTACGCCATGTGGCGACAGCAGATAGGTGAAAAATTCAGCACAACAGAAGTTTAGTAAAAACTCAACATAAAAAAGCCCCGCAGATTAGCGGGGCTTTTTTATTTATCCTTTCACTGCCGGAATAAAGTCGGCCATGATCCTGAGGCTTTCTTCCTCAATAAAATCATACTCATCTTTGGGTTTAGCCTCGCCTTTTTTCAATGGAGGCAAACCTCTTAAAGCACGGCGTTTATTTTCACGGGCCAGGCTTTTTGCTTCTTGTTCTTCACGCTCCAACTTTAATTTCTGCTCGCTGGTGCTCACCACATTCTCGGCTTCCCGTTTACGGAACTCCTGTATATCTTCCAATAAATTGGCGTATTCTTCTGAAGTTTTCATCCGCTTTTCATGCAGTTTTAATAGTTTACTGGTAATGCCGTCTAATCGGCCAACAGGGCTAAAAGTGCTTGGCTTTACGGTATCCCAAGGCAGGGCGGCTGGCTCGGAGCTTTCTCCATATTTATCAGCCGGGAAAATCATCGGGAACTGAATATCGGGCATTACACCCTTATGCTGTGTACTGCTACCATTAATGCGGTAGAACTTGGCCATGGTTAAATTGATCTGCCCAAATTGAGGCGCATTCGCTCTGGACACACTTCCATTTTGACCATTCTCTTCTTGTTCCTTGGTCATCAGCATCAAGCGATCTTTGGGACTGATGAGGCGGGCAACATCAATGGAAGATTGAACAGTACCCTTGCCATAGGTTTGGGTACCCATGATGATCCCTCGACCATAATCTTGCATGGCGCCGGCAAATATTTCGGAGGCTGATGCACTGAAGCGATCAACCAACACACCCAAGGGGCCGTCGTAGACCAATTGCGGGTCTTCATCTTCATTAATCTCAATAGATCTTTGATCTCTTACTTGCACTACTGGTCCGGTTTTAATAAACAATCCGGTCAGTTCAATAGCTTCCATCAAAGAACCACCACCATTTGAACGTAAATCGATAATCACTCCGTCAACCTTTTGCGCTTTTAAAGTGTCTAAAATCAGTTTCACATCCCGGGTAGTCGATTTATAATTGGGATCACCTGCCCGGTAAGCAGCAAAATCAGCATAAAATGCCGGGATCTCAATGATGCCAATTTTGTAGGTCTTGTTTCCGGATGTGATGTTTTTGATGGTTTTTTTAGCAGATTGATCTTCTAAAATGATTTTATCTCTCATCAGCTCAATAATCACCGGCTTGGCGCTTAACTCCTGACCTGCCGGAATAACTTTTAAACGAACCAAAGTACCTTTAGGACCTTTGATTTTAGAAACCGTATTGTCGAGTCTCCAGCCAATTACATCTACAAATTCGCCTTCTTTTCCCTGTGCAACAGCAATGATCCTGTCGTTTACATTCAGGGTTTTCGCTTTAAAAGCCGGGCCACCGGGAATAATTTCATTGATTTTAACTACTTCATTTTCCAATTGAAGTCGTGCGCCAATTCCTTCGTAAGTACGGGCCATGTCTTCATTAAATTCTTGGGCACGGGCAGGTACAAAATAATTGGTGTGAGGATCTATACTTTCGGTAAAGGCGTTCATCAAAAGTTGGAAAACATCCTGATTATTGGTTTTATCAGATTGAGCAATCAGATTTTCGTAGCGTTTTCTTAAGGTTTCGATATTTTTTTCAGATTCCGATCCGGTGAGTTTAAGATTCAGGAGATCGTACTTTACCCGCTGCAACCACTGTTGGTTGGCTGCCGCATCGGACGAGAACCAAGGCATTTTTTCACGATTATAAGTGTACTGCTCATCTTTGCTAAAATCAAATGCATGGTTGATTTGACTGATCGCAAACTTTAAACGTTCATTGTAACGCTTCTGATAAACATTGAAAATATAAAATGGCACACTTAAATCACCCGATTTAAGGTCTTCGTCGAAGGTGTTTCGATATTGGCTGAAATCTGCCATATCGCTTGCTAAAAAATAGTTGCGACCGGCGTCTAAACTCTTGATATAATTATCAAAAACGATCGAAGAAATAGAATCATTTAAACTCACCTTTTTATAATGGTAATTTTCAATAACCTCTACCAGTTCTTTCACAACTACCTGTTGCTGTGCATCGGGTTTTAAGTTCAAGGAACCAGCAACCTCTATACGCACCCTTGGATCGGCCGAGCAGGCTAAGGTGGCGGCTATAAACAAACCCAGGAATAATTTTCTCAACATCTCTTTAAATTTTTTGAACT
Organism: uncultured Sphingobacterium sp.; assembly: GCA_964580845.1. GTDB lineage: Bacteria > Bacteroidota > Bacteroidia > Sphingobacteriales > Sphingobacteriaceae > JAIPAN01. Next base: position 50,570 of record CAZOLA010000002.1, read on the forward strand.
CCATATCACGGTATCGTGCCTTAATTAAAGGCTTTAAGATACAGACAAAATGTGTGTGTTTTTGTTAAAAAAGGCAAATTTTTAATGAAAAATACGTAATTCTGACGTGTCAACAAGCTATCAAAGCAAGCAAATCGTTACAGCACGGGATTGAGGAGGATATCTTTTAATTGTTCAAATTCTAAGGCATACTTTTCTGCGGCTGCCGTTTTACCCCACTTAAGATACAATTGGTAGAGATTATACTTTAGTCTCAATAATTCGGGCAAATTTTTAGAAAAGATGGCTATTTTTTCGGCTTCCAGCCAATCTTTAGCAGCAGGTGCAAACTCATCTATCTCAAATTTTAACTGTGCTAATTCATTGAGCGAGCCTATCGCCCCGGGGGCATAATTAATTTTTCTTGAAGTACTTAAAGCCTGCAGGTAGAACCAATTTGCTGGAGAAAAAAGTTCATTTCGCGAATACATATCGGCAATTTCCCGGTAACAGTGCGCTACACCTTCTTCGTATTTCATTTTAGTAAATGCCGGAAGAGCTATTCGGATTAGTTCTCTTTCTGCTTGCTCAAATTGCCCATCGAGTGATAAGAGCTTGCCTCTTTGCAAGTGAAGCCTGGCTATTTGTAGCGACCAATTTATTTGCTGGGCTGTAGCCATGGAATGGTTAATGGCTTTAAGTGCACCTTTGTAATCTTTTTTTAAGGCCAAGACATGTGATTTTAATAGGAATAAGTCTGAGTGAAGTTCTTTATCCTTTAATATTGCTTGTGCTGAAACTGCCTGATCTATGTTTTTGAGTGATGCATCCAGGTCGCCATTGAGAGCGCTGCTGATGGCCCAGCTAATTGGTTTCATTCCCTCATTTAACCGCTTGATCCGATAACTATAGCGGGCTGAAAAATGCTCGAATTCTTGTTTAAAGGATCGTTCGGCCAAGTAGTTTTGCAAATCAACCGGATCGCTGGTTAAATTGAGACGCAGTAAGAAATAAGACTTGATCGTATTCTGAACACCCGGAGACTCGTTTTTTTGTTGCGCAAAAACAGATAGGCTAATCAAAAGTGCCATTAGCAGGATATTCCATCTTTTCATGTCAATGCGCATCGGATATTTCGCTTAAAGGTCTAAATCTAATTTAATCTGCCGAAATCTAATTGAGTTCGCCAAGGTTTTTGTAAAATAGTATCCTATTTCATGAGGCTTAAATTAATTCAACATGGCTAACCTAGCTCCTCTGGCAGAACGCATGCGCCCGGCCGGTCTATCCGACTATATCGGTCAACAACACCTGGTTGGACCAGGCGCTATTTTACGCCAGGCCATTGAAGCTGGTAATCTCCCATCTTTATTGTTGTGGGGACCTCCCGGGGTAGGTAAAACCACATTGGCATTTATTATTGCCCGACAATTAAAACGTCCGTTTTTCAATTTAAGTGCCATCAATGCCGGAGTAAAAGAAATTCGTGCCATTATAGATGATGCAGTAAAATTGAGAGATGAAGGTCAGGCACAGCCCATCTTGTTTATTGACGAAATACATCGGTTTTCCAAATCGCAACAAGACTCCTTACTCGCTGCCGTAGAAAATGGTTTGCTTACACTGATTGGTGCTACTACAGAAAATCCGTCTTTTGAAGTGATTTCGGCTTTGCTCTCCCGTTGTCAAGTGTATGTGCTCCAACACCTCCAAGCAGAGGAGCTAAAAGCCTTGCTGCAATTAGCCATCTCCAAAGATTCAGAACTTAGCAAGAAAAAAGTAGTCATCAAGGAATACGAGGCCTTGTTACGGCTCTCGGGCGGTGATGCTCGTAAATTACTGAATGTACTGGAACTGGTGGTGCAAACCCTCAACAAGCAGGAGGTTGAAATTGATAATGACTTGGTGCTGCAGCTGGTGCAGCAAAATATGGCCATTTATGATAAAACAGGTGAGCAGCACTATGATATCATTTCTGCTTTTATCAAGTCTATTCGCGGCAGCGATCCAAATGCGGGTATTTATTGGCTGGCAAGGATGATTGAGGGTGGAGAAGACCCGGCATTTATTGCCCGAAGATTGTTGATTTTAGCTGCCGAAGATATTGGGAATGCCAATCCCAATGCCCTGCTGCTGGCGCAGTCTTGCTTCGATTCGGTGAAAGTGATCGGCTGGCCCGAATCAAGGATCATTTTAGCGCAGCTGGTTACCTACCTGGCGTCTTCCCCCAAGAGTAATGCCAGCTATGAGGCCATTAACAAGGCGCAAGCTGCGGTAAGGCAATCGGGCGACTTGTCAGTCCCCCTTCATTTGCGCAATGCGCCCACCGGGCTAATGAAAGAACTGGGCTATGGCAAAGACTACCAGTACGCACATGCTTTTGATGGTAACTTTGCAGCACAAGAGTATTTGCCAGATAAGCTAGCAGGAACCGTTTTCTATGAACCCGGAAAAAATCCGGCAGAAAATAAACTGAGAGAGCACTTGAAAACACTTTGGAAAGACAAATACCGGTATTAATCAAATGCCGAATTTTTCTCTCAAACTGGCGCTGTAGGAACGGCTGGAATTGAGCCTGGTCATTTCCTTATCATTTAAAACAAATGCCAGCGAACCGTTAAAGCTTTTCCTGATTTCTTTGATCAGATCGGTGTTGATGATGAAACTACGGTGGATCCTCACAAACTCATCGGGTAATTTTTCTTCCAGATAGGCCATGGTAAAATCGGTGAGGTGACTGGAACCATCGATGCAACGAAGAAAAACATATTTATCTTCCGCTTCGATATAAGAAATATCATCTAATCTGATCAGCATGATTTTATCTCCCAACCTCACGGTTAGCGTTTTCAACTCTTTTTTAGGTTGAATTACCTGAATGAGGTTTTTGATGGAATTTAGATCCGGAGAGAAGGGTGCCGAGCTTTGTAGTTTTTTAACGGTGAGGTCTAAACGGTCTTTCTCAATAGGTTTCAACAAATAATCAATCGAATTTTCTTCGAAAGCTTTAATGGCATATTGATCGAATGCGGTGGTAAATATCACTTTCGGTTTATGCCTGATGAGCTTAAGCATCTCAAATCCATTCATTACGGGCATTTCAATATCTAAAAATATAACATCCGGATGCAGCTTTTCAATCAGTTCAAATCCCTCCTTTCCATTTACTGCCTCGGCCATGATATCGAAAAGCTCATAAGGTGCCAGCAATCTTTTTAATCGTTGGGTACCAATTAACTCATCGTCAATTATTATGGTCTTAAACTGGTTATTCATAGTTAAATGTTAATGGATTGTTTTGGTTGTTTGTTTTTTTATTGTTGCAAATTCTTTGCCAAACTGCTGATTGTTCGATTTTGATGATCTAAACCTTAATGGATTGATACCTTTCGTGATCCTGATTTAAATCCAATCCGTTTAATGAATGTTTTTGAGGTATTAATAAATACACCATTTTATTTGGTTTAGAGATCAGTTTGAATTCATATTTCTTGGGATATAAAAGTTCCAATTTTTCATAAGTGCTCTGAAATCCCTGTCCGCTCACCACTTGTTGTGGAAAATCTTTCCCATTATCATAAATTCCGATGATCAGATTTTTACCTTCAGACCGAATATTAATGCTTATTTCACCTTCCTGCGCTAAATCAATGAGCCCATGCCGGAGGGCATTTTCTACCAGAGGCTGCAATAAAAACCTCGGGATAAATTGTTTTTTCAAATTATGGTGAACATCAATGCTAAAACTCAAACGATTTCCCAACCTTATTTTTTCAATTTCGAGATAAAGACTCACCATCTCGAGTTCCTCTTGAATACTCGAAAAATTTTGCTGCCCATAATTGATACTGTACCTGAATAATTTTGAAAGCTTGAGGGTAAGTTCTTCTGCAAGTGTGGCCTGGTCGTAAACCAAAGCTGCAATGGTATTTAAAGAGTTGTATAAAAAATGGGGATTGATAGTGGATTGGATCGCCTCCAGTTCCTCCTTCATTTTGAGTTGTTTCAATTTGAGTATTTCGATCTCTTTTTTGTGAAACTGGTTGCTGTACGTAATTCTTTGCGATTCATAAAGAAGTACCACCGCACTGGCAATGGTTGAAATGCTATAATTGATCAGAATTTGATTTCCCCGTTGGCCTAACAGGTAGCGCTCGTTGACGATCTCTGCATGTAACCAATAAGAAAGTTGGGTAGCAATAAAAGTACCCAACAAGCCCATTAAACAAAGGGTGGGAACCTTGATCCATTTACAAGGAATCTTCCGGTTCAAAAACTCAGTGTAGAGCGAAATAGCAATCGCCATGGCGAAAGCATGGAATTCACTAAAAATAATAATACCCAAAAAAGCCTGAAAGGAGATGCCGTAAGTAACCGCATGAAACGCAGAAACAGCCAGACCGGTGATAAAACCTGCTATCAGGGTATTAGCAAAAACATACTGCCATTGGTCTCGAAAGTATTTTCTTGGTAAAATCATCTCATTGGGTTTTACTAACTAATTCTATTTCATCTAAAACAACCTTTAGTGGCAAATAAACGCCAATGTGTTTTTCAGGGTGATTGATCAGCCGGATCTGATAATTGTCGCCATAGAGCAGTTTCAATTTATCGTAAGTGCTTTTAAAACCATACCCACAATGAATATCAACCGGAAAAGGCTGTCCATTATCATAGATGGCGATATCTAAATTGGATTGTTTTCGGCGAATATGAAGTTTTACCACCGCAGCTCCGCTGGAGCTCGAAAGTCCATGCTTGACCGCATTCTCTAATAAAGGCTGTAATAAAAACCTGGGGATTTGAATATCAAATAACGATTGCTCACAAATCATTTCGAACTTAAATCGCTTCCCAAACCTTACTTGCTCAATTTCGAGGTAATTTTTTACCACATTGAGCTCCTCTTCAATGCTCGAAAAGTGTTCGCCAGACTGCGCCAGGCTGTACCGGTATAGCTGGGCCAGCTTTAGGGTCATTGATTCTGCCTTGGCCCCATCCTGGCCAATTAAACCAGCTATGGCATTTAAAGAGTTGTACAAAAAATGGGGGTTTACTTTTGCCTGAATGGTTTGTAACTCCGCTTGTTTCTTCAATCGGTTCAGTTTCACAAATTCTACTTCTTGCTGGATGGCGTTGATCTGATGACGCGTTTTCTGCCATTCGTACAAAACAATAGTTGAACATACGATTAGAAGAACGATTGAATTGATACCGACCTGCCTAAGCTGGATCAGCCAGGAATAATCCTTGTGGAAGAACGCCGATAAAATCAGGTAGCTTAATTCGGTGCCCAGCACCATCCCCAAAAAACAAATAAGATAAAACCCGATAATGATGCTCTTGTTGGAATTAAAGTTTCGAATCAGGTATTTCCCAAAAAGTGATACGGAATTAGCTACAGATAATGATATTAAAACACTGAAAAGCAGCACCCTGGCACTTGCATGTAATTCGATGGGCTTGCCGGTAAAAAGAGTACTAAATAAAATGATACAGTGGCCTATCAGAAACCCTAAAAGTAAGCCGAAGAGGTTAGCATATGACCATTTTCTTTCTAAATGTCGTTGAGGTATAACCATTGAACAAAAGTGTTTGGCTAATTTTCACGACACAAAAATAATCAATTATATGGCTATATTAATCTTTATGAAAATTATTTTAATTAAACTACTAGTTATTATAACTATTGATAATTAAATTAGCAGGATTTAAAAAGACCAGGGTCAAGCAAATTTGGATAATTGAATTTGAATTCGATTTGTTGCAGATAGATTGGTTCTACCTGTTTCCATTGCCCTTTTTCCTGAATAAATGAAGGGGAAGCCAAGCCGGCCTGCTGAGCTGCCAGGGTATAAAATTCGGTCCGGCTGGGATGACTAGGTGCACAGGCGTTGATAATTCCATGATATCGAACAGACAGGGCATGTAAAACAATTTGGATTACATCCGTCAGGTGTATCAAGTTAACCGGCGACAGGCCATTCGGGATGTTTTGACGGCCGGCAAAAAATCTGCCCGGATTTCTTCCCGGGCCGATTAAGCCGCCCGCTCTAATGATGCAAACTGGCAAATCGATGGTTTGTAGCATCTGTTCAATATTAGCCAATAATTTCCCATTGGTCTCAATTGGCTCCAAAACCGAGGCTTCATCTACCAAACTATTTGGCTCACCATACACAGATGTAGAACTGATGAAAATGAGCTGCCGGATTTGTTGGTTAGCAGAAAGTAAGCCTGGAAGCGATTGAAAAAATTGCAAATAAGCCTCTTTTTTTTCTGGACTGCTACCTGGCGGAACCGCTACGATCAAGATCTCCGAATTAGCGAATTCCTGGAAATTAGCAAGCGTTTCCCGCTCATCGAAACGAATTAGAAAAGGCTGAATACCCGCCTCACTAAATTGAGAGAGCATTTCTTGTCGGGTGCTGGAGCCTTTCACCCGGTAAGCCGATTGGAGTAATTGCTGAGCTAGTGGAAAACCCAACCAGCCACAACCCAGAATGCTTACACTATTTACATGATTCATACGTTGAATATCGTGAAAAGCTGATGCTTTTGAAGTGTTGGCATAAATTTTGACCTAAAACAAGCATAAATTTTACTCATATGAATCAGATCAACATTAAAAAAATAGCGCTTATCGGATTGGTTGGCGCTATCAGCTGGGGCGTTTTACCATCTTGTTCTACCATGACCAAAACACAAAAAGGGGCAGCAATTGGCGCTGCAACCGGAGGTACTATTGGCGCATTGATTGGGAAGAAAGCAGGAAATACGGCAGTTGGGGCGATTTTAGGCGGTGCCATAGGGGGAACCGCGGGGGCATTTATTGGCAGGAGCATGGACCGACAGGCGGAACAACTGAAACAAAGTATCCCTGGCGCAGAGATCATTCGCGAAGGAGAAGGAATTATTGTGAAGTTTGATTCAGGAATTTTGTTCGATGTAAACAAATCGGAACTGAAACCTGCAGCCGTAACCAATATTCAAAATTTAGCAAAATCATTAAAAGAAAACCCCGAAACCAATGTGTTGATCATTGGACATACTGATAATACCGGAAGCGATGAGTACAATAACCGTTTATCGGCCCGAAGGGCTGAATCGGTAAAGGATTTCGCCACCGCCCAGGGAATACTTTCTCACCGTTTAAACGTACAAGGAAAAGGAGAAATGGAACCAATTGCCGATAACAGTACCGAAGAAGGCCGATCCAAAAACCGCCGGGTGGAAATCGTAATCGTTGCGAATGAAAAGATGAAAGAGGAAGCGAAAAAACAGGTGGGATAGTTTTTGAATTAATATAAAACAGAAAGATATTTTGATATTTCTTAACTTTGTAAAGTGTTGAAGAAGCTCATCATATCTTTTATTGCGGTATTTTACCTGAGCCTTTCCTGTGGCTTGGCCATGAACCTGCATTTCTGTGGTAAAAAACTGGAAAGGGTTCAGTTCAACACTAAAGCCATTCAATCATGCTGCAGTAAAACTGAAGAGGAAGCTGATCATTGTTGCAAGAATCAGGAGATTGTGGTGAAAGTAACCGATCAGCATGAGTCGGTGAGCATGGTGAAGGTCCCAAATCTCAGCCCTTCTACACCCGTAAAACATCACTTTAATTCACCTATTTTTAATTTGCAAATTGCCTCTAAGGATTTTGGCAGAACCAATTGGGTAAAACCACCCCCTCAGGTAAATCCGATTCATTTGCAAATCAGTGTTTTTAGAATTTGATATCAGGCAGTTTCCCCCGCTTGTATACTTAGGAGATAGTGTCTCCTGCATCCATTTTATCAAATTTTAATACAAAAACATGAAAACATTAAGAATAATGATGGCTTCGGCCATGATGCTGTTGGGTATAACAGCCAAAGCACAATTTGTAAAAGCTGAAATTCAGGTTAGTGGTTTAACTTGTTCCATGTGCCAATTGGCAACAGAAAAAGCGATTAAAACGCTAAATTTTGTGAGTGATATTAAACCCGATCTGAATAAAAATATTTTCATCATCACTTTCAAAAAAGACAAAGCGGTTCAATTGGATTTGATCAAGAAAAAAGTGAAAGATTCTGGTTTCTCAGTGAGTAAGCTGGTAGCCATTTTTAATTTCGATCAACTGAAGGTGAAGGATGATTTTCATTTTGATTACGCCGGAAGTAAATATCATTTCATGGACGTTCCGGAAAAAACACTGGACGGACCAGTTCGTTTAACCGTATTGGATAAAGACTTTATTCCGGGCGGCGAATTCAAGAAACGTTCTGCCAGCACCTCTTTTGAGTGCTACCGCTCAGGGATGATGGGTAAAACGCGTACTTACCACGTAACACTTTAAGATGAAAAGACTGATTGTATTGCTGGGGCTGCTCATGGCAGGCCTCAGCATTTCTGCCCAAGAGCTTTATGTAGCTACCGAACCTGCCAGCAACATGCCCAAGAATGGGCTGGCTCTGAGAATTTCGCAGGAGGGCGGATTTCAAAACGGCTATCAAAGCCGGACAATTCCAGAGTTGATGTATGGTTTAGATAAAAACCTGATGGTGCATGCCTCGGCTTATCTCTCTAATTTTTTCCAAAACAATTATAAAATGGAGGGCTGGAGCACCTACGCCAAGTATCGTTTTTTGAGTATTGACAGCACGAACAGGCACTTCAGAGGAGCAGTATATGCCAAGTATTCATCCAGTAACAATCCCATCACTTTTCAGGAAATAAATTTAGAAGGGAATAACAGCGGCTGGCAAACCGGGGTGGTATTTACGCAATTATTGCACAAGTTGGCCTTGTCTGCATCGGTAAATTATAATAAAGCACTGGATAACCGTGGTGCTCAACTATTTCCTGAAAATTTAGCCGATGAAAGTTTGGGTTATACCTTTTCTGCTGGCTTATTGACCTATCCGAAGGTTTATCGTGATTATAAGCAAACCAATATCAATGTTTATTTGGAGTTTCTTGGTAAATCCAATTTGGGCAGAAACGAAAACTTGATGGATATGGCACCCGCTGTCCAGTTCATCATCAACAGTAAATTACGCATTGATGTTTCGCAACGTTTTCAACTTTGGGGTAACATGACCAGAAACGGAAAAAATATGTACTTAGTCCGTTTGGAATACAATCTATATAACGTATTCTAAGGGTTCATGCTATTTCTTGGCAGCGGTGATTTGTGCCAAGTGATGCGCTCCATGCCAGGCATATAAACCCAGCAGGTACTTAAGATTGAAGGTTTTCTGATGCTCCGGATGAAAATAGGTCCGCTCGAAATCTTCAGATTTAAGTGTTTTAAGAAATAATACCAGCCTTTGATGCAAGGCATCCAACAAATCGAGCGAAACACCAATTGGAGCAAATTTAGCATCCTCACATTCTGCCCAATCTGCTTCGGCATAAGGTCTGATGTGGGGATGTTCTTCTGTTACGGCCAGTTTAAATCGGATATAAGCATTGGTATGGCTGTCGGCCAAATGGTGTACCACCTGCCTCAGGGTCCAACCTCCGGGCCGGTAAGGCGTGTCGAGTGCTTCTTCGCTCAGGCCTGCAACTGCTAATCTTAATTCTGAAGGCAATGAGGCGAGTGCTGATATCCATAACTGGCAACGCGATTCATCAGCTTCTTCATCAAATTGAAACCTGCCAATCGGGTATTTTAATTGCTCGAGTCTTGCTGGGTCCATCTTTAAAATAATTTTTTGAGCCACTTCAATAAGCTCATATTGAAGGGCGGATAAACCATTTGATTGAAATCTATTGCCCCCTGGTACAATACAGATCGCTCATGTGAAAACGCTTTGAATCCGTAAAAACCATGGCAGCTGCCACTTCCACTCGGACCAATACCTCCAAAAGGTAAATGTGGGTTGCTGATGTGGATCAACACATCATTAACGGCTGTTCCGCCAGCGGAAGTATACCTGATGACTTTTTCAGCGGTATCACCATCGGCAAACACATATAAAGCCAGTGGCTTGGGGAGGGAATTTACCTGCCTGATTGCTTCGTCCAGGTTTTGATAGCTGATGATTGGCAAGATGGGTCCAAAAATTTCTTCCTGCATGATGGCGCTATCCCAAGCCACACCAGTGAGTAAAGTGGGTTCAATGGTTAAGTCGCTCGCCTCAAAATTCCCACCAAAACTGAGCAAAGCACCTTGTTTCAAAGTTGTTTCGGTAAGTTGTTCTAATCTTTCAAAATGTTTGCTGCTGATGATTTTCCCGTAAACAGATTTGTCAATTTGCCCATTTTGCTGGTAGAACTTTTCGATTTTCTGTTTTACCAGCTGAACAAATTTTTCCTGCATACTTTCTGGCAGCAATACATAATCGGGAGCGATACAGGTTTGACCAGCATTTAGAAATTTGCCCCAAACAATTTTTTCGGCAGCCTTCTCCAGTTGTGCTTTTTCGGCAATGATCACAGGCGATTTACCACCCAGTTCGAGGGTTAGGGAGCAGAGGTGCTTTGCCGCAGCCTCCATTACCAATTTGCCAACTTGTGTACTTCCAGTATAAAAAATATGATCAAAAGGCAGCGATAGTAATTCTTGCGCAATGCTGGCATCGCCCTCAAAACAGGCAATTTCTGAAGGATCGAAGTTTTCTGAAATCAGTTTACAAAGCAAAGTACTCGTGGCCGAACTTAATTCGGAGGGTTTTAAAATAGCGCAATTACCCGCAGCAATGGCCGAAACCAGTGGTGAGATCAGTAATTGAAAAGGATAATTCCAGGGAGATATGATCAAAGAGACTCCCTTGGGCTCGTAAACAATTTTATTGCGGGTAGACAAGCTGGCCAAAGTAGCTTTCACCTTTTTTGGCTTCATCCAGCCGCTGAGGTTTTTAAGTGCAAAATCTATTTCACCGTAAACGAAATAGACCTCGGTTAATGCCGCCTCAAAAAGTGGTTTCCTCAAATCTGCAGCCAGTGCCTGATAAATCTCGTCCTCATTTGCCTGAATCAATGATTTTAGCTTCAGCAGTTTTGCTTTCCGCCCTTCGGCAGTACTTAAGCGCAACTGGATGCTACGTGCTTGTTGCGCTTCAAAAATTTTCTGAATGTGACTGCTCATGATTAGAATTTTAACTGTGGGTGTTTTTTATGAAAATCTGTTGCCTGCTGATAGGCCTGCGCAGCTTGCAATAATTTACCCTCACCAAAAAGCTGACCCATAAATGTGATACTGGCAGGCAAGCCTCTGGAGTTAAAACCGTTTGGTAAAACTACCGAGGGATGGCCACTTAAATTACTTGCCGTTAAATTGGCGCCAAAGCTGGGTGAAATGTAAAGGTCCAAGCCTTTTATTTGCTCATGAATTTGCTGAATTAATAAAGTTCTCACCCGATTGGCATTGATATAAGTTGCGGCAGAAATAAATTGTGCGCCCCTAAACGTATTGGGCCAGGCATTTTTATTTTGCATCACCAGTAAATCGTCTTTACCACTTATAACCAAGTCTTGGAATGCAGCGCCACCCTCTGCAGAAAGGATGATCACTAAATCATTATAAGGCATTTGTGGCAATTGGATAGGAACCAGCTCAGCGCCCAGTTCTTTGAGTTTCACCAATGTGAGTGAGTCATTTAGTCGGTTCGGGTATTTTCTTTGAAAATCTTTCTCCAGGTAACCCACACGTACACCTTTTAGTGTTTTGGAGCCATCATACTTGAATGGCGCATCAATTACGCTCAAATCCTGGCCATCGCTGCCATAAATTTCCTGAAAAACCAGGGCGCAATCTTCCACCGTACGGGCAATGGGACCCAGTTTATCCATACTCCAGCTCAAGGCCATGGCACCATGCTTAGAAATGCGACCGAAACTTGGTCGTAAACCACTCACCCCACACTCTGTAGAAGGAGAAACTATTGAACCCAAGGTTTCAGAACCGATGGCAAATGGCAAACAGCCTGCAGAAACTGCAGAAGCAGAGCCTGCAGAAGATCCGCTGGAACCTCTGTTCAAGTCCCATGGATTGCGGGTTTTTCCACCAAACCAAACATCGCCCATGGCCAGTTCACCTAAGGTTAATTTGGCAATCATGACGGCGCCGGCAGCTTCGAGTCGTTTCACAACGGTAGCATCGGTTGCAATTACCTGATCTTTGTAAGGCACCGAACCCCACGTAGTTTTATAATATTTGGTCGATAACAAATCTTTTACTCCAAAAGGGATACCATGCAGCACCCCGCGGTATTTCCCTGCTTTAATTTCTGCATCGGCAAGAGCGGCCTGTTTCAGGGCACGTTCTTCGGTAAAGCTCACCACATTGTACAGCTTGGAATTGTATTTCTTTAAACGTTCTATGAAAAATTTAGTCAGCTCAACTGAGCTGATTTTTCGATTCTTAATTAAATCGGCTAACTCACGAACACTGTAAAATGCCAATTCATCCCGGTTAGCTGGCAGAGAAACCTTGTTAAGCGGGCCGAGCTTGAACCCACTGGCGTGATCGGGATATTGATATCCAACAGGAATGGGATTGAAATTTAAAGCTGGTGCAACAGAATTGTCTAATGCTACTTTTCTGATGGCTATGGTGCTTTTTCTTAGATCTTCCAATTCGGTGATCATTGAATCAGACTCTGCATCGGTAAAGCTCAAACCCAAAATTTTAGAGGCCTCACCGATCATACCGATGGTGATGGATTGTTCATCGGCTTTGGTACCCATCAGTACACCAGCCAGAAAGCAAGAAAAGCAAATAATAACTCCGTAAAGTATATTTCTAAAGTTAATTTTCATCTTGGTTTGTTTGGTTAAGACCTAAATTAATCAAAGAAAGCTTAAATTCACCTACAATTACATGGTCAATGCGAATTTTAGTGTTTTTATTAAGCTTTAGCCTGATCTGTTTTTATCCAAGTTTTGCTCAGCAAATCAAAACAGATGTATTGGTGTATGGTAATGGGCCCGGTGCCGTAGCTGCCGCCATACAATCTGCCAGGTCGGGGGTGAAAACTATCTTGGTATTCGATAAAATTTCTTGGGCTGGGCAAAATTCCTTAGCCATTCATCCGGCATTATCCTATGGAATTTGGGCAGAGTTTGCAAAAAATTATTCGATTAAAACTGAAAATAAAGAGCAAGGCCCTCCATTTTTTAAGATAGATGGAGAAAAGGGCGAGGCAATTTTAAAGTCGATGATCGACACGGTGAAGCGCTTAACTTTGATCCAATCGGTAAAAATAAATAGCATCAAAGCGTCAGGCAAAGGCTGGGAATTTAAACTGGCCGATGGTAAGAAAGTTATTAGTAAAATATTACTCGATGCCACAAGAGAACACCTGGCACTTCAAATGCTACAAGTGGCTTCTCCCACCGGCGAAAGTATCAGCACTCAAGCTAATAACGAATTATTCCGCACCAGTGTGGCCGCAATAGACACCTTTAAGATTTTACCCATCAGCGCATTAATTCCTAAAAAAACGGAGTACGTGGTGGCTCTGCCAAAGCTTCTTGAGGATGAAATAGTAAAGGTGCATGCCGGACAGGCTGCGGGAGCAATAGCAGCCTTTTGTGCATTTTTTAATACCAGCACCAAAAAATTAGATGTCAGGACGATACAAAGTGAATTGCTCACCTTTCGGTCTTCTTTGTTTCCTTTAGCGGATATCTTACCCGGCGATTCGAGTTTCATCAAGATCCAACATCAGGCTGTGAGTGGTATCATGAATAAGGGCTTCATCTATCAAGCTGATGGTATTTATTTTCAAACCAAGGGAACACTAAGCACTGAAGAGTTGAAGTCGCCCATGAAAAGCTTTTACAGCCGCAGCCAGATTTGGTTTGATGATCATCGCTCCGAGAAACTCAGCATTAGAGAAGGAATAGACTTGTTGATGTATACCGCAACCCGTGGAGAAGAACTGAGACGGGAAATTGAACGTGGATGGAAAACCAATCTCGGTCTTTCATCAGCTTATGAAGCCTCAAGGCCAATAAACCGTAAGGAATTCGCTATTTTACTCGACACTTACCTGCACCCATTTAGTGTGAAGGTAAACTTGGAAGGACATTTATTAAACTAAGATGAACCCTTACGCTAAAAAAAGGTTTTCCAAATTTTTGTTGTTCACTTTTGCGTTGATTATTGCAGGCACCTCGCTCTGGTACACCAATTATTTGGTGAAAAAGATCTCTGCAGCAGAGCGGACCCGGGCCGAGGTTTGGGCGCTCAGCAACAAAAAAATCCTGGAGATTGCCGATGTAAATGACGAGTTCATCACATTTATTTACTCCGTAAGAGATAGCCTGGAAGTACCGGCTATTGTTACCGACAGTAAGGGGAAGATTATTTTTTGGAAGGGATTGGATAATACCAAGACCAATATTAAGCTGGAAGCAGAACAAACAAAAGCTAAGGGAATCGGGAAAAAAAATTACGACCCGGCTTATTTTGAGCAAGAGTTAGCCCAAATGAAAGATCAACACGATCCAATAAAGATCAATATTTCTTCATTTGGCATGAAGGACGAGCAATTTGTATACTACAAAGATTCCATCCTATTGAGCAGACTTCGAATATTCCCCTACTTACAGTTATCATTGATCACCATTTTCCTTTTATTCGCCTACTTCGTTTTCAATACAGCCAGAAAATCGGAACAAAACCAAGTATGGGTGGGATTGGCAAAAGAAACCGCCCACCAGCTGGGTACCCCTATTTCTTCATTAATGGCCTGGATGGAATTATTGAAATCGCGATTTAAAACCAATGAAGACAAATCCTTGATCATTGAAATGGAGAATGATATGAAACGTTTGGAAATTATTGCCGAACGTTTCTCCAAAATCGGATCAAAACCCATTTTAGAAAATCAGGTAGTATTTAAAGTGGTCGATGATTTTGTGAATTATTTCAAGGTGAGAAGTAGTGATAAAATCAAGTTTGAGGTTTCGGGCGATCGGCAAGTAGAGGCCCTCATTAATCCTCCATTATTCGATTGGGTATTGGAGAATCTATTAAAAAACGCTATTAATGCGGTTGAAGGAAGTGGAGAAATTCTGGTTAGAATTTCAGAAAACCTCGTTAAAGAACAGGTCTACATCGATGTGAAAGACAATGGCAAGGGGATTCCGAGAAATAAATTTGAAACCATTTTTCAACCCGGCTATACCACCCGCAAACGGGGCTGGGGTTTGGGCCTATCACTCACCCGTAGAATAATTGAAAATTATCACAAGGGAAGTGTTTTTGTGAAGGATTCTGAACCCGGAAAAGGTAGTACCTTTCGTATCATTTTAAAAAGCAGTTTAAACTATGAACCGACCAAAAGCTGAAGAATTTAATCCTTACTATTCTAATTACATTGCCGCAGTTGCTGATGATGTATTAGCAGAACTACGTGATCAGGCCAGCAGTTTTCCTGAGTTTATCCTGCAAATTCCTGAAGAAAAAGGAGATTACGCTTATGGGCCCAACAAATGGACCATTAAAGAACTGATCGGACATGTAATTGACACCGAGCGGGTGATGGCTTTCAGGGCGCTGCATTTCGGCCGCAACGATGTGCAAGAGTTACCGGGATTTGACGAGAACGATTATGTGAAAAATGCTTGTTACGAGCAACGTAGCTTAAAAAATTTGGCTGAGGAATTTAGTCTGCTCAGAAAGGCAAACCTATTTCTACTCGAATCATTCTCCGAAAAAGAGTTGAACCAAATCGGTATTGCCAGTGGTAACCCGGTATCGGTAAAGGCGTTGCTCTTTATCATGGCCGGGCATGTGATCCACCACCAGCGTATTTTAAAAGAGCGTTATCTATAAATTTATTTCCTGAAAAAGGCAATCAAACGGTAAATCGGCCGGGCTAACCAAATAAAAGGTGGTAAACTAAATAGATGACCTAAAAAAGAAGACCAATGTTCGGCATGGCTCCAGATTTTCAATACAGCATCTGCCCCTTTCAGTATTTTACCCGTTCTGGTAACAATGTGAATTTCGCGTTCACATGCTTCGGGGCTGATTTGAGGAAATTGAGCAAGTAGGGATTGATTTTGGTAAGGTTCCAGTCTGAACTGTTTTTTACCATCAATGCGGCTCAGCCAGCCACTAACTCCCACACACATTTTGCATGAGCCATCATAAAAAACAATTATCTGATTCATAATCCGAATACACAAAGATACAAAGCTTAAGTTCTGAAAGGGATGTTTAACTTTGTTTATGATCCAGATAAAATCCTTTGTTTGTAACCCTTATCAGGAAAACACCTACCTGCTTTTTGATGAAACGAAAGCGTGTGTGATCATCGACCCGGGAGTGTACACATCTGCCGAGCAAAATGAACTGAGTAGTTTTATTAAAGCGAATGAACTGAAGCCGGTAAAATTACTCAACACCCATTGCCACATCGATCATGTACTTGGTAATCAATATGTTGCAAGCACATATAATTTGTTGCCCGAATTTCATTCACTTGAACAAGAGGTTTTAAATGCCATCCCAGCTTATGCGCCGCAAATGGGCATCAGGTATGAGTTGTCACCCTTGGCTGCAAATTACCTGGAAGAAGGCGAGACCATTCAATTTGGAAATAGCGTGTTGGATATCATTTTCGCACCGGGACACTCGCCGGGCCATCTTTGTTTTTACGCTGCTGAACAAAATTTCCTGATAGGCGGCGATGTTTTGTTTTACAGAAGTATTGGCCGAACCGATCTACCGGGTGGAAACCACCAGCAATTACTAGAAAGCATCCGTACAAAACTTTTCAAGTTGCCGGCCGATTGCAGCGTTTATCCGGGTCACGGGCCAAAAACCAGCATCGCATTTGAACAGCTTCATAATCCATTTCTAAGCTAAACCCGTTTGAACACCTCGCTATATATCGCCAAAAGGTACCTGTTCTCCAAGAAATCGATCAATGCCATCCACGTGATTTCTGGCATATCAATGCTGGGCATTACCGTTGGGAGTGCCGCTTTGATCATCATTCTTTCGGTGTTCAATGGTTTTGAAGATTTGATCTTGTCGATGTATAACCAACTAAACCCTGAGATCAAGATCACTGCTGCCGAAGGCAAATTTTTCGATGCCCGCTCACCAACTTTCAGGCAAATTCAAAATGATCCAAGAGTACTGAATTACAGTGAAGTGTTGGAAGAAAAAGCACTTGTTCGTTATAACAGTAGGCAATTTATCGGGAGAATAAAAGGTGTGGACGCCCAATTCGGAAAGGGGAAATCATTGGATAGCACTTTAAGAGAAGGTGATTTTTATTTGGGAGAGGATTTACTCCCAAGGGCAGTTATTGGATCGGCGGTGCAGGCCTATTTATCAGTAAACCTGGAGGATCAGGAAGAAAGTTTGGCCATTTACTCGCCCCGCAAAGAGGTGAACAACAGCTTGAACCCTGCCGATGAATTTGTAATGCAGTACAGCTTTCCTTCAGGCGTTTTCAAAACTCAACAAGAATTCGATGATCTGGTGGTGGTACCCATTAGTTTTACCCGCTCTTTACTGGGTGAAGAAAACGGTGTTTCGGCTCTCGAAATAGATCTAAAACCGGGCACAAACCTTCCCTCTTTTCAGAAAGAATTAGAGGCAATACTTGGAAACGGTTTCAACGTAAAAAATCGCATTCAGCAAAATCAGCTTCTCTATAAAGTACTAAACTCCGAAAAATGGGCCATCTTCATCATCCTGACTTTTGTGCTGATTGTTGCAATTTTCAACATCATCGGTTCTTTAACCATGTTGGTAATCGATAAGAAAAAAGATATCGCCATTTTGAGCAGCATGGGTGCTGGTAAGTCGCTCATCAGAAATGTTTTCTTAATTGAAGGCATGATGATCTCTTTAACCGGATGCGTTTTAGGAATGCTGATCGGACTGGCTTTCTGCATGCTTCAGCAGCAATACGGATTCATCAAAATGCAGATGAGCGATAACAGTTTACTCGATGCTTACCCGGTGAGTCTAAAAATTGATGATTTTTTATTGGTGTTTGCGACAGTTTTTGCCGTTTCGCTGATTGCCTCAGCCATTTCATCAAGAATCAGTGTTAGAAGTCTGGAAACACTGAAAGAAAACTTATGATCAGGAAATAAATAAATTTTGTTGCGGTTCCGGAATCAGGCCTGATTTGAATCCGTGATCGAACATGGTTTTAATGGCCAATTTTCCCTGACTGCCCAGATCTAAGCTAAAATCGTTTACATATAGTTGAATATGCTGATACATTACTTCTTCGCTCATTTCCTGAGCATGTAAACGTATGAACTCCAAGCCTGAAGCCGGATGGGCCTGGGCATAAGCCAAGCTTTTCTGTATGAGGGCACTCACTTGCTGTTGAAGTTTGTTTGGCATGTTCCGTTTCATCACAATTCCGCCCAAAGGGATGGGCATCCCGCTTAGTTCTTCCCAATAGGCACCCAGATCGATAACCTTGTGAAGACCCTTTTGTTGGTAGGTAAATCTGTTTTCATGGATGATCAAACCCATGTCCACTTGTCGATCAATGAGCGCCTGCTCAATCTCAGAGAAAACCATTGGCTGCTTTTGCAGGTGTTCGGGAAGGGCAATTCCCAACAAAAAATTGGCCGTCGTGTTCACTCCCGGAATCGCAATACTTAATGAGGGCTGTTGTTTGACATCGGCAAAGCTGTGTGCTTCATTTGCAATTAAGAGTGGCCCCACTCCAAAACCGAGAGCGCTGCCTGCATTCAATAATACATAGTTTTCAAGTACTTTGGCATAGGCATGAAAACTCAATTTGGTAATGTCCAGCTCCGCACGAAAAGCCTTTTGATTGAGGGTTTCCACATCATCAAAAAATACCTCAAACTCGAGCCCTTCGGTATCTATTTTATGATGAATAAGTGCATCGAAAATAAAAGTATCGTTTGGGCAGGGTGAAAAACCAAGACTTAATTTCATGCTAAATCTTTCATAAAGTTGCACAAGAATTGGTTCAAATGCTCAATAGCTAAAGGAATATTCCATTGATCGCGGTTGCGGCGTTCCACATAATTTGAAACAGCCCTGATTTGGGTGCTGGGTAAGCTAAATTGACGACAAGCGTAAAAAAAAGCTGCTCCTTCCATACTTTCCAGCTGTGGCTTTAACCTGGCCGCAGTGGCGGCAATGCTCTTTTCATGTCCATGAACCTTATTCACGGTGATGGCTCGAGCTTTAGCGAGACGATCTAAGGAAGAAGATTTAAGATTCGGATCAATGAGATCATACTGGTTCAGTGCTAATCCCAAATCATACATACTGATGAATTGATCCCCATCCTCTACCCCGAAATCCGCAAAGGTATCGTCAATAACGTGTAAAACTTGCCCGAGGGTAAAATGACGATCAAAGCTGCCAGCAATACCGGCATTAATAGCCAGATCGTACTGGTGAATACTTAGTTCCTTAGCCATTGCAAAACTGGTAGCAAACATACCAACGCCGCTAATGAGGCATTTAACCCTTAATTGGCCTAAATTGAAGCCAGCTTCTGCAGGGTCTTTGGCAAATTCTTTCAGTAGCGGTTCTACTTCAGATTTGGTAGCTGCAACCAGTAGGATATTCATATTCAAAGGTACGCATTAGCTGTAATTTGCCATGCTTAGGAGAGTTTAACTTATATTTGTAAGCTAATTTGATGTTGAAATGATTTATATCACCCGTAGAGAACGATTTAATGCAGCCCATAAGCTTTTCAGAGAGGATTGGAGTGCTGATAAAAACAAGGAAACTTTTGGAAAATGTGCTAATCCTAATTGGCATGGGCACAATTATGAATTATTTGTCACCATTAAGGGAGAAATCAACCCGGAAACAGGATTTGTAATTGATCTGAAAGAATTAAAAAGCATCATTTTAGAAGAAGTG
Source organism: uncultured Sphingobacterium sp. (assembly GCA_964580845.1). Classification (GTDB taxonomy): domain Bacteria; phylum Bacteroidota; class Bacteroidia; order Sphingobacteriales; family Sphingobacteriaceae; genus JAIPAN01. Next base: position 70,383 of record CAZOLA010000002.1, read on the forward strand.
ATTGATAAGTTGGATCATAAAAACATCAACCTTGATGTGGATTTTATGAAAAACAAATTGGCTTCTACCGAAATACTGGCTGTTGCTATTTGGGATCAGCTTTACCAGCCCATCGCGAAACATGGTGCACAGCTGCATGCTATTAAGCTTTACGAAACTGAAAATAATTTTGTCGAATATTTCGGCTAAATAACCCTAAAAACCTCCAAATGGAACCCATTCAACACCTTCATTTAGATGAAGAAAATGAAACTGTCGGCTATATGAAAGTTGATCGCTATAATCAGGAAAAAATTCAGCGAATAGCAGCGCATTATGCACAAATTCTTCCTGAACTGGGTGAAGATCCAACGAGGGAGGGATTGCTTAAAACCCCAGAAAGGGTTGCAAAAGCGCTACAATATTTGACACATGGTTACGATGTAAAACCTGATGAGATTTTGAAAAGTGCCATGTTCAAAGAAGAGTATAGTCAAATGGTAGTAGTTAAAGACATTGAGGTGTTCTCTATGTGTGAGCATCACCTACTGCCTTTTTTTGGGAAGGCACACATTGCCTATATTCCGAATGGACATATCGTAGGTTTGAGTAAAATTCCAAGAGTGGTAGATGCTTTTGCACGCCGTTTACAGGTACAAGAAAGATTAACCAACGAAATCAGGGATTGTATTCAGGATACTTTAGACCCGGCAGGGGTAGCGGTGGTGATTGAGTGTAAGCATTTATGCATGTCTATGCGTGGGGTACAAAAGCAAAATTCGGTAACTACTACTTCTGCTTTTACCGGTGAATTTGTAAACGACAGAACCCGTACAGAATTTTTGAAATTAATTAGCAGCAGTTTAGATTAATATTGATATGAAAGCATACATTTTTCCGGGACAGGGTGCGCAATTTGTGGGAATGGGGAAAGAGCTTTATGAACAATCTTCGGAAGCCAAATCATTATTTGAAAAGGCCAATGAAATACTAGGATTCCGCATCACCGATATCATGTTTAATGGAACGGATGAGGATTTAAAACAAACCAATGTAACCCAGCCTGCTATTTTCTTACACTCGGTTATCCTGGCAAAAGTATTGGCTGATGATTTCAAGCCCGATATGGTAGCCGGACACAGCCTTGGAGAATTTTCGGCCCTGGTAGCGGCAGGTGCATTGTCTTTTGAAGACGGCTTGCGTTTGGTTGCGGCACGTGCCAATGCCATGCAAAAAGCCTGCGAAAAACAAGCCTCAACCATGGCTGCCATTTTAGGCTTAGACGACCAGGTGGTAGAAGAGATTTGTGCCCAGGTTAAAGAAGTGGTGGTACCCGCCAACTACAATTGTCCTGGCCAGTTGGTTATTTCGGGCAGCATAGCCGGTATTGATCAGGCATGTGAATTGTTAACTCAATCCGGTGCCAAAAGAGCGTTGAAATTAAATGTGGGTGGCGCCTTCCACTCTCCATTAATGGAATCGGCACGTGCCGAATTGCAAAGTGCTATTGAGTCGACCAATATCAGCTCACCCATTTGCCCTATTTATCAAAACATTGATGCCCTACCTTATACCGATCCGGCCATCATCAAAACCAATTTAATTGCACAGCTCACTGGCGCTGTACGCTGGACGCAAACCGTACAAAACATGTTAGCTAACGGCGCTACTTCGTTTACCGAAGTAGGACCGGGTAGCGTATTACAAGGCTTGGTGAAAAAGGTAGACCGCTCGGTAGAAACCTCAAGTGCTGCTGTATCTTAAGTCATCTTCACAAAGCATCTGTGCTTGATGAGAGCTGATTATCTCGGCGAGATATTTTTTTCTAGTATCCTTCGTTATAGATATTCGGCTCCTCTGTGAATGAATTTATTTTTTTACGTTCAAGATAACTGGTTGTTATTAATCGGAATTTCATCCGCTATATTCCTGATAGTTTTTCTTCTGTTCAAATTCTTAAACCCTAAAAAATTGGGCAGCACTGCTGAGCCGATAAATGATCATCTTGCTGAATGGAAAAACAAGATGGAGCTGATAAGACTTATAGAAGAGTACCAAGAGAGCATCAGCAACTTGAAAGAGAATACCCGGAAATTAGCACAACAGGAAAGAGAAACCGCCTGGAGAGAAATGGCCAAGCTGGTTGCACATGAAATCAAAAATCCGCTAACGCCTCTTAAACTGGGGATACAGCTCTTAAAAAAATCATGGGAAGCCAAAGACCCAGATTTTGACGAGAAATTTAAGCGATTTACCGATTCGTTTATTGAGCAGGTAGAAATCCTCTCCAACATCGTATCGGAGTTTTCCAATTTTGCTAAAATGCCAGAGATGGTTTTAGAACCGATTGATCTGAATGAATTACTCAAAAAACTGACAGCTATTTACATGAGCGCCAATGATATAAAAATCAGCTATGAAACAGCTGAAAAAAAGCCGGTTTGGATAAAGGCTGATCAGAATTTTTTGATCAGATCTTTCAATAATTTGATCAACAATGCAATTGAAGCCATCCACGAACCCAGCTCTGGAGAAATAGTGATCCGTCTACATCGAGATGAGCATTGGGCCCATGTAGATATTCAAGACAATGGCTGTGGGATTCCCGATGAGTTTAGAGCACAGATCTTTGTTCCCAGCTTCACCACTAAAACATCTGGCAGCGGCCTGGGGCTGGCTTTTGTGAAACAAAGCTTACTCAGCATAGGCGGTACCATACATTTCGAAACCACCAGCGGAAACGGGACCAATTTTCACATCAGCATCCCCATTCTGCAAATTTGAGGAACTATTTCAGTGTCACTTTTCCCGATCCAATTACAAAACCATCGGCATAAAGAACTATATCATAAACCCCTTTGGTAAATGCTCCTTTATTAGCCCAAATTATGGTGTTTATTTTATTGCTATCGTTAACAAAATCAATCGCCGATTTGTAAGAGTATGGAAGTTCTTCACCAGAAATAAGCGTCATGCTACCGGTTTCGGTCAAAATCAGGTTTCCGTTTGGATCCATAATCCTTAAATATACCGTATGCAAACCGCGTTCTGCTAAATCATTTTGCTGCAGTTTGAAACTGATTTTGAGTTGCTGAGCAGTGGCTGCACGGCTGGTGTTGCTGGCTCTGCCGTTAGACCTGATCCTGATCGGATTGATCTTGAGGTAAGCTATTTTTAGCGAAGCAGCCGTTCTCACTTTCTTATCTAATTCTTTATTTTGCTGCTCCAAATTGGTTGCTCTTTCGTTTTCGGTACGGTAAGCAGTCTGCAAACTGTCTCTTTGTATAATTAAACCCGAGTTCTGTTTCTTTAATTCTTCAATTTCTGCTAAATATTTGTTCACGAAATCGCGAAGTTCTTTTACTTCTTGTTGTGCAGCTGTCAGTTCGCGTTTGGTTAACTCATTTTGACGAAGGGCTTCTCTTAATTCATTGATTTTTTGACGTGCCTCTTCTTGTTTTTGCTGCAGCTGCTCATTTAATAAAGTATAATCATTGTTCACTTTATCCAGCTCCGCCTCCACTTTATCCAACTCCTTTTGCATGAGTGCTTTCTCATCGCCCAATTGCACCACTTGCTCCTGGGCGTTTTTATTTCTGAAGAAAAGGATGGCATTGGTGGTAAATAATGCAAGTACCACAATCAGCAACAAATAAATTTTATTGTTGTCTTTCTTCACTGATTGGGTTGTTTCCTGAGTTTCCATAATACTTTATTCAAAGTGTGTTTTATTGATTTTTTGCCTCATCTACATAGTTCAGTCTCAAATCAGATAGAAATTGATCTAACAAACGACTGAGGTCTGCACTTAAGTTACCCTGGGTTTTGTGTTTTATCATTTCCAGCATTTCAATACTTTCTTTGGCGTGTTCTAGGTTTTTTTCTGTTTTCTGCGTAACCGGGTTCATCAGTTTTCCCAGTCCCTGCATTCCTGAAGTATGAAAAAGATAAAGCAATGAAGCAAAAAGCTGATCGTTCTTATCCATGATTAATTAACGCTTTTATAACGTGTTAATAATTAGATTATTGTTTAAACAGGATGCAAATATAAAATAAATGTGACAACCCTCATTTTCCGTAAGCATGCCAGAACTTTCTAAAAAGTGAACACACCAAAACGGCAATTATTATCTTTGAAAATTGATGTCCACCATGTATAAGTTTTTCCTCTTTAGCCTTAATTGTCTGTTATCATTACAAACCGCTTTCAGTCAGGCAAAATTTCAACCATCACCCAAAAGGGAATTTCGGGGTGCCTGGGTAGCCACCGTGTCTAATATTGATTGGCCTTCTAAGCCAGGCTTAAGTACAGAAGAGCAAAAGAAAGAGCTGATCGGTATCCTGGATCATCATCAACAAAGTGGTTTAAATGCCATTATGCTGCAAATTCGACCGGCAGCCGATGCGTTTTATGGCCAAGGTAAAGAATTATGGAGTAGATTTCTGACCGGGGTTCAGGGGAAAGCACCCCAACCATATTACGATCCGCTGGCCTTTGCCATTGAAGAAACCCATAAGAGAGGAATGGAGCTACACGCCTGGTTCAACCCTTATCGGGCAACCTTCAATTTGATCGATTCGCATACGAGTGCCAATCACATCAGCAAACAAAAACCGGAGTGGTTTTTCACTTATGGAGGAAAAAAATTGTTTAATCCTGGATTACCAGAAGTGCGGCAGTACATCATCTCGGTAATCATGGATGTGGTGAAGAATTATGACATCGATGGCGTTCATTTCGACGATTATTTTTATCCTTATCCAGCAAATGGCCAGGTAATTGGCGATAATCAGGCTTATCAGCTTTATGGGGCTGGTCTAAAATCAGTAGACGATTGGCGCAGGCAAAATGTCGATACCCTGATCCGCAGTGTTGCCGACAGTATCAAAAAAGTAAAATCTTACATCAAATTCGGTATCAGTCCTTTCGGGATTTGGAGAAACCGCTCTCAAGATCCGGAGGGCTCACTGAGCAACGGACTGGATGGTTATAGCAAACTATACGCCGATGCCCGAAAATGGGTGAAAAACGGATGGGTAGATTACATCAATCCACAAATTTATTTCCCATTCAACTACCAGGCCGCAGCTTATGAAAAATTAGTGGATTGGTGGGCTCAGAACAGTTTTGGCAAGCATTTGTACATTGGTATTGGTGCATACCGGGCCACAGAGAGCCGGAGCGGCTGGCAGAATAAGGATCAGATTCCTAACCAAATTCGCTACCTGAGAGCAAATTCGAATGTTCAGGGTAGTGTTTTTTTCAGCTCCAAATCTCTTAGAGATAACCTGGCGGGCTTGAACGATTCTTTGAAAACCGACTTTTTCAAATCACCAGCCCTCCCTCCATCTATGACTTGGTTAGATGCCATTGCTCCTCAACACCCGCTCCTGGTGGAGGTTCAATTATTTCACCAGGCGGTACAATTGAAATGGGAATCGCCACCACAAGCAAAAGATGGGGAAACTGCATCTGGGTATGTTATTTACCGTTTTAATGAAGGCGAAAAACTGGACATTGAAAACCCAAGGAATATTTTAAAAATCACCTTCGACCCTACGATGAATAGTTTTACCGACCATTCGGTGAAACCAGGAGCTCGGTATACGTACATGATTACCGCTTTAGACCGGGTGAGAAATGAAAGCGAACCATCTAACAGGGTAGGGATTAAAGCTTATTAGCTATTCATTACAGAGCCGGCATTGATGTCAATACTTTGTCCGGTGATAGATTCTTGCTCCAATAAATAGGCCACCAGATCGGCAATTTCACTGGGTTCGCTCATTTTGCGAAGCGGCACACTCTGCATAGCGATCTCATAAAAATCGGCTTTGCTCATTCCCAAGCCATCGGCAATACCTTGTAAACCCTGCTGGGCCATATCGGTATTTACCCAACCCGGGCAAATGGCATTTACCAAAATATTTTCGGGCGCATATTGAACTGCCCATGAACGCATTAAACCTAATAAACCAGCCTTACTGGCACAATAAGCACTATAATTGGCCACTCCTAAGCCGGCCAATACCGAAGAAGTAATGATAATTTGTTTGTATTTGGTTTGTGCTAAACGCAGATTAGGCAAAAAGCTGTTCACCAGATTATAAGTGCCCGTCAGATTAGTGGCCATAATTTCTTCCCAGCGATCTTCTTTACCCCAATAATTTTCCCCGCCAATGCCTGCATTGGCCACCAAGCCATGGATGGCTTCATTTGATAAAAGTGCTGCGACCCTGGCTAGTTCATCTATTGATCGGATGTCGGCTGCAAAAACATGGTGTTTGCCGGGCAGGGAAACCGCCACCTGCTGTAGTTTTTCTAAGTTTCTACCCAATAAAATGCAGGTATCGCCATTGGCGGCTAATTTTCGTGCCATGGCCATACCAATGCCGCTTCCGGCCCCACTGATCAAATAGGTCTTGTTCATGTTGAAATAAGTAAAGGCCTAAATTAACCAATTTCATCATTTGATTTTAGCTAACTCTGCCTTTAAAACAAGATCGATGTGACGCTGGGTGTTGGTAGTTAAAAATTTAACCAGTCCTTTGCGATCCAGTACCATTGACACCGGGGTTTGCATGATTCCTAAGTCTTGCATCACGAATGAAAAACTGTTAGGAATGATCTCATAAGCCAATGGATATTTTTTTAGGAATTCTCTGATCAGCACGGTATCTTCAAAAGTAAGGGCCCAGAATTGTGCCTTGTCTTTTTGGTTTTGAGCAAACTGATGAAGCCTACTCAGCTGACACAGGCTTCCATAATCGTTTTTACTAAAGAAGAACAAAACTGTCCTTTTACCCAAGAGGTTTTTATTGTTGAACTTTTTACCGCTTAATCCCTCCAGAGCGAATGCAGGTAGTGGTTTATTCAATAGTTTACTCTTGAGCACCTGTGTTTCTTCTTCGCGTAAATCTTTGATCAACTTCAGTTCATTTGTCGTAGGGGCACTTACCTGTACCACCAAGGGTTCTTCGTCACTTAAAAATTCAACTATTAAAAAGCCATTGTATTGCTTATCCAAAGCGTCTACCTGTGCTTGAGTCATGGTTTTACCATTCTTGTCTTTGTAGATAAACATTTGCTGTGCGGTTAATTCTGCAGGTATGGCAATCCACAAAAAAATCAATGTCTTCATTAAACTGCCCATCGATCTGTTTTTATATTATTAACAGCTTTTTTTGGAAATTATTGCCACAAAAAAAGCCCCGATTTTTTCGGGGCTTTTCTTTGCTTAGTGAAACATTACTTTTTCTCTGGCTCCAACACCAAACGGATGAAATTGGCTCCGTTCAGGTATTGGTTAGCAGCAGCTTTCAATACTTCCGGATTGAGTTTTTTCAATGATTCCAAATAAGTCAACACCATTTTAGGGTCTTCGTTATTTTGGTATTGCTGACTCAGATAACCTAACCAGTAGGTGTTTTCTTTCATCTGAACTTCTGTAGAGCGACGCTCCTCAGCCATAAATTTCTCCAAATCTACTGCTTGCGGACCATTCTGTTTGATCTTATTGATCTCATCCATAGAAGCTGCAATTAATTTCTCCACGTTTTCCGGTCCACAACCAAATGCAATAGTATAAGTATAACGTGGCGTTGGGTACTTGCTGTAGTTTACAAAAGCACCCGGACTGTAAACCCCGCCTTCTGCTTCGCGTAAACGCTCAATTAACTTGATTTGTAAAATCTCTCCTAGGGCCTCTAATTGATTAACATTCTCCAGGTTATAGTCAAAATCGCCACTTAATACCAAACGTACGGTCGATTTAGGCTCGGTGCCTTTGTAAACCGTTTTTTGAATTTTTCCGGCCGGGATTTGTATACCCAGATCTTTGGCTTCTTCCTTACGACCTGTCGCTGGCAGTCCGCCCAGGTATTGCGCCAATAGTGGTTTGATTTTTTCTACATCAAAGCTACCCACAAACACAAAAGTAAAATCACCGGCGTCTGCAAAGCGCTCTTTGTAAATCTCAAATGCACGGTCTAAATTAATTTGCTCCACTTTGGCCAGACTTGGTCCGGTGCGGCGATAATTGTAATTACCCAGCACAGCTGCCACGGTATCGGCATAAACACTGTTAGGATCATTCTCCCGATTTTCCAATCCGCCTTTTTGTTGGGTAATGAAGCCTTTAAAAATTTCGGCATCTTTTCGGGGCTGCGTAAAGTACAGATAGTTGAGCTGCAAGGCGGTTTCTAAATCTTTTGGAGAAGTAAATCCAGATATTCCTTCACTACGCTCTGCGATATAGGGCGATACAGAAACCTTTTTACCGTTCAATAATTTAGGCAGTTGAAGGGCATTAAATTCGCCAAGACCGCTGCTGCGTACAATACCGGCAGCGTTGCTGGCCGATTGGTAATCAGCATCGCTGTATAGTGAAGTACCCCCAGGGCTATAGGCAGAGAAACTGATTTCATCGTTCTTAAAGTCAGTAGGTTTTAAAATTGCTTTAACCCCATTGCTGAATGTAATTTCGGTTACTCCCAGTTCAGCAATTTTATTTTCCGACGTAATGGTGCCGGCTTTTGGTTTAGTTGCCAATAATGGCTTATCAGAAACCTGATCAACATAAGCTTGAATGTCAGATTTAGCTACGCTTTCAACCCAGGCATTCACAGTCGCTTCTACAGGTAATTTGTCTTTATCCTTCTCCGGACCCATCAAAATGATATCGCGGTTGGTATCGGCAATTAATTGTTTAGCCAATGCATTCACTTCATTCAAACTGATGCCAGGAACCTGTGTGCTAGCTAGTTTGTATTCATAATCGATACCTGGGGCTGCCTCTGCTTTCAAGAAATGTCTTAAATATTCGTTCACAAATGCATCTGAAGAGGTTTTATCTTTTTCTTTAAGTGCCGACTCCATCTGAATCAAATAAGACTGTTTTGCACGTGCCAACTCAGACTCGGTAAAACCAAACTTCTTGATACGCTCTGCTTCAGTAAAGGCAGCCTTGAAACCTTTTTCTAATTCACCGGGTTTGGCTACCAAGAACAAGTTGAAAGCATCCAGTCCGGCCAGGAAACCAGAGACGCTGGCACCTGCTTGCAGGAAGGGAGGATTTGCTTGTTTGGTCAGTTCGCTAAAACGAGATTGCATCATGCGGTTAAATAAAGCACGCATGGTACTGGTACGGTAATCGGCATCAGAACGGATGATACTTTCCGGATGCTTAATGATCACCTGGGTAACTGTTACCGGAAATTCTTTATCTGTAACCGTGATGAATTGATTTTTCCCGGTAAGCGGAATGCTGTAATTGGTTCTCTTGCGAGCTTTTGCCGGTTTCTTTAGATCTGCAAATTTAGTTTTGATCATCTCCTCCACCTGCGCTACATCAATGTCGCCCACCACAATCAAAGCCTGCAGATCGGGACGGTACCAGTCGGCATAAAACTGTTTAATGGTTTCTGGTTTAAAATTTTTCAATACTTCCTCCGTACCAATTGGCAATCGGTCAGAGTACCTCGAATTGTTAAAAAGCATGGGTAAATATTGCTGTTGCATACGCTGAGCAGCGCCTTTACCTAAACGTTTTTCTTCAATTACCACACCACGTTCTTTCTCAATTTCTTCTACATCAAGTGTTGCATCCTGCGCCCAGTCACGCATAATTTGCATGCCATTTTTGAAAACCTCCGGATCATCGGTAGGGATAGGTAATTGATAAACGGTTTCATCGAAACTGGTATAGGCATTTAAATCCGCTCCAAAACGAACACCGGCCTTTTGTAAATAATTGACTAGAGCATTTTTGGGATAATTTTTCGTGCCGTTGAAACTCATGTGTTCCATGAAATGCGCTAAACCTTGTTGGTCGTCATTTTCTAAGATAGAGCCTGCTTTGATGGCCAGATAAAGGGTAGCCCGATTTTTAGGCTCCGTATTTTTGCGGATATAATAGGTAAATCCGTTTGACAGTTTGCCGGTTTTCACCTGAGCATCCAGTGGGATTTCGGTTTTGGATTTTTTACTGTCTTTAGATTTTTTTTGTGCATCCGCAGTTCCCGTCAAGAAAAATACGGCAGCTAACAAGTAAATGGAGATCTTGAGTTTCATACAGGGTTTTATTTTTTTCTAAATTACGGCATCCGCAGGAACAATTCCTATGCTTAATGCCTTTTTCTCTTTACTTTAGTTTAGATGAACAGCAGGCTGCAACTGTTACAAAGTATTTCGAGCAAACCCGAAAGAAGAATTTTGGGTTTGATGTCGGGTACATCTTTAGATGGATTAGATTTGGCCTTATGCCGTATCAGCGGTAGCGGATTAAAAACCAAAGTAGTGGTTGAGTTTGCTACTATCGTACCCTATCCCGAAAATTTTAAAGCAGCAATTCGGGAGGTTTTTGCCAAGGAATCGGTCAGTCTCGAGAAAGTGACCTTGTTAAACGCCTTCGTAGCCAATCAACATGCCGATTGGGTGCTGCAAACCTTGAAGGAATGGGGAATCAAGCCAGCAGAAATTGATGCCATTGCCAGTCATGGTCAAACCATTTATCATGCCCCCATTAGGTTACACCAAAAAGCAGGCTTTCCGAATGCCACACTACAAATTGGAGATGGCGATCATTTAGCTCTAAAAACCGGGGTGCTTACCCTGAGCGATTTCAGGCAAAAACACCTGGCCGCAGGTGGCGAAGGTGCTCCGCTGGCTGTTTATGGCGATGTGATTTTGTTCGGCTCCAATACCGAAAACCGGATTTTATTAAACCTTGGCGGCATCTCCAATTTTAGCTTTCTACCTAAAGAAAGTGATACATCAAAAATTATTTCAAGCGATGTAGGACCGGCCAATACTTTGATCGATGCAGCGGTAAGGAATTTTTATCAACTGGATTTTGACCGCGACGGAGCAATCGCTCAATCAGGTAAGGTAAACAAGGAGTTATTGAACAGGCTTTTAGAACTTCCGTTTTTTAATGAAAAGTTGCCAAAATCTACCGGACCAGAAATGTTTAATTTGGACTGGGTGAACCGTGAAATCCAAAAACTCAAAATTGCTATTCCTCCTAATGAGCTTGTGGCAACGCTGAGCAGACTGAGCGTAGAAGTGATTGCCCGTAGCATCCGCAACAATTTCACACTCTCCAAAACCAGTGTGTATGTTAGTGGCGGTGGGGCACATAATCCTTACCTCATGAACGGCTTGAGGGAACTTTTGCCAGAATTTAACTGCAGAAATTTGAGCGAGCTGGGTATCCATTCAGATGCAAAAGAAGCGGTTTTGTTTGCGCTGCTGGCTAATGAAACCTTGGCAGGAGAGGCATTTTCGATTGCGGGTCTTCCCGCCATCAGCTTGGGTAAAATCAGCTTCCCCACTTAAAAAACTTCTTACCATGTTATGATAGAAGAAGGCTTTTTTATTGCCTGTAATCTTTTATTTTTGCAGGTATTATGGCAGAAATTAGCATTAGTAATGCAGACTGGGACCGTTTAAAAATCAAATTAAAACGGAAATACAACCATTTAAGTGAGGAAGATCTTAGCTATCAGGCTGGTCAAGAGGAAGAACTGATTCAGCGCTTAATGAAAAGAGTAAACCGGAATCGGGAATATGTGGTGTTTACCCTCACAAAAGGTTTGGTGAATATCGACAATAACCGTCTCTAATCCTCCTCCCCATTATTGGCAGATCCGGTATATTTTCCATTGCTATCGTAGGCATTTCTACGAATAACCGGAACATCCAACATTTGATACAATTCATCTAATTGCAGTAAACTACCGTTGGTAAGGTTACCCAACAATACAATGGTAATGTCTTTTTTCAGATCGCGTACATAGATGTGTCTGAATCCGTGCCACCAGCCGGTGTGGTAAACCACTTTTTGATTCTTTCCCTCAAACGTACGCCAGCCATAGCCATAGCTGAAATGACCTGATTTGATGGGGTTATGGGCAGCATAAGCCGAATCCAAACTTTCTTTTTGCAACAAGCGTCCTTTTTTAAGCGCTAAATCAAATAAATGAAGGTCGTGAATGGTGCTGTAAACACCCTTATCTCCGGTGGGGCCATCTAAAAAATTCTGCACCACCGACCTACGCCACACCCGATCGTGACCCACTACATCAGCCGGAATTTTATCATAAACTATTGTAGAATATACATGTGAATTTTTCATCCCGGCAGGATCAAAAATGTTTTCTTTTACAAATTCGGCAAACGATTTTCCACTTACTTTCTCAATAATCGCGGCCAAAACCATGTAGTTGGAATTATTGTAATGAAAAACCCGGTCGGGCTTTGCATAAGGTGCCGGTTTATGCTGGGCGATCAATTTCATCACATCCAAATTGCTCATCGGCTTCATTTTATCTTTCCAGATATCGTCGGTAAAATAGACGTAGTTCATCATGCCCGAACGATGGGTTAAGAGCAAACGAATGTTAATGCCATCGTAAGGAAAATCGGGAAAAAACTCTTTGACGTCTTGATTTAACTTTAATTTTTGCTGCTCTACCAGCATTAAAATGGCGGTCGCGGTGATGGGTTTAGTGACCGATGCTAGTTGGAAAACAGAATTGATTGTTAAGCTATCGCGATGCAGGTAATCGGCCCAGCCTATGGCTCTTTGATAGATGATTTTTCCTTTGCGGGCAACGAGCACATTGCCATTAAACTGGCGTTTACGATGTAATCGCTCCACAAAATCATCAATCTTTTTACTCTCTTTACCGGGTTTGTACACTAAAGCCAGGCTGTCATCGTAATCATCATCTGCCGTTCTCGTCAAGCTGTCTTGGCATGAATTACAAGCAGTAAGTAAAGTAATGGCAAATAAAATAGATAAGAGGATAGTGGTTCTGAATCGCATTTGGTATTGTAAAAATATGGGCGGAAAATAGAAAATATCAACGGCAAAAAACAAACAGAGTTTTAAACAATTTGCAGCCCGGTCAAGCGCTTTTTGGAATAAAAAAATCTAAATTTGTGGCCTGCAAACTATACAGAATATGAGCTACAGAATAGAACACGATACCATGGGCGAGGTACAGGTGCCAGCCGATAAATATTGGGGTGCACAAACCGAGCGTTCACGCAATAATTTTAAAATTGGTCCTGAGGCATCCATGCCGAAAGAGATTATTGAGGCTTTTGCTTATCTGAAAAAGGCGGCAGCTTTCACCAATACCGATTGTGGTATTTTGACTGCCGAAAAGAGAGACTTGATAGCACAGGTTTGTGATGAAATTCTGGAAGGTAAGTTAAACGATCAGTTTCCGCTGGTAATTTGGCAAACCGGTTCGGGTACACAATCGAACATGAATGTGAATGAGGTAGTAGCCAATCGTGCTCATGTACTGCAAGGAAATAAACTGGGCGAAGGCAAAACCTTCATCCATCCAAATGATGATGTAAACAAATCTCAGTCTTCAAATGATACCTACCCTACTGCCATGCACATTGCGGCATACAAAGCGGTGGTAGAAATTACCATCCCAGGGGTAGAGAAACTGAGAAACACCTTAAAATCTAAATCAGAAGCGTTTAAAGATATTGTTAAAATTGGTCGGACCCATTTAATGGATGCAACTCCTTTAACCTTGGGTCAGGAATTTTCTGGCTATGTTTCTCAATTAGATCATGGATTAAAAGCCTTAAAAAATACGCTCGATCATCTATCGGAATTGGCATTGGGCGGAACCGCCGTAGGAACGGGCATCAACACCCCAAAGGGTTACGATGTTAAGGTAGCCGATTATATCGCACAGTTTACTAAACTGCCCTTCCGCACAGCTGAAAATAAATTTGAAGCCCTGGCTGCCCATGATGCCATTGTGGAAACACATGGTGCACTTAAACAACTGGCAGTTGCATTAATGAAAATTGCCAACGATATCCGCATGATGGCCTCCGGACCCCGTTCTGGCATTGGAGAAATTTTTATCCCTGAAAATGAACCGGGATCTTCGATTATGCCAGGCAAAGTGAACCCCACCCAAAATGAAGCCATGACCATGGTGGCGGCACAAGTGATGGGTAACGATGTAGCCATTAGCATTGGCGGATCAAATGGGCATTACGAATTAAATGTTTTTAAACCGATGATGGCCGCTAATTTCCTACAATCTGCTCGTTTAATTGGTGATGCCTGTGTTTCTTTCAACGATCATTGCGCCATCGGAATTGAACCTAATTACGAAGGAATTAAAAAGCATGTAGATAATTCATTAATGCTGGTGACTGCATTAAATCCACATATCGGTTACGAAAACGCAGCAAAAATTGCCAAAAAGGCCCATAAAGAAAATAAATCACTTCGCGAAGCAGCACTTGAACTGGGCTTGCTGACCAATGAACAATTCGATCAGTGGGTGCGCCCAGAAGACATGATCGGTGGCTTGAAATAAAGATGGGTATCCGGTTCTTAATTTTCATATGGACAATCCTTGTTCTCACAGCTTGTAAATTCAACCCGAACGTACAAGAAAAGGGGAGCGATTTGGTTCAAGGAAAATGGGAGGAAATTCCCTTGGCATATCAAGATGAACTCTTACAATACACCCGACACCAGTTTTCATTCAGCTGCGACTCCTTCTATGTCCAAATGAATACCTCTGCAAAAGCAAATACCTATCCGGATAGCTGTTTTAATGGCGGAAATTGGAAAGAATATGCCAAAGGAACCTATCGAAAAAGTAATGACACCCTTTATCTGAATGGAACTTTCACTAAATCTAATTGGAAACAAAAAATTTCTGGTTGTTACCGTATCGGACAATACCTGGAAGCACTGATCATTGAGAAAAGAGTGCAAGACACGCTTTATTTTAAAAGTTTAACTCGTCACACCCCTTTAAAATTAAAATTATTGCAAGGTGTAGTTTGTAAACCCAAACCCTTAAATTGAACATATGAAAAATCAGATTTTCAAAAAACTAAGCCTGCTGAGCCTTTACATCTGTCTGCCACTTTTTAGTTTGGCTTGGGGTCAGCTGGGGCACCGGGTAGTGGGGCAAATTGCCGAGAACCACCTGAACCCAAAAGCCCGTTTGGCGGTAAAAAATATTTTGGGACACGAAACTTTAGCGATGAGTGCCAACTGGGCTGATTTTGTAAAATCAGATAAAGCGTTTGACTATTTATATAACTGGCATTTCATCAACCTGGATAGTGGATTTACAGCAGCCGAACTTCAGAAATTTTTGAAAACCGATACCGCAGTAAATGCCCATACCAAAATCGCTTTTTTAACTAAGGAGTTGAAGAAAAAAGAGTTATCCAAAGACAAGAAAGTAATGTATTTGCGCATTTTGGTGCATTTGGTGGGCGATATTCATCAACCCATGCACACCGGGCATCGGGAAGACAAGGGTGGAAACGAGATTAAATTGAGCTGGTTTAATAAGCCGAGTAACCTGCACAGTATTTGGGATTCGGAATTAATAGAAAGCCAGGAATTGAGTTACACAGAATATGCAAAATCTATCAATTCGAGTACTGCAAAACAAAGAACAGCCTGGCAAAAAGATCAGCTGAGTATCTGGATAGCCGAATCTTATCAAATTGCTGGCAAACTATACAGTGGTGTTAAAACGGGGGACAAATTATCTTACCGCTATATCTACGATCACCTGGCCACCGCAAATGAACAATTGTTAAAAGGGGGCGTCAGATTAGCCGGGGTGCTGAATGAAATTTTTGGCAGCTAAACAATCATGAAGATTTTAATGGTCTGCCTCGGCAATATTTGCCGATCGCCACTGGCGCATGGTATAATGGATCGCCTCGTTCAAGAAAATGGCTTAAACTGGGAAATTGATTCTGCGGCTACCGGAAACTGGCATGTGGGTAGTCCGCCCGATCGGCGCTCTATAGCGGTTGCACAGACTCACGGCATAGACATTTCCAAACAAAGGGCCCGACAAATTCAAGTTTCAGATTTTGATATTTTTGATCATATCCTGGTAATGGATGAAGAAAATCTGAAAAATGTGCTTGCCCTGGCACCCCAAACAGTTCATCGAAAGAAAGTACGCTTATTGTTAGAAAATGAGGTGGTACCCGACCCTTATTGGGATAATAATTTGTTTGAGTCGGTATTCCAAATGGTGGAGAAGGCCTGTATATCTTTCATCCATCAACAGCAATAAAGCAGCGCCAAGAGCTAATTTTACTAACTTTGAAACATGGCCATCCAAAAACCATCCATTCCGAAAGGCACACGCGATTTTTCGCCCCAAGAAGTGGTGAAGCGAAATTTTATTTTCGATACTATTAAGGCCGTTTTTCGCAAGTATGGCTACCAAGAGATTCAGACCCCAACCATGGAAAATCTGGATACTTTGACTGGTAAATATGGTGAGGAAGGAGACCAATTAATTTTCAAGATCCTGAATTCGGGCGATTATTTATCGAAATTGAGTCCGGAACAGCTGCAAACCACCACTTCTAAAGTTCTTACACCCAAGATCTCAGAAAAAGCACTTCGTTACGATCTGACGGTGCCTTTTGCCCGTTATGTGGTGATGCATCAGAATGATATCAACCTGCCATTTAAAAGGTTTCAGATTCAACCGGTGTGGCGTGCAGACCGTCCTCAAAAAGGACGCTATCGCGAATTTTATCAGTGTGATGCAGATGTGGTAGGCTCAGAAAGTTTATTGAATGAGGCGGAGTTTGTGCTCATCTACCAAGAAGCATTATCTAATCTTGGACTGAAAGACTTTACCATCAAGATCAATAACCGCAAGATCCTTTCTGGTATTGCTGAGATTATCGGTAAACCTGAGCTTATTGTCGATATGACGGTAGCCATCGATAAATTAGATAAAATTGGATTAGACGGCGTCATCAAAGAATTATACGAAAAGGGATTTAGCGAGAGTGATCTTGAGAAGTTAAACCCCATTATTGAATTAAATGGATGGAATGAAGATAAACTGGGGCGTTTAAAAATAATTTTAAAGGATTCGGAAACCGGTCTAAGGGGAATCGAAGAGTTGGAAACTATATTAAATTATATTCATTGCTTTCAAACCCCACATTCAAAGTTTCTGAGTCCAAACTGCGAAGTTGACATAACTCTTGCCCGTGGACTCAACTATTATACCGGTGCCATTTTTGAGGTGAAAAGTAATGAAGTGGCCATGGGCAGCATTGGTGGCGGTGGCCGCTATGATGACCTTACCGGTATGTTTGGTTTGAAAAATCTGACCGGAGTGGGAATTTCTTTCGGCGCCGATCGTATTTATGATGTAATGGAAGAGCTGCAACTTTTCCCCGAAAATGCCGGTGAAAGTACCAGGGTCCTCATCAGTAATTTTGATGAAACTGCCGAGAGCTACGCTCTTCCCCTATTAAGTGCGCTGCGTCAAAATGAAATAGCTGCCGAGCTTTATCCAACAGCGGCCAAACTGAAAAAGCAACTGAGTTACGCAGATGCCAAAAAAATCCCTTATGTTATTTTAATTGGAAGCGAAGAGATGGAATCGGGTTTATTGAGTCTGAAAAATATGCAAAGCGGCGAACAGCAAAAACTCGATATCTCTGCCATTATCCAGCTGCTGAACTCTTAATCTTTTCCCTTTTAAGCTCAGATTTAGCTCTATTAATTATTATCTTTAAATGAAGGAGCTTTGATTTTTAATCAAAATCCCGATTTACACTACCATGATTAGATTTTTAGCACCTAACAGCCTGAATAATGCGATTGGTGGGGTTGGAAAAAATGGAAAGCCACTGGTTAACCCTACATTTAGGCACAATATTCTGTGGCAAACCTGCGTTTTTTGTTTGGTATTGAATCCAGAAGAAGCTTGCTTAGATCTGATGATTAGAAATTAGTCTGCTTCGCAGATGAAGGTTTACATTTAGAAAAAATCTTATGAAAAACAGCTATTATTTGATTGCGCTACTCTGCCTGTTCAATTTATCCACTTTCAGCCAGGTGTTAAGCACCACCAAGGGTGAAATTACTTTTTTCTCCAATGCTCCGCTCGAAGATATCAGTGCAAAAAACAGCCGGGTAATTTCTATGCTCAATATGGAGAGCAAGGAATTGGTGGTGCGGGTACCGATCAACCAATTTGAATTCCCCAATAAACTCATGCAAAGGCACTTTAATGAAAACTATCTCGAGAGCGAAAAATATCCTTACGGAACCTTTAAGGGGAAAATTGCAGAGAATATTGATTGGGAGAAAGCAGGTAGTTACGAAGCCAATGCCTCCGGCATTTTAAACATACATGGCGTAGATCAAAAGCGAACACTGCGTGGCAAATTAATCATAGGAGCAGATGGTAGTGTTCAAATAAGCACGAAATTTATAGTAGCCCTGGCCGACCATGGCATTGAGATACCCAAATTGGTTTTCAATAAAATTGCAGAGAAAATTGAGGTAAATAGCTCTTTTAACTACCAGGCCCTAAAAAAATAATTTGAAAAATTAGCGCTTATTTATTCATTTTTGGAGAAGCTAATCTTCATCAATGAAAACTTTTGCCATTGGCTCAGCCCCTCTTTCTGTTCAACTTATCAAATCCATCCTTGAGCAGAAAACCAAACTGAATCTCAGTGAAAATGCGATTACATCCATTAAAAATTGCAGGGATTTCCTGGATCAGAAAATGGCAAGGAGCGAAGAACCGGTTTATGGTATCAATACCGGTTTTGGCTATTTGCAGAACGTACGAATTGCCGATGAACACCTGAGCCAATTACAACATAATTTATTGTGCTCCCACGCCTGCGGAACGGGCGAATTGGTTCCAAAAGAGATCATCAAATTGATGTTACTCCTTAAAATTCAATCTTTATCCTACGGAAATTCGGGGGTAGACATCAGCACGGTAGAACGCTTAACTGAGTTTTATAATCTGGATGTTTTGCCGGTGGTTTACACACAAGGTTCATTGGGCGCATCTGGTGATCTATCGCCTCTGGCACACCTAAGCTTACCCTTAATTGGAGAGGGCGAAGTATGGATGGAGAATGAAAAAGTACCAGCAAAAGTCGCGTTGGACCAGATGGGTCTTAAACCCCTTCACTTGAAAACCAAAGAAGGTTTAGCCCTGATCAACGGAACACAATTCATGTCGGCTTATGGGATTTACATCTTAATGAAAGCAGAAAAATTATCGATTTGGGCCGATGTTATTGGTGCACTATCGGCCGATGCTTTCAACTGTCGCATAGATCCATTCAAACCTGCCAGTCATCAAATACGTCCACACCGCGGACAGGTGGCCACTGCAGAAAAATTATATGCCTTACTTTCTGGTAGCGAACTGATGAGACAAGCCAATAAGCAGGTGCAAGATCCTTATTCTTTTCGCTGCATGCCCCAGGTGCATGGAGCTAGTAAAGATACCCTGAGTTATGTAAGGTCGGTTTTTGAAACAGAGATCAATTCGGTTACCGATAATCCGAATGTTTTTCCTGATTTAGATGCGATCATTTCGGCTGGTAATTTTCATGGACAGCCGCTGGCCTTGGCCTTAGACTTTTTATGCATTGCCCTGTCAGAATGGGGCTCCATCTCAGAACGTCGTACTTTTCAACTGATCTCCGGACAGCGAAACCTACCGGCATTTTTAGCAAAAGAAGCTGGCCTAAATTCGGGATTGATGATTCCACAATATACCGCCGCGGCAATCGCCAGTGAAAACAAACAATTGAGTACGCCTTCATCGGTTGATTCGATTGTTTCGAGCAACGGGCAAGAAGATCACGTAAGCATGGGTGCAAACGGTGCGGTAAAATGCTTAAAAGTGGCCCTTAATTTGGAACGGATATTAGCTATTGAATGTTTAAATGCCTGCCAGGCCATGGAATTCAGGAGGCCTTTGAAAACTGCTCCTGAATTAGAAAAAATAATTGCCAGTTATCGAAAACTGGTTCCCGCAAACACCCAAGATCGGGTACTGGCCCCAGATATTGAAAAAGGAATTGAATTTTTGCAGAACTACCCGATTTAATTGCGCAATTAACGATTAGAAACGATCAAAAGGTTTAAATCTTTGTGTGGGATCTTAAAGCGTTCGGATAAATCGGCATTGGTTAACTGGCCCTGATAAAGGTAAACCGCATTTCTTATTCCTGGTTTATCCCAAACTACATTCATTAGTCCGCCCATTTCACCAATATCCAGCAAAATTGGTGTGAAAATATTCGTTAATGCATAGGTTGCAGTTCTGGCCACCCTCGAAGCAATATTAGGTACACAATAATGAATTACATCATACTTCCGAAACACCGGTTCGGTATGATTGGTTACACTGGAGGTTTCAAAACATCCTCCCTGATCAATACTTACATCAATAATGACCGAGTTGGGTTTCATTTTACTCACCGTTTCTTCGGTAACCAAACAGGGGCTCCTACCATGGCTGGCACGGATGGCGCCAATAGCAACATCGCAGGAACAAATAGCTTTTTGCAGCACAATAGGCTGAATAACCGAGGTGAATACCCGGGCTCCTACATTGTTTTGCAAACGGCGAAGTCGATAAATAGAACTATCGAAAACTTTAACTTCAGCACCTAAGGCTAAGGCAGTTCTGGCAGCATATTCACCAACAGTACCAGCACCTAAGATCACGATTTCGGTTGGAGGTACGCCAGTAATGCCACCCAACATCAGGCCTTTACCGTCAAAAACATTGCTCAAATATTCGGCAGCAATGAGTACCGAAGTGGCGCCAACAATTTCACTCATCGCTCTCACCACCGACAATACGTTTCCTTCATCACGCAAGTATTCGAAAGATAGTGCGGTGATCTTTTTTGCCATCAATGCCTGAATATACTCCAGTTTAAGGGTAGACATTTGTAGGGCAGAAAACAGGATCTGGCCGGTCTTCATCAAAGCAATTTCCTCCGGTGTGGGCGGCGCAATTTTGATGATGATATCCGCTTTATAAACCTCTGATTTGTCGTAGACAATCCGGGCACCTTGTTCGCTATAATTCTGATCGGTGAAATTTGCAGCCAAACCCGCACCCGATTCAATAACCACTTCATGGTCATTATTGACCAAAACGGCCACCGAAAGTGGAGTGAGCGGAATTCTGTTTTCTTGAAAAGAACTTTCTTTGGGAATACCGATATATAAACGGTTCTTTTTGGCGCCTACACCCAACATGGCTTCCTGCGGTTGCAGCAATGCCTGCCGGGCAATATCTGATAGTTCACCTTTCATGAATAAGTAGTTATGAAGCTAAACCTGAAGTTAATAAAAATATGTGATATGGGTGATTTAACCAACCAATTCAAAACTCATGCTCCGCTCCCGATCGTTCAGAGCGGTGATTGAAACTCGCACGTACTTATCAGGCCAATAAGCAGCTATTTTTTCGGGCCATTCTATGAAACAATAAGAGCCGGAATTGAGGTATTCCTCTAAACCAAAATCAAGAGCTTCGGTATCTTCTTTTAATCGGTAGCAATCGAAATGATAGATTAAACCTGATGGATACTCATATTCATTGATAAGCGCAAAGGTTGGGCTGCTTACTGCAGTTGTCACCCCTAAAGTTTCACAAATCGACTTAATAAAAGTGGTTTTACCTGCACCCATTTCTCCATTAAACAAGAATATTTTTCGGTCGCCGGCAAAAGCAATTAGCTGTGCTGCTGCTGTTCCTAATTCGCCTAAATTATCTACCAGAATATCCATAAGGTTAAAAAATGATGAGGTTTATTTGGGTAAATAAACTACAAAGGGAACGATCATTTCTTCGAGTGAGATGCCTCCGTGCTGGAAGGTATCGTTGAAATGGTTGACGTAATAATTGTAATTGTTTGGGTAAACAAAGAAACTATCTTCTTTGGCAAAAATGAAGCTCGAACTCATGTGTAATTTAGGCAATTGTGCGTCGGAGGGGTTTTTTACCTGGAAAACCTCCTTAGAATCGTAATTGAGGTTTTTGCCTTGTTTGTAACGCAAATTAGTATTCGTGTTGCGGTCGCCTATCACCTTTACCGGGTGCTTCACACGAATGGTGCCATGGTCGGTGGTAATGATCACCTTCACTTTTTTTCGAGCCAATTTTTTGAGGGTATCCAGCAAAGGTGAGTGCTCAAACCAAGATAAGGTCAAGGATCGGTAGGCCGACTCATCACTGGCCAACTCCTTGATCATTGCCATATCGGTTCGGGCGTGTGATAGCATATCCACAAAATTATAAACCACCACATTCAGCTGGTTATTCAATAAATTGTTCAGGTTATCGGTAATATCCCGACCTTGTTCAAGGGTGAGCACCTTATGATAACTGGTTTTACATGGCTTCCTGTAATTACGTTTGACCTGATCTTGCAAAAAATCGTGTTCAAACAAATTTTTTCCACCTTCATCTTCATCATTTTTCCATTTACCTGGAAACTTTTTTTCCATTTCAGAAGGCATTAATCCTGAAAATATTGCGTTTCGGGCATATTGAGTTGCGGTAGGCAAAATGCTGTAATAGGCACTTTCTTCTTCCATTCTGAAGTAATCGCTGATGATGGGATTGATGATGCGCCACTGGTCGTATCTCAAATTATCGATCAGGATAAAAAAGGTAGATACCTCTTCTTCCAAAATTGGGAATACCTTTTTTCTAAACAATTGATCAGAGGTAATGGGTCCCGAATCAGGATTTTTCAACCAGGTCAGGTAGTTTCGTTCAATAAATCTGGCAAACTGAATATTAGCCTCCGATTTTTGAGAGGTTAATATTTCATGCATTCCGGCATCTTCCAGGCTATCCAACGAAAGTTCCCAGTAAATCAGCTTTCGGTAAACATCCACCCATTCTGAAAAACTGAGCTGCTCATTTAAGATCATGCCCAAATTCCTGAAATCTTGCTGGTAAGCCATCGAAATCTTTTCACTTACCAGCCTTTTGTTATCGATCAGCTTTTTAATAGTGAGTAAGATTTGTTTAGGATTAACCGGCTTAATCAGATAGTCGTCAATTTTAGAGCCAATGGCATCTTCCATGAGGTGTTCTTCCTCATTTTTGGTAATTAAAACCGTTGGAATAGCTGGATTGAGGTTTTTGATTTGGGCAAGGGTTTCCAAGCCAGTCAATCCGGGCATGTTTTCGTCTAAAAAAACAAGATCGAAATGTTCTTTTTTAAATAAATCGAGGGCGTCAATCCCATTGGTCACCGTCTTTACACTATATCCCTTCTCATTCAAGAATAAGATGTGCGGTCTCAGCAAATCAATTTCATCGTCGGCCCAAAGAATATGCGTTTCCTGCATCAATTTAATAGATTTAATTCGCTTACTAAGATACAACAGCCCTGGCTGTTTTTTCTATCATTTAATTTAGCAATTTTGTAAAGGATAAGTCAACAATTGAACAAGAAGAAAATCATCAACGATCCGGTTCACGGATTCATCAGTATACCTACCGAGCTTATTTTCGATCTGGTACAACATCCTTATGTACAGCGTTTGCGATACATCAAACAGCTGGGCATGACCCACCTGGTTTACCCCGGAGCCCTGCATACCCGTTTTCACCATGCACTAGGCGCCATGCACCTGATGGGATTGGCGGTTGAAACCCTCAGAGCCAAAGGCCAGCTAATCACACCAGAAGAAGAAGAAGCGGTTCAGATCGCTATTTTATTACACGATATTGGCCATGGACCATTCTCTCACGCCTTAGAGCATATTTTGGTGGAAGGTGTATCTCACGAGTACATTTCTACCCTCTTAATGGATAACCTGAATCGGGAATTTGAGGGTAAACTCGATATGGCGCTCGATATTTTCAACCGTCGCTATCACAAGCAATTTCTATCTCAATTGGTATCGGGTCAATTAGATATTGATCGGATGGATTACCTGAACCGGGATAGTTTTTTTACGGGGGTTTCGGAGGGGGTAATCAGCTCTGATCGCATCATTAAAATGCTGAATGTACACAATGGACAGCTGGTTGTAGATGAAAAAGGGATTTATTCCATCGAGAAATTTTTAATTGCCCGCAGGTTGATGTACTGGCAAGTATATCTACATAAAACCGTGGTAGCTGGGGAGCAAATGCTCATCAAAATTTTGGAAAGAGCAAAAGAACTAGCCCTTTCTGGCAGGGTGCTTTTTGCCACGCCAAATTTCGGGCACTTCCTAAATAATATCATCAAAAAAGAGGATTTTATCGAAGACCCGATTCATCTGGAACGATTCTCACAATTAGACGATCACGATATTTTTACTTCTATAAAAGTTTGGGCAGCAGACGGCGATAAAATCCTGTCCAGGCTTTGCAAAAATTTGATAGAGCGCAATCTATATCAGGTAGAGATCAGCAACCAGGCCCCCGAATTGTATGTGATTGATGAAATGGTACAAAAAGCCATGGATCATTTTGACCTGGAAGAAGATGATGCTTCTTATTTTGTATTTACAGATAGCATCAAAAACAATGCTTACAAGCCCGGAGACGGCAGTATTCAAATATTAATGAAAGATGGCAGTGTGCTCGATATAGCCCAGGCATCTGATAATTCGAATTTAGAGGCCCTGGCTAAAACCGTAAAAAAATATATTTTTTGCTACTTGAAGGAACTTTCCGATCAGGCATTGTAAATTTTTTGTTAGGCTAAACCCTAAATAAGGTTAAATTTGCAGATTGTTTAAATTTACACACCCTAACTAGCGCACATGCAATTTACTGCTCTTCAAATCGGGCAATTACTAAATGGAACCATTGAAGGCAACCCGGAGATGGGGGTAAGCAGTGTGGCTAAAATAGAGGAAGCGCAAAGCGGCTCGCTTTCTTTTCTGGCTAATCCGAAATATGAGCCTTATTTGTACACCACAAAGGCTTCCATTATTATTGTTAATGAAGATTTGAAACTGGAAAAGCCTGTTTCGGCAACTTTAATCAGGGTAAAAGATGCCTACAGTTCATTTTCTGTTCTCCTGGAAGCATACAATCAGGCAAAATTAGATAAAAGCGGGATTGAAGAACCTTGTTTTATCCACCCAAGTGCCAAAATTGGTAAAAATGTATACATTGGGGCATTTGCTTACATCGGGGCCAATGCGGTGATTGGTGATCATACTAAAATCTATCCTCAAACGTATATAGGTGATATGGTGAAGATTGGTGAAAGCTGCACGCTTTTTGCCGGAGTAAAAGTATACCACGAATGTGTATTGGGTAATCGGGTGACCATTCATTCCGGAACGGTGATTGGTAGCGACGGATTTGGATTTGCACCGCAAGCGGATGGTAGCTACAAAAAGGTAAGCCAAATTGGAAATGTGATCATTGAGGATGATGTAGAAATTGGTTCCAACAACTCTATCGACCGGGCTACCATGGGTTCTACCATTATCCGTAAGGGGGTGAAGCTCGATAATTTGATACAGATAGCCCATAATGTAGAAGTTGGCAGCAATACCGTGATAGCCTCACAAAGTGGCATTTCGGGTAGTACCAAAGTGGGTGAAAATGTAGTGATGGGCGGTCAGGTGGGTACCGTTGGACATATTTCTATTGCCAAGGGTTCACAAATTGCCGCCAAAACGGGGATAAACCGAAGTTTAGAAGAAGAAGGTAAAAAATGGGGCGGGATGCCTGTAAATACTTTTAATGATAATTATCGTTCGCAGGTGGTCTTCCAACGCCTGCCCGAATTAGAGAAAAAACTAGAAGCACTGGAAAAAGAATTGAAATCATTAGTAAACAGGGATGATGAATAATACCATTGCCTAATTACTAAACATAAAAATGAATACAAAACAAAGAACACTTAAATCCGAATTCTCCATATCTGGAGTTGGATTGCATACCGGAGAACCGGTTACCTTGACTTTTAAGCCAGCTGCAGATCATCATGGCTATAAATTTTCGCGAGTTGATTTACCGGGTAACCCCTTAGTTGATGCCGATGTAGACAATGTGACCGATACTTCCAGAGGAACCACCATTACACAAAATGGTGCAAGCGTAAGCACTGTCGAACACGTTTTGGCAGCTTTAGTGGGTTGTGAAGTGGATAATGTGCTGATGGAACTGGATGGTCCTGAAATTCCAATAATGGATGGGAGTTCGATTGAATTTATCAATGCTTTAGAAAAGGCGGGCTTTGTGGAGCAGCTTGCAGATAGAGAATATTACAGTATTCCATCAAATATTCATTATTCAGAACCAGATCGTAAAGTAGAAATGGTAGCTATGCCTTTGGATGAATATCGTTTCACCTGCATGATCGATTACAACTCTCCTATTTTGGGAAGCCAGCATGCGGCCATCACCAATTTATCTGAATTTAAAAAAGAAATCGCTTCCTGCAGAACCTTCTGTTTCCTTCACGAATTAGAAATGCTACTTGATCACAACCTGATAAAGGGCGGCGATCTAAACAACGCAATTGTGGTGGTAGATAAGGAAGTGAGCCGCGAAGAGCTGGACCGTTTGGCAAAGCTGTTTAATAAAGAAGATATCGATGTGGCACGAGAAGGTATCCTGAACAATATCCAATTGCGCCACCAGAATGAGCCTGCCCGCCACAAATTGCTCGATATGATTGGAGATTTAGCTTTAGTGGGCGTTCCGCTCAAGGGACACATCATGGCAGCCCGTCCGGGTCATGCTGCCAACGTTGCTTTTGCCAAAAAAATTAAAGCACAAATTAAAAAAGAGCGTAGTAAAAAAACTGCCCCAAAATATAATTTGAATGCTGAACCGGTGTATGATACCACTCAGATCATGAATATTTTGCCTCACCGGCCACCTTTCTTGTTAGTCGATAAAATTTTAGAACTATCAAAAAATCACGTAGTAGGTGTGAAAAATGTGACCATGAATGAGCCCTTTTTTGAAGGTCATTTTCCGGGAGCACCGGTAATGCCTGGTGTATTACAAATTGAGGCGATGGCGCAAACAGGGGGTATATTGGTGTTGAACACAGTTGATGATCCAGAAAACTACCTGACCTATTTTCTAAAAATAGAGCAGGCCCGTTTTAAAGAAAAAGTATTACCGGGAGATACGCTGGTGTTCCGTTGCGACTTAATTACTCCGATCAGAAGAGGTATTGCACAAATGAAGTGTATTGGAATGGTGGGAGACAAAGTAGTGGTAGAAGCAGAGTTGATGGCTCAAATTTCCAAAAAACCAAATTAAAACAATGATTCAACCTTTAGCCTACATTCATCCGCAGGCAAAAATTGCTGATAATGTCGTAATTGAACCCTTCGTAACCATTCATAAAGATGTAGTAATTGGCGAGGGAACCTGGATTGGCTCCAATGTAACCATTATGAATGGTGCACGTATTGGTAAGAACTGCCGCATTTTCCCTGGTGCCGTTATCTCCGCTTCACCTCAGGATTTAAAATTTGGAGGGGAAGAAACCTTGGCTGTTATTGGTGATAACACCACCATCCGCGAATGCGTAACCATTAACCGAGGTACCAACGACCGGAAAGAAACCCGAATTGGAAACAACGTATTGCTAATGGCATATACCCACGTAGCGCATGATTGTATAGTAGGGAATAACTGTATTTTAGCTAACGGTGTACAATTAGCGGGTCATATTACCGTAGAAGATTACGCAATTATTGGTGGTATGAGTGCAGTACATCAATTTGTTTGTATTGGTGCCCATGTGATGATCTCCGGTGGATCTTTAGTTCGAAAGGATGTTCCACCCTACACCAAAGCTGGTCGTGAGCCGCTTTCTTACGTTGGTATCAATTCAGTTGGTTTGCGTCGAAGAGGATTCAGCTCAGAAAAAATCAACGAAATTCAGGATATATACCGTGTTTTATTCTTAAAAAACAGCAATACCACTAAAGCTTTAGACATGGTGGAAGCTGGTTTTAAGCCTACCGAAGAGCGTGATGAAATTGTGAATTTCATACGTAACTCTAACCGTGGTATTATGAAAGGCTTCGGCAACGGTTAATCGTTCTATGGAAATCATTCTCGAAAATATCGGTCGCCGTTTTAATCAGGAATGGATTTTCAGATCAGTTAATTACCGTTTTGAACAAGGCAAGGCTTATGCCATTTTAGGCGCTAACGGAAGTGGAAAATCTACACTTTTACAGGTATTAGCGGGTAGTCTCTCTACTTCAGAGGGTTTCATCACTTATCAATCGGGTGAAGCTACAATAGAGCCGGACGATTTTTACGAACACCTTTCAATTTCTGCACCTTATTTAGAATTGATTGAAGAATTTAGTCTGGCTGAGATGATCGATTTTCATTTCCAATTCAAGGATTTTCTACCAGGATTTGATTCTCATGAAATCATCCGAATATTAGATCTGAAAAAAGTAGAAAACAAAGCGATCCGGTATTTTTCATCAGGAATGAAACAGCGCTGCAAGTTGGCTTTGGCTGTATTTACAAATACGCCGGTCTTGTTATTAGATGAGCCTACGGCTAACCTGGATAAGCAAGGCTTAGAATGGTACCAGCAATTGATGGCCAATTATACAAAAGAACGCTTATTAATCATCTGCTCCAATCAGGAAGAGGAATATCAATGCTGTACACACCAGCTCCAAATTTCAGACTATAAAAACTTTGAGGACCCGCTGGGATAAAATTCCAATTTGGGTTGTTATTGAAGAAAAAACAAGCTACCTTTGCGGCACGAAAACGGGTACCCATTTGAGTACAAAAAAGCTGTTTTATGGCAAAAGCATCAGAAATTAAAAACGGAAACATTCTCAGATTCAATGGAGAATTGGTAGCGGTTGAAGAATTTATTCATCGTACTCCGGGCAACTTGCGTGCCTTTTATCAGGCCCGTATGCGTAACGTAAAAACCGGCAAATTAGTAGAATACCGCTTCCGTACCGATGAGGAAGTAGAAATTTGCCGAGTAGAAACCAGCGACTATCAATACCTGTATCCCGAAGGAGAAAACTTCGTGATCATGGATAACAATACTTTCGAGCAATACAGCATTCCTAAATTCTTGTTTGGCGATGCCGCCAAATTTATCAAAGAAGGGATGAATGTAATTGTAGCTTTCGAAAGCGAAGAGCCGATCATGGCACAGGCACCTACCAGTGTGGAACTGGAAATTACTTATACCGAGCCTGCTGTGAAAGGTGACACTTCTACCAATGCTATGAAAAACGCCACCGTAGAAACCGGTGTTGAAATTCGTGTTCCTTTGTTCATTAATCAGGGTGACAAAGTGAAAGTGGACACTCGTACCGGAGATTATATCGAGCGGGTGAAATAAAGATCTTTAATTAAGTTTAAGGTTTAGGTTGATTATGATGACGGTCTTAGAGAAATCTGAGGCCGTTTTTTTATTTTTAGACCGATGGATAGCATGAGCAAGAGCGAAGCCCGCAAGCATTTCCTGAATTTGCGGCAGGCTTTAAGTACTAAAGAAGTAGAAAAAATGGACCTGGAACTGTTGAAGCAATTCCAACGAATAGACCTGCAGGGTGTTAATCAGCTCCATCTATTTCTACCCATCTTATCCAAAAAAGAAATCAATACCTACCCGATCGCCAATTGGCTAAGAGAAAAACACCCTGAAATTCAGCTGATCTTGTCAAAAAGTAATTTAGAAACACATAGCCTTAGCCACTACATCTGGGACGAGCATACCCAGCTCGCTGAAAACCGATGGGGAATTACAGAACCGCAAGGCGGACAAGAAATAAACGCTGGAGAATTAGACCTGGTTTTAGTACCGCTACTAGCCTGCGACAGACAGGGGCACCGCGTTGGCTATGGGAAAGGTTTTTACGATCGTTTCCTGGCCCAGTGTAAGCCGAACGTTCGAAAAGTTGGGCTCTCGTTTTTCGAACCGATCGATGAAATTGTTGAACTGAATTCCCATGATATCCCTCTGGATACCTGCATCACCCCTCAAAAAATCTGGAAGTTTGCTTAAACCTGCGCTTTGATGAAATCGCTGATGAAGTAAGCGATCAGTTTGGCCTGTATAGACTGAGATTCTGCAATACCTTCACAAATGTGGAAGTAAGCAGGCTTGAAAGCCCTGGTTTGATACAGCATAGAACGAACCACCTCGGCAGTAAAACCGGTGGGCGACGCCGCACTGGCTGCTGCATAGGCCACACTGTCCATATCTAATTCTAAACCATACACACCCTGCACAAACTGCATGGCACGATCGAAAGCACTGCCCGGATCGGTTTTCCAGGTCATAAAGTCCTCGAAAAAAGTATAGTTTATCCTATCTGGATGAGCATTCATTTGGTCGATGAGGTATTGTGCATTGTAATTCTCATGCATGCCCCAAACGGCAAATTTATCTAAATATCCTTCTTCAAAGGCATAAGAAAAGCCATTTCCACTGTGCCTGTCTTCCAGCTTCCTGAAATCTGCATGGGCATCTATATTTAGCGCATTCACGGGCATTTTTTTACTTTGAGACAGGGCCTTCAATAAGGGGTAGGCATTGTTGTGACCGCCGCCAATCACAATGGGCACTTTACCCGCCTCAAAAACTTGCAGCATCACCTCACACACCTTCTCATCCACACGTTCCACCAGCTTAGGTAATTCCTCAAGTGGAGTTTGCAAACCGCTGAATTGTTCTTCCGTCACATTAATTTCACCAAGTACCACTATATCTTCCCCACTTAACTTAACTGTGCTTTGAACATTGCAAAAAGCACGCAAAACCGCAGGCCAAGTGTTTGCAGTACCTGGTTGGCCGCCGTTGGCACGCACACCCACATCTTCGGGAACGCCCAGCAATACAAATTTTGCAGGATGTTTTCTCAGGTCGGCCAAGTTTGCCACCGTTCCCAGCTTTTGTCCCAATTTGATTTCACCTTCACGAATATTTGTAAGTGAAAGCAGTTGTCCTGGGCTCGAGAAAATGATCTTATTCATAGATTGCTCCTTTAACGATCACTCGGTCAATTAAATTGCTTCCAAACGCATAAGGCAAGTAAGCCAAAGAGGGTATGGGTTTGGTAATGATGAGGTTAGCTACTTTTCCGGGGGCGATACTGCCATAATTAGCCGACAATTCCATGGCTGCGGCTCCATTGATCGTGGCCGCATTGATGGCCTCTTCGGGGAGCATTTTCATGCGCATACAAGCCAGCGAAACCACTTGGTTCATATTACCCGATGGAGAGGAACCAGGATTAAAGTCAGAAGCCAGCGCTACAGCTACCTCTCTGCTTATCAACTCACGAGCATTAGCAAATGGGATATTCAAAAACAAGGAGCAATTGGGTAGAAGTGTGGCAATGGTGTCGTTTTGTGACAATGTCTCAAACGAAGGCCCATCCATCACCTCCAAATGATCAACCGATAATGCCCGATGTTTTACCGCCAGCTCCACAGCACCGCTTGCTGAGAGTTGGTTCGCATGAATTTTAGCTTTTAAACCGTGGTTTGCACCAGCTTTCAATAGTTGTTCGGTTTCTGCCAAAGAGAAAAAGCCCTGCTCACAAAACACATCGATATAATCGGCCAGGCCCTCTGAGGCGATTTGCGGCAACATTTCATTGATCAGCAGATCAATATATCCCCCATGATTGCTTTTGTATTCTTGAGGATAAGCGTGAGCACCCAAAAAAGTCGCTTTTACCGGAATGGGTGCGTGTTCTTTAAGCTTACGAATAACACGCAACATTTTCAGTTCTGATTCGAGACTCAGTCCATAACCGCTTTTAATTTCGATGGCTCCGGTTCCGAGGCGGATCAGCTCCTCCAAACGTTGCCAAGCCTGTTGAAAGAGGTCTTCCTCGCTGACGGTCTGTAGTTTGCTTGCCGAGTTCAGGATACCCCCACCGGCTGCTGCAATTTCTTCGTAGGTCTTTCCTTTGATCTTCATCACAAATTCCTCTTCGCGGCTGGCCGCAAAGATTAGATGAGTATGAGAATCGCACCAGGAAGGCAACACGCAACCACCATTGGCAGAGACCCGTTCGGTAGCTTCGGCTAATTCGGGGAGTTGATCCATCGGACCAAAGGACTTAATCCTTCCATTCTCCACCAAAAGCCAGGCATTTTCCAAAACAGGAAAATTAGCCATTTCGCTCCCGCGAAGCTGGAGCACTGCTGTAGGCTGCAAACCCGCCAGCTTGGCAATATCTGTAATGAGCAGCGATTTCATGTTTATAGGTCCAACTCCAATAAGACCGGACAATGGTCTGAATGTTTGGCATCGGGCAAAATTGCTGCCCGTTTCAAATGTGCTTGTAATTCTTTGCTGGCGAGGTGATAATCGATGCGCCAACCCAGGTTCTTGGCTCTGGCACCGGCACGGTAACTCCACCAGGTATAATGATGTGGCTCCGGATTGAAATGTCTGAAACTATCTACAAATCCACTTTGGATAAAATTCTCCATCCACTCCCGTTCCTCGGGTAAAAAGCCGGAAGCATTGGCATTTGATTTTGGATTGTGGATATCAATTGGTTTATGACAAATATTGTAATCTCCCGAGATGACCAGTTTAGGATAGGCCCACTTCAATTGATCGATGTATTGCTGAAAATCGTCCAGGAAGCGGTACTTAAATGCTTGTCGCTCCTCACCACTTGATCCTGATGGGAAATAGGTGCTCATAACCGATACTTCCTCGAAATCTGCCCGAATGATGCGCCCTTCACGATCGTAATCGTCCATTCCCGATCCAAATTCCACGTGTTTCGGCGTAATTTTGGTCAAGATGGCCGTGCCGCTATAGCCCTTTTTTTCAGCCGGATACCAGTAGTGTTCGTAACCCATTTGTTCCAATACATACAAATCGGTGATCTGCTCTGGCGTAGCTTTGATTTCCTGCAGGCAAACCACATCGGCTTGTGTAGCCTGTAACCAGGCCAGCCAGTTTTTGCTCAAAGCGGAACGAATACCATTTACGTTGTAAGTGATTATTTTCATGGTTTATTGGCCAGTCCGAAAGTTTTTTCGAGTTTGCGGGCTTCTTTCTTTTTTAACAAGTTCACTTCCATTCGCACATCTTCCACAGGTCGGTCTGCAGGGCCGGTTTTAACGGCTGCGATGGCATCTATCATCTCCACTCCTTGAATCACCTCCCCAAAAACAGTATAGTTTTGGTCTAAATGGGGAATACCGCCCAGGGTTTTGTATACCTCACGCTGCCAAGTAGGAATTTTACGACCTTTTAAGCGGGTTTCTTCCAAAGTATTTAATTGTTCATCGGTAAAAACTTTGCCTTGTGCCAAATAAAATTGGCAGGCACTCGAAGATTTTTCTGGATTATTATCTCTCGCTGCCGCAATGACTCCTTTCTTGTGGAACAAACTGTCACGAAACTCCGCAGGAACGGTATAGCCCAAATCTCCGTCGCCCAAAGCCTGGCCGGGTTTAGCGGTTTTAGAATCTGGATCTCCTCCCTGAATCATGAAGCCTTGAATAACCCGATGAAACAAGGTACCGGTGAGGTTCCCATCCTTGGTAATCTTTACGAAATTATCTCTGTGTTTGGGCGTCTGATTGTATAATATCACCACACATTCACCCTTTTCAGTTTTGATACGTACAAACTGATGCTTCGGTTTAGCCGCCTGAGCCGAAATGGCCAACAATAACAAGACGGAAAAAATGAGTTTTTTCATTTGATTTGATTTTTATCGAATATAAACAATTACAGTGCTTCGAAATAGCTGACAATAAGAGATTTAATGATCATTTCTTGTTCTAACAAGGTATAAGCCGGAATGGGTTTTATCAATTTCCAATGCGGCCAACCATCCTGGTCCAAACCTTCTAACTCATAAAAACCCATTTCGCTAAATAAACGACAAGTGGCTATGTGCATCAGCTCTTCTTTTTGGCGTTTGCTAAATTTTTGAGGACCAAGCCCCAATTCCTGCACCCCAATTAAGAACAAGATGACTTTGAGGTCTGGTTTTTCGGAATCAAAATCCGCTGCCAGGCGGTTTTGTAAGGCGGTAAATTTTTGGTTAATCTCAGCTGGTTTCATCGAAGTCTTTCTTTGAGATCCAACTTGTGGTTTCGAGCGGTATCTTGTGCAATGTCATAGCCCGCATCCATATGTCTAATCACCCCCATGGCCGGATCATTATGCAATACACGTTTAATTCTGCGTTCAGCATCAGCGGTGCCATCAGCCACGATGACCATACCGGCATGTATGGAGTAGCCAATACCCACGCCGCCGCCATGATGCAATGAAACCCAGCTGGCACCTCCGGCGGTGTTGATGAGGGCGTTGAGAATTGGCCAATCGGCCACCGCATCGGAACCGTCTTTCATGGCTTCGGTTTCTCGGTTGGGTGAAGCCACTGAACCAGTATCCAAATGGTCGCGACCGATGACGATGGGTGCTTTTACTTTGCCTTCGGCCACCAATTTATTAAAGGCTAATCCGGCTTTTTCACGCTCACCCTGCCCCAACCAACAAATTCGGGCTGGTAATCCTTGGAAAGCGATGCGCTCCTGTGCCATGGTGATCCAACGGCGCAAGCCCTCGTTTTCAGGAAACAATTCTAAAATCACTTTATCGGTAACCGCAATATCTTCCAGATCGCCGCTTAGTGCTGCCCATCGGAAAGGACCTTTCCCTTCGCAAAACAAAGGACGAATGTAGGCGGGTACAAAACCGGGGAAATCAAAAGCATGACTAACCCCCGCTTCTAAAGCTCTTCCCCTTAAATTATTACCATAATCGAAAGTAATGGCGCCTCTTTTTTGCATTTCCAACATTAGCTCAATATGTTTGGCCATGGTGGCGTAGGATCTCCGGGTGTATTCTTCGGGGTTTTCTTCCCGTAAAACCCTTGCTGCTTCTACAGATAATCCTTCCGGAAAATAACCGATTAAGGGGTCATGGGCAGAGGTTTGATCGGTCAATACATCTACCTTGATATTACGTTCAATTAATCGACTTAATAAGTCAACAGCATTGGCTACTA
Organism: uncultured Sphingobacterium sp.; assembly: GCA_964580845.1. Lineage (GTDB taxonomy): Bacteria > Bacteroidota > Bacteroidia > Sphingobacteriales > Sphingobacteriaceae > JAIPAN01. The sequence goes on from CAZOLA010000002.1 coordinate 105,200, forward strand.
CTCCAATGGAAAGCGCCTTTCCTTCTTCTTTGTATTTCTGGGCCCGATCGATGGCTTCATCAATATCAAAACATATTTCATCGATATAACGAGTTTCCAATCTTTTACGAATACGCCACTCTTCCACTTCGGCTGCCAGACAAACGCCTTCATTCATGGTAATGGCCAGGGGCTGGGCTCCACCCATACCACCCAAACCGGCTGTTACCGAGAGGGTGTGTTTCAGACTGCCGCCAAAATGCTGGCGGGCTACTTCGGCAAAGGTTTCAAAGGTACCCTGCACAATGCCTTGTGAACCAATATAGATCCAGGAGCCGGCTGTCATTTGGCCATACATCATGAGGCCCCTATCTTCTAAATCGTCAAAATGCTGTTGAGTGGCCCACTTGGGAACCAATTGTGAATTGGAGATCAATACTCTTGGGGCATCTTTGTGAGTGGGTAAAATACCCACGGGTTTACCCGACTGGATCAACAGGGTTTCATCTTCTTCTAAATCTTTTAATGCCTTGATGATCAGTTCAAGCGACTCCGCATTTCTAGCAGCCTTTCCCCTTCCGCCATAAACGATGAGATCTTCGGGGCGTTCGGCTACCTCCGGATCCAGGTTATTGAGCAACATGCGAAGTGCCGCTTCCTGCACCCAGCCTTTACAATTTAATTGATTTCCGGTGGGCGTATTTCGTTTAGTAAGATCCATTGTTCGCGTGGTCATAGGTATTTCTTTTGTTAACGTTCGAATTTAGTCATTTTGATGTTTTCATTAACTTTACCTTAGTCAAAAATGAAAAATATAAGAAAATATACCCCTTAGGGGTTGGTACTTTTTCTTTGGATGTGGTTCACAGCAAGAATCATCTCGTAATAAAGCTTTTTTAAAATCCCAATTATATTCAGGTAACCCTGGTTTAAGTTTTGCATAATTATTGTAAATTATAGTGTATGTTGACAGTTACTTACCTGTATAGGATGGTAATTATAATTGGGTTGGGTATGGGGCTGCTCTTCCAATCTAAAAATTCAAGTGCCCAAGCTTTTCTCCTGCCCGAACGACAAAAACGAGAAATCATTCCGTTCAAACTGATCAAAAACCTGATCATTGTTCCTGTTTACATTAACGAATCGGGGCCCTATAATTTTGTGCTCGACTCCGGGGTGGGAGTCCTATTGGTGACTGATTTTGAGTTATCCGAACAACTGGGGTTAGAAAATCTAAGAAATATTAAGATCACAGGCTTGGGCAATAATCCCGATCTGGATGCATTTATTTCCCCACCACTTAGCCTAAGTTTAGGCAAGGCTCTTGGCAATTACATTCCAGCAGCCATCCTCAAAAAAGATGTTTTTAACTTGTCTGAATATGCGGGTATGTCCATTCATGGTTTACTTGGCTATGAGTTTTTCAACAGTTTTATTGTACGGATCAACTATGTTGATCAGCATTTAACCATATACCCGTTTTCTGAGGAGTTCATCCCCCGTAAGGGGCAAAAAATTCCCATTAGCATTGAGCAGCGCAAACCCTATCTTGAAACCAACCTGGTATTGAGCGACGGCAGTCAAAAGCGGGTAAAACTCATTATTGACACGGGCGCCGGGCATCCGCTTTCTCTGGAAAATGAAAATGGCAAGCCTTTTCAAATACCTGATGAAAATATTGCAAGTAATCTGGGGGTGGGTTTAGGTGGACCCATAGAAGGTTATCTGGGTCGGATTCAATCATTGAATATGGGCAAGTATAAATTGGAGAGGGTCATTAGCGCATTCCCCAATTACCAGGATTTGGCAGCCAAAACCACCCTCGTTGAACGCAATGGTAATTTGGGAAATCAGCTCTTGAAAAGATTTAAGGTAGTATTCGACTATAGCCGAAATAGTATGTATGTAAAACCTTCGGGGTTTTATAAAGAGAAATTTGAGCATGATATGAGTGGTTTAGAACTAGTAAGTGCTGGTCCGGATTATAAAAGAGTGATCATAAGCAGGGTGGCGGAGGGCTCTCCGGCAGAACAAGAAGGCTTGGTGGCGGGTGATGAGATCATCAGCATTAACTTTAAGCCTGTTGCTGAGTTTAGTATCAATGAAATCGACAATTTATTCAAATCGGGAAATGAGCGAAATTATTTGTTAAGTATTCTTTCTAAAAACAGCGATAAACCAAAAAAAATTCTTTTTACACTCAAAAGAAGGATCTAATTGTAGCACAAAAGCTATATTTACTTTACAAGCAAATCCTTTTTAATGAGAAATTTCGTTTTCGTTTGGGTTGCTGCCATCGGATTGACAGTAAACCTTTATGCACAAAAAAACAAAAGCACCTACACACCAGCCCAGCTCCGATTAGAGAGCTTTAAGCAAAGGCAAGAACTGGAAAAAAACAGTTTATTAAATCAAATTAAATTCAGATCGGTGGGACCCACCATCATGAGTGGCCGGGTGGTAGATATTGATGTGAACCCCCATGACCCTACCAATTTCTATGTGGCTTACGCCTCCGGCGGATTATGGATCACCGAAAACAACGGTATTTCATTCCAACCCTTGTTCGATCAACAAGAATCCATGACCATAGGTGATATTGCGGTAGATTGGTCTGACTGGACTCCCGAGAATAAAAAAACAACCATTTGGGTGGGAACCGGGGAAAATAATTCCAGCCGTTCCTCCTATTCTGGAACCGGTATTTACAAAAGTACCGACGGTGGAAAGAGCTGGGAGAACATGGGCCTCCCCGAGTCACACCATATCGGAAGAGTAATCCTTCACCCTAAAAACAGTAATACAGTTTATGTTGCTGTTTTAGGACATCTGTATTCTTCAAATAAAGAAAGGGGTGTTTACAAAAGTACCGATGGCGGTAAAAGCTGGAAACTAACCCTTTCAATTGATGAAAATACTGGTGCCATTGACCTGGTAATCGACCCCTCGAATCCGGAGGTGCTTTATACCTCCATGTGGCATCGCCAGCGCCGAGCTTGGAATTTTATAGAAAGCGGAAAAACATCTGGTATTTATAAAAGTACGGATGGAGGCGACTCTTGGACGCTGATTAGTGGCGGTAGCAGTGGTTTTCCGGAAGGTGAGGGGGTTGGCCGTATCGGTTTGGCCATTTACCCAAAATCGCCCAATGTGATTTATGCCGTATTAGATAACCAAGGTGCAAGAACAGAAGAAAAAACTGAGAAAAAAGACGATTACAGCAAAGAGACTTTCAGAAATATTCAAAAAGAAGCGTTCTTAGATTTAGACGATGATAAGCTGAATGCGTTTCTAAAAGAAAACAGATTCCCCTCAAAACATACTGCGCAAACGGTTAAGGCTGCAGTTAAATCCGACCAATTAAAACCGATAGCCCTGGTGGAATATCTGGAAGACGCGAACGCTTTAATGTTCGGCACACCAATTATTGAAGCGGAGGTTTACCGTAGTCAGGATGCGGGTAAAACCTGGACCAAGGTAAACACCATGGATCTGAGAGGTTTGTATAATACTTACGGATATTATTTTGGTCAGATTACGGTTTCACCGAGCAACCCCGATAAGGTATATATCATGGGGGTTCCTATTTGGAAGTCGACAGATGGAGGAAAAACCTTTCAATCTATTGATGGGGAAAATGTGCATTCCGATCACCATGCGCTATGGGTGAACCCTAAAAAAGAAGGTCATCTGATCAATGGTAATGATGGTGGGATTAATATTTCTTACGACGACGGGAAAACCTGGTTCAAAGCCAACACGCCGGCCGTTGGACAATTCTACTCAGTGAACGTTGACATGGCAAAACCTTACCGTGTTTATGGTGGATTACAGGATAACGGTGTTTGGGTGGGCCCATCCACTTATAAAGCAGGCTATGGCTGGTATGATGGTGGTGAATATCCTTACAAAATGTTAAATGGAGGAGATGGTATGCAAGTGGCCATTGATACCCGTGACAATAATTTGGTGTACACCGGCTCTCAATATGGCTTTTACAATCGGGTAAACCAGCAAACCAAAGAGCGGTTGCCCTTCCAGCCTAAACACGAATTAGGAGAAAGACCGCTAAGATGGAACTGGGAATCGCCGGTACACCTTTCACGTCATAATCAAGATGTGGTTTATTTTGGTTCTAACAAATTTCATCGATCCATGAATAAGGCGACCGATTTCGTTACCCTTTCTGGCGATTTGACCAAGGGTGGAAAACCGGGCGACGTTGCTTATGGAACTTTGACCACTATAGAAGAGTCTCCGCTTAAGTTCGGATTAATTTATGTGGGTTCTGACGATGGATTGATTCATGTAAGTAAAGACGGTGGATATAACTGGAACCGGATTTCCGATAAATTACCACAAGACCTGTGGATTTCGCAAGTTTATCCTTCTGCATTTGAAGAAGGAACGGTGTATACCTCCTTGAACGGTTACCGCAACGATGATTTCAATGCATATGTTTACCGATCAATTGATTACGGACAAAATTGGACCCGAATTGGTAAAAACCTGCCACTTGAACCGGTTAATGTGATCAAAGAAGATCCCAAAAACAAAGACTTGGTTTACGTTGGAACAGATCACGGACTCTATGCCTCGATCGATCGTGGAGAAAGCTTTATGCGCTTGGGTAGCAATTTACCAGCGGTCGCTGTTCACGACCTGGTGGTGCAAACCCGCGAACAAGAATTAGTGGTAGCTACTCATGGCCGATCGCTCTACATTGCCAGTGTGAAAGAACTACAGCAATTGAATGCTGAAATGCTGAAAAAATCGAGCTATCTATTTGAACTACCAAGCGTTTCGTTCAGTGCTTCTTGGGGACGTAAATTCGGAGAAAATGTTTTTGAACCACAACTACAAATACCCGTTTACAATGCAAGCGCCGGAAAGCTCAGCTTGAAGATCAAAACCGAGAGCGGCTTGGAGCTAAAAAGTGAAGAAATCAAACACGAACGGGGTATTCATTACATCAATTACGATTTAAGTGTTGCCGAAACTGCTTTTAAATCATATCAGGAAGAATGGACCAAGGCAAAAAGGGGAAGTGTAAGTATTGCTGCCAACAAAAAAGCTTACTTACAAGCCGGCAAATATGTAGTTGAGTTGATCAACGCTGCTGGTGAACGATTTACACAAACACTTACCATTAGCACCCCGGGAAGAGGCCAGCTAAGCTTTGAACCAGAAGCCGAAAGTGAGCCGGAAGAACCGGGTGAAAGCAAATAATCGGTAAATTGAGCACTGTAACTTTACTGTTAAAGTGGTATATTGAAACACGCAAAAATTATATTTGTTAACACAACCAAAACAAAAATTCATGAAGAAAATTTTTCAAAAAACAGGGAACTTAATGTTGGTATCCCTGATGGTATTTTGTTCGGCTGGTGCTGCATTTGCTCAGAAAAAGGGTAAGACCCCTCCTGCGCCGGCTGCACCTCCGGCTCCAGTTGCTCCAGCCGCAGCAAAGCCCGGAATGAAACCTTACAAAGATGTGATCACCGAAAAGGCGAAAACAGACAAGGGTTTATTTAAAGTACACCAGTTAGATGGTAAATATTTTTATGAGATTCCTGATTCTCTTTTTGGAAGAGAAATGCTCGTAGTAACCCGTTACACCAAAACTCCTCCAGTGGATGGCACTTATGGAGGTGAAGAGTTGAACGAACAAATCTGGAAATGGCAAAGAAAAGACAAGCAGGTTTTCATCAGAATTCCTTCTTATCGTAACATCGCTTTACAGGGTACCGATATGTACCAGTCTGTAAAAAACTCCAATTTGGATGCTATTTTAAGCGCATTTGAGATCAAAGCGATTAATAAGGATTCCAACTCGGTTGTAATTGATGTAACCGAGTTATTCACTAAAGATGTGTTATCACTTGGCTTGCCAAGCAATGTGCGCACCCAGTACAAAATATCTGCTTTAGATGAGACCCGTTCTTATATCGATACCATTAAAAGTTTCCCTATCAACGTAGAAGTTCGCACTTCTAAAACTTATCGTGCTGCTGAGCCTCCGGGCGACAGAAGTTTGGGTTCGATGACGGTGGAAATCAGCAACTCTATGTTGTTGTTGCCTAAGGTTCCGATGAAACCGCGTTTATCTGACGACCGCGTTGGATTTTTCTCTCAGGCACAAACCGACTACGGAATCGACGCACAAAAAGCAACCGTAACCCGCTATGCCCGTCGTTGGAGACTGGAACCAAAAGATAAAGCCGCTTATTTAAGAGGTGAATTGGTTGAGCCGGTTAAACAAATTGTATACTACCTTGACCCAGCTACGCCACAAAAATGGCGTGAGCACTTAAGAGAAGGAGTAAACGACTGGAATGTAGCTTTTGAGGCTGCCGGATTTAAAAATGCCATTGTGTGTTTAGATCCACCGAACGATCCAGATTGGAGCCCAGAAGATGCTCGTTATTCGGTGATCCGTTATTTCGCATCTAACATTCCTAATGCATACGGTCCGCATATTGCCGATCCAAGATCTGGTGAGATCATGGAATCAGATATCGGTTGGTATCACAACGTGATGAACCTGGTTCGTAACTGGTTCTTCGTACAAACTGCCGCAATCAACCCTGAAGCCCGTTCTCCTAAATTCAAGGATGAAATTATGGGTAAATTGATTCGCTTTGTTTCTTCACACGAAGTGGGCCACACCCTTGGTTTGCCGCACAACTTTGGTTCAAGTGTAGCTTATCCGGTAGATTCACTGCGCTCTCCATCCTTTACCAAAAGAATGGGTGGAACCGCACCTTCCATCATGGATTATGCTCGTTTCAACTACATTGCCCAGCCGGGTGACGGAGATGTGGTATTGTACCCTGGAATTGGCGAATACGACAAATGGGCCATTAAATGGGGTTATACCTGGTTTGATAGCAAAAGTGCCGATGAAGACGCTAAAATCTTAAACAAATGGACCGTTGAAAAAGCTGGTGATCCACGCTATTTCTATGGACAACAAACCGGTAATCCTATCGATCCAAGAGCACAATCTGAAGATTTGGGTAACGATGCTGTTAAAGCTTCTACCTACGGTATTGCCAACTTAAAACGTATCCTTCCGAATATCGAAAAATGGACCTACGAAGAAGGAAAACCTTACGATAATTTAAGAGAGCTTTACGGTGAGGTATTATCACAATGGAGCCGCTACATGGGACACGTTAAGTCGAACATTGGTGGTATCTATGAAAATGATAAAACCTACGAGCAAAAAGGAGCGGTTTACACCCATGTTGCCAGAGCGAAACAACAAGAGGCGATGCGCTTCATCAATGAGCAAGCCTTTAAAACACCTACCTGGATGTTAGATCAAGCCGTACTGGGCAAATTCGACAATGCTGGTATAGTAGACCGTGTTCGTCGTGCTCAGGTGAACGTTTTGAGCACCATCCTTGATTTTGGTCGCTTGGCAAGAGTAATAGATAATAGCGCTAAAAACGGTGCGAACGCATACAGTATGAGCGATCTTTTCGGTGATATCCACCAAGGTATCTGGTCAGAATTAAAGACTGGTGGCAACATCGACACTTATCGCAGAAATCTGCAACGTGCCCATATTGAGCGCTTAGAATATTTAATGACTCAGGAACAGCAAACTCCTGCTGGAGTACCTGCAGAATTTGCAGCATTCTCTGGAGCAACTGCAATTGATGTTTCTCAATCAGATATTCGCCCGCTGGCCAGAAGAGAGTTGAAAAACTTAGCTGCAGAAATTCGTGCCAGCAAAGCAAAATTCAGCAACCCGGTAGTTTCGGCACACCTGGATGATGCTTTGGTTCGCATCAATAACATTTTAGATCCAAAATAATACGAAGGATTTAAGCAAAAAACCCCGCCCATCTCGGTGCGGGGTTTTTTTGGGCTCAATCATTACTGATTAACAAAACAGTAGAAGATAAAATAAAGAAGGATATCAGGGTTTTAGTAAGTCGGGATGGCCGGATTAGCTTCGCTGATCCGTATTTTCTTATGAAAGGACCTGATTTTTAATAATATACAGAAAAATATCAGGGTTTTAGTAAGTCGGGATGGCCGGATTTGAACCGACGACCTCCAGCACCCCATGCTGGCGCGATACCGGGCTACGCTACATCCCGAAAGAATCACAAAAATAAGCTCTTTTAAGAATTTTTTTAGCATTTGTCCGTTTTAATGTATAAAATTGGAATGGCTGTAAATTAAATCGAATCGCAAAAGTGGGTAATCCAATTAACAAGGCAGACACCTATACCCTTCAGCTGGCATCCAGCCTGGAGAGCCTTAATCAGCTGGAAAGTTTCATAGAAGACATTCGAATTAAATATTCCTTACAGGAAGAGGTGTATGCAAACGTATTGATCTGCCTGAACGAAGCCTGTATCAATGCGATTGTTCATGGCAATCAATTATCTCCCACGCTAAAAGTTTACATCAACTTAGAAGTTTGGGATAAAAAAAGATTGGTGTTCAGTATTAGTGATGAGGGGCTTGGCTTTGATTATCAGACACTTGAAGACCCTACACTGGTAGAAAATCGAGAAAAAGAAGTAGGCAGAGGTGTTTATATCATTCGTAAATTAGCAGATCAATGTATTTTTAACGATCGGGGGAATCAGTTAGAACTGCATTTCAAAATTTAAAACATGAGTGCTATTTTATTTTTTTCAGAAGACACCTTATTCAAGCCCCAGCAAAAAGCCAAATTGCGTAATTGGGTAAATAATTGTGTCATAGCCGAAGGTTTTAAGACCCAGGAAATCAATTTTATTTTTTGCAGCGACGATTATTTACTCGAAATCAACAAAAATTATCTTGACCACGACACCTATACCGATATCATTACATTTGATAATGGGGAACAGAATGGTAAAGTTTTGGGAGACATCTTCATCAGCGTGGATCGGATCAATGAAAATGCGGCAAAATTTGGAGTAACTGAACAAGATGAATTACATCGGGTGATGATTCATGGCGTATTACACCTTTTGGGTTATACAGACAAGGATAAAAAAACAAAAGCCCAGATGACTGATCGGGAAAATCACTACCTGGGCCTTCGTAATTTTTAGGTGTTCGTTTATTCCATGGGCACCTCGATCACCAAAACTTGGGAGTCCTCTTTTACTTCAAAACTAAAATTCTGGGCATCATATACCCCCGCAGCATCTCGTTGAGCCAATAACTGCTGGTCTAATTCAATGGAACCGTCTATCACAAATACATACACTCCATTGCCGGGGTATTTGATCTGATAGTTATAGGTGCCTCCGGATTTGAAAAACCCTTTTGCAAAAACCGCATTTTGATTGATCCATAGGGCACCCTCCTCCTCAGTTGGAGATACCAATAGTTGAAATCTATTCTGTGCTAATTCTGTATCAAAGCGTTTCTGGTCGTAACGCGGTTCAATATTTCGCTCTTTAGGGAATACCCAAATTTGCAGCAGGTTCACTTCTTCGTTGGTGGAACCATTGAATTCTGAGTGGCGTATACCAGTGCCGGCTGACATGATTTGCACCTCTCCTGCCGTGATGGTTCCCTCCGAGCCCAGACTATCTTTGTGGGCGAGCGTACCCTTAAGCGGAATGGTCACAATTTCCATGTTATCGTGGCCGTGCATACCAAAGCCCATTCCGGGAGCAACTATGTCATCATTTAAAACCCTCAATAAACCGAAATGGACTTTGGCTGGATCATAATATTGGGCAAAACTGAATGAATGGGCCGCTTTTAACCAGCCATGGTCTGCAAATCCTCTTTCATTCGCCAAATGAATAATCTTTTTCATTTTATATTATATGTTTAAACATTCAAATATCTGAATTTCAATAAACAGATCTCTCCAATTTAATAAATTGTGACATAAGGTTTATTTTTGGGCTTTCATATTAGATATGACCCTAATAACCCTGTCGGACCTTTTAGCCACCATTGGCGTGACCTTTTTGCTGATTGCTTTTTTGCTCAATCTCTTAAAAAAGATCAACACCGAACATCTGCTGTATGCAATATTAAACCTGTTTGGTGCGGCTTTATGTGGCATATCGGCCTACATGGTAGCTTTCTATCCATTTGTGGTGCTAGAAGGGGTTTGGGCGATGGTAGCTTTATTTGCTTTGGCTAAACATGTTCCACGTGAAACATGGAAAGGTGGGCGATAAAAATTAGTTAATTTTGCATGGTTCCACGTGGAACAAAGAGATCTATGTTTAATAAGTACGATATCATAGTAGTAGGTGCGGGCCACGCAGGGTGTGAAGCAGCGGCGGCGGCGGCAAATTTAGGATCGAGGGTGCTGTTAGTAACCATGAACATGGGTACGATTGCGCAAATGAGTTGTAATCCTGCCATGGGTGGTGTGGCGAAAGGACAAATTGTTAGGGAGATTGATGCCATGGGCGGGTATTCTGGTATCATTAGCGATCAGACTACGCTACAATTCAGGATGCTGAACCGATCAAAAGGGCCAGCGATGTGGAGTCCAAGGGCGCAAATAGACAGGATGCGGTTTGCGGAAGAGTGGAGGTTGAGGTTAGAACAAACACCGAATGTTGATTTTTGGCAAGATACCGTATCGGGTCTATTGGTAAAAGGTGATAAGGTGGTCGGGGTAAAAACCTCATTGGGTATGGAAATTGAGGCGGCTGCAGTGGTATTGACCAATGGCACCTTTTTGAATGGTTTAATTCATATTGGGGAGAAACGATTTGGTGGCGGCAGGACTGCGGAAAAAGCAGCAACGGGTATCACCGAACAGTTAGTGGAATTGGGTTTTGAGGCGGGTAGAATGAAAACGGGGACACCCCCAAGAGTAGACGGTAGGAGTTTAGATTATAGCAAAATGGAGGAGCAATGGGGTGATGAAGAAAGGGGTCGGTTTTCGTATACCAAGGTGCCGCTGGTAGAAGAACAGTGTTGTTGCTGGATCACCTACACCAACGAAGCGGTACACGAAACACTGAAAGAAGGGTTTGAAAAATCACCCATGTTTACCGGAAGGATCAAGGGCTTGGGTCCGAGATATTGTCCTTCTATAGAAGATAAAATAAATAGGTTCGCAGAAAGGGAGCGACACCAGATTTTTGTAGAACCAGAAGGCTGGAATACTGTAGAAATTTATGTGAATGGCTTTTCTACTTCGCTGCCCGAAGATGTTCAGTACAAAGCTTTGACCCAAATCCCGGGCTTTGAAAAGGCAAAAATGTTCAGACCGGGTTATGCCATAGAATACGATTATTTCCCACCCACTCAATTGGACTTAACCCTAGAGACCAAGTTGATTAAAAACCTGTTTTTTGCAGGTCAAATCAACGGTACTACAGGTTATGAAGAGGCGGCGTGCCAGGGATTTATTGCTGGAATTAATGCGCACCAGAAAATAAACGACCAGCACGAGCTGATCATGAAACGCTCTGAATCATACATTGGTGTACTCATTGACGACTTGGTGACCAAGGGTACGGAAGAGCCTTACCGAATGTTTACCTCAAGGGCCGAACACCGCTTACTGCTTAGACAGGATAATGCAGACATTAGATTAACTAGTATTGGACATCAGTTGGGTTTGATTAGCGATGAACGCATGGAGAGGGTGAATCAAAAAATAGCGGATGCAGAAAAGATTGTTCAGCACATTAAAAAACAATCGGTAGAACCAGAAGAGGTGAATCAAATGCTCGAGTCTGTAGGTTCATCTGCAGTAAATCAAAAGGTGAAGTTGTTACAATTGCTGAGTAGACCACAAGTGGAAATTAAGAATTTAAGGGCGGTACTCAGCTCATTCAATCAGCTGTTAAATGAATTTGAAACAGAGGTAATAGAACAAGCAGAGATTAAAATAAAATACGAGAGCTACTTTGAGAAGGAAATGGAGATTGTAGAGAAGATGAAAAAAATGGAAGACCGTGAAATTAATCCGGAGTTCGACTACCAAACCTTGGGTTCTCTTTCAAAAGAGGCAAGGGAAAAATTAATTAGGATCAAACCGCGAACACTCGGACAAGCTTCCAGGATTTCGGGGGTTTCGCCCTCCGATATTTCAGTTTTGATGGTACATATGAGTAAATAGTGACTTAAGTATCTGTTAATCAAGCATTTATATAATAATAAAAATTGGCTTTAAATAAAGCGATCTGGGAACAGAAAAAAGTTTTTTAAATGATTGTATTCAAAAATAGTTTTGTTTCGCTGTATGGCTTAAAAACGGGTTTAAATAAGTGGTGGGGTTGGTGCGCCTGTTTCATAACGTTAACTTGGCTATTTGCGGCTTGCGCCAGCATACAATCACCAACCGGCGGGCCCAAAGATACGGAGGCCCCAAAGGTGCTCAAAGAGAGTCCTAAAAACCTGAGTACAAAATTCAAGTCTGAAAAAATCGAACTCGAGTTCAACGAATTCATTAAGCTGAACAATGCGTTTACCGAAATCAGTATTTCACCCGCATTAGAAAATCCGCTTGAGGTGCAGGCTAAAAAAGAAAAGTTAGAAATTAATATCGGCGAAGCCCTATCACCTAACACCACCTATACCATCAACTTCGGAAAAGGAGTGGGCGACGTAAATGAAAATAATTTATTAAAAAATTATAACTACGTCTTTTCGACCGGCGAAACGCTTGACTCACTATCAATATCGGGTAAAGTGGTAGATGCTGTTACGAATGAGGTGATGAAGGAAGCGACCGTCTTTTTATTTCCAATTGAACAAGACACTTTGTTAGGAAAAAAGAAACCGAGCATTTACACCCTAAGCGATACAGCGGGCAATTTTAAACTCAATAACCTAAGATCACAAGCATACCGAATTTATGCAATCAAAGAAACATCGGCCGACCGGATCTATAATGAGGCAATAGATGAAATCGGGTTTTTGGATAGCGCTGTACAGCTTAGTAAAAACATCAGCGGAATAAAATTGAGGGTATTTAAAGAAGAGCCTGGCAAAGTGAAGGTGATTGAGAAAAAAATTGAAGGCGACGGAACCATTCTATTGAGCTTAAATAAGGGAATAAAAGGATTGCGTTTAAGAGAAATAGACAGTGATTATCTTAAAGATTCCAAAACCGAAATCAACCTACGTGGCGACACCGCTAAAATTTGGTTAGCCAGTTTGGATTTCGACTCCCTCCGCGTTTCTATAAATGACCAAGAGAAGGAGATTGAACGCGTTTCGATTTACAGAAACAAAAGGGAAACATTTAATCGCACACCCGTTATAAGAGATAATGCGACTAATGGCAAACTAAAACCGGGACGAGATTTTGAAACCGTGTTGTCAATGCCAGTGACCGCGAGCGACTGGAGTAAAGTAAGTTTAAAAGCAGACTCAATTGAACTTACGGGTTGGTCATTTTTGAAAGTGGTTGATAGTGAAAGAAAATTCCGATTAAACTATGCTTTAAAACCTGGTAAAAAATACAGTATCAACTTCAAGGAGGGTGCTTTTTCAGGCATTTCAGGAGCCAAAAGCAAGGCATATAATAAGGTTTTTACAGTAGAGGAGCTGGAAAACTTTGGAAACCTTACTGTCCGGGTTTCGCCGGGCGATAGCAGTAAACAATATGTATTACAACTATTGTCTGAGAGTAAAACGGTTATAAGGGAAGATGTAATTTCTACGGAAAAAACCATATCATACAACACCTATCCGGTTGGTAAATACACACTTCGCTTTGTGATGGATGAAAACCGAAACGGAAGTTGGGATACCGGAAGCGTAAGTAATAAGAGGCAGCCAGAAAAAACCTGGAATTATGAAAAGGTAATTACCCTGAGAGCTAACTGGGATTTAGAGGAGAAAATTACGATTCCGAAGGATTTGTAAACCAAGTGCTGTACATCACATAGCGATCAGGTAGTTGGTCTAACAACTCTTTTTGTTGCACACTAATTGCTTTTATTTTTTTGGCAGGCGCACCGGCATAGATATAACCCGACTCACAAACGGTGTTTTCTAAAACAATGGCTCCGGCAGCTATAATGCAATATTCCTCCACTACCGCATGATCCATCACAATGGCGCCCATACCTACCAAGACCCGGTCTTTGAGTATACAGCCGTGAATCATCGCCTGATGCCCAATGGATACATAATTACCAATTTGGGTGGCTGCCGTTTGATAGGTACAATGAATCACCGCTCCATCTTGGATATTGGTATAATTACCAATACTGATACTATTGACATCGCCCCTAATCACCGTGTTGAACCATACTGAACAATGATGGCCCATTTTAACATCGCCTACTATGGTGGCATTTTCGGCAATAAAACAATCATTTTGCCATTCGGGAAAAATTCCTTTTACAGGTAAAACAAGGGGCATAATATTAGTCTAAAAAACAGTATCGATTAATTTTTGGCTGTGCTGTGGATAGTCGGTGTTGTAATGTAAACCGCGACTTTCCTTACGCAACATAGCTGATTTAATTACAATATAAGCGGTTTGGATCACATTTCGGAGTTCACAAAGCGGAACGGAGAGTTTTGTTTTTTTATAAAAATCCTCTGTTTCTTCATAAATCAGGTGTAGGCGTCTCAAGGCTCGTTCTAAACGAAAATCGGAACGAACAATGCCGACATAATCACTCATAATTTTTTGAGTTTCACGCAAATTATGGGTCACCAAAATATCTTCATTGGATAATTGCGTGTTGCTATCATCCCAATCGGGAGTATCTTTTGTAAAATCGACTTTGTTTAGATTAGCAACCGCATGTAAATAAATGCGGTGTGCAAACACGGTGGCCTCCAGTAAAGAGTTGGAAGCCAGCCTGTTGGCACCGTGTAAACCAGTTGAGGCGCATTCTCCACAGGCATATAATTGTTGAATAGAGGTTTGACCTGATTCATTCACCATGATACCCCCACACATATAATGAGCCGCTGGGGTTACTGGAATCATCTCTTTACTCATATCGATACCGATACTTAAACACTTTGCATAAATGTTGGGGAAATGTTGGATGATTTCCTCTTTAGATCGATGGCGGATATCCAAATAAACACAATCATCGCCCGATTTTTTCATTTCAGAATCAATAGCCCTGGCAACAATATCACGGGGTGCCAATGATTTTCGTTCATCATAATCTTGCATGAATTCCCGGCCATTTCTGTCTTTAAGTACCCCTCCAAAGCCTCTAACCGCTTCTGATATTAAAAAAGAAGGATACTCACCAGGGTGGTATAAAGCGGTAGGATGAAATTGGATAAACTCCATATTTCGCACTTTTCCTTTTGCACGATATAGCATGGCAATTCCATCACCAGTAGCAATGGTTGGATTGGTAGTGTTGGCATAAATATGACCTGCACCACCCGTAGCCAATACGGTAATTTTAGAAAGGATTTTTTCTACCTGATGGGTTTTGGTATTCAATGCGTAAACGCCGAAACAATTGATATCGGTAGTGCTTTTATCTACAAATTTT
The DNA here is from genome assembly GCA_964580845.1 of uncultured Sphingobacterium sp. Taxonomy (GTDB): domain Bacteria; phylum Bacteroidota; class Bacteroidia; order Sphingobacteriales; family Sphingobacteriaceae; genus JAIPAN01. The sequence goes on from CAZOLA010000002.1 coordinate 120,607, forward strand.
CCGAGGTGGTGCTGGGTAATTAATTCGACTGCAAAAAAATGAGTTAAGATTTGTATTTGCGGATGCTCATGAATTTTGGCGAGTAAAGATCTTTCAATCTCAGCACCGGTGATATCTTTATAATGTAAGACGCGATGTTCAGAATGCCCCCCTTCTTTTGCTAAATCGTATGCTCCATAATTAGTTTTATCGAAGTGTGTGCCATAATCTATCATTTCCTGGATACGCTCCGGTCCCTCCTTGATCACCATTTCGACAATTTGTTGGTTACATAAACCATCTCCCGCAATTAAAGTATCCTGGATATGTTTATCAAAAGAGTCTGCTTTATCTACCACTACTGCTACTCCACCCTGAGCATATTTCGTATTAGACTCGTCTTCATTAGATTTAGTGATAATTAACACCTTTCCATGCGCTGCTAATTTTAAAGCAAGACTTAAACCTGCAATTCCGGATCCAATAATTAAAAAATCTGTCTTCATTTTTAGATATCCTTTGTAGCTGTGTTAATAACGCCAATAAAGATGTTAATTTTGTGTAGATTTTAAGTTAGTAAAATCTCATAAGTCGTACTGCTTGGTAAAAACACTCATAATAGAATAATTTTTTAAGCAAATTATCAGCCAAAAATAGAGGGATATCCACCAAAAAATTATCAATAAAAAATCAACAAAATAATGTGGATAGGAAAAGTATTAATAATATAAAATCATTGTAAATCAATTATATATATAACTGAATAGAAGAAATATTTGTGGAGAAAAATAGAATAATTGAAACTGCAATAAAATTTGATTCAAATTATTCACAATACCAACAGCTTAATAAACAGTAAGAATATTATATAAATAATAAATAGTAATTATTAATCGGTGAAGAAATGGATACCTTAGAAGAATTGAAGATAAAGGGTTTTATAGAGGAAGAGGTGGATCCTGCTTTAGATTTATTTTCGGAAATAAATCGCTTAAAAAAAGAAAAGAATGCAGTTATACTAGCCCATTATTACCAGGAACCGGATATACAAGATATAGCTGATTATATTGGTGATAGTTTAGGTTTATCACAACAAGCAGCGAACACAAATGCAGCTATTATTGTTTTTGCCGGAGTTCATTTCATGGCTGAAACAGCCAAGATATTATCGCCAGAAAAGAAGGTTTTATTACCCGATTTAAAAGCAGGTTGTTCTTTATCAGATTCTTGTCCGCCGCATTTGTTTGCCAAATTTAAAGAGCAGTATCCAGATCACATGGTTATTACTTATGTGAATTGTACTGCGGAATTAAAAGCGATGAGTGATATCGTTTGTACCTCATCCAATGCGGTGCAAATTGTAAATAGTTTGCCTAAAGATCAGCCAATCATTTTCGGACCTGATCGTAATTTAGGTCGTTATGTAGCACAAAAAACAGGTCGAGATCTGGTATTATGGAATGGTGCTTGTATGGTACATGAGATTTTTTCGCAGCAGCGGATTTTTAAACTCAAAAGCCAGCACCCGGAAGCAAAGTTCATTGCCCACCCTGAATGTGAAGAATCAGTTTTAGCGATGGCTGATTATATAGGATCTACTACTGGTTTGTTAAAATACACCATTGAAAATCCGGCACAAGAGTTTATTGTTGCTACCGAAAGTGGAATCATCCACCAGATGGAAAAAGCGAATCCAAAAAAAGTATTTATACTGGCGCCACCCAATAATCAATGTGCTTGTAACGATTGTCCGCACATGAAACGGAATACATTGGAGAAGTTATACCTCTGTTTAAAAAATGAAACTCCGGAAATTATACTTCCGGATGTAGTAATTAAAAAAGCACAAAAACCCATCGAGCGAATGCTCGAAATTTCAGCTCAATTAGGATTATAAAATCATGTTTGAAAATAAAGAACGCACAGAAATTGAAAAACTAGGTGAATTTGGTTTGATTCGACACCTGACTCAAAACTTTAACATTGAACAAGCCAGCACCAATAAAGGCGTTGGCGATGATGCAGCGGTTTTAGATTTCGCCAAAGAGAAAACTTTAATTTCTACCGATATGCTCCTGGAGGGTATACACTTTGATTTAGCTTACACCCCCTTCAAACATTTAGGCTATAAAGCCATACAAGTTAATCTGAGCGATCTTTATGCCATGAATGCTACTGCCAGTCAGGTGACAGTATCCATTGGTTTATCAAGCCGCTTTCCACTTGAAACCTTAGAAGAATTATATACAGGAATTCAATTAGCCTGTAAAAAATTTGGGGTCGACCTGGTGGGTGGTGATACTTCTGCTTCTAAACAAGGATTAATCATCAGCGTAACGAGCATTGGCCATGCAGAAGAAAAAAACATTTGCTACCGAGATGGCGCTCAGGAAGGCGATTTAATTTGTGTTTCGGGCGATTTAGGTGCTGCTTATGTAGGTTTACAATTATTAGAAAGGGAGAAAAAGATTTATTTAGAAAACCCTAATATCCAACCCGATCTGGAAGGCAAAGATTACATTATCGAACGTCAATTAAAACCAGAAGCCCGCAAGGATGTGGTAGAGTTTTTAAAATCAATTAAGCTAAAACCAACTGCTATGATTGATATTTCAGATGGCCTGGCTTCAGAGATCAAACACATTTGTGAGCAGTCGAAAAAAGGCTGCCATATTTATGAAGTAAAAATCCCGATCGACCCCATGACTTACGATACCGCTCGTGAATTTGGTTTAGATCCAACTGTTTGTGCCTTGAGCGGCGGCGAAGACTACGAATTACTCTTCACCATTAAACAGTCTGATTACGATAAAGTAAAGGATAGTCCGGATATTTCTGTTATTGGTCACATCACCGATGCGGCATCAGGCTGTCAACTGATCACCAAATCGGGCAATCAACACGAAATTAAAGCCCAAGGCTGGAATGCCTTTAAAGCCTAATCGAGACTTTCTTCATCGATGAATTTTTGATCGATTTGTTTGCTGGCTTTTGCACCCAGCTTTTTGATTTTCTCGGCAGTAACCGTGAGGTTTCCGTTGCCACTGGTTAGTTTTTTCATGGCATCTTCATACGAGTTTTGGCTTTGACGAAGGGTTTTGCCCACCCCTTCCAGGTCTTTTACAAAACCCTCAAACTTATCATACATGGCACCGCTTAAGCGGGCAATCTCCATTACATTTTTATTTTGCCGTTCTTGTTTCCAGATGCTGGCTACTGTGGTTAAAGTAGCCAATAAAGTGGATGGGCTTACGATGACTACGCGGCGCTCCCAGGCGAAGTCAAACAAGTCTTGCTCCGACTGTACCGCCATGCTAAAGGAAGATTCAATAGGAACAAATAACAGTACAAAATCGGGCGAATTAATCTGATAAAGATCGTGGTAGTTTTTGCTGCTTAAATCTTTCACGTGGTTTTTGATAGATTCCACGTGTGCTTTCGCAAACACCACCCGCTCCTCATCACTTTCACAGTTTACCAGCCTTTCGTAGGCCACCAGCGAAACTTTCGAATCCACAATGAGGTGTTTATTGTCTGGCAAATCGATGATTACGTCGGGTTGCAGTCTATTACCATCCTGTCCGCTTAAGCTGGCTTGTACCCGGTATTCGCGGTCTCTAACTAAACCAGAACGCTCCAAAACCCGCTCCAGCACTACTTCACCCCAGTTTCCTTGTTTTTTGGCGTCTCCCTTTAAAGCTTTGGTAAGGTTTTGGGTCTCTGCACTCATCACCTTATTTAGTTCAACCAGGTTTTTGATTTCTCCTTTTAGTGTATTCCGTTCATCTGATTCGGCCTTGTAGGCTTTTTCCACCTTTTCTTCAAAATCTTTCAATTTCTCTTTGAAGGGTGATAAGATGATATCGAGCTGTTTGTGATTCTGCTCGGTGAACTTATTGGATTTCTCCTCTAACAATTTATTTGCGATGTTCTCAAACTCTGTTTTAAATTGTTCTTGCAGCTTGTCGATGTATTCCTGCTGCTCATTTAGTCGGTCCCTTTGGGCCTTAAAAGCCTCTTCTGCTTTGGCAATCCTCCCCTTTTCCAAACTCAACTCAGCATTTATTTCATTTAGTTTTAGTTCCAGGCGCTCTCGTTCCACACTCAAGCCTTCTGCTCGTTCCATCGCCTTGGCCTCGTTAATTTTCAGGCGTTCATTTTCGCTTTTCAGTCTATTCAGCTCATCTAAAGAAATTTCATCCACGCTTTTCGGTCTTTTAAGAATCAAAACAAGGGCTATTCCTAAAACCAGTACCGCGAGTACCAAAACGCTTAGTTCCATTTTTATCTGTTTATAAGGCTAAATTACTAAAATATGCCATCGAGAGCGGTAAATTATAAAGAAGAAAGTACCAGCTCGGCTACCTTTTTTCCCATCTGGCTACCCATGGCTACCCCCATCCCGTTGCAGCGAATAGCGCTGTAAACCCCTGGCACTACTTCGCCAATGAGCGGTTTCAACTCATCGCCAAAGGCCATGATTCCACTCCAGCGGTACTCGATCTCTGGCTTTTGTCCAGGCGTAACCACCTCATACAACAATTCCTCGAGTTTGTTTTGTACCAAGCTTGTTAATCCCAGTTCGGTGGTTTCTTCAGCTTTAAAATCCAGGTTCCTACCACCTCCAATCAGGATGCGATCCCCAATATTTCGGAAATAGTAATAACCTCTGTCATAATGAAATGCCCCGCGTAATTTCAGACCCGGAATTGGGCGGGTTACCAACACTTGTCCCCTGCCGGGAATGATGTTTAATTCAGGAAACAAGGATTTACTAAACGCATTGGTAGCCAGAATGATTTTTCGGGTGATAAATTTGGTATGATTGGTATGAACGGTGTGATGTGGGCTGCCGGCCTCTATTTCTTCTACCTTGCAGTTCGTAAAAAGTAAAACACCTTCTTCCTGCACCAGTCTCTGAAGACTCAACATCATTTTTCCGGTATCCAGCTGCCCCTCCAGTTTGTTTTGAATCACCGAATGCACATCACCCAATCCTTGTTCACCAATAAATGCTGGTCCGACAGTGGCATAAATGTCAGTGCTACCCGTAATGGGTGCCAGCAGTCTGTTAAAATGACCGATCTGCTCCCGGCATTTTCCCGCTAAATCCTGATCACTCTTTTTAAAAACTTCAAAACCGCCATAGGGTAAGTAATCTATGGCATCATCACCTAAAATTTCACGCAGTAAACGCAACCCTTGCCAGCGAAGCTCTACCACCCCCATCAGTTCTTCTTCAGAGGTGCTTTCCAGCTCATCCAACATTTCCGAAATACTTCCAAAACAAGCAAAACCCGCGTTTTTTGTGCTGGCACCGCTCGGTAAAAAACCAGCTTCCAACACGCCTACCTTGAGTCGGTGGTTCTGCTTTTTGGTCTGATAGGCCGCCATTAAACCTACCAATCCACCACCCACCACCAACACATCAAAGTTTTCAAGAAAAGTTTTCTGCTCCCAGAAAGAAAACGATTTTTCCATCTCTTAAAGGTAAAAATCATTTTCCGCTTTAAATGCGGAATACTTTTTGATTAAAGCTTTTTATATTTATCAAACAATAAAAAAAGAAAATTATGGGATTATTCTTGTTAATAGCCGTAGCGATTATCAGCTTCATCGTACAGTGGCGTTTTAAAAGTAAATTCAAAACCTACTCTGAAATTGGTTTAACTTCCGGATTGAGCGGAAGAGATATTGCCGAAAAAATGTTGGCCGATCACGGCATTGCCGATGTCAAAATCATTTCTGTTGAAGGACAATTAACCGATCATTATAATCCTGCAGACAGAACCGTCAACCTGAGTCCAGAAGTTTATCATGGTAAGAGTGTAGCTGCCGCTGCTGTGGCTGCTCACGAATGTGGTCATGCTGTGCAACATGCCAAAGCTTATTCTTGGTTGCAATTCCGTTCTTCTATGGTGCCGGTGGTAAGCGTTGCTTCCTCTCTGGTACAATGGACCTTAATGATTGGTGTACTATTGATGGCCTTTTCAGGAAACATTATCGTGCTTTCTGTGGGTGTTGCAGCATTGGCTTTAGTCACGCTGTTTAGTTTTATTACTCTTCCGGTAGAGTTTGATGCCAGTAACCGAGCTTTGGCCTGGTTAAATACCCAAGGCGGTGTAATGTCTGGTAATGCAGATGAGCACGAACAAGCCAAAGACGCCCTATGGTGGGCCGCCATGACCTATGTGGTAGCGGCATTGGGTTCTCTTGCTACCCTGCTTTATTACGCCAGCATGCTATTTAATCGCCGCGACTAAAAACTTGGCATTTATTTAATGACACAAGCCCCGAAACGCAAGTTCTCGGGGCTTTTTTATTTATTACAAGTACATTTATTGTTCAAAAATTAACCAATAAGAAAATAAAAAACAATAAATGACAATATTTGTTGTTAATTTAAGACTATAAATTAACCTTAGATTAATTTGTACTCTTAAAATTAACGCAATTATGAAAAAAATGTTTACATGCCTTTTGGCAATCAGCTGGCTATGGACTGCCAGTGGACAGCGGGTGGGAGACCCGTCGACCCGTCCTCAAAAGTCTAAAAAAATTCAAAGTGTTCTCTCTTTTGAAAATGGCGGAGAAATCCCAGATGCTCAACTAAGCCGTTTATTACATCCCGGTAAAGATCAGGTTTTTGTGAAGTCTAAAGTTAAAAAAGACAAATCTGGGGTTTTTGAGACTGAAATTTATGATTTACACTACAGGGGCATCAAGGTAGAAGGGGCTGAAATAAGGGTCTTGAAACGCAGGGACAAACCCGTTTATGTTTTACAGGATTATTTGCCCATAAAACAAGAAAACTCGGTGAGAGCCAAACTTTCGGCGGGGCAGGCCTTGAATAAAGTGGTATCTAGGTGGGCCCATAAAAAATTTGCCTGGCAGGATGCACAGATGGAAAAAAGCCTGAAAGATCGAACCCAAGATCCTTCCGCAACCTATTTACCCAAGGGCGAACTAGTCTACCTGCCCGAGGAAGCCTGTATCGCTTATAAATTTGAAATTTTAACCCTTCATCCCTTTCAAAAAGAGGAAGTTTTCGTAAATGCCATCGATGGTTCTTTGGTTAAAACCCAGCAATTGCTTAACAAAGACCACGATACCGAATCACCCGATTCTTATTCAAAAATCACAAATGGGGTTAAGGCAGATAACTATAACCTGCAAACCGCAGATTTATGGGTAAAAGTAAATGGTGTGCAAAGGACTACTGTGGGTTCTTATGACAACCAGGCATTACATTTTTATCTGAATGACATTGCAGGTAAAATTCACACCCTTGGATTGGAAAGCATCGACAACTCGTTTAACCCCTCGGGCGTAAAAACAGAATTTGCCAGCCCGTTTAATATTGGAGGAATAGGTGATTTTAGAACGTTTGAGGGCGGTTATGAAATAGCCACCAGGGTACATTACGGATTAGAGTATGCTTACAGCTATTTTTTATCAAAACATAGTCGATTGAGTTATGATAATATGCATTCTCCGCTGAGCGCCTATGTGCTCAAACTAAAAAATGTCGGCTCGTTTTACGATCGGGGAGAGTCACTGTTTTTCGCCTACGATGATGGAATGATTGAGCCCGAAATAAAAGTTTCCCCTAATCTGGAAACAGTATATCACGAATATGCACACGCCATAACCGTAAGCGAGTCTGGCTTATTAGCGGGACCTAATGAATCCGGTTCTTTAAATGAAGGTTTGAGTGATATTTGGGCTTATACATTAGCAGATCAACACCTCAAACAAAACCCCTACCAGGGTAATTATGATGTAGACGAGCAAGTGTACAATGCAATGAATGGTAACGACTGGAAAACCACTGCAGGGAACGATGAATTCCAGCAATATTTTCAAAATATTACCGGGTATAGTATTGTAAGAGACGCTCAAAACCCCAATTCCAGAAACTATCCAGATTTTTATAAGGGAAGTTATTGGGATGCACACCCAGACGATGAACATGTCAACTCTACCGTTATTTCACACTGGTACTTTTTGCTAACGGAAGGTGGAACCAAAACCCTCGAAAACGATCCGTCGGTTACAGTAAATGTTGGTGGTATAGGCATGGACAAGGCTGCAGAAATTATTTACTTCACTACCACCCACTTTTTAGGTCGTTATACGAATTTCTACCAATTCGCACTCCAAACCAGTTTGGCCGCAAAGGCAATTTTTGGCGAAAATTCACCAGAAGCCAGTTCGGTTAATGAGGCCTGGAAAGCGGTGGGTTTGGAGCCAATCTGGACAACTCTAAGCCCGTGTACCCCACCCGCAGATTATCAAAGCATTTTTTATGCCAGTAAATTCAGTTTAGCCAATATTCAAAATGAGAAAAACAACGACTTCCAAGGCGGATACAGAGATTATACTTATTTAACCATTGCAACCAAAAGCAATTACGAATATGAGCTAATGCTAAAGGCTTCTGCTATACCATATGAAACACTTCCCCCAACATGCTATTGGACTGTGTGGATGGATATTAATAGAAATGATCTATTTGAAGCCGGAGAGAACATTTTTAGCGGACAAGGCAGTTCAATTAAAGGTTTAGTTAAAATACCCCCCTTATTGAAAGGTACACAAACAACACTCAGGGTGATTTTAAGCGCAAACCCCATTTGGGAAGGTTGTTATGATCAAATAGCCAACAAAACTCCATTATACATGGAAGACTATACGATAGAAGTGGGGGATTATTGCCCCATTCAAAACTGGACTTCGGATGATTTTAAAAAAGAGAAACCCAAATTCCAAGGTATTAGTTTCAATAATATTTCCTTACAAGAATGTGAAAACGGGACCATCGCCACATCGAATCCGGCTTTACAACAAAAAGAAGTGGATTGGAGCCAAATCACACTAAAGGGCGGCCAAAGCTATTCCTTGGCATTTAGCCTTCTACCTCAATCAGGGGTACAACTATATCCAAATGCTTCTTATGAAAATAAGTTTTCTGTTAATTGTAGTACAGAATATCCCTATGGATTTGAAATGTATTCAACAAAATCGAGTTTAAAAGAGGCGGAAGAGTCTAAAAACGACAATTCGTTTGGTCTAGGTTGCGATGATCCAACCATTGACCCCACCTGTTTATCCAGAATTTTGCGCTTGGTTTGGATAGATTTTAACAGAGATGGCCATTTTGAAATGGAAGAGGGCTTCAATGCGCTTTATGATGTGCAGCAAAAAAACTTCTTTTTAAATTTTAAGGTACCCAATGGGGCTTCAACAATTGATGGCTTAAGTAAAATCAGGATCTATATTTATCTAGGTAATCGGGCATTAATTAATGGCACTGCATGTGGAAATGGAATTAACGGTCACGAAAAGTTTAAGGGAGACCCTGTTCTATCTAAAAACGGTATAGACATTTTAGTTAACCTGAAGAAAGATAGCTATTACATGAAAATGTCTGATCCTATTGCTGAAAAACCGGCGCCTTCCGATGAAGAGCTCAATAGTGAACCAGTCAACTTTACAATCTATCCCAACCCCGCCAATAATTGGGTAGATTTAAGTATAAAAGGCACAACGGGAGATAATTTTACACTCGAGATTCACAATGCCGAAGGCATGCGCTTATTACTTAAACCATGGGACGGTCGTTCAATAGATGTGTCGGCCTACCCACCGGGCTTATATCTTATCAGTCTCAAAAGAGACCGAGAAATATATAGTCAGAAATTAATGATCCAGCGTTAAGCTAAAAAAGCCTCCAGAAATGGGGGCTTTTTTAATTCAGGCGATAGGGTGCCACCAGCTGAAATTCGGGAATATTTACCCGAATGGATTGGTTATCCATCAGTCGTCTCATCAGATAAGCCCCCTTCATACTGCCCATATCGGTTTTTAAATTACACCCCGACACGTATTCATGACTCTCACCCGGCTCAATTACCGGCTGCTCTCCTACCACCCCTTCACCTTCAACTTCTCTCAGTGTTCCGTTTGAATCAAAAATATGCCAATGGCGGCGCATTAGTTGAACCGTATAATCACTCAGGTTCTCAATCGTAATTTTATAAGCGAACATAAAGTGTTCCTGTGCCGGATTGGAATATTCCGACTGATAAACGGTTTCGACCGAAACCTTAACACCTTCTGTAATTTGAGTCACCATTTCAGTTCCTTTTGTATGCCAAAATCAAGCCAAAACATCTTCAAAGCTTGCAGCAACTTCCTCTAATACGGCTTCAATATCGGAAACTTTCTCCAAGGATACCAGCTTCATTCGGTATTCTTTAAAGTTTGCAATTCCTTTGAAATAATTAGAATAATGTCTACGCATTTCAAAAATACCGGTTTTTTCACCTTTCCATTCAATTGATTTTTGAAGATGTGTGCGGCAGACCGATACTCGCTCTTCTATTGTTGGTCCGACAAGTTGTTCACCGGTTTTGAAAAAATGTTTGATTTCTCTGAAAATCCACGGATAGCCAATGGCCGCTCTACCAATCATGATCCCGTCCACCTCATATTCTAAACGCCAATTGGCGGCTTTTTCTACCCCATCTACATCTCCATTTCCAAAAATCGGAATCTGTATCCTTGGGTTGCGTTTAATTTCTTTGATTAAGGTCCAATCGGCCTGTCCTTTATACATTTGTGCACGGGTTCTACCATGGATGGTCAAAGCTTTAATACCCACATCCTGCAAACGCTCGGCCACTTCATACACATTTTTAGTATGATCATCCCAACCCAGTCTCGTTTTTACAGTAACCGGCAGATGGGTGCTCTCAACTACCGCCTTGGTCATGGCCACCATTTTATCAATATCCTGTAACAAACTGGCACCAGCACCGCGGCAGGCTACGTTCTTTACCGGGCAGCCATAGTTAATGTCAATTAGGTCTGGATTGGCTTGCGAAGCAATTACCGTTGCCTCACGCATGGTTTCGATTTGGCTCCCAAAGATCTGGATACCAATGGGTCGTTCATATTCAAAAATGTCGAGCTTTTGCTTGCTTTTAGCCGCATCCCTAATCAACCCTTCGGAAGATATGAACTCTGTATACATCATATCCACGCCGTTTTGTTTGCATACATAGCGAAATGGCGGATCGCTCACATCTTCCATGGGTGCCAACAACAGCGGAAATTCTCCTAAATCTATATTTCCAATCTTAACCGACATTTAGCTAAATCAATTCGCTATTTTTGTTTTCAATAGACAAAATTAAGAAATATCAATAGATCATGTCTGAAATCCGGCCACCACAACGTCATCCTTTGTATTTATTTGCTATTTTGATTTTGTTGATGATGGGCGGATCTGCCATTTTTGGCATGTTGGGGGTAATGACCGCTGGTTTAATTTATGGTTTCGGAAACATATCCAATCCAGATCACATTGGTTTTTTAAGGATTTTACAAAGCAGCCTTTCCGTGGGAACTTTTATAGCACCCGCTTGGTTTTTCCCTAGGTTTTGCTCCATTTCGGCTCCACAATTTTTAAAACTGAACACCCGACTACTTCCGGTTTATATAATTTTAACCATTGCGGTTGTCATTTCTTCCTCCGCTCCTCTCGAATGGGTCATCCAGTTGAACAAACAAATGCAACTACCAGATTTTTTGAAATCTGTAGAAGAGTGGATGCGCCAAAAAGAAGAAGAAACCCTACAATTGGTTAAACAATTAACCACCATGAATGGTCCGGGCGACCTGATGATTAATCTGTTAATGCTCGCACTTTTACCTGCACTTGGCGAAGAAATGATATTCCGCGGCAGCATACAACCCCTCTTCACCCGCTTATTCAACAATTACCATTGGGGGATTTGGATCAGTGCTGTCATTTTTAGTGCCATCCACTTGCAGTTTTATGGTTTTTTGCCCCGCATGTTGTTGGGTGGCATGTTTGGTTACCTGCTGGTGTGGAGCAACAGCTTGTGGATACCGATACTGGCCCATTTTATGAACAACGCCGGCATCATCGTGCTGGCTTACAGCTATCAGCAACAAGGGCTTTCAACAGATGTTTTGGAAAGCGCTCCCCAAGGTCCGCTGTATTTATATTTCATCAATTTGTTATTAACTTTTGTAGGATTATTGATATTTTACCAATCCGCCAAAGCCAAAAAAAACAATCCTTTACACAAATTAGCAATGGAACCGAGTTGGCAAAAAGTTTATAGCAGTAACGATCAATTCAAAGCAGAACTCTTGAAGCAAGTTTTAGTAGCGAATCAAATTGAGGCGGTTGTTTTGAATCAAAAAGACTCCTCTTATCAATTCGGAGAAGTGTCGATATTGGTACCCGAAGCCGATCTGGCTACTGCAAAAACCCTCATTCATCAACAACTAAATAATTCATGAAAAAACGGGCTATTACCGCTTTCTTTTTTGCCGTTATCATGCTGGCTTCTTTCTTTTTGGGGTCAGCAATTTTTACCTTTTTTTATTGGTTGCTCAGCGCTGCCTGTCTGTTAGAATTTTACCGGCTTTTAGAATCAGAAAAACGTGAACTTACCAAAGGGGCCGGCTTATTTCTTGGGTTGATGGTATACTTGATGGCAATGGCAAGTGTGAAGGAAGGTTTTGAAGCCAACAATCTCTTACTGCTTTTTCCTGTCATCCTCTTCATTTATTTTCAGGAGCTCTATCGCAAAAGTGAGTTGCCATTTCAAAATATTGCCTACACCGTCTTGGGTCCGGTGTACGTAGTTCTGCCCTTTTGCTTTTTTTATGCGCTCGCTTTTCTCTCGGGTGATTACAGCTACCAAGTGCCCCTGGGTTTGCTGCTCTTGATTTGGGCTAATGATACTGGCGCCTACGTTACGGGCGTTAGGTTTGGCAAACACCGATTATTTGAACGCCATTCACCCAAAAAATCATGGGAGGGTTTTGCTGGAGGTTTGTTGTTTTCTTTGTTGACAGGATTTCTCCTCAGCAATTATTTTAAAGAAATAAATCCAACAAACTGGCTCATTGTGGCGTTCATTTGTAGCGTGGCCGGCACCTATGGCGATCTTTCCGAATCGATGTTGAAAAGAAGCCTTGGCACCAAAGATTCCGGAGGCATTTTACCGGGTCATGGTGGTTTGTTAGATCGATTTGATAGTTTGTTTTTTGCTGCACCGGCAGTTTATTTGTTTTTGTTGTTTAAAGATATCGCATAAAGCAAAGTGTTGGAACCCGAATTACCAAACGAATTAGAACCCGAAATCACCCCCGACCGATCGGTCTTTAGATTCGCCCTGATCATGGGTGGTATTATATTGATCCTCATTTTGCTGAGCATTTTTATGGAAGATATTCGTAGGGCGTTTAGCCCGGCGAGTGCCCCGGTAACCGTGGTTCAGGAAGACTCTTCCGAACTATTGAATGAAAGTGCTGCCATGAATGAGGAAGAGGTAAAATTCTCTCTTATTAAGTTCATTGAAGCTTTTTTTGTAGATCAGAGAAAAGGATATTTCGATCCGCCCAGCTATTTTGACCCCATTACGGAGACTTATTACAATTATCACCAACTCACTTATCAGCGTTTAAAACAAGTTCATTTGGCCCGAATGGCGGATTATAGGGAGCTGGAATTGAACTGGTTGGTACACACCCTTCAATTTGAGCGCAGAAATGACAGCATTTATGCCAATTTCTGGACTCGACAAAGCTATTTCAAACCCTCAAAGAGTGCCCGTGAATCGGCAGAGGTGCTTTTAGAAATGGTCATCAATCCGGAGGGAAAAATCAGCGTGTTGAGGGAATTGGAAATCAGAAATTTAGTGAGTGTAGCGATACCCAATCAAGCCCCAAACAATTCAACTACAAGCACACCAACTCCGGCTAAAACAGAGCCCGTGGTGAACACTCCGGTTGAAGCCAGCGAAAATCAAGTTTACAGTTCAGGTCTCTTAGATACGCCCCCTGAATTTGCCGGTGGAAACAAAAAGCTTTCCCAGTTTTTGCGAAAGAACATGAAGTATCCCAGTAAAGCCAGGGAGTTGGGTGTTCAGGGAAAAGTATTTGTGGCTTTTGTGGTAGAAACCAATGGACAGCTCAGCAGTATTAAAATCATCCGAGGCATTGGTTCTGGTTGTGACGAAGAAGCACTACGTGTGATGCGGAATTCTCCTCCGTGGAAACCCGGCGTGCTGGATGCTAAACCCGTGAGAAGTAGTTTTGTACTTCCTATTGTTTTTCAGCTGGCTGAGCAATAATCGGTTGGGGTATCAACTCATTCAGAACAGCAATTGCCTGCTCCAGATCTTGCACTTCATCAAATGCAATTCTCAAGGTGTTTTTTACCTCTTTCAGGTTACAATCTCTTGGGTGCTGCTGCACATAATTTAAAATTCGACCAAACACCTCCGATTCAAAATATGGTGATTGCTGATCACTCACGAAATAAGCTCGAAGTGTTTGCTTTTTTAAGGATATTTTTTCCATTCCAAGGCTTTTCCCCAACCACTGCAACCGCAGACTATTGAACAAACCTTTCACTGGCTCAGGAACCGGTCCGAATCGGTCATTTAGCTGTGCTTCAAATCGCTTTAACCCATCTTCGTTTTCCAGTTTTGAAAGTTCGCTGTATAAATTATAGCGCTCAGCAATACTGGTCACATATTCATCTGGAATCAAACCCTCTTGGTCGGTGTCAATTTGAGTAAAATTCACAAAACCATGTGCTTCATCTTCTTCAAATAGTCCCTTGAATTCATCTTCTTTCAACTCCTGAATGGCTTCATCCAGAATTTTATGATACATCTCAAAACCAATCTCGGCAATAAATCCACTTTGCTCTGCACCTAAAAGGTTACCACTTCCGCGGATATCCAGATCTCGCATGGCTACATTGAAACCGCTACCCAGCTCAGAAAACTCTTCTATTGCACTTAAGCGCTTTCTTGCTTCACCCGTCAGGGTAGATAAAGGTGGGCTGAGTAAATAGCAATAGGCTTTTTTGTTCGATCTACCTACCCGGCCCCGCATCTGATGCAAGTCACTCAGTCCGAACATGTGGGCATGATTGATGATGATGGTGTTTGCGTTCGGAATATCCAAGCCAGCCTCAATGATAGTGGTAGCCACCAACACGTCCGATTCTGCATTCACAAACTTTAGCATCACGTCTTCCAGTGCCTCGCCCTCTAATTGTCCATGAGCAATGCCCACGCGGGCCGCTGGAACCAATTTCTGAATCAGCCCACCTAATTGTGACAGGTCCTGTACCCGGTTGTGAATAAAAAATACCTGACCGCCACGAGCCAATTCATACTCTACAGCCTCTTTTATTAAACTTTCGTTAAAAACATGCAATTCGGTTAAAACCGGCTGACGATTTGGCGGCGGCGTACTGATGATGCTCAAGTCCCTTGCTCCCATTAGTGAGAAATGGAGTGTTCTGGGAATAGGCGTTGCCGTAAGGGTCAGCGTATCTACATTCACCCTGAATTGTTTCAACTTTTCTTTAACGCCCACCCCAAACTTTTGTTCCTCATCAATAATCAGTAAACCCAGGTCTTTAAATTTCACATCTTTACTCACCAAACGATGGGTACCAATAATGATATCTACTTTTCCGTCGGCTAGTTTTTGAAGGCTTTCCTTTATTTGTGCGGTCGTTTTAAAGCGGTTTATGTAATCGATGTTGCATGGAAAATCTATTAGCCTTGAGCTGAAAGTTTTGAAATGTTGCAGGGCCAGGATGGTGGTTGGTACCAGCACCGCTACCTGCTTCCCATCGGCCACGGCCTTAAATGCAGCACGAATAGCCACTTCTGTTTTCCCGAAACCCACATCTCCGCAAATCAAACGGTCCATAGGGTGCGGCGCTTCCATGTCTTTTTTTACATCAGCGGTTGCTTTTTCCTGATCCGGAGTATCCTCATAGATAAACGAAGCCTCCAATTCAGTTTGTAAATAAGTATCTGGGTTGAAGGCATTTCCTTTTTGTGCCTTACGTTGGGCATAAAGTTTGATCAGGTCGCGGGCAATGTCTTTTACCTTCTTCTTGGTAGAACGCTTCAGTTTGTCCCAGGTATCGGTACCCAGTTTATTCATTTTAGGAACCGAACCCTCTTTGCCCGAGAATTTGGCGATGCGGTTCAGGGAATTGATGTTCACATACAGCAGGTCGTTATCGGCATAAACCAAACGGATCATTTCCTGCGTTTTTCCGTTCACCTCCACTTTTTCCAAACCCGCATATTTTCCCACACCATGATCTATGTGGGTGATGTAATCGCCGGGTTTGAGGTCTCTTAATTCTTTCAGTGTTAAAGCCTGAGAGCGTACATAACCCTTCTTGGTTTTGTATTTGTAATAACGATCAAAAATTTGATGATCGGTATAGCAGGCCAGTTGCTGATCTCGGTCTATGAAACCCTCTCTCAGCGAAAGATGAACGGGCGTAAAGCGAACGCTCTTATCTATGTCTTCAAAAATGCTGTAAAGACGCTCCGCTTGCTTGGCCGAATCGGTAAAAATGTAATTCTCTATCTTTTCTGATTCGTTTTTTTTGAGGTTATGGATCAGCAAACCAAAGTCTTTATTGAAGG
Organism: uncultured Sphingobacterium sp.; assembly: GCA_964580845.1. GTDB lineage: Bacteria > Bacteroidota > Bacteroidia > Sphingobacteriales > Sphingobacteriaceae > JAIPAN01. The sequence goes on from CAZOLA010000002.1 coordinate 137,106, forward strand.
ATGGCTGAGGGCTGATATCGGCACGAATGGTTTCGGTAGCCGTGTAAAAGAATTGTTTACCAAATTCCACCAATCCAAAATCGTTGAGCTGATCGGCAAAAAGTTTTTGGTCGATAAACTGATATTTTGGATCAAGCCATTCCGGATTTTGTTGTTTATCTTTTTCAGGCAGCGCTTTCCAAAGTTCTCCACTTTTTTGGTAACCCTTTTCTATGAGATCGAGGGTGAGTTGAACATCTTTCATCCAAATCTGACAATCTGAATCGATGTATTCGAGTAGCGATATCCGCTGTTCGCCTAAAGATTTGGATTGTACATTCGGAATGATGGTGATATTTTCGAACTGTTCAACCGACAATTGATCTTCGATCTCAAAATCGCGGATACTTTCAATGTAATCGCCAAAAAACTCTATCCGGTAGGGCCGCTGGTGTGAAAACGAAAAAATATCGACAATCCCGCCTCTGATGGCAAACTGCCCCGGAGCATAAACAAAATCTACCCGATCGAAATCATAGTCAGTCAAAAACTCAGCTACAAAATCAATGTCCAGCTTATTTCCTCGGGCAATTTCGAGGGTGTTTTTCTCCAATGCCGATCGGTCGATCACCTTTTCAGCAAGCGCTTCGGGATAGGTTACCAATAGCCGGCCATAAGCCGAAGTGTGATTGAGTTCGTTCAGTACCTCAGCACGTTGCAATACCATGCTGCTGTCGGGCTGTGTAAAATCAAAAGCTTTTCTGAAAGAAGACGGGAAAAACAAGACTTCCTTTTCGAGCAGGTTTTCTAAATCGCTGAGAAAATAAGAGGCTTCTTCTCGGTCGGGTAGGATAAATAAAGCCGATTTGTGCTGCAGAAAATACAAAGCTACCGCCAGCATCGCGTCACTCGACCCGACGAGACCCTTCACATGTACCCTTGGACTTTTCCCCGAATTGAGCGCCTGAGCTAAACGGGTGGTCCTTGGGTCATCTTTGTAGCGATGAATAATTTCCCTAATGTTCACCTATCCTGATTTCGCAGCAAATATACCATGCTGCACCGCAATTTTTATAAACAGGATTACTTATTTGCTGTTATTTGAATTGAAAGTAGCGAGTAAATGAACAATGCAATCAAATATGGTTTCTTGATAGGCCTTCTAAGTGGTATTTGGATTTTATTGATGCATTATGTTGGCATTTACGATATCGGAACATCTGGACCCAAGGACATTCACTGGATGGAATACCTATCGGTCTGGATTCCATTTATGGGCTTATATTTTGGCATAAAAAGCTACCGAAAAACACATTTTAAAAACAAGATGAGCTTCTTCCAGGCCATAATGCAGGGTTTTAAAATATTGCTCATCGGCGGACTTTTATACATGGCAACATTGAGTATTTATTTCAGGTATACAGGATCCGCGGTTTTAAAAATCGATTATATGCAGCGCATCGCAGCGCTGGGTGTGATGGGTATTTTGCTGGTTTTAGTAGTATCTTTATTGTTGATGAATAGTCCGCGAAATTTGTAGATGATTAAAGCAATACCCCCTTTCGAGCTTATTTTCTGGATACTTGCACTGCTGTTATTGGCAACGGCTAAGCCGGGAGAACAACACTACAGTATTTGCCCATTGGCCAATTTAGGTTGGACCTGGTGTCCCGGCTGCGGACTCGGCCGCTCGATTGTTCATTTGTTGCATGGCAATTTCTCGCAATCTTTGCGCCAACATTGGCTGGCCATTCCGGCATTGGCCATCATCGCCTACAGGACTATCCAGTTAAGCCGTCAATTTATTTTATCTTTAAAAACAATAAACCAAGCCTAAACATGAACCAACAATTATTAATGCAGCTTCGAGGGGTTACCGCAGAAGAGCTGCAGTTCTTAGAGCAACTCACTAACGGTTTCAATGAAGAGCAGACCAAGAATTTTGTGCTCATTTACGGAAACAAGCGTAAAGATCCACAAGATGTTTTATTGTTTACCCTTCTGGGCTTTGTAATCATTGCAGGGGTACAGCGCTTTGTTCTTGGCCAGATCGGCATGGGGTTGCTGTATTTGTTTACCGGTGGTTTATGTATTATTGGTACAATTGTGGACTTAATAAACCACAAATCTCTTACCATGGAGTACAACCGCAAGGTAGCTTTAGACGCTGCTCAAATGGCCAGAATATTGAAATAAACAAATGAAGTTAAAAGAACTTACCAGCTTTTTAGAAAGTATTGCGCCGCTTGCTTTTCAGGAAGAGTATGATAATGCCGGCTTAATTGTGGGCCGGGCTGACCAGGAAATTAGATCGGCATTGATTTCATTAGACTGCACCGAAGCGGTAGTGGATGAAGCCATCAGCAAGGGTTGCCAACTCATCATTTCACACCACCCCATTGTTTTTAAAGGCTTGAAAAAGTTCAATGGTAAAAATTATGTGGAGCGTGTGGTGATGAAAGCCATTAAACATGATTTGGCCATTTATGCCATTCATACCAATTACGATAATGTATTTGATGGGGTGAACAAAGCACTTGCAGAAAAAATCGGGCTCACCCAACTTCAAATCCTGTCACTCAAGCCCGCGATATTTAAAAAGCTGATCACCTACTGTCCGCTTGAACAAGCAGAGAAGGTAAGGCAGGCCATTTTTAGCGCCGGAGCTGGAGCGGTTGGAAACTACACCGAGTGCAGTTTTAATACCCAGGGTACCGGAACCTTTAAGGCAGGAGCTGGTGCAAATCCATTTGTTGGAAATATTGGTGAAAGGCACCAGGAAAACGAAGTTCGGATTGAGGTGGTTTACACAGCAGATCGTGAGGCAGGGCTTGTTCGCCAATTAAAAGAGGCGCACCCTTACGAAGAGGTGCCGTATGAACTTCTTAGTTTAAATAATCCACACCGCGAAATTGGCTCGGGCATGCTGGGAGAGCTACCCGAAGCGCAAAATGAATTAGCGTTTTTGCAAATGCTTAAAAATCAATTAGGTTGTGCGGTGATCAGGCATACCGAATTGAGGGGCAAAAAAATCAAAAGAGTGGCCATTTGCGGCGGCTCTGGCAGTTTTCTCTTGCCACATGCCTTAAGGGCGGGAGCAGACATTTTTATTACTGCCGATTATAAATACCATGAATTTTTTGATGCAGACGGGCAAATTATCATTGCCGATGTGGGTCATTACGAAAGCGAGCAGTTTACGCAAAAGCTTTTATTTGAAACTATTAGCAAAAAATTTCCTAACTTTGCACTCCATTTAACAGAACAAAATACAAACCCCGTTAAATATTTAACTTAATGGAACAAACCGTAGAACAAAAATTGCAGGCCCTGTACGAACTGCAATCTATCCATACCCAAATTGATAAAATTCGTCAGATTCGTGGCGAACTTCCAGTTGAAGTGTCTGATTTGGAAGATGAAGTAGCCGGTTTAGAAACCCGTATTCAAAAAATTAAAGCCGAGTTAGATGATTTAGAAGATGAAATCGTAACTCGTAAAAATAACATCAAAGAGGCTACCGCAGCCATTAAAAAATACGAGGCTCAACTCAACGAGGTAAAAAACAATCGTGAATATGAGGCGATCTCAAAAGAAATTGAAATTCAGGGTCTAGATATTCAGGTATCTGAAAAGAAGATCAAAGAATATGGTTTTGACATCACCAACAAAACCGAGGTTTACGAAAAAGCGGTGGCTGATTTAGAGGATCGCAAAAAAGATTTGGAACAGAAAAAATCTGAATTGGATGTTATTACTGCCGAAACACAGAAAGAAGAAGAAGATTTAACCGCCAAAGCAATTAAAGCGGAAAGTAAAATTGAAGAACGCTTGTTAATTGCTTACCACCGTTTACGCGGTAACGCTAAAAACGGCTTGGGTGTGGTAACCATTCAGCGTGATTCTTGCTCTGGTTGTTTCAACCAAATTCCGCCTCAGCGTCAGTTGGACATCCGTCAGCACAAGAAAGTAATCGTTTGCGAACATTGCGGACGTATTTTGGTGGATGAAGCCATTGCCGGAATTAAAGAAGAAGCATAATCATTTTTAAAAAGTATAAAGCCCCGAAGAAATTCGGGGCTTTTTTTATGCCAATTTGAATTTATCTAAAGACTGTGGTCTTAAAACCGGTAAACCACCGCATTGATGTTCATCCCTGCACCCACCGAAGCAAACACTACTACATCCCCCGGATTGAGTTCGTGGGTTTCCATGTTGTTTTTCAGGATGAGATCCAGCATGGTTGGCACGGTAGCCACTGAGCTGTTTCCCAATTTGGCTATCGTCATAGGTATGGTACCTTCGGGCATGTCGCTGCGGTTGTAAAGCTTAAACAAGCGTTTGGCAATTGCCTCGTCCATTTTACCATTGGCCTGGTGGACCAAAATCTTACGGATATCTGAAATGTCCAGACCTGCTCTATCAATGGCCTCTTTTATCACCAGCGGAACATTGCTGATTGCGTACTCATAAATTTTTCGCCCCTCCATTTTGATGAATAACTCATTTTTTTCATAAGCCGGATTACTGGAAGGTCCGCAGTATAAATAATGAGCTTCTTTGAAAGTATGCGATTGTGTTTTGTGAGCCAGGATACCCGAATTGGTATCGATTTTCCCCTCCAAAATGGTAGCGCCTGCACCATCTGCAAAAATCATGCTGTCGCGATCATGAGGATCGTTCACCCTCGAAAGGGTTTCGCAGCCCACTACCAAAATTCGTTTTGCATCGCCCGATTTGAGGTAGTAATCTGCCTGAATGATGCCTTGTACCCATCCCGGGCAACCGAATGGCAAATCGTAAGCCACACAATCGGCATTTTGTATACCTAGTTTGTGCTTGATCTTGGCAGCCAAACTTGGCATGATTTGCACGTGGGTATCGCCTGCAGTAATATCACCAAAATTGTGTGCTGCGATGATATAGTCTAAACTTTCGGGGTCTATGCCCGAACTTTCCAGGGCATCTTTGGCGGCAAGGTAACCCAGATCAGAAGCCAACTGGTCATCTTCGGCATAACGTCTTTCTTCAATTTCGGTGATGTCTTGAAACTTACTGATGATTTCTGCGTTATCACGTAAAATCGGCTGACCGTCTTTCTCAAAAAAACGATGGTTCAAGAAGTCTTTGTTTTCAACAATTCTTTTGGGTAAATAACTGCCCGTACCCACAATAATCGAACGGATGTTGCTCATTTAATTGCTTTATAAATTTAAAACCGGATGGTTTTTAATAGCGTAGATTTATCTAAACTACCACAATCAGAACTTTAAAACAAATTTAGTTGTTTGCCAAGCAGGGTATTAAAGCGACTAAAATCGTAAGGCCGCATCTGCCGATCTGTTAAATATCGTTTTTTAGCAATGTGAAAAAGCTGATGTATACTTTCGGCCACTCTCCCTTCACCACCCAATCGGGTGCCCCATCTGCTGTCGTTGAGTTTACCACCATGACAGGAGGCAATGGCATGCAGTACTTTCTCGGCCCTGTCCGGATAGGCTTTTTGTATCCAATCGGTAAAAACCTCTGCAATTGCTCCATTTAAACGTACAATGGTAAAGGCAGCATCGCTGGCGCCGGCATTGGCTGCGGTTTTGATCATGTTGGGTATCTCCGAATCGGTAAGTCCCGGGATAATGGGCGCCATCATCAAGCGCACCGGCACATTTGCCATGGCCAGCTTTTCCATTAGTATAAACCGGCTTTTAGCAGTTACGGTTCGTGGTTCCAGCTTGCGTCGCAATTCTTCATTTTGTGTGGTGATGCTCAGCGAAACATGTACTAGATCCATCGAAGCTAATTCGGAGAGTAAATCCAGGTCTCTTTCCATCAGTGTGTTTTTACTGATGATGCTAACTGGGTGTCGGTATTTTAAGAATACTTCTAAAAGCGAACGGGTTATTTTTAACTTTCGTTCTTGCGGCTGGTAACAATCGGTGTTCCCAGACATTAAAATGGTTTGCGGCTGGTAATTTTTCTTGTTTAAAAATGCTTCTAAAAGTATAGCGGCATTGCGCTTCACCATGATTTTCCGCTCAAAATCTAAGCCGGCACTAAATCCGTAATATTCATGAGAATTTCGTGCGTAACAGTATAGGCAGCCATGTTCACATCCTTGGTAAGGATTAATGGAGTAAGGGCTTGGAATATCTGGGCTTTTGGATTCGCTGACGATGCTTTTCGGGTACTCTTCGAAAATCTGTGTTTTGCTATCCTCGATCAAATTCTCATCGATCCCTTCTGTGTACTTCACCACATATTTCCTTTTCAGAAATTGATTGTGCGTGTTAACCTGAGCTCCACGTCCTTTAAAAAAATCTGGATTTTCGATGTGTGACACAGCCCTAATTTACTAATAAATTTAGTAAAATATCAAAATCAGCTTGCTAAATCATCAATTAAAAAGACAAATAGTTCTTTTGGACCATGCGCACCCAGAACGAGTGTTTTTTCAATATCAGCCGTACGGCTGGGCCCGGTAATGGTAGTGATCATGGATGGAAGCCGGTTGCCATATTTTTCTTTTAAACGGCTAAATCCATCTTTTAGGTCTAAAACCAATTGTGAAGTAAAGGCTAAAACAATGTGGGTATCTGGGTAAATGCTTAGCCTTCGGCCTGCGGCCTCGGCATTTGAAACCAAGATGCTGCCATTTCGGGCAATGAGGGCTTCACAAAGGGTAATGCCCACTTCGGCATTCAGGAAATCCTGGTCGTTGCCAATGAAGGGATATTCGAAATGTGTGAGCATTTCCTGCAGTTTGGGCTCCCAACAGTAAATTTTACGCCACTTTCTGTCTTCCGCCAATTCAATTAAATTTTCAATAAACTGAAAATCGTCTTCGCAATACAAGAAATTTCCAGCAACGGCAGTCAACTGTTCGGCAAACAACACTTCCAGAAACTCCTCGTTTTGGTGATAAAGGGGAGCATCTTCCAGGTTGGGATATGGATTATCCCTTTTATCCAGCAAGGCCTTGCGGATCTTCTTCAGCATTCTCTCCTTTGCGGTAGTCTCTTTCATGTCTTATTCAATTCCGGTCGTTTATTTGCCCGGTAATTGTAATTAATCTTGAGATGAACGGTTTTCGGGCAAATCGATGTTATGATCAACCACACCTTCGTGTTCTACTTCTTTTTTCTTACGAGGTTTGCTTGTTTTTTTGCCCTCTTCAGCTTCTCCATTCACAAACTCATCGTAGGTGGTGCGGTGCTCGAATGGACGCTTACCCAGAATTTCTTCCAAATCGCTTTGGAACAAAATCTCTTTTTCCAATAGTTTTTGAGCCAATTTTTCTAAACCTTCCCGCTTTTCAGTTAAGAGCGTCTTGGTTTTATCATACACCGATTGTATCAAGTTCCTAACTTCCTCATCAATCAATTCGGCGGTTTTATCCGAATAAGGCTTATTAAACTGGTATTCACCCTGGGTATCGTTAAAAGATACATTACCCACTTTACCGTTCATACCATAAATGGTCACCATGGCATAAGACAATTTGGTAATGCGCTCCAGGTCGTTTTGTGCGCCTGTCGAAATCTTACCAAACACGATATCCTCTGCTACGCGTCCGCCCATGGTCATACACATGCCATCTGTAAGTTGCTCGGTGGTGTACAAAAACTGTTCTTTAGGCAAGTATTGTGCATAACCTAAAGCGGCTACTCCACGAGGTACGATAGAAACCTTCACCAATGGGTCGGCATGTTCCAGGAACCAGCCAGCAATGGCGTGTCCGGCCTCATGATAGGCAACAATTCGTTTTTCTTCGGGAGAGATGATTTTATTTTTCTTTTCTAAGCCACCAATTACCCGGTCGATGGCATCCTGAAAATCTTGCATGTCTACCGCTTCTTTATCTCTACGGGCTGCGATCAGGGCTGCTTCATTACAAACATTTGCAATTTCGGCACCGGCAAAACCAGGGGTTTGGGCCGATAATTTTTTAGGATCTACTTCTTTGGCCAGTTTAAGTGGCTTTAGGTGCACTTTAAAGATCTGTTCACGGCCTTTTAAATCTGGTTTATCAATGGAGATCTGACGATCGAAACGCCCCGGACGTAACAGCGCACTGTCCAGTACATCGGGTCGGTTGGTAGCTGCCAAGATGATGATACCTGAATCGGTTCCGAAACCATCCATTTCTACCAGTAATTGGTTGAGGGTGTTTTCACGTTCATCGTTGCCACCCATGATGTTGTTTTTACCGCGGGCACGGCCAATCGCATCAATCTCATCAATAAAAATGATACAAGGCGCCTTGTCTTTGGCTTGTTTAAATAAGTCTCTTACCCTCGAAGCACCTACCCCTACAAACATTTCCACAAAATCAGAACCCGACAGGGAGAAGAAAGGAACTTGAGCCTCACCGGCTACGGCTTTGGCCATCAGGGTTTTTCCGGTTCCGGGTGAACCCACCAATAGGGCACCCTTAGGAATTTTACCACCCAGATTTGTGTATTTTTTAGGATTGCGAAGAAAATCTACAATTTCCATCACTTCTTGTTTCGCTTCTTCTAATCCGGCTACATCGTTAAAAGTGATGTTTACCTGTGATTCTTTGTCAAACAGGGTAGCTTTCGATTTACCGATATTGAAAATTTGGCCCCCGGCACCACCCCCGGCACCACCACCCATTCTGCGCATAATGAACACCCAAAAACCAATCAACAAGAGTACAGGTAGAATAAACGACATGAACCAGCCAGCCCAAGGACTCTCTCTCGATTCGAAAATGAGTGGCGTACGTTGCTGGGCAGGCAAATCTTTTTCTGCTTCTCTCAGTTTGGCCTGTAAACTGGCATCAGATCCTTCCGTAAAATAGTATTGAGGACTATTGGCGGCAGAACTTGCAAAGGTGCTTTTTTCTTTAAATTCAGCGTATTTAGGCTGGTTGAGGCGATCTTTTTTGATATATACCTCTACCGTCAATAAGTCTTGATTTTTATAGGCTACCAGTTTCTCTACATCACGAGGTCTTAACAACTCGTTTTCAAATTTCTGATAGGATATCTGTTTGGCAGTACTCCCGCTGAATAAATACTGAACCACAAAAAGCCCCAGAATAATTGCTGCATAAAGCCACATGATATTAAATTTGGGTGGCTTAGGAACGATTTTCTTTCCTGGAATTTTCTTCATCGATCTGGGGGAACTAGATTTATTTTCTTTCATTATCAATTGTTGCAGTCTGATTAAAATTAAGGGGATTAGGCACTCTGGTAGGCCTGAATTTCGGCATCGCCCCAAAGCTCTTCTATGCCGTAATAAGCTCTTTTCTCTGTTTTAAAAATATGAACTACCACATCCACATAATCTAATAAAACCCATTCACCGTGCTGTAAACCCTCTTTTCTCCAAGGATCGAGTTTAAATGCTTTATATACTTCCTCTTCCACACTTTGAGCAATTGCTTTTACTTGTGTAGAAGATGTTGCGTGGCAAACTACGTAATAATCGGCTACCGAACTGTGAATATTTCTGAGATCTAAGCGAACAATTTCATTTCCCTTCTTTTCCTGAATTCCATGGATCACAATTTCCGAAATTCGGGTGGACTCTTGGACAGCTTTATTTTTTACCATTAAAAAAATTTAGTTTTGGATATGCTAAGTAGGAGGCTTTACCCATTGCAAAATAACAATTTTCTAAGATTATTTGTCGGTCAAAATTTGGTTAAACTTTCTGCTGTAGCCTCCACCAACTCCTATCTTAAAGACTTATTGTCAAAATCCGAGCCACTTCCGGAAGGTACTGTAATTATGGCAGATGATCAGTTTGCCGGAAGAGGGCAGATGGGCAATGCCTGGTTCTCTGAGGCCGGTCTGAATCTGACCTTTAGTATCCTCTTGAACCCCAAATTCATCAGAATTCATCAGCAGTTCGATTTGAATAAGGCTATCAGTTTAGCACTCTGGGATGTTTTAAATCCCATTTTGGGCCCAGAATTAAAAATCAAATGGCCCAACGATATCCTTTTTGGAGATCAAAAAATTGCAGGTGTGCTCATTGAGAATATCCTACAGGGCAACAGTTGGAAACACGCCATTATTGGTATCGGACTAAATGTCAATCAGCTTATTTTTCCGAGTAATCTTCCCACGGCCACTTCTATCAAAAAGATTTTACAAACAGATTGTGATTTAAATCTGCTATTAGCCGACCTTTGCAAAGCAGTTGAAGTCCGTTACCTGGCGCTTAAAGCCGGAAAAAACGAAACCCTTCATCGTGATTATCTCCAAGCACTCTACCGCTTTCAAGAGAAAGCTAACTTTGGGGTTAATGGTGAAATAAAGTCCGGAAGAATTACCGGAATTAGTCCCAGCGGGTCGCTCTGCGTGAATATTAACGGAGATGATCGAGAATTTGGATTTAAAGAAATAACATTTATTACAGACTGATATACAATGAAGAAACTCCTTACGTTTTTACTGCTACTACAGAGTTTGACACTTTTTGCTCAGATTGAAGAGCCTGTAAAATGGTCCTTTACTGCCCAAAAACTTTCCGATACGGAAGTAAACCTCCTGATCAAAGCCAAGATTGATAAGGGCTGGCATGTGTATTCTCAATTTATTGAAGACGGTGGCCCCATCCCCACCTCTTTTAAGTTTAGCCCTTCGGCCGATTATGAATTGATCGGAAAAGTGAGCGAAAGCCCGAAAGCAGTAAACGCTTTTGATCCTAATTTTGGAATGCAGATCGCCTGGCATCAGGATGCGGTTACTTTTACGCAAAAAGTCAAGCTTAAAACTCCCCAAACCACCATCAATGGAGTTTTGGAGTTCATGGTTTGTAACGATAAAAAGTGTTTGCCACCCACCGAAGTAGAATTTTCCATTGCCGTAGATACCAACAAGCTGCAAGATGCTGGAATCGTTTCAGAAAATGCCGGCAGCGATACCAGCACTCAAACTCAAATAAAGCCAGCAGTGCTTGATGCCAACCAATCTAAAAGTAGCAATGCTTCTCTTTGGTCTATCTTTATTGCTGGGTTTTTAGGAGGTTTGGCGGCGTTCTTCATGCCTTGTATCTATCCCATGATTCCCCTCACGGTTTCTTATTTTACCAAGAAATCTGGTTCAAGATCTAAGGGTATTCAAAGTGCCATCTTCTATGGATTATCAATTATTTTAATCTATGTGGCGCTTGGTTTAGCCATTACCTTGCTATTTGGTACTTCAGCACTCAATGAAGCAGCCAGCAGCGCCACCTTTAATTTGTTGTTTTTCGCCCTGCTGGTGGTTTTTGCCATTTCGTTTTTAGGAGCTTTCGAGATCACTTTACCAAGTGCGCTGGTCAATAAAATGGATGCTCAATCTAACCGAAGCGGCTTGATCGGATTGTTTTTCATGGCCTTTACTTTGGCACTGGTCTCTTTCTCCTGCACAGGCCCCATTATTGGCACCCTATTGGTAGATGCCGTTTCAAATGGGACTTACCTTGGTCCAGCAATGGGTATGTTTGGTTTCTCGGCTGCCTTGGCTATTCCGTTTACACTTTTTGCCATCTTCCCATCCTGGTTAAAGGAAATGCCAAAATCGGGCGGCTGGTTAAACACTGTAAAAGTTTCACTTGGTTTCCTCGAATTGGCCCTGGCATTTAAGTTTTTATCAAATGTTGATTTGGCTTATCATTGGGGAGTATTAGATCGAGATATTTTCCTGATCATTTGGATCGTGATTTTTGCTTTCTGGGGAATGTACCTCTTAGGCAAGATCAAATTGTCTCACGATAGCGAACTCGGCTTTATTTCCCTGCCACGTTTATGCTTTGCCATGCTGGTTTGGGGGTTCACTATTTACATGATCCCAGGATTGTGGGGCGCACCTCTTAAAAGTATCAATGCCTGGCTGCCACCACAAACTACTCAGGATTTTGATTTGACCAACTTTTCGGGCGCTACTTCAACAGAAAAAAGCAACCAAAATAAAAAGTACGCCAATTTGTTCCATGCTCCTTATGGTTTAGATGCTTTTTACGATTATGAAGAAGGGTTAGCCTATGCCAAACAGCAAAATAAACCTGTTTTGCTCGATTTTACCGGCTGGAGTTGTACCAATTGCCGAAAAATGGAGGCAAGCGTTTGGGCGGATCCTCAGGTATTGAAACGTCTGAAAGAAGATTATGTATTGATTTCACTTTATGTGGATGATAAAACTGAGCTAGCCGAATCAGAACAATACGTTTCAAGCTTCAGTGGAAAAAAAATCCGGACCATAGGTCAAAAATGGAGTGATTTTCAGGCTTCTACTTTTAAAACCAATTCGCAGCCCTACTATGTTATTGTGAACGCAGATGGTAAACAATTGGTGCCAGCGGAAGCATTTAATTTGGATATTAACAATTATATCCGTTTTTTAGATAGCGGAAAGTTAGTGTCAAAAGAACAATAAGCATGAGTGCCATCAAAAAAATCGGAGTGTTTACCTCTGGGGGCGATTCACCAGGAATGAATGCCGCCATTCGTGCAGTGGTGCGTTGTGGCTTGTATCATAATCTGGAAGTAGTGGGAATAATGCGGGGCTATGAGGGTTTAATTAATGGAGAGATCATCCCGATGGACCGTAAATCGGTGGCCAACATCATACAGCGAGGAGGAACTATTTTAAAGACTGCCCGCAGTGCCGAGTTTAGAACCCCCGAAGGCCGTAAAAAAGCATACGAACAAGTAAAAAAGCATCAGATTGATGCGCTCATTGGTGTGGGTGGCGATGGTACCTTTACGGGTGCCAGTATTTTCATTGATGAGTTTGATGTGCCCATTATGGGTTTACCTGGTACCATCGATAACGATTTAGTGGGTACAGATTATACCATTGGTTATGATACTGCCCTCAATACAGTAGTAGATGCGGTAGATAAGATTCGCGACACCGCCGAATCACACGACCGTTTATTTATTGTAGAAGTAATGGGCCGCGATTCTGGCTTAATTGCGTTGCGAAGCGGAATCGGGTCGGGTGCAGAGGCCATCTTGATCCCCGAAACTAAAACAGATTTGCCTCATCTTTTGGAGCGATTAGAGTACGGACGTAAAGATAAATCCTCTAAAATTATCATTGTTGCAGAGGGAGATGATGTGGGCGCCATGCAGGTAGCCGATGCAGTGAAAGAAAAGTTCCCTAATATCGATACCCGGGTTTCCATTTTGGGCCACATGCAACGCGGTGGCAGCCCATCGTGTATGGACCGTGTTTTAGCCAGCCGGGTGGGAGTAGCTGCAGTAGAGGCCCTACTGGAAGGAAGAAAAGGAGAAATGGTGGGTTTAATCAATAACAATATCCACTTTACTCCATTCAAAAAGGCCATTAAGCACATTGCCGAAGTAAATCCTAATCTGCTCAAGATCGTAGAAATACTTTCTCTATAAGGCTTTTCCTTTTATCCCGGGAGGTAAAACCTTCATTTTCTGTTTTTTAATTCTGATTAATTGCTATCTTTGCAGCCCCGCAGTAGGAGACTCCGGGAAATATGTTGAATACATAAATTAAATTAAAACATGGCAACTAAAATCAGATTGCAAAGATTCGGTAAAAAGGGAAGACCTTTTTATCACGTAGTGGTGGCGGATTCACGTGCTCCGAGAGACGGTAAATTCATTGAGCGGATTGGTTCTTACAACCCTAACACCAACCCGGCAACCATCGACTTAAATTTCGACAAAGCTTTAGACTGGATGAACAAAGGTGCCCAGCCTACAGATACTTGTCGTGCTATCCTGTCGTACAAAGGTATTTTGTACAAAAAACACTTACAGGGTGGCGTTAAAAAAGGTGCTTTAACCCCTGAGCAAGCGGAAGAGAAATTCGCTGCATGGTTGAGCGCTAAAGAGGCGAAAATCACCGGTAAGGTTGATAATTTGACTCAAAATAAAGATAAAGCGAAGAAAGAAGCACTTGCTGCTGAAGCTAAACGCAAAGAAGCAAAAGCTGCGGCTATCGAAGCCAAGTATGCTGCTCCTGCCGAGGTTGAAGAACCAGCGGCTGAAGAAGCGCCAGCTACCGAAGAAGGTGCTGAAGTAGTAGCAGAAGCTGCTACCGAAGAAACCGTTACTGAGGCTAGCGCCGAAGCACCCGTAGCTGAAGAGGCTTCTGTTGAAGAGACCCCTGCTGCAGAGGAGGCTCCAGCTGCCGAAGAAGGCGCTGCTGACGAAGCTGCTGCTGAGTAATTCTTGAGCAAACGATAATTAAGTGTCATCCTGGAGCTATCTTTGGGATGACATTTTTGTTTAAAGATCAGTTGAAAATAGAGGATAGCTTTTATGTCGGTTATATTACCAAGACCAAAGGTCTGAAGGGTGAAGTGCAGGTATTTTTTGAGTACCCTAACCCTCAAGACCTGGATCTGGACACCGTTTTTCTCGAGATGAACGGGAAGCTGGTACCCTATTTCGTGAGCGAATGTGCATTTCAGCCCAACCAGACTGCCAATATTTATTTCGAAGATGTGGATGTGATTGAGAAGGCCGAAAAACTGGTCCGAAAAAAACTGTACTTACCCAATGCAAAAAAACCACAAAGAGATCCCGATGAATTTTTAATTACCGACCTCAAGGGCTTTATGGTTTTGGACGAGCAGCGTGGCGAATTGGGTGAGATTGTTGAGATACATGAATATCCACAGCAATATGTGGCGGTGGTATCGCATCAATTCCACGAAATCCTTTTCCCGCTCAATGATGATTTTATTAAAGAAATTGACGTAGAGCGGGCTGTTTTGCATGTCAGCTTACCCGATGGTTTAATTGATTTGTACCTTAATTCGTAAAAAAATTTGTACATAATGTCAATTATGTTTTACATTTGTTAAAATAAAGTTGACAATTATGAAAAATAAATTCTTATTTCCACACCACTATCGTCGTATTGGTTGGATGATCTTTATTCCTTCCTTGGTATTAGGTTTAGCTTGTATGTATGCTGATTTTCGATTTAGTTTTTTAGAATTCGATATGGTTATTCAAAAAAGCTTGTTTGATAGTGATACCCTGAATTTTACCGATGAAATAGCAAGTGTTGGGCTCATTATCAGCCTATTGTTTATCGCTTTTTCAAAAGAAAAGATAGAAGATGAGTGGATTTCCAAGCTGCGTTTAGAATCTTTACAGTTCGCAGTTTATTTAAATTATGCGGTATTAATTCTGCAGATCCTGATGGTACACAATACTGCTTTTTTTGATATCATGGTTTACAATATGTTCAGTGTGTTGTTATTATTCATCATTCGTTTCAGGGCGATGATTTACATCCAAAACCAAGATTAAACTATGAAAAACACCATCAAAGTGCAACGTGCCATCAAGAACATTACTCAGGCCGAGCTGGCGGATGCCATCGGCGTGAGCCGTCAAACTATCAATACCATTGAATCGGGTAAATACGTGCCTTCAACTGTATTGGCACTTAAATTTGCTCGTTATTTCGATAAGCCGGTAGAAGATATTTTTGAACTCGAAGTGGAAGATTAAAGTGTAAATTTGGCCATGCGTTTCGATATCGTCACTGTTTTACCCGGCTTGCTCGAAGGCCCTTTCGCCCATTCAATCTTACAGCGGGCACAACAGAAGGGGCTGGCCGAGATTCATGTGCACAACCTGCGTGATTATGCAGATAATAAGCACAAAAGCGTGGATGATTATCCGTACGGTGGCGGCAGTGGCATGGTGATGACCATTCAACCCTTTGCCAATTGTATTGAAGCCCTTAAAAAAGAGCGCCATTACGACGAAATTATTTTTATGAGCCCCGATGGGGAGCGGTTAAATCAGCCAATCGCCAATCACCTCGTCTCCCATCAAAATATCCTCATTTTATGCGGTCATTATAAGGGTATCGACCAGCGCATCAGAGATATTTATGTTACCCGGGAAATATCTATTGGTGACTATGTGCTTTCGGGGGGAGAATTGCCTGCTGCGGTATTGGTTGATGCAGTCGTTCGTCTGATACCCGGTGTTTTATCTGATGAAACCTCTGCACTTTCTGATTCTTTTCAAGACGATTTATTGGATGCCCCTGTTTACACCCGACCTGCTGAATGGAAGGGCCATTCGGTGCCGGATATTTTGCTAAGTGGCAATCAAAAAGCAATTGATGAATGGCGGCACGAACAAGCATTGGAGCGTACCCGTACCCGTCGTCCCGATTTATTGAGCGATTAATACCTCGTTGTTCAAGGTTTATCTTGATTCAGCAATTCAATGATCCGCTCTTTATCTTTCAGTTGATTCCTGAGTGCTTCATTCAATTCTTTACAAGAAAATAATTCTTTTTTAACATTGTTGTATTGCACTTCTCCCTCTTGTAATACATTTCTCCATTCCTCCGGCGAATAGCCGGTATGATCACTTTCAAAGAGTTCTCCGGGATGTACTTGTAATTTTCTCGAAAGCAGGATCAGGTCCTGATATTTGATAGAACCTTTCACCAAGCTAAGCTTCAGCCCGTCGAATGACTTTCCCATTTCGGAAGCCAACCAACTCAGCGATCGGTTGTGTTTTTTTAATAGTTTATCTACGGTTTCTTTTAGGTACATAAAAATTTAAGTATAAAGTAGAATATATTAATTGTAATGCTTATTTTTATTCGTAATAATTACTAAACTAATTTTAAAGTGCTCAATATTTTGATAAAATATACAAATTTTTCTTTAAATCTATAAAATTTAACTTATGTACAAGTATTGTATTAATGAAATGTTGGCAAATTTGCCGATGAAGGATTATAAAAAAGCACTGAAAATAATTCCTATGGTGCTGAATATTTCTCCCAACACTTTTTTTAATTACCGGAGTATCAGGGCAGAGGAAAGCCGTGATATTCCGTATCAGAAAATGTTGCAATTGGAGCAGATTTTCGGGGTTAGACCAGGTGGCTTGCAAAATGTGCAGGTAAAATGTAAACACATCAGTGAGCTTTTACAGGAGTACAAGCACCTTTAGGCACAAAATGTGGAAAATTTTTAAAAGTCCTTTTTATATTCGAAATTATTGCCTAAAATTGCAGTCCGATTTTTGCAGGCTCAAAAATCGTGTTAAGAGCTTAAAATCATGGATTTAGTAAAATTTGTAGAAGAACAGGCAATCGTTAGAAATTCAATTCCTGCATTTAAGGCAGGTGATACCGTTGCTGTACATTATAAAATTCGCGAAGGAAACAAAGAGCGTGTGCAAATCTACCAAGGCGTTGTAATTCAGCGTAATAGCGTAGGGGCAAACGAAACTTTTACAGTTCGTAAAATGTCTAACGGTGTTGGTGTGGAGCGTATTTTCCCGATCAATTCTCCAAACATTGAGAAAATTGACGTAGTGAGCTATGGTAAAGTTCGTAGAGCGAAGTTGTTCTACATGAGAGCTTTAACCGGTAAAGCAGCTCGTATCAAAACTAAAAGAGTTTAATTCTAAATATCTACAAAAAGCCTCTCCGATTATTTGGGGAGGCTTTTTTGTTTAATCAAATTCCACATGAAAAACCTGCTAAAACAATTTGAAGAAAAACGTCCAGAAGTAGTTTTCGAATGGAAAGACGCTGAAACGGAAGCCGAAGGCTGGGTGGTCATTAATTCGTTAAGAGGCGGTGCTGCCGGTGGCGGTACCCGAATGCGTAAAGGACTGGACAAACGAGAGGTAGAATCGTTGGCAAAAACCATGGAAGTGAAGTTTACCGTTTCGGGTCCGGCTATTGGCGGGGCCAAATCGGGCATCAATTTCGATCCGGCTGATCCACGTAAAAGGGGAGTACTGGAGCGCTGGTACAAGGCAGTTATTCCTTTGCTGAAAAACTATTACGGTACCGGTGGCGATTTAAATGTGGATGAGATACATGAGGTGATCCCAATTACAGAAAATTATGGTTTGTGGCATCCGCAGGAGGGAGTGATTAATGGACACTACGCAGCTCGTGAAAATGAGCGGATACACCAAATAGGTCAATTGCGTTATGGCGTGTCGAAGGTGTTGGAAGATGCTTCTTTTTCGCCCGATGTTACAAGAAAATATGTAGTGGCCGATATGATTACCGGTTATGGTGTTTCTGAATCGATCAGGCATTTTTATTCTATTTATGGCGGAGAGATCAAAGGCAAGAAAGCCATTATACAAGGCTGGGGAAATGTAGGTGCCGCTGCCGCTTTTTACCTGGCTCAGCAAGGTGTAAAGGTAGTGGGGATCATTGATCGTGTGGGAGGATTATTAAATCCAGATGTATTTACTTTCGAAGAAATTCGTGCTTTATTCTTAAACAGAGAGGGGAATACGCTGGTGGCAGCCAATCTCATTCCTTTTGAACAAATCAATCATCAAATTTGGCAAACGGGTGCAGAAATTTTTGTTCCCGCTGCCGCTTCTCGTTTGGTGAATCGTGAGCAGGTGCAACAAATGGCAAGTTCTGGCTTAGAAGTAATTGCTTGCGGCGCCAATGTGCCTTTTGCCGATCCGGAGATATTTTTTGGTCCGACTATGGAGTATGCCGATCAGCAAGTAGCAGTTATCCCCGATTTTATTTCAAATTGCGGCATGGCCAGGGTTTTTGCCTACCTGATGGGTAAGAATGTGGAAATGAGCGATGCGGCCATCTTCAATGATGCTTCTCAAATTATTAAAAATGCATTGCAGAAAACACATCAGCTATCACCAGATAAAATAAGACTCTCTGAACGAGCCTTTGAAATAGCATTGAAACAATTGGTATAAAAAAGCCTCTCCAATTCGGAGAGGCTTTTTTGGATGATTTAAAACCTTATGCTTTTTTCTTTTTAGCATCGGCCATTTTTTTCTGGCAGCAGGCTTTTTTAGAATCTTTTTCACAGCCAGCTTTTTCACCTTCTTTTTTGCAGCAGGCTTCTTTTTTTACCTCTTGTTTAGGTTCCTGAGCTTGTGCAGTCACTGCCAATACCGATGCAGCCAATGCGAATACTAAAATGGTTCTTTTCATTTTTTATTTTGATTTTACTTAAACAACTTAAACTATAGAACGTTACTTGAGCGCTTAAAGTATCTTATCAGGCACTCGATATTTACATGTAAAAGTAATCAATTTGGATTGAATACCTACAACAAAGCCCCCTGGATTTTCAGAAGGCTTTGTTATCATTGATTTTAGTTTATGCTGATTTTTTAGCTTTTTTCTTACAGCATGGCATAGCACAATCTTTGCTACACTTCATTTTTTGACCTTCTTTTCGCTCGGCCATTTTTTTGCAGCAAGCTTCTTTTTTAGGTTCTTGTGCAGGCTCCTGAGTTTGAGCTGATACAGTTGCTACTGAAGCAGCGAATGCCAGTACGAATAATAATTTTTTCATGATGATATTTATTATTTAGTTTTTAATTCTGCTAATATGGTTTTACCACCTTTAACTACCTCTCCGAGTTGAACTTTGATATCGGTACCCAAAGGTAAGAAAACATCTACCCTCGACCCAAATTTGATAAAACCGAACTCCTCACTTTGTTTTACGGTATCCCCTTCTTTCAGGTACCATACAATCCGGCGAGCCAGTGCGCCTGCAATTTGACGAAAAAGCACCGGAATGCCGGCTTTATTTTCTACTACCACCGTTGTTCTTTCATTTTCTGTAGATGATTTCGGATCCCAGGCTACCAGGTACTTACCTGGGTGATACTTAAAATATTTCACCAATCCGCCAATAGGATTGCGGTTCACATGCACATTAAACGGCGACATGAAAACGGAAATTTGCAAACGTTTATCTTTCAAAAACTCTGTTTCCTCCGTTTCTTCAATCACTACCACCTTACCATCGGCAGGGCAGATCACCAGATTTTCTCCTTTAACAGTTTCAAAAATCGGATTGCGGAAAAACTGGATCACGATGTAAAATAATCCGGCTGAGAGCATATAAATCAGCCAGCGCAGCCAAGTATATTCAGGTAGGAAAAATTGTACCAATGCATTGAGCAGAAAAATAAAAAGAATGGTCAAGGCAATGGTAGTGGTTCCTTCCTTGTGGAGTGTCAATTTAGTCATACAGCTTACAAAATTGCTAAAAAAATCCTAAATGGACGCCAGCCGATAAATATCGCGTAGATTTCGTCCCTTAGCATTGTAATCGAGGCCATATCCTAACACAAACTCATTCGGTATCTCAAACCCGATGTATTGCAGCTCATCGAATTGAACCTGACAGGCGGCTGGTTTGTAAAGCAAGCTGCAAACTCGTACCGAAGCGGGTTTTTCTTGATAGATCAGATCCAACAAGCATTTCAGGGTGTGTCCGGTATCTACTATGTCTTCTACAATTATTACATCTCGATTCTTTAAATCGGTATGAATGCCGAGTTGTACCTTCAATTTTCCGCTGCTTCTTTCTCCTTCATATGAGGCCAGTTTTACAAAACTAATTTCTGCATTCATCGCTGTTTGTTTCAATAAATCGGCCATGAAAAAGAAACTCCCGCTCAAGACCCCTAAAAATACAGGTTGCTTGTCTTTATAATCGATTTCGATTTGCTGCGCAATTGCTGCAATCCGGGCTTCAATTTTGGGCTGCAGGAGGTAGGGTTCGAATGTTTTATCGTCGATTTTAATATGCATTTATGGAATGAATTTGATTTTTTTTGGCTGATGCAATGCCATGCTGTCTGCCTTGCTTTTTTTGATGAGCGGCTCCATCAAAAGCTCTCCAAGATCCGAATTGTTACCCTCCATCAGGCTGTCGAGCATCAACGAATCAGGTCTGGCAAGTAGGTATCTCAAATCCTCTTTTAACCGAACATCATAAAACCCATAGCCGGTACTGTCGGCGGGAGCCAATCCGCGACGAGCCATCAAGCCCCCAATGCTGTTAAAATAACCCAACATACTGGCTCTCAAATTTCCCTGATATTCAAAAAAGTAAAGGGAAGATTTAGGCCTCGGAACAATACTTGCTAAATAAATACTCTCTCCCAGATTTAACTCGGAGGGATGTTTGTCAAAGTAATGACGGGCTGCCTCAGCAATGCCGTATACATTGGGTCCCCATTCTATTAAGTTGAGATAAACCTCGAACATCCGGCTTTTGGAGGAGAGCCTGTTATGCTCAATCAGCCAAACGATCAGCATTTCCTCTATTTTACGGGCCAAAGTTTTTTGACGGCTGAGGTATACATTTTTAACCAGCTGCATGGAAATAGTGCTGGCGCCCCTTTTAAATGCCTTGCGTTTGAAATTAGTTGCGATTGATTTTCGAATCGCTTCTTCTACAAAACCCCGATGACCAAAAAAAGAAGGATCCTCGGCTGTAAGTACCGCGTTTTTTAAGAAGGGGGAAATTTGATCGAGCGGTACAAAATTTGGATTTGAACTTCCAATTAGCAGATCACGCATCGGTTTCCCATATTCATAGGGTGTATAAATAAAATCGCCATTGATTTTGCTGAGATTCGTTTTCCCGAACTTCAGGATCTTGAAATCTTCCTGACGAAGCTCAGAGCTAAATTTTACCTCTTCTGGTTTGGTTTCATCTAGGTAAAAATCTAAATCATACTGCAGTTTTCCTTGTACACGGATACCTTCAAGTGTTTCGAACAGACCCGAAGGGAAAGAGTTAAAAACAGCTTGTGCAGGCAGCTCATCGGTATGTAAACCCAATTCATAAATTTTATGCGGCTTGAGGGTATACCGCAGAAAGGGATTCATTTCAATTTCCTTCAAATGGATCACAGAAGCTTCATCCAATTCCATGTAATTTTCCCCAACTACCATTCGGGCATCTAAATATGCATCGGGCACCAGCACCTCCTTGGCGGCTATTTTTGGATGTTTGATCAGTAAATTTTTAGCAGACCAATAGCCATTGATCTTCAATTTACCCGCAAAATAGCTCACGTCTTCCATTCGGGTACTTAATCGATCGAAATGGAGTTTAAGCCCCCATTTTTTTTCCAGGTAAGGTAATTCAACCTTTCCCCCGTCGGCATAAATATCTAAATCCAATTGCCGGTCATCGGGCACCACCTCGCCATCCAAATGCCAAGTAGCCTCATTCTTATTTACCAAAATAGTAGAGGAGACCTCTCCATCATCAATCAATACCTTTTTTAGTTTAAAATTCAGACTGGTGGTATCTTCCACCCATTTCAGGTCAAAATTTTTCACATCCAGGTCTTCCGGAATCTTGTAGAACACGGTATTTAACAACCTGTTCCCCAAGCCCGCCAAATCCAACTGATTTTTTTGACCGGTATTTTTTTTCTTTCGGAAAAGGAAGTCATAATTTCTCAGACTGTCCTTTTTTACCAATTGGAGGAAACCACGCTCCATATTTAACTCTGCCAGCTTTACCTTCCCCAATAAAAGTGGGAATATCTGCACGCTGACCTCCATTTTTTCGATCAATAAAAGGCTATCGCGATTTTCTGGAATTGCACTGATGCGTTCGATAGCAAGCGTTCTAAATCCCGAAAAACGGGCTTGTTCAATTTTTAAATCGATCTGATAATCATTCTTAGCTTTACCTATCGCTTTTTTGATGACACTTTGTAAGATGGCTTCCCTTTGGCTGTAAACGAGAATAGCGGCCACTAAAGACAACAAGGCGATCAAAATCGCTACCCAGGCTGTTCTACGGGCATACCATTGAATGCGTTCCCGATGTTGCATATAAAATTGATGTATTTTTTGCAGCATAATGGCGATTGATAATTCTCTATTCCCCGTCAAATATCTGTAAAAAGCCTCATAAAAAAACCCGAAGCCCCAATAGAATGGTATTTTTGATAAAATTAGACGGAACATCCAATGATTAGCAAGGAACAGGTTTTAAAAGCCCTCAGCCATGTGGAGGACCCGGATTTGAAAAAAGATCTGGTTACTTTGAACATGATTGAGGATATACAGATAGACGGTAATAAACTCAGCTTTTCTGTGGTGTTAACTACGCCGGCCTGTCCTTTAAAATCGATGATCGAAAATGCCTGCCGAAATGCCATTACTCATTTTGTAAGCAAGGAGCTTGAGGTGGACATCAACATGACTTCCAGGGTTACCACGCAGGCGAACCAACCTTTGCCTAACGTAAAAAATATCATCGCGGTAGCCAGTGGCAAGGGGGGTGTTGGGAAATCGACGGTTGCCGTAAACCTGGCCTTGGGCCTGGCCCAAACCGGAGCCAGTGTGGGTTTAATAGATGCCGATATTTATGGTCCTTCTATTCCAATTATGTTTGGTTTAGAAGGTGCCCGCCCAAAAGCTACCGAACTGCCTAACGGACAAACACAGATAGAACCCATTACTAAATTTGGTATCAAACTCCTTTCCATAGGTTTTTTTACAGACCCCAACCAGCCGGTGCCTTGGCGTGGCCCCATGGTTTCTACTGCAGTAAAACAATTATTCAATGACGCCAACTGGGGCGAATTGGATTATCTGGTGGTAGATTTACCACCCGGAACGGGCGATATTCACATCACCCTAACCCAAACTTACCCAATTGCAGGGGCAGTCATTGTAACTACTCCTCAACAAGTAGCCCTGGCCGATGCTCGCAAAGGAATAGGGATGTTCATGATGAACGCCATCAATGTACCGGTTTTGGGAGTAGTAGAAAATATGGCTTATTTTACTCCCGCAGAACTGCCACAAAACAAATATTATATTTTTGGAACAGGTGGCGGCCAACAATTGGCGCAGGAATTTGGTTTGCCGTTTTTGGGTGAAATTCCATTGGTGAAAAGTATCAGCGAGGCTGGAGATGCCGGAAAACCTGTTATTTTGGAATCAGAAAACCCCATGTCGCTTGCATTTGTTGAATTAGCACAGCATGTAGCACAACAGGTGGCGATACACAATGCTGAAAACCAAAACTTTAAAAATTAGTACCTTTAGATATGGAATTATTACAAAGGGTTGAAACCGCATTAGATACCATTAGGCCTTATCTGGAAGCAGATGGCGGTAATGTTTCTATTGAGGAGATTACCCCGGATTATATTGTAAAGTTGAAACTTTTGGGATCTTGCGGATCTTGTCCTATGAGTATCATGACCTTAAAAGCGGGGATTGAGGAAGCCATTAAAAAGGCAGTTCCAGAAATTACCGGCGTGGAGGCCATTAACCTGACCGACATGAATGATCCGAATGCGGTGATGCCGAATCGTTTCAATTAACATTATTTAACACACCCAGGGTTCATTTTTACTTACTTTCGAATAGATGAAAATTCGGTTAACCATATTACTCCTCCTGATTAGTTCGGTGGCTTTTGCCCAAAAACCACTGGGCAAGCTGGTACAGTTTTCCGGCATCATCATTCATCGCGATAGCAACGTCGTTGTGCCCTATGTGACCATTACCAATGAAACGGTTGATAAAAAATCGGCTTATGTGGCCAATTATAAGGGATATTTTTCTTTTGTAGCTCACGAAGGCGATACGCTGAGTTTCAGTGCAGTTGGTTTTGGCAAACAGACACTCACCATCCCTAAAAATCTTCCGGATGATAAATACACCGTTTTGGTTAAAATGAGACAAGAAATTGTGAGTTTACCGATGGTGAGGGTATATCCTTGGGCTAGTGAGGATGAATTCAAAAAAGAATTTTTAACCATGAAAATTGCGGATGATGACCTCACCATTGCTAAAAAAAATGTCTCCAATTCAAGCATTGTGAGTTTGGCGCAAACGCTACCAAGAGATGGGCAGGAATTACAGTCCATGAATTTCAGGAACAGTCACATCAACATGATCAACCGAAACTTTAATCAGCGTTATGCCAATCCGTTGCTCAATCCTTTTGCCTGGGGTGCCTTTATTCAGCAGATCATGCAAGGCGACAAGAAGAAAAATAATTGATTAACGCTTTTTACGCTGAGCCGGAAACTTCATCTTGTAATCTACCTTCACCAATCCTTTACTAATTGCTTCCAGCTTGTTTTTAAGCATGGCTTTACGCAGCGGACTTAGTCTATCAGTTAGTAGTTTTCCTTCAATGTGATCGTACTCGTGTTGAATAACACGGGCTGCCAAACCATGATAGCTTTCTTCGTGCCAGTTCCAGTTTTCATCCTGGTATTTGATCGTGAGGTTTTCTGATCTGCTTACATCTTCACGTATATCCGGGATACTCAAACAACCCTCATTGAACGCCCATTTTTCTCCATTTTCTTCGGTAATTACCGCATTGATGAACACTTTTTTAAAGTCTTTCAATTGGGCGTCATCTTCTTCAAAGGGCGAAGCATCAATTACAAACAACCGAATGGATAAACCTATCTGAGGTGCTGCCAAGCCAACGCCCTGTGCATGGTACATGGTTTCGAACATATTGTCGATGAGTACTTTGATTTCCGGATAATCGGGTGTGATTTCGGCGGCAACTTTCTTTAATACCGGATCGCCGTAGGCAACAATTGGCAATTTCATAATACAAACATACGATTTTGAAGCTAGTTGCCCTCTGGTTCAAACACCAAGATGCTTAATTCTTTTGGATCAAAAATCTCATTGGCAATGCTCAAGATCTGTGCTTCACTTACCCGGTTGATCTTTTCAAACAAGACTTCCAAAGGATCGATACTGCCATAGTCGAGCAGGCTTTTGGAAAGAGAAATGATCAAATTCAGGAAGTTTTCTTCAGCCAGGGCTATTTGTCCGATGAATTTTTGTTTGGCACGTTGCAGCTGTAATGACCCCATTTTTACCTCCCGGAGTTTTTTCAGTTCTTTATCAACTAAGCGGATTGCTTTATCCATTTTTTCGGCATCGGTACCCATGTAAATAGAAAACATTCCCGTATCGCTCAACGGAATAAAGCTCGATTCGATCGTGTAGGCAATGCCATGTTTTTCTCTGATCTCCAGGTTTAATCGCGAACTCATTCCCATGCCGCCCAGTAAATTATTCAGTAATAAAAGGCCCTCTCTTTCGGCATGGTGAATACTGTAAGCTCTATTCCCCATTACAGTATGACTCTGATGGATAGATTTATATTCCCTCTGTATTTTTGATTGATACCTACCTGGTTTTTCTCGATTTTTTGTGGGTTTGCTTGCTGGGATGCCTCCAAAAATCTTTTCGCAAAGCGAGATTATCTTGTTAAAATCGTACTGACCAATAATGCCGATCACCATTTCATCGGTTCGATAGTTTGAGCTAATGAAATCAAGGATATCCTTTCTGCTTAAACTCGCTACACTTTCCGGGGTTCCCAAAATATTCCTTCCCAAGGCATGATCCTCAAACAAAAAACCTTCAAAATCATCTTGAATGGCTTCTTCCGGTTGGTCCAGATACGAGGCAATTTCATCTAAAATGACTTCCTTTTCTTTTTGTATTTCTTCTTCCGGAAATAAGGAATGAAAAACAAGGTCCTCGAACAAATCGAGTGAACGTTCGAGGTATTGGTTTAAAAAGGAAGCATGAATGCAAGTATATTCTTTGGTAGTATAAGCATTCAGGTCGGCTCCAACCAGTTCAAGACGGTTTAAAATTTGGGTAGTATTTCTTGTTTCTGTCTTCTTGAACAGCAGATGTTCTATCAGGTGTGCTAAGCCGTCCTTACCATCTTCTTCATCCCTCGAACCTGAATTAATTAAAATGCAAGCATGGGCAATAGCTGATGGGTGTGGTTTTAATAAAATTCGAATACCGTTTGAGAGGATATGTATTGAATGATCCATGCGATGCAAAACTACATTTTTATCGACACACCGTTTCTCACCTCTTTTACGAGCAAGCAGCTTAGCTATTTCTTTTGACTTGACTTATAATTTTTCTTGAATTGCTCGTATCTGGGGTTGGATACATTTCTGATGTAAGATTGATTGGGATTCTTTTTTGCGAAATCCTGATGGTATTCCTCTGCCCGCCAAAACTCTTTTAATTCTTTCAACTCGGTTACGATCGGTTTTCTGAACTGACCGGTTCGGCTTAATTCTTTAATGGCTAGCTCAGCTCTTTGTTTTTCTTCGGCGTTGCGATAAAAAATAACACTGCGGTAGGAAGAACCCACATCTGGTCCTTGTTGATCTTTGGTAGTTGGATCGTGTGAAGTGAAAAATATCTTCAGTAATTCGCGATAGCTAATTTTTTGCGGCTGATAATATACCAATACCGACTCGGCATGCCCAGTGGTTTCGGTGCTCACTTCCTCATAGGTAGGGTAAGCCTTATTTCCTCCGGCATAACCCGCAATTACTGAATCAATCCCATTGATCGATTCAAAAATTTTCTCCGAACACCAGAAGCAACCTTCGGCAAATGCGGCAATGGCTTTGCCTTTTGGCGGATTAAGATTTACCTTTTGTATGCCGGCTGCAGACTTTTTAGTTTGGGCATCACAGGCAACCACTGCAGTGGCTAAAAGCAGAAAGATGATTGATTTTTTCATGCAGTGAATTTACGATTCATTTAGCTTTTTGAGTAAGCGGATATTTAACCCGCCCAACCCTCCCGATCGAGGCTGCGGTAATGGATGGCTTCGGCCAGGTGTTCAATGGCGATTTCTTCTTTGCCGGCCAAATCAGCAATGGTACGGGCTACTTTCAAAATCCGGTCGTAAGCTCTGGCAGATAAACCTAATTTTTCCATGGCCTGTTTAAGCAGGGTTTGTCCGGCCGCATCAATTCTACAAATACTCCTTACGGCTTGTGGGCTCATTTGAGCATTGCAATATACATTCGCTTTTTCACGGAATCTTTCTTCCTGAATGGTTCTTGCATCAATCACTCGCTTGCGAATATGTTCACTTTTTTCGGCCGGGCTCTCCGATGTCAGTTCATTGAAATTGACTGGAGTAACTTCAACGTGCAGATCGATACGGTCTAATAGCGGACCAGAAACACGGCTCAGGTACTTTTGTACTATGCCCGGGGCACAAAGGCATTCTTTTTCGGGATGATTGTAAAAACCACAGGGACAAGGATTCATGGAGGCCACCAACATAAAACTTGCTGGATAATCGACAGAAAACTTGGCTCTGGAAATGGTAACCCGTCTTTCTTCCAGCGGCTGTCGCATCACTTCCAGAACTGCCCGTTTAAATTCCGGTAATTCGTCGAGAAACAGCACTCCATTGTGTGCCAAGGAGATTTCTCCAGGCTGTGGGTTAATACCCCCACCCACCAGGGCCACATCACTTACCGTATGGTGTGGTGAACGGAATGGACGGGTGGTCATCAGTGCATCGGTGGCAGACAGTTTACCCGCCACCGAATGAATTTTGGTGGTTTCCAGTGCTTCATATAGGTTTAAGGGTGGTAAAATGGTGGCTAGCCGTTTGGCAAGCATGGTTTTACCTGCCCCAGGTGGTCCGATGAGAATGGCATTGTGGCCGCCCGCTGCGG
This sequence comes from uncultured Sphingobacterium sp., assembly GCA_964580845.1. Lineage (GTDB taxonomy): Bacteria > Bacteroidota > Bacteroidia > Sphingobacteriales > Sphingobacteriaceae > JAIPAN01. The sequence goes on from CAZOLA010000002.1 coordinate 165,367, forward strand.
CAATTTCCAAGGCTCTTTTGATATTTTCCTGCCCTTTTACATCTGCAAAATCGTTCTCATAAGCATTGATATTGTTTAAAAATTCTTGTCGGGTATCTATTTGGATGCGTTTCGGCTCGAATTTGTTATTGAAGAAATTGGCCAACTCACGTAAATCGCTGATGCCGTAAACCACTAAGTCGCTAACTATTGCTGCTTCCCGGGCATTTTGTTGGGGCAGGAACAGGCCTTTAAACTTTTCTTGCCGACCCTGTATGGCGATCGGCAACGCCCCTTTAATACTTTGCAGCCCACCATCGAGCGAAAGCTCGCCCATGATTAAATAATCGCTCAACTGATCTCCATCAATTTGTCCCGATGCAGCCAAAATCCCTATCGCGATAGCTAAATCATAAGACGAACCTTCCTTTCGGATATCGGCTGGGGCCAGATTGACCACAATTTTTTGCCGAGGCATACGGTATCCGGCACTTTGAATGGCGCTCTCTACCCTGTGCAGACTTTCTTTTACTGCATTATCGGGTAGGCCTACCACATAATATTTGGTACCAGGGCTGATGTTTACTTCAATGGTAATACCGATGGCCTGAATGCCATAGACGGCACTACTAAAGGTTTTTACGAGCATAAAAAAACCATATCAGTATAAAACTGATATGGTTGAGGTTTTATTGTGTTCTGAATGCTTATCTCTTACCGAACGGCATTTGAGGCATACCACGCATCATTTTGGCGGCAGCGGCAGGGTTAGAAAACTGTTTCATCACTTTCCGCATATCCTCAAACTGTTTGATGAGCTTATTTACTTCGGTGATATTGGTCCCCGAGCCTTTGGCAATTCGGGTGCGGCGGCTCGTGCTGATCGCATCCGGATTTTCACGTTCAAATGGAGTCATGGAACGAATGATGGCTTCCACCGGTTTAAAGGCGTTGTCATCAATCTCCACATCTTTAATGGCCTTGCCTACGCCCGGGATCATCCCCATTAAATCTTTCATATTCCCCATTTTTTTGATTTGTTGTATTTGATTGAGGAAATCGTTGAAGTCGAATTTGTTTTTTCTGATTTTCTTTTGGAGTTCGGCCGCTTCTTTTTCATCGAACTGCATCTGGGCACGTTCTACGAGAGAAACCACGTCACCCATTCCCAATATACGAGAAGCCATCCGATCCGGATAGAACACATCCAGTGCCTCCATCTTTTCACCGGTACCTATAAATTTGATGGGTTTATTTACTACCGATTTGATGGAAAGTGCTGCTCCACCACGCGTGTCGCCATCTAATTTGGTGAGCACTACCCCGGTAAAATCGAGTCGGTCGTTAAAAGCCTTGGCAGTATTCACCGCATCTTGTCCGGTCATCGCATCCACCACAAATAAAATTTCATGAGGTTGGGTGGCCGATTTCACGGCAGCAATCTCATTCATCATTTCTTCATCTACTGCTAAGCGACCTGCTGTATCGACGATTACTACATTATTTCCATTCTTTTTTGCTTCGGTAATACCCGCTTCGGCAATACCGATGGGGTCATTAGAATTGCGATCGGTATAAACTGCAACTCCGGTTTGTTCGCCCAACACCTCTAATTGATCAATGGCAGCGGGGCGATAAACATCTCCGGCCACTAATAAGGGTTTTTTGCCTTTTTGGGTTTTTAAGAAGTTGGCCAATTTGGCTGAAAATGTGGTTTTACCGGCACCGTTCAATCCGGCTATCAGAATTACTGTCGGATTGCTGGTTAAATTCAGATCCGCTGCTTCACCCCCCATCAGTCGGGTGAGCTCATCGTTCATAATTTTGGTAAGCAACTGTCCCGGAGAAATTGCCGTCAATACATTCTGACCCAAGGCTTTCTCCTTCACCTCGTCGGTAAAAGTTTTGGCGGTTTTATAGTTTACGTCGGCATCGAGTAGGGCTTTCCGAATTTCTTTCATGGTTTCGGCCACGTTGATTTCGGTGATGGTCCCTTGTCCCTTTAATACCTTAAAGGCTCTGTCGAGTTTGTCTTGTAAATTCTGAAACATGTTAATAATGGTCTAAACTGCAGTAAAAATGCCTACAAAGGTATCATTTATCTATCAAAACGATTCTAAAATAAGGCGCCTTCATCGCCATAAATTTATCATTACTTACAATTAAGGGGTTTGATGAATGGTTCTTTAGCTTACATCAAACTTGAAATTTTTTAAAAGCGATCTTTTATTTTAAGGCTGGCAAACGGTATGCAGCTGGATTTTTAAGGTATTGCTGATAACTGACTTGAATGAATCTAACTAATTCATAATCATTAGCTACTAAAATAAAATTATAGGAGGGTCGGTATTGTTGCATGAAATCTCTAAGCTTTAAGCCGCTTAAGCCGGTAGCTTGTTGAACCAATAATGGTGTATATCGATAATTGATCACCGTTTCCTTATAATCCCGATCGATGATCTTTTGCAATTTTCGGGCGTTTTTACCTTCCCGGCTGAGCGCATTATACAAGGCATCTATACTCAAACCGGCACCACCATTCCCAAAGCTAAAGATATCCGAAACATTCCCCTTTCGGTAAATGTCTTTGTAGTTCTCTCTAATCTCGATTAATTGTTTGGCTGGGGAATTTAAGGTATCCCTTATCACTACTTCTTTTAATCGGATGCTGTTTCTTTTCAAAAAAAATACTAGATCGTTTTCTTCACCTACCTTAACGGTATCTGACCTATAGCCTTCCAATTTGGCAATTAAAATATCTCCCTTTTGTGCGGTGGTTTTGAATTCTCCTTTGGTGTTATTGTAAAACCCGTTGGCTGTCCGTGTGTTGTAAATATAAACCCGGGTGAGGCGGATTTTGCTGTCGAGGTCGAAAACAAGACCTCTAAGATTTTTTTCCTGAGCGCATATTTTGGCCGCACTTAGCATCAGTAAAAGATATATGAACAGCTTTTTCAAATCGGCGTAAATTACCTGATTTTTTATATTTCAGGGTCATTTTTTAACAATAATTAACGATCATTTTGAAACGATCAGCAGCTGGCCTATGTAAACGGTTTCTTGATTCAGCTTATTGATAGATTTCAAATCCAATACACTGATCCCGAACCGAACTGCGATGGAATAAAGCGTATCTCCCGACTTCACCTCATAGATTTTTAATCCCGCAAGCGGTTTAGTCGCCGGCTCATTTTGTACTTCATTCTTGGTGAGTACAGGCTGCTCATCTGTACTTCTTACGCGGTCCCAGGCGTAATTTTTCTCATCGAAGCGCTGAAGCTGATACCTTTCAATTATACTGATTAATAACTCTGGATATTTAGGATTGGTCGCATAGCCCGCTTCTTTCAGTCCCCTGGCCCAAGACACATAGTCCATTTTATCGAGCTTGAACAGTGCTTCATATCGCTTTTTCTTCAAAAATTCCGAATGGTCCTTAAAAGAGTCCTCTGGTTGATCGTATACCCTAAAACACTCATCTTTCTCATCATCATCTTTCAAAATACTTTTTCCTTTCCAGCCGATATTACATTTAATGCCAAAATGATTATTCGCTTGTAGGGCTAAAGCGCTATTTCCACTTCCCGATTCTAACAAGGCCTGAGCCAATTTAATACTTGCCGGAATACCATGAGTTTTCATCTCGGCACGGGCAATGTCTTTGAACCTATCAATATAACTTTCGGCGGTATATTTTGGTTTGCTGGATGCTGTATTTGCTTTTAAAACTGTGTTTTTTCTTGTTTTACAAGAACTCAAGACTAAGAGGAGGAGGCAGGAATAGGTGATGATGTTCTTCATACAGTGTTAATAGCTGAGTTTTTGACCGGGTTTTATTTGGGCAGATTTAAGTTTATTCTTCTTCATTAATGTTTTTATGCTCAGACCTAATTTTTTGGCGATTCCAGATAGCGTGTCTCCTTTTTTAACCCGATAAATCCTGTTGCTTTGCTGTGGCTTGATTTCTTTTGCTGATAAAGAATCCTTCACCACCGAATCGGTCAAAATCAGTGGCCGGTTATCGTATTGATCAAGCCGATATTTCCGAATGATTCCCAATACCTGTGAAGCCCAGGTACTGCTTTGAGCATAACCGCCCCTTTGAATCCCCTTTACCCAAGCCGAGTGATTGTATGAGGTGTATTTTTCAAATAATTTACTGAAACCAGGTTTCTCTTTCAACAGTCTGATGAAATCTGCATAAGAATCAGCTGCCGAATCATAACTTTTGTAAGCCGATCGGATTGTTTTTACCTGGTTTTTCCCCTTCACTCCAAAATGGTTATTCAGGTTTCGGGCAATTTTACTTTTTCCGTTAGCCGATTCATGAATGGCCACCCCCAAAATTACGCTTGCCGGCACCCCAAATTGATTCATTTGTCTGATTGCCAGGTCTTTAAATTTATTCACATAATCATTCTCCTGTACCTGTGCCCGGAGAGCTACAGACCCCAAAAAGCACCACAGAAGCAAAATGATTTTTTTCATTCTTTTATTTTTTTCTGATGACCCATAAACCATCCCTGATGGGCAACATCACCTGTTCTACCCGTGGGTCGGTCTTTATTTTTTCATTCAGCTCCATGATTAACGAAGTGTCTTTATCTACCTTTTCTTCCTTCAATACTTTTCCGCTCCAAAGCACATTATCGATTAAAATTACCGCTCCCGAATGGAGTCGGTCAAAAATCATATCATAATAAACCGCATTGTTTTTCTTGTCGGCATCAATAAAAACCAAATCAGGTTTGATGTCTAACTGAGGCAGAATCTCCAGCGCATCACCAATGTGGTAATGGATTTGTTCTTTATGGTTCGATTCCTCGAAATAAGCCCTCACCCGGTCTTCGAGTTCCTCGTTAATATCGATCGTGTGGATGATCCCATCCCTATTCAAACCTTCGGCCAGACAAAGTGTAGCATACCCGGTAAAAGTGCCAATTTCAAGAATACATTTAGGCTGTATCATTTTGCTTAGCAAACTCAAAACCCTACCCTGGTAATGCCCCGAAAGCATACGTGGCATCAGTACCTGGAGCTGAGTTTCCCGGTTTATTTTTTGAAGCAATGCAGATTCAGGCTCTGCGAGTTGTTCGAGGTAATCATTCAATCCTGAGGCCAATAAATCCATTTTACAAAGTTAAGTATTTTGAAAATTAGCCTTTTTGTAATCCAATCGCTTAAAAACCATGCGATTTTTTCTCGAGGTAAGATTGCAGAATAATGGTAGCCGAAACGGTATCTATCCGCTCTTTATTTTCACGGTCCGACTTTTTCAAACCGCTTTGAGCAATGCTGGCCGATGCCATCTTGGAGGTGAAACGTTCGTCCATCCGCTCTACCGGAATCTCCGAAAATTCCTTATTTAATTGCTTGATAAAAGTTTTGATGTGCACCTCTGATTGTGATTGGCTGCCATCCATTTGCCTGGGTTCGCCCACCACGAACAATTCCACCATTTCTTTTTCCATATACTTTTTCAAAAAGCTCATGATGTCTTTCGGGTGGATGGTATCTAAACCGGTGGCGATAATTTGGAGCGGATCGGTTACGGCAATACCAATGCGTTTAGTTCCATAATCGAAAGCGAGGATGCGGGCCATGTACAAAGGTGCTTATTCTCCCACAATTTTCCTTATTTTGCAGCATGCAGTTCCGCGAAATTGTAGGACAGGATCAGATTAAAAGTAGGCTGATTGAAACCGTTCAATCCGGAAGGATCAGTCATGCACAATTATTTCTGGGTCCCGAAGGTTCGGGCAGCTTGGCCTTGGCAGTAGCCTATGCCCAATATATTTCTTGCGAAAATCCTGGCCCGCAGGATAGTTGCGGCGAATGTGCTTCCTGTCGTAAATATCAAAAACTCATTCATCCGGACCTACATTTTTCTTATCCCTTTTTTGCTAAACACAAGGAAGACACGTCTCAAACTTTTATTGCCGAATGGCGGGAAGCATTTTTAGGAAATCCTTACCTCGGTCTGGAGGCTTGGCGTAATAGTTTGGATGCCGAAAACAAGCAGGCCAACATCAATATAGCTGAGTGTCATCAGATTTTACAAAAACTAAGTTTAAAACCATTTGAAGGCGAATACAAAGTCCTCATTATGTGGTTGCCAGAATATTTAGATAAAGAAGGCAATACCCTTTTAAAAATTATAGAGGAGCCTCCGCACAAAACCTTGTTTTTGCTGGTGGCCCAAAATCAAGAACAAATTCTCAGTACCATTTTATCACGTACACAGTTGGTGAAAGTGCCGGCCTTGCCAGATCAAGTGGTAGCAACGCATTTGCTGGAGCAGGGGGTGTCGCCCGAAAAGGCAAAACAAATTGCTTTTTTGAGCGATGGTAATTTACAAACCGCACAAAACCTGCTGAAAGACCTGGAGAATGATAATTTTCAGTTATTTACCGATTGGATGCGAATTTGTTTTGGGGACAAGGGCAACGCCATGATCGACTTTGTTGAAACCATTGCCAAATCGGGCAGAGAAAATCAAAAAGCATTTTTGCGTTACGGCATCCATTTCTTGAGAGAATGCTTGCTGATACTTTCGGGAGCATCAGATTTGGTGAGGCTTCCGGAAGCCGAACAGGTAGTTGCGATCAATTTTGCTCAAAAAGTATTGAGTTTAGCCAAGGCAGAAGCCATTGTGGCGGAGCTGGAAAAGGCTCATTATCACATTGAGCGGAATGCCAATCCTAAAATTTTATTTTTAGATGTATCTTTACAATTCGTTAAGATTTTAAAGTTTAATACGCTCCCCTCGGGGACTCAACATATATTTAGTTAATTATGGGATGTGGATCTTGTTCGTCCGGTGGTTGTACGCCGGCGGGCTGTAACAACAATGGCGCCTGCCTTACCAATGGTTGCAGCAAATTAGATGTTTATGACTGGTTGGCCCACATGGATATGCCATCTAATTATAAACCATTTGAAATTGTAGAAATCAAATTCAAGGGTTCTAGAAAAGATTTTTTCCTAAACACTGAAAATATATACCTCGAATCAGGTGAGTTGGTAGTGGTAGAAACAGGTTCCAGCGGATACGATGTGGGCCATGTATCGCTCACCGGAGAGCTCGTGCGTATGCAATTGAAAAAGCGCAACATCCGCCAGGATGAAGTGAGCAAAAAAATACTTCGCAAGGCAACGCCTACCGATGTGGATAAGTGGAAGTTGGCCAAGGAGGCAGAGTTTGAAACCATGCACAAAGCCCGTGTATTGGCTAAAGACCTGGGCTTGGAAATGAAATTGAGCGATGTTGATTATCAAGGTGATAAAACCAAAGCTACTTTTTATTATACCGCAGAGGGTCGTGTTGATTTTAGAGAATTGATCAAGCGCATGGCCGAAAAATTCCGAATCAGGATTGAAATGCGCCAAATTGGTATGCGTCAAGAGGCCAGCCGCCTAGGTGGCATTGGTTCTTGCGGACGTGAATTGTGTTGTTCTACCTGGCTCACTGATTTCAAAACGGTTTCAACTGCGGCAGCCCGTTACCAGAACCTTTCTTTAAACACGCTGAAGCTAGCCGGTCAATGCGGTAAGTTAAAATGTTGTCTTAATTACGAGCTCGATACCTACATGGATGCGCTCAAAGATATCCCACAGCAGGTTGACCGACTGGAAACAGAAAAAGGGATGGCCAGGCTGCAAAAAACGGATATTTTTAAAAAGCTGATGTGGTTCAGCTATCAGGATGAAGAAAACTGGATTCCGCTTCAGGTAGACAGGGTGAAGGAGATCAAGGAAATGAATAAAAAGGGCCAGAAACCCGAAGACCTGGCCGAAATGGCTGCAGAACTGGCAGTAGTTGCTCCATCTAAGACCCTAGACTACGAAAACGTAGTGGGTCAGGATAGCTTGACCCGTTTGGATGATCGAAATCGTCGCCGGAATAAAAATAAACGGAATCATCGACCCAAGCCAAAAGCGAATGTGGCTGAAGGAGCTCCTCAAGCTGCACCGTCTCAGGCATCGGCATCATCAAACCGCCGCAGGAATCATCGCCGCAATAACCGACCTAAATCAGAGTAATACATGTTCCGTCCAACTTTAGCTTGTGTATTGTTCATTGGCCTCTTTTTATCGGCATGTAAAAATCCCGGTGCTTTGGTAGATGAGTATGCAGCTATTGAACAAAATAATTGGACTTACCTAAAAAAAGTACAGGTGGCGGTGAAAGTCGAAAATCAGGCTGTTCCTTACCATGTATTCATTAATCTCCGGCATACCGCTGATTATCGATACTCCAATATTTACATCCGCATTCGCCAAATTAACCCCGATAAAAGCACTAAACAATTCAGAAAAGAATACCGTTTGGCTAATCCGGATGGGGAATGGTTGGGTACCGGTTCCGGCAATTTGTACAGCTATCAATTGCCTGTTTATTTGAATCATCGATTCCCGGCAAAAGGCACCTATATTTTTGAATTGGAACAAAACATGCGAGATAACCCGCTAAAGGAAATAACAGATGTGGGTTTGAGGGTGGAAGAAGTTTCAACTAAAAACTAAAGCAAGCCCAGTAATTTTTCGAGTTTCATTCCTCGGGAGCCCTTGATGAGCACCGTAGACTGAACAACAGGTGTAGCCTCTAATGCCCGATAAGCTTCCTCGGTACTTTGATAAAACTCTGCTGCCTGATTTTTCCCCTGTTCAAAAAAGTCTTGGCCGATAAAAATATACCGCTCTGCAGGTGTGTTCAGTGCTTTTTTAATGATTTGCTGATGTTCGGCTGCCGATTCGGAACCCAGCTCAAACATATCACCCAAAATGATCACCTTTTTTGGCGATTCTATTTTTTGCAGGTTCTCCAGTGCTACATTCATGCTGCTGGGATTAGCGTTGTAATAGTCGCAAATGAGGATATTCTTTTCTGTTTTTGTTATTTGAGAACGGTTGTTGCTGGGTACATAGCCATTTAATCCGGCATTGATTTCTTCAGGACTTAATCCGAAGAAAACACCCACTGCAATAGAGGCAAGTATGTTGTCGAGGTTATAAGCACCTGTTAAATGAGTTTGAACGCTAAATCTCTTACCGCCCAATTCTTTGAGCCGGCTTTGCCAGGCAATCTCTAAAAAGGGACTAACTGATAAGATCTCACCAAACACTTCATTCTGCTCGCCTTTACCGTAATAAAAAGTTTGGTTTAGTCGATGACGTTCGCTCATCTCCATCAAATCGGAACTATCGCGGTTGATGAAGGTGATTCCATGATGACCTGCTAAAAATTCGTAGAGCTCCCCTTTTCCAATCTTTACACCTTCAATCCCGCCAAAACCTTCTAAATGTGCTTTGCCGATATTGGTGATAAGACCATGGCTGGGTTGCGATATAGAGGATAAAAGCGCAATTTCTTTTTGATGATTGGCGCCCATTTCAATGATGGCAATTTCAACATCGGGCCTGATGGCCAGCACGCTCAAGGGCACCCCGATGTGATTATTCAGGTTGCCAGTGGTGGCAAAAGTTCGGTAGTGCTGACTTAAAACAGCATAAAGCAACTCTTTAGTGGTAGTTTTCCCATTACTGCCCGTGATCCCAATTACCGGAATCTGCAATTGCTGTCGGTGCAACCTGGCAAGATCCTGAAGCGCAGTTAAAACATCATCCACCACCAAAAATCGTTCATCGGATTCCTTCGGAGAGTCAACCACAGCATACGCTGCACCAGCCTCTAAAGCTTGTTTAGCGAAATGGTTACCGTCGAAATTCTCGCCTTTTAGGGCGAAAAAAATACAACCCGGGCTAATGTTGCGGGTATCGGTACAAACGATGGGATGCTTTGAATAGAGCTCGTAAAGCTGTGCTGTAGAAACCATGATGTACAAGTATAAGCTTAGGCAAACAATCTACCAAATGGTAACAATTATGCTGAATGTTTTTTTGAGTTTAAAAATCAATTAGATTAGCTGTATGAAACGCACCATTTATTTAGCCCTGGTCCTGATGTTGACACACATTGGTGTTTGGGCGCAAGAAATTCAAACTCCTGAAAAATTTCTGGGATATGCTTTAGGAGAACATTACACTCCTCATTATCGGGTACTCGACTATTTTAGATACATCAGTGGGGTAGCTAAAAATGTGAAATTACAGGAGTACGGCAAAACCACCGAGGGAAGAACCTTGCTTGTGGCTTTTATTGCCAGCCCCGAAAACATGAATCGGCTGGAAGAAATCAGGCTTAATAATTTACGCTTAGCAGGTTTGCAAAATGGCACGGCCGATAAGAAACAGCCGGTAATTGCCTGGTTAAGTTATAATGTACACGGAAACGAGCCCACCTCAACCGAGGCTGCGATGCAAACCTTGTATGATTTGGTAAATCCGGCGAATGCCCGCACCCAAAACTGGTTAAAAAACACGGTAGTGGTTTTAGACCCCTGCATCAATCCGGATGGAAGGGAGCGTTATGTTAATTTTTATAATCCAATTCATAATGAAACTCCCGATCCTTTGCGTTATACCCGTGAACATGCCGAACCCTGGCCGGGTGGCCGAACCAATCATTATTATTTCGATTTAAACCGCGATTGGGCTTGGCAAACACAAAAAGAAACCCAGCAACGCATTGTTTTATACAACCAATGGTTACCGCAAGTGCATGTTGATTTCCACGAACAAGGTTTTGATTCGCCCTATTATTTTGCGCCGGCGGCAGAACCGGTTCATCAAGATATTACTTCCTGGCAAAGAGATTTTCAGGTAATTGTAGGTAAAAACAATGCCCGATACTTTGATGAAAAAGGATGGATGTATTTTACCCGCGAACGCTTCGATTTACTTTATCCTTCGTATGGAGATACTTACCCTTCCTACAATGGCTCCATCGGTATGACTTACGAGCAAGGAGGTATTGGAGGTGGTTTGGCGGTGATCAATTCTGAAGAAGATACACTCACACTCAAGGCCCGAGTGACGCATCACCATACCACCGGTATCGCTACGGTGGAGACCGTTTCGGCCAATGCTGATCGCCTAATTACTGAGTTCCAAAAGTTTTTTGATCAAAGTAAAAATAATCCTTCTGGTATTTATAAAACTTATGTGATCAAAGGAGATAACCAGAAAAAGCTGCAAAACCTGGCTGCTTTATTAGACCGCAATGGTATTACTTATGGTTACGGCGCTGCAAAATCTGCCAGCGGATTTAATTATTTCAGCGGAAAAACTGAAAAGTTCAATATTCAGCGAAATGATATGGTGATCAGTGCGTATCAACCTAAATCGGTATTGTTAAAAGTTTTGTTTGAGCCGGTAACATTTGTCTCAGACTCTAATACTTATGATATTACTGCCTGGTCTTTGCCTTATGCCCATGGCATTCAGTCTTATGCCAGCACAGAGACCATAAAGCCAGCTTACAATTCTTTAGCCCCTCCGTCGGAAAAACCTAAAATGGAACGCCCGGTGGCTTATGTTGCAGAATGGAATTCCCTGGCCGATGTCAAATTCTTGACTGCTTTGCTGAAGAAGAAAGTAAAAGTCCGTTTCTCGGATACTGAATTTGAGTCGTCGGGTAAAAAATTCTTACCAGGCTCATTAATTATTGCCAGAACCAGCAATGGAGCTCTGGGAACTCGTTTTGATGAAACCATTCAGGAATTGGCCAAGACTGCCGGAGTAGACCTAAATCCAATCAGTACCGGGTTTGCCGACAAAGGACCAGATTTGGGCTCTTCTTCTATTCATTACCTCAAAAACCCAAAGATCGTTTTGGTGACTGGTGAGCAAACTTCTTCACAACAAGTTGGCCAGATTTGGCATTTTTTCGAAAAACAGATCCACCATCCCATCAGCTTGGTTCGATATGCTGATTTGAACAGATTTAACTGGAATGATTTCAATGTAATGATCTTGCCGGATGGTGATTACCCGAACTTAGATTTAGATCAGGTGCAGGCTTGGGTAAGATCGGGTGGCCGACTTATTGCCATGGAAGGTGCGCTAAATAAATTGGCTGGCAGTAAGCAGTTCGAATTAAAAAATAAAGAGGAAGCGAGCGCTAAAGCCGATCAAGAAAAAAACACCTACGCTAAACTTAAGGTTTATGGCAATCGTGAGCGAGATGGTTTGGCAGAAAATATTCCGGGAGCCATTTATCGTGTTGATTTAGATCAGACCCATCCGCTTGGCTACGGTTACCCTGGTTTTTATTATACCTTAAAATTAGATGATAAAGTGTACAACTACCTGGATAAAGGCTGGAATGTGGGTGTGTTTAAAAAGAATAATTACCTCACAGGCTTTGCGGGTGTAAAATCTAAACAAAAGCTTACAGACGGCCTCGTTTTTGGTGTCCAGGATATGGGACGCGGAACCGTTGTTTATATGGCTGACAATCCGCTGTTCCGTGGCTTCTGGGAGAACGGAAAACTCTTGTTCAGTAATGCCATATTCATGGTTGGACAATAAATGTCGCCAACAATGACACAACGAAAGGATTTGGAAATATTTCTAAATCCTTTCGTTTTTTAATACCCTGCCGTCGTTCATCTGTATCCACACCACCCTGGTGCCTTTATTGGTATCCAAGATCAAACAGAGTTTATTTTCTAAAACGTAGGCTCCGGCTAACAGAAATGTTTCGCCTTTACGGTCGAGCAATGGATCATAATTTTTTTGCCAGATCACTTCTCCTTTTTTATCGATTTGAGTCAGTCTGAATCCTTCGTTCAGTTTGTTTTTATAATGAATAATCAGATAAGCTTCCCGGTTTAAAGGTTGAATGGTCAAACCAGTATGCTGATCCATTAAAAAGGCAGCATTAATGAGTTTATAAACTTTCTCCTTACTTTTTAAGCTGTGGTAGGGCTCTTTTAAACTAAACGGCAGCTCTCCGTTTGACTGTCTTATTTGACTGCTGAGCAACGGATATTTTTTGCGTTCCGATTGGCAGTTTTGCTGAGTTTGATAGGCTTTAAATTGTTTGTTAAATCTCCAAAAATTACCTTCTAAATCTTCCAGTACGAAGCAGCACCCATCCGCATGAACTTTTAGATATACCATCGAATTGATCACTTTGTTTTTCAGGTGGGGATTGAGTGCGATCAGCTCATCCCAGGCCACTAATTTGTGCCCATCTACCGCTGAAATTGCTTTTAAACCAGTTTTTTCTTCGAAAATCCAGATCGCTTCTCCCATAAAGGATAATGTTTGGGTATTGCTCGCCACACCGATTTTTTGAATACTTTGTTTTTTCAGCTGGACGATGGCCAGCTTTTTCAATTGTACGCTAAAGCCTGCACCCCCTTCTACACCGATCCCATGGTCATTATCAATTAATTCTTCAATTAACAATTGTCCACTACCATCATGGTGAATCCCAACTAGCTGACCGGCATAGCCATAGGGCCCTATCAATCTGACCAGCAAGTTAGGGTGGTATCTGGCATATAATAGAAACCCCATGCCCAATGCCAGTAAAGAGAATAGGGTCCACCCCAGCCATTTGATCCATTTATCCATATCTAAAAAATAAAAAAGCCCGTTCCATCACAGAACAGGCTTTAATTGCTATTTCATAGTTTAGCGTAAACCTTTTTTGAGTTGATTTTTCTGATAAAGAGAATCATTGGCGCAAACTAAACCCTCGTTTTTCATGATCCATTCAGCAGGTTTCTCATCATCTTCGCCCTCTGCTTTGCAATCATACAAGTTATAATTATTGAGATAACGGTTTAATCGCGGATTTATGATGAGTCGGGTATTCAAGGGCACTGTTAATACCACTTTCACACTTTGATCTCGCCAGCGTTCATTCGACTTGATGTAGGCCATGGGGTCGAATACCAGGCTGGAATCTTGCTGCAGGTAACGATATTGTATTTTCTTGGCAGCATCTAATGCTTGCTGGAAATTGGCCCCTTTTGCTTTGTATTCAATTTCTAAACTGGCTGATTCTGTTTCACCTTTTTCAATGCTCAGCTCAAAGTTGTCGGGAATATCACCATAGTTGACCATGATTTTACCTTTAAAATTTTGGGAGCGTAGTCCCAATTTCAGACTGTCTTCGGCACTCAGGTATTTCTCGCTGTTTAAGTCGAGGTAATAGCTGGGTTTGCCAGGCAATATTACTGTTTGCGAAAAGCGGGCTTCCTGTTTAAACTCACCACCAGTTTTGAATCCAAAATATAAACCGAAACTCAGGGCAATTAACCAGGCCACCAACAAACTATAGGAGATGTTATTGTTCAGTTTTGGCCGATTAAAAATCACACGGATGGAAAACAAAATCAAGGAAACCAATGGGATTACTACTACCAAGAAAGCACTTACATATAAGGCAACCTGGTCTTCTGGATTCACGATATTGAAGGGAAAAATTGGCAATTCTTGTCCGTTCCAGATGCCCAGGATCGCCAAGAGTGCCACAAAAAAGCCAAAAAGTATAATTAAGCCTATGCCCACAATGAATGCGCCTATCAACTTCAAGATAAGCTTGCCAAACGTTCCTAAAAATTTTCCCAGATGACTGAAAAGCTGTTCAATAAAACGGCCTAAACGCTGAAAGAAAGGTTTTACTTCTTCTTGGGCTTTATTGAGATTTTCTTTTACATTGGCCATCTCTTCTTCAAAATTCTTTTTAAAATTTTGCAAGTTGGGCGCTTCGCCCTTCATAGCCATCCTGTCGGCACGTGTGACGGCTTTTGGCATCACAATCCATAACAACAAGTACAAGAAAATACCGGTTCCGTAAAACAAGAACAATAAAATAGTGGCAAGTCTGATCCAGCGAGGTTCCACATCAAAATAATGACCTATTCCGGCACATACCCCGCCAATGATCCGATCCTCCGTATCGCGAAATAGCTTTTTTTCACTACGGCTGTAGTTATAGCCAGGTTCTTCGGCTTCGGTGGCTACTTCAAAATCGCTGGGTTTACCCATTTGTGCAATCACTTCTTCCACCTCGGCTAATACGATCACCTCTTTTCCTGATGCTGCAAGTCTTTCTGCAAACATTTCGGCCAGTCGGTTTTCAATGTCGTTAACAATCTCATAACTGTCGGCCGAAAAACCGAAGTGTTGTTTGATCTCATTCATGTATTGGATGAGCACCTCGTAGGCATCTTCTTCAATGTGAAATACAATGCCGTTGATATTGATAATAATGGTCTTATTCATGACTTTATTTCTTAGATTTTTTAGATGATTCAGCAGGGCTGTTTACTTCGATGTTTCGTTCGGCAAGCGAGGTGTTTACCGCAAATGCCAATTCTGCCCAGGTTTTATCCAGCTGTTGCAAAACCAACAACCCCTCTGGGCTCAGCTGGTAATACTTTCGTGGTGGCCCAGAGTTTGATTCTACCCAATTGTAGCTCAACAATCCGTTGTTCTTTAAACGGGTCAAAAGTGGGTACAAGGTACCCTCTACCACCAAAAGCCGGGCTTTCTTCAGCTCATTGATGATATCTGAGGCATATATTTCCCCTCGGGAAATGATAGAGAGGATGCAGTATTCCAGGATCCCCTTCCTCATTTGGGTTTGTGTATTCTCGATTATCATAATACAAAGATATATGTATTATTTGGTAATATGCAATACATAGTAGTATATAATTTTTTATTCTGTATTTCTCATACAAAATATTGTATCCACTCCGCCTTCACATGCAAACAAAATCGCTGACTATCAATACATTGTGATATTTTAAATTTCGTATAGTTGGATAAGAATTTCCTGAGCAGGAAATTTAGCCTACATCTAAGCCAAGATCTTTTACTCTTAATTAAACTATCTATGAAAAAAATCAGAAAGCAGCCACTGTTGTCATCGGAGAATATAAAACCGATACCCGACTTTTTTGGTATAAATAATAATGATTTAGTAAATAAATCTGATAAACATAGGTAATATGAATCCTATGAATTTATAAGGAAAGGCTAGTGGTATTACTACGCAACAGTGTTGATAACAAACAATACTAAATATCTGTTTATCAGTACTTTATGTCGTAAACATCAAAATATGTTTAAAATTATTTTGTCATGACACTAATCATGCAGATATTTATCGTGATAAACAATCAATAATTAACAAATAACTTAATTAAAAATCGTATGAAAAAACTCTTACAAAGTTTGTTCATCATGCTCTTATTTGCTGCTACAGCAATTGCGCAAGATCGAACTGTAACGGGTACTGTAAAAGCCAAGGAAGATGGTTTGCCACTTCCTGGTGTAAGTGTTTTGGTGAAAGGTGCCAAAGTTGGTACACAAACCGGAGCAGATGGTAAATTTACCATCAAATTAGCACAAGGTCAGAATGCATTAACCTTCTCTTTTGTAGGTTTTGTTTCTCAAACCGTAAATGTAGGTAATGCTACAAATTTGAATGTTTCTTTAGTATCAGATGCCCAACAACTTTCTGAAGTTGTAGTAGTAGGTTACGGTACTGTAAGCAAGAAAGATTTAACAGGTAGTGTTGCTTCTATCGGTGGTGACAAGGTGAAAGATATGCCAGTACAAAGTTTTGACCAGGCATTATCAGGCCGTGCTGCGGGTGTAAACATCACGATTCCTAACGGCGTGGTAAACAACCCTCCGGTAATTCGTGTACGTGGTGTTAACTCGATTAGCTTAAGTTCATTTCCATTGGTTGTGATTGATGGTGTTCCAACTTTCTCTGGAGACTTTGGTAACGGTAACGTGGCCAACAACGTTTTGGGTGACATTAACCCAGCAGATATTGAGAGTGTGGAAGTGTTAAAAGATGCTGCTGCCGCTGCAATCTACGGATCAAGAGCTGCTGCCGGGGTATTATTGATTACTACTAAAAAAGGTAAACAAGGTCAGACAAAAGTGAGCTACGACACTTGGATGGGTTTCACAAATCCATTTAACCTGGTTGATGTAATGGACGGTCGTCAATTCGAAACCGTTAAAAACGAAGCTTTAGTAAACGCTGGAACTCCACCAAATGGTACTACCAGGGGTTTTTATCCATATTTAGATAATGATGGTAATCCGGTAAGTACCGACTGGTATGATGTCGTTTACAGAACCGGAACTTCACAAAACCACAATTTAAGTGTTTCTGGTGCAAACGATAAAACCAACTATTATTTCTCTGCTGGTTATTCTAAACAACAGGGTATGATCAGGATGAATGATTTCAAGCGTTTGAACGCCACCATGAATTTAGATCATAAGGTTAACAAAACCATTACAGTTGGTGGTAAATTCCAATATGCTAACTCTGATAACCAGGGTGTAAACTCAGGATCTGTTCCGGGTGGTGCATTTGCTAGCTCCGGTATTGCACGATTGGGATTTGCTTTGGCACCAAACGTACCTGTTTTCTTAAACAATGGTGACTACAATATCAATACTGTATCTAACATTATTGGAGGTGGTGCAAATAGAACAGCTGTTACTTTTACCAACCCACAGTTATTGTTAGATAAAAATCTTTTTACCTCTGTAACAGAGCGTACCATTGCCAATGTTTACGCAAATGTGAACATTGTTGATGGCTTGACTTTTAGAACTACTTATGGTATCGATCATTTAAATACGGTGAATAAAGCATTCCAAAATGCCTTGCACGGTGATGGTGTAGCAAACGGTGGTTCTGCATTCAACTCTATTACTACACTTAACAGAACAAACTGGACCAATGTATTGAATTACATGAAAAGTTTCGGAAACCATAACCTCTCTGCATTAGTGGGTAATGAGCAGCAATACACTACTTCCGAAGGATGGGGTGCCAACCGTCAGGGGGTAACCGATCCTTTCTTTGATGAATTCCAAGGTGGTTTCAATACCATTGTTCCTTTTGGTAACTCTTTAGGTGAAAACTACTTAACCTCATTCTTTGGTCGTGTAAACTACGATTACAAGAAGAAGTATTTATTATCATTAAACGGTCGTCGCGACGGTTACTCTGCATTTTCTCCAGACAACAAATGGGGTAATTTCTGGGGTGCTTCAGCGGGCTGGGTAGTAAGTCAGGAAGATTTCTTCACTAAAGCCGGCTTAGATAAAGTATTCTCTAATTTAAAAGTAAGAGGTAGCTACGGTATTGTTGGTAACAATCAAGGTATCAATGATTTTGCTTTCTGGAGCTTCTTTAGCAGTGGTTTATATGGTGCTGCTCCAACTTTGGGTTACTCTCAAGCTGGTAACAGAAATCTACAATGGGAAACCAGTAAGAAAACTGACATTGGTTTAGAAATGGGATTCTTGAATGGAAGAATCAATTTTGAAGCAACCTACTACAATAATAATATTGATAACCTGATCTTAGATGAGCCACAAGCGCCTTCAAAAGGTATTCCGGGTAACGTTATCCTGCAAAACGTAGGTAGCATGAACAACAGAGGTTTTGAATTTACCTTAAATGCATCAATCATTCGTAATAGCAACTTTAGCTGGAACTCAAACTTCAACATCACTACCTTGAAGAATGAGGTGACTTCCTTAGCTGCAGGTGGTGCTGATATTCAGATCGCTACTTCAGGTTTAGAGCGTCCAAGCATGATCCGTGTAGGTCAATCTATCGGTAGTTTCTATGCGGTACGTACCGGTGGCGTTAACCCTGCAAATGGTCAGCGTATATTCTTCTATCGCGATGGTACTGCGGTGCAATACAACCACGCTGCTCCTTCAGCTTCTAGATGGACCCTGGTTGCAACTGGTGCAGTTGCTCCTCGTGTAGCTGATCAGGCGAATGATGGTGTAATTATCGGTCCTGCTTTACCAACTTGGACTGGTGGTTGGGAAAATACTTTCAGATACAAAAACTTTGATCTGAACATGTTATTCTTCTTCTCTGGTGGTAACTATGTTTACAATGGTACCAAAGCTGGTTTAAGAGACATGCGTGTATGGAACAACTCAACAGAAGTCTTCAATAATCGTTGGCAAAAACCAGGCGATATCACCAATATCCCTCGTGTAGTGTTCGGTGATAACGTATCTAATGGATCTGCTGTGGTAATCAGCGAAAACGTAGAGAAAGGTGATTTCTTGAAATTACGTAACGTAACTTTAGGTTATACCTTACCTAAATCAGTATTGAGCAAGGTAGGAATCAGCAGTCTTCGTGTTTATGCACAAGCAATGAATGCATTCACCCTGACTAATTATACCGGGTTTGATCCAGAGATTTCGTCTAACGGAAACAGCAACGGTGCTCCAAGTGTTGACAGAAACTCTGTACCACAGGCCAGAAGCTTCAATTTTGGTATTAACGTAGGATTTTAATCAAAAAAATAGATAGTTATGAAAATTAAAATATTATCACTTCTGCTCGTTGCAAGCGTTTTTGTAGCTTGTAACAAAGAGAAGTTAGAGCCTATTCCTCAAACAGCGCTTTCTGATGCAGTTGCATTCAGTGATGAAGCAAGATGTTTGCAACAAGTGAATGGTGTATATACCCAACTGAAGGCGGGTCAATTATACGCAGGACGTTACCAGGTATACCAAGATGTACGTGGTGAAGAATTTATCAACGAAACTAATAACGCGGTAACTGCCTGGTTAACCTGGCAGCACAATTTAACCGCAAGTGCCAACGAGGTGCAAAGTTTCTGGTCAAGTGCATATGCAACCATCAACAGAGCCAACGTTGTAATGGATGGCATCAGCAAATCGCCAATCAGTGCTGCGTCTAAAGCACAGTACATTGCTGAAGCGAAGTTTGTTCGTGCAACTGCGTACTTTATGCTATTACAAATGTATGCCAGACCATTTACTGATGGTGCTGGTACTAAACCAGGTGTTGTTTTACGTTTAACTCCACAAACTTCAAGTGGCGACGACAACAAGGCCCGTTCTACGGTTGCAGAAGTTTACACTCAAATCATCAAAGATTTGAACGAAGCTGAAGCTGATTTGCCTGCTAACTATGCTGATGCTACTTTAAGAGTTACACGTGCCCACAAAAGCACTGCTATTGCCTTAAAGACCAGAGTATACCTAAACATGGCGCAGTACGGAAATGTGATTACGGAAGCGAATAAATTAGTACCTAATGCAGCACCATGGGTTTCTACCATGGCTCCTGCTAACGCTTTAAACCCATCTATCGCAACTGTATTTACTAATTATACCAATTCGGAGGTGATTTTCTCAATGCCATTTACTGCATTGAACACCCCAGGTACTCAAAATGGTTTAGGCTGGTACTACAATCCAGGTCCAAATGGTGGTGGCGAGTTCTCTGTCAATACTGTTAATGGGATTGCTGCAAACGCTGGTTGGACTGCTCAAGATGCCAGAAGATCCTTCTTAGTAGTGAGCAGCGGAAAAACCTATTTGAGAAAATGGCCAAATCCAAACAATGCAGCAGATTGGAATCCGGTGATCCGTTATGCTGAAGTAATGTTGAATTTGGCAGAAGCTTTAGCCAGAAATGCGCAAGGAACTACGGTAGATACTCGTGCTTTGGCAATTCTGAATGCAATTCGTAAACGTTCAGATGCGAACATCGCCGATTTCGCTCCTGCAACTAAAGACGAATTGGTG
>CAZOLA010000003.1:0-32313 GCA_964580845.1 uncultured Sphingobacterium sp.
GTCAAGCCCTCTTGTTGTAAAATCTTACGGTAGATTTCCATTTCGGTAAAAGAGCCTTCCAATACGGCACATTTGCCTTCATTGTGTACAGTCCAGGCTATCTTTTCGGCTTGATGTTCGGAATAATCGAGGTAATGCATCAAACAATGGATCACATGATCGAAAGTGTTCACGTCATCGTTCCATAAAATGAGTCGGTGGATTTCTTTTAAGGAAGTTAAGATTTCGTCGAGTGTGAAAGTTTGCTCCTGCGTTTCCGTGGCCATCTTTTTATATGCTGTGAAGATGTTTAGCTGCCTTTGGTATTTCGAATCATCGCTTCGAGCATATTCCACATCTCAGGTGTTACAGCCTCCAGTCCGTTAAACTGACCTGCACCCTGCAACCACTCGCCACCATCGATGGTAATCACCTCGCCATTGATGTATCCCGAGAAATCAGACATCAGGTAAGCTGCCAGGTTAGCCAGCTCCTGATGATCGCCTACGCGTTTGAGCGGCACTCTATTTTTGAAATCGAATTTTTTAGCCAAATCTCCCGGCAACAAACGATCCCAAGCCCCCTTTGTTGGGAATGGTCCCGGTGCAATGGCGTTGCAACGAATACCATAACGACCCCATTCGGCCGCCAGTGATCGGGTCATGGCCAGTACACCTCCTTTGGCACATGCCGAAGGCACTACGTAGCCCGAACCGGTAAAGGCATAGGTGGTTACAATATTCAGTATGCTGGCCTGTTGTTTTTGTTCAATCCAATGTTTACCGAAAGCCAGGGTACAGTTTACCGTGCCTTTCAGCACAATGTCGATAATCACCCCAAAAGCCTTGGCCGATAGACGCTCGGTAGGAGAGATAAAATTGCCTGCGGCATTATTCAGCAAGCCGTGTACCGAACCGAATTTCTCCAGCGTTTGTTTCAGTACCTGCTCCACTTCAAAATCGTTGCGCACATCGCAAGCCAAAGGCAATACATTACCTCCGGTTTCAGCCTCCAGTTCAGCAGCCGTTTTTTGGAGTACATCCAGCTTACGGCTGGTGATGACCACATTGGCCCCTAATTGTAGGAAATATTTACTCATGGAACGACCCAAGCCGGTGCCGCCTCCAGTTACTACCAAGGTTTTCCCTTTGAGGGCACCATCTTTCAACATAGGTTCGTTGTACATCTTAATTTTTCTTTTGAAGGTTTTGAATAATGGTATGTAGAATAGACCGGGTACTTGGAGACCACCATTGTTTAAGCATTAGCTCCAGGGTTGCGGTTTGATCGGCTTGTACTGTCTGTACCAATTCTGTTCGAAGATTGATTTTAGACTGTTGCCAAGTGGTCCAATCGAAACCCAAGTATTGTTTCATTTTACGTTCGGCGGCGGTAAGGAGTGATTTTCCATCAACCAGTTCGTCGACCAAACCCACCTCTAATGCTTCTTGCGTACGCATGAGCTTGCCTTCCATTAAAAAACGATAGGCTTTGGCTTTACCCAGCCAAAATGCATAAATATGGAAAATACTATCGGGTACAATGATGCCTACCGGCACTTCATTTAAACCGATGATATATTTCCCCTCGGCCATGATCCGGTAATCGCTGCAAATAGCCAAAACACAGCCACCTGCCGGGCTATGCCCGCTGATGGCCGAAATCATCGGCTTTTTGAAAGCCACAAAAACGGCTACCATATCCAGGAAATCGTGCCAAAATTGTTTAATCTCGGCTTCGTTATAATTATAAAGTTCAATCAGATCCAGTCCGGCAGAGAAGAATCCCTCATTTCCTGTCAGAATGAGTCCTCCGATTTGCTCATCTTTTTCCAGGTTGTCGAGCATATCTTTCAGCTCATGCACCATTTCGGAGTTAATGGCATTAGAGGTGCCGCGGTTTAAAGTCAAGTAGGCGATCTTGTCGCGTACACTCAGTTTAAAAGTGTTCATAGGTGTGTTATTAAAATGAATTCTTCCACATCATACTTTCTACCGGGCGGGTAGTTTTATGATTGTATTTGGCATTGCCTTTGGTGTTGTACATGGTTTCAATCGCTCCATCAACCACAAAATAAATCAGCTGGCCAATGGGCATACCCGCATATACCCGAACCGGCTGTGCCACCGAAATTTCCAGCGTCCAGGTATTGCAAAAACCTACGTCTCCTTTTCCGGCTGTGGCATGTATGTCAATCCCCAAACGGCCCGTACTCGATTTACCTTCTAAAAATGGTACATGGGCATGGGTTTCGGTATATTCAAGCGTTACACCGAGGTACAAGGTGTTCGGCTGCAATACAAAGCCTTCTTTAGGTATTTCAAAATGATCGATCTGATTGTGAGATTTGGCATCCAGCACCCGGTCTTTGTAGGTGGCCAGGTATTTGCCTAAATGCACATCGTAAGAATTAGTACCCAAACATTCTCGCTTAAATGGTTCGATAATGATGGTGCCTTTTTCAATTTCTTCAAGAATACGCTTATCGGAAAGTATCATATGAGGATCTGCTTTGCTCTAAAAATAGCAATTATTTTAAGGATAAAAACCAAGGTCCTGAATCATTTTTTGCCCACTCCGAATTAACCTGTAATTTTACCAGCCATGGCTTTCGCTTTTCAAAAAAATATCGATCCGAAAACTTCTTTTGCAATTTGGAAAATTGAAGAAAGTGCGGAGGAATTGTATGCCCAATTGCAACTGGATGAGCGGGAGAAGGCTTACTTAGATAACCTTAAACACGATAAGCGCTACTTGCACTGGTTAGGTACCCGGGTGTTGTTACGCAAGATGATCAATACGCCCGATTATATCGACTGCCAGGTGGATGAGCATGGTAAACCCTATTTGGTCAATTTCCCTCACCATATATCTCTGAGTCATTCGTATGATTACGCTGCGGTTATGATCAGTGAAAAAAAATTAGTGGGAATTGATATCGAATTGATCAAAAATAAAATTGAGCGCATCGCAAATAAATTCATGAGCGAGGAAGAGCTCAATTTTATTGACACTCAATTCCCGATTGAGCATTTGTATGTGTGCTGGTGTGCCAAAGAAGCAATTTATAAATTGCAAGGGCGAAGTACCATTTCTTTCAAAGATCATATTCGTTTGCTACCTTTTTCATACCAGGAATCGGGTAGTTTACAAGCTGAGCTACAAGCACCAGGTATACATTGGCCATTTGAAATTCATTTTCAAAAGTTTGAGCATTACATGTTAGCATATGTGAGTACTGAGGAGGATTTGTATGCAAAATAAGCAGGTTTATTTTCAGGATTGGGCACAACTGGATTATCAGCAGGCCTTGGATCAGCAGGAGCAGATTTTTGCTGAAACGGTGCGTATTAAAACCGAAAATCGCCTGAGCGAAAAGCCTTTGCCCACCCCCAATTATCTGGTATTTGTGGAACATCCACATGTGTATACTTTGGGGAAGAGCGGCAAGCCTGAAAATTTGCTGCTCGATGAAAAAGGGCTTCAGGAAAAGGAGGCGACTTACTATAAAATTAACCGTGGCGGCGATATTACCTATCATGGCCCTGGGCAGTTGGTGGGTTATCCTATCCTGGATTTAGATAATTTCTTTACTGATATCCACCTCTATTTGCGAACCTTAGAGGAAGCCATTATCCTCACCCTGGCCGATTACGGCATTGAAGCCGGGCGTTATCCGGGTTACACCGGCGTCTGGATTGATCCGGAATTGCCCACAGCCCGTAAAATATGCGCCATGGGCGTTCGTTGCAGCCGCTGGGTTACGATGCATGGTTTCGCTTTTAATGTAAATCCGGATCTCAATTATTTTAAAAATATCATTCCTTGTGGGATAGACGATAAAGCCGTCACTTCAATGGAACAGGAACTGGGCCGTAAGGTGGATATGAAGGAGGTGAAATTGAAATTGAAAGGTCATATTGCAAGCTTATTCCAGATGGAACTTATTGAAAAATGAAAAAGCCAATCTCTTATCTCGCCTTGGGCGATTCGTATACCATTGGTGAAGCGGTTGTTCCCGCAGATTCTTTCCCTTACCAATTGCAGGCTGCTTTATCAACTAAAGGCATTCCGGTAGCGGAGCCTCAAATTATAGCTAAAACGGGCTGGACAACGGATGAGTTGCTGGTAGCCATAGCTGAACAAGATCCAAGTAAAAATTTTGATCTGGTTACTTTATTGATTGGCGTCAATAACCAGTACAGGGGCTATCCATTAGCTACCTACGAGCAAGAGTTTAAGCAACTACTAGCGCTTGCAATTCACTTTGCTTCGGGAGATGCCAGCAAAGTAAGAGTGATTTCTATACCAGACTGGGGGGTCACTCCTTTTGCTTTAAAAGAAGCCCGCGATGCTGCTCAGGTGGCCGATGAGATTGATGCCTACAACGGCATCAATAAATTAGTGACCATGGCGGCCGGAGTTACTTATATTGATATTACGGCCGATTCTCGTTTAGCCGCCAACGATCTGACTTTGTTGGCTTCAGATGGTCTGCATCCTTCGGGTAAAATGTATGCAGGTTGGGTCGATCAATTGTTGGTTACTTTCTAAAAGCTTAGCGCCTTCCTCTTTGAGTTTTTCCGTTTTTTCGGGCTGATTTAGGCCCTGATTTCCGATTTCGTTTATCAGGATTATTTCTGTTTGGTTTGGTGTGGGATTTGCTTTGCGGTGCCTTGCCAGGTTTCTGTGATTTGGGCGCAGATTTGGTTTTTATTTTGGCAGATTTCTCTGCTTTGGGCTGTCGTATATCTTCTGAGGATGAATCAGCTGTTAAGGCGTATATGCCGGCCATTTCTTCTGTCGTCAGGTCACGCCAGTCGCCAATAGGTAAACCTTTCAGGCTAATATTCATGATGCGGACTCGTTCCAGTTTGGTGACTTCGTATCCGAAATATTCGCACATCCGGCGAATCTGGCGGTTCAAACCCTGCACTAAAATAATTCGAAAAGTTTGTGGGCCTTCCTGAACAATTTTGCATTTTTTGGTGGTGACTCCCATCATGGGTACGCCGTTGGCCATTTGTTCAATCACGGCATCATTTAATGGCCTGTTTACACTCACTACATATTCTTTTTCGTGCTGGTTGCCGGCCCGTAAAATTTTGTTTACCATGTCGCCATGGTTGGTGAGAAAAATCAGCCCTTGCGAATCTTTATCCAATCTCCCGATAGGGAAAATACGCTTGCTGTGGTTTACAAAATCTACAATGTTGTTGGCTACCTCTGCTTCGGTAGTGCAAGTGATGCCAACCGGCTTATTAAGAGCTATGAAAACCAGATCTTCAGCTTCCAGCGGTTCTAAGAGATTACCGTTTACTTTAACCAGATCGCCGGGTTTTACCTGGTCGCCAATTTGAGCTTTACGCCCATTGATTAAAACGCTGCCTTGTGCAATGTAGCGGTCGGCCTCACGGCGGGAGCATAAGCCGCTTTCGCTGATGAATTTATTGAGGCGTACAGAATTTGACATGAATTTGCTTGGACATTCAATGTTAACTATAATTTTCGGATTGCGCCAGAAAACAACAAAGCCCTCCGATTTTTATCGGAAGGCTTTGTTAAGTAGCTTTGGGCCTGATTACATCATGCCGCCCATGCCGCCGCCCATTGGAGGCATAGCCGCATGACCTTTGTCTTCTTCTGGCTCATCTGCCAACACACACTCAGTGGTTAACAACATGGCTGCAATTGAAGCTGCATTTTCTAAGGCTACACGGCTTACTTTAGTTGGATCGATTACGCCTGCACCAATTAAGTTTTCGTACTTATCGGTGCGGGCATTGTAACCAAAGTCGGCTTTTCCTTCTTTTACTTTTTGTACTACGATAGAACCCTCGATTCCTGCATTTTCACAGATCTGGCGTAATGGCTCTTCTACGGCACGTTTTACGATCTGGATACCAGTAGTTTCATCTTCGTTATCGCCTTTTAGTTTGTCTAAAGATTCGATGGCACGGATGAAAGCCACACCACCACCTGCAACAATACCTTCTTCAACGGCTGCACGGGTAGCATGTAAAGCATCGTCTACACGGTCTTTCTTCTCTTTCATTTCTACTTCGGTAGCGGCACCTACGTATAATACAGCCACCCCACCAGCTAATTTAGCCAGGCGCTCTTGTAGTTTTTCTTTATCATAATCAGAAGTAGTGCTCTCAATTTGAGATTTGATCTGGTTCACACGAGCTTTGATATCGTCAGATTTACCCGCACCATTGATGATGGTGGTATTGTCTTTATCAACCACTACTTTTTCTGCCTGACCTAAATAAGATAAGTCGGCATTTTCCAATTTGTAACCTCTCTCTTCGGAGATCACGGTACCACCGGTTAAGATGGCGATATCTTCCAACATCGCTTTACGACGATCGCCGAAACCTGGCGCTTTAACAGCAGCCACTTTCAATGAACCACGGATTTTATTCACCACCAAAGTAGCTAAAGCTTCTCCGTCTAAATCTTCTGCAATAATTAATAATGGTTTGCCGGTTTGTACTTGTTTCTCCAATACTGGCAATAATTCCTTCATCGAAGAAATCTTTTTGTCATAGATCAAGATGTAGGGATTTTCCAAGTCAGCTTCCATCTTATCAGCATTGGTTACAAAGTATGGAGACAGGTAACCACGGTCAAACTGCATACCTTCTACAGTTTTCACCTCGGTTTCGGTACCTTTTGCTTCTTCAACGGTAATTACGCCGTCTTTACCCACCTTAGCCATTGCGTCAGCAATTAAAGAACCAATTACCTCGTCGTTGTTAGCTGAAATGGTTGCTACTTGTTTGATCTTATTGTTATCTGCACCAACAGTTTGCGACTGGCCTTTCAGGTTAGTGACAATGGCCGCAACCGCTTTGTCGATACCGCGTTTCAAATCCATTGGATTAGCACCTGCAGCTACGTTTTTAATACCTGCAGTTACAATTGCTTGTGCTAATACGGTAGCAGTAGTAGTTCCATCACCGGCAATATCGGCGGTTTTTGAAGCTACTTCTTTCACCATCTGTGCACCCATGTTTTCCAGGGCGTCTTTTAATTCAATTTCTTTAGCTACAGATACACCGTCTTTGGTAATGGCAGGTGATCCGAACTTTTTATCAATAATTACATTACGACCTTTTGGTCCCAAAGTAACTTTTACGGCATTTGCCAAAATATCAACACCTCTTTTCAGGGCGTCACGAGCTTCAACATTGTATTTTACTTGTTTTGCCATTGCTTTTAAATCTTTTTAAAGTGAATAATAAATGATTAAAGAATCGCGTAGATATCAGATTCACGCATAATTAAGTACTCTTTACCTTCGTAAGTAATTTCAGTACCGGCATACTTGCCATACAATACCTGATCACCTACTTTAACGGTTAGGGGTTCGTCTACTTTTCCGTTTCCAACCGCTACTACCTTACCACTTTGAGGTTTTTCTTTAGCGGTATCAGGAATGTAGATACCAGAAGCAGTTTTTTCTTCTGCCGGAGCTGGTTCAATTACCACTCGGTCAGCAATAGGTTTAATTGATAGTGCCATAGTATGTTTTATTTTTTGTTTTGATAAATTAAAAAATTGAACTGTTCCATTGTTAACATGAATTGTGCCAATGGGTTTTGACAAAAAACTATTGCCAAAATTTCATCTCGGATGCTGAAAAACCAGATTTCTTGGTGTCAGGCTGTCAGTTTTAAAGCAAAAAAGGCTTCCCGAAACCGGGAAGCCTTTTTTGATAAGGCTTGAATTTTATTTTCCTGTACCGTTTTGTGGTGCGGGCGGTAAACTCACAGGTGCCTGGCTTGGCGCCGTTTTCTCGATTTGTTGTTGTATTTCGTTGGCTTTCTCATTTACGGCAGCTCCTTTAGGAATCACTACATTAATCAAGATGACCAAAACCATTAGGGTAACAGCCAGAAACCAGGTTCCTTTTTCCAGAAAATCACCGGTACGTTGTACACCCATGATGTTGTTCGATCCGGCAAAACCAGAAGATAGGCCACCACCTTTTGGGTTTTGAATCAGGATAAATAATCCTAAAACAGAACAAACAATGATGGCGATAATTACAATTGCGTAAAACATATGTTATTGAATTAATTTTTTTTGCGCTCCAATAGACTAATTTGGTCGGCAAAGTACGTGCTTTTTTCGGGAAATTTCAAACTTAATTTCCGGTAGGTCTCGATAGCTTTGTCGAGCAGCATTTGTTCGGTATAAATTTGAGCGAGGGTTTCAGACACTAGATCAAGGGAATCTTCGGCACTTTTTCGGGCCTTATTTTCATTGCCCATTTTATCTGCAGATGGTGGTGAGATTTGAGGTTCTTCGGTAATGAAGCGTTCAATAATCTCTTCTTCTTTGGTTTTTACTGCAGCTGATTTTTTAGTTTTTTTCGGCTTGTTTTGTACACTGATTTGAGAAAGATCGAAATCTGCGATCGGCTTTTCAGGGCTAGAACTGGCTGTTTTGCTTTGTTTAATTTGCTGACTGGTATCTAACTTAAAACTTACGTAAGGCTGATAAGTATCTGCGTGTTCTTTTCGGGTTTTGTTGAGCCACCACAAAAAGGTATAAGGCATTTGGTCGTCATCGTAACGCGATATTTCTTGAGAAACGGGTTCCGGTTCGATCGTTTCAGATACTTTATCTTCCAATGCAAAAAAATCAGCAGAAGCAATACTTTCCAGAATGAGTTGTTGGGTATCATCAATGATGGTGGCTGTCTCCTGATCGGCCTCTGTCAATTCGGCCTCCAAATGAACTTCGTCAATGAGCTCTTCAGTTAATGGCTCAGTATTAGGTCCCTGCGGTTCATTTACTTCCTCTTTGATGACTAACTCCAAAGTTTCGGGAGCCTGGATAAATCGCTGCCATAATGGTCTTTCTGAAGCATAAATAGCGGCCTCTTCCGGGTTTTGTTCCAGCTTTTTTCGTGCAAATTGAAGGAGTGCAGCGTAAGGGTATTTATCGGCAAGCTGGATAACAGCCTCCAGGTTGGAGACTTCTAAACCGGCAGGCTTGCGGATGAGCTGAGTGAAAAAATCCTGGTTCGTTTCTGATGACATCCTGATAAGATTACCAATTTGCAAACGCTGCGTTAAAAATATCTTCTGTAAGCATCACATTGATCGATTTAATCAATTGTTGCTCCTGTGCTTGTAGAGTTCGTCCCTGGGTTGAAAAGTCTAAAAAGCGGGTAAAACTTTTCTCAAAGTTTAATTCCGGATTAAGCACATTGGTGTATTTTACAGATACCGTGATGGTTAGGCGTTCTAATCCGGCACGTTCATTACCCTGGATGGCTGATGGCCTGATGCTGTATTCGGTAATGCGCCCCTGAAAATTGGCATCGGCATCAGACCTCACCAAACTCAATGTTGATTGATTACGGATCCTATCTTTAAGATCTTCAGTAAATTGCTGACTGAGGTAAGGTACCACTAAACTGGCATTATTCTCAAAAAACTGTACCGAAACAGTTTTCATTTCGTTGGGTATGGATGCTCCTGAAAAGGAATAAATGCCGCATGCATTGAGCATCAAGGTGAAAACCAAGAGACTATATCTCACTGTTTTGAGCATATATTTTGGCATGATATTCATCAATTCAAGTGTAGTTCTTTGATTTTTCTGTACAAAGTACGCTCAGAAATACCTAATTCTTGTGCTGCTAATTTACGTTTACCCCGATGTTTTTTCAGCGCTTTTTTAATTAAATCTGCTTCTTTATCGATGAGTGACAGGGATTCCTCTGCTTCTTCTTCGTGTTGTAAGATATCAAAATGATGATGATCTTGGCCCGGCTGATGGATGGTCAAGGTTGGCTGTGCAGGTAATTCGGCCACGGTACCCGGTATTTCAATATCCTGATAAAGTTGGTTCAACACCTGTGGGTTGGCACTTAAATGTGCTGCATTGCCGCCATGCTGAATAATTTCGGCCACCAGTTTTTTAAGTTCTATCATGTCTTTTTTCATGTCGAACAAAACTTTGTACAAGATATCACGTTCCGAAAAGTCTTCTTTTTGATTTTTTTCCAGCTTCATGGGCAGACTGCTGCTCGTTTCGTGCGGGATGTAATTCAAAATGCTTTGTCCGGTGATGTTTCGGTCTTTCTCTAAAACAGCAATTTGTTCTGCCACATTTTTCAGCTGACGCACATTACCTGGCCAGCTGTAATTGGTCAAAATTTGTTGTGCTTCTGCATCTAGTTGTACGGAGGGGCTGCGATATTTATCGGTAAAATCGGCAATAAATTTTCTAAAAAGTAAGTAAATATCTTCTTTGCGCTCTCTTAAAGAAGGAATCTTAAGAGGAACCGTATTCAATCGGTAGTACAAATCCTCTCTGAATTTCCCGGCTCTCACTGCATCGTATACATCTACATTGGTTGCAGCAATGACTCTTACATTGGTTTTTTGGACTTTTGATGATCCTACACGCAGGTATTCGCCGGTTTCTAGTACTCTCAGTAATCTGGCTTGGGTTCCCAAGGGTAATTCAGCAACTTCATCCAGAAAGATGGTTCCACCATCTACCACTTCAAAATAACCCTTACGGGATTCATGCGCACCGGTAAATGAACCTTTTTCGTGACCGAACAGCTCCGAATCGATGGTTCCTTCGGGGATGGCACCACAGTTTACTGCAATGAAAGAGCCGTGTTTGCGGGCACTCAGTTGATGGATGATGTGTGAGAAAACTTCCTTACCACTTCCGCTTTCGCCGGTAATTAAAACCGAAATATCGGTTGGAGCTACCTGAATGGCAACATCAATGGCTCTGTTGAGGAGCGGGGAGTTCCCTATAATTCCGAATCGGTTTTTAATATCCTGGATATCCATCTTTAATCAATTATTTTACCAATCAAGGTTGCTTTTGTGCAGCTTTCGGCCAATACTTTTACATAATCGCCGGGCTGAAACCGCTCATCTACCGGGAAAATGACCGTGGCATTTTGATCGTTCCGTCCCGAAAAATCATGTTTAGATTTTTTGGAATACCCATCAATCAGTACTTCCTGTACTTTCCCGATCTGCTTTTGTAATTGTTGGTGGGCCGAAGCTTGTTGTTGAGCAATCACTTCGTCCAGGCGTCGACTTTTTACCTCTTCAGGAACATCGTCTTCAAAACGTTTGGCAGCCAAGGTACCTGGTCGCTCAGAATACTTGAACATATAAGCAAAATCATACTCAACCAATTTCATGATACTCAAGGTGTCTTGATGCTCCTCTTCTGTTTCAGAGCAAAAGCCCACAATGATATCTGTAGAAATGGCACAGTTGGGCAAGATAAGTCGAATGGCTTCTACCCGTTCCATGTACCATTCCCGGTCGTAGGTACGGTTCATTTTCTCCAAAATACGGGAGTTACCTGATTGTACCGGCAGGTGAATGTACTTACAAATATTGTGGTATTTGGCCATGGTATGCAACACCTCGTCGGTGATGTCTTTAGGGTGTGAAGTTGAAAAACGAACCCGCATTTCAGGATCTACTTCGGCCACCATGGCCAATAACTGAGCAAAGTTGACGGATTGGGTACCGTCTTCGCTGGCCCATTTGTACGAGTCGACATTTTGACCTAACAAGGTCACTTCGCGATAGCCCGCCTCCGATAATTCTTTGGCTTCCTGTACAATGGAATGTGCATCGCGGCTGCGTTCGCGTCCACGGGTGAAAGGTACCACGCAGAAGGAACACATGTTGTCGCATCCACGCATAATGGAAATAAAAGCACTGATGCCATTACTATTCAATCGTATCGGGCTGATGTCGGCATAAGTTTCTTCTCTTGATAAAAGTACATTTACTGCTTTTGCACCTTCATCGGCCTGATTGATCAGGCTGGGCAGGTCGCGATAGGCATCAGGTCCCACCACTAAATCAACTAATTTTTCTTCTTCTAAAAATTTGGCTTTCAATCGCTCGGCCATGCAGCCCAAAACACCAATAACGGCATCTTTTTTTGTTTTTTTGATGGCTCCAAACTCACGCAAACGATTGCGAACACGTTGTTCGGCGTTTTCGCGGATTGAGCAGGTATTGATGAAAATGACATCGGCCTCTTTGTAATTGGCGGTGGTTTCAAATCCCATATCCATCATTACCGAGGCAACAATTTCAGAGTCGGAAAAGTTCATGGCACAGCCATAACTCTCAATGTATAATTTACGACCCTTGGTGTTGCCCTGCTTGGCATCCAACATCAATGCCTCTCCCTGGCGACTCTCATCGTGGTCTTTCAATGTTATTCCCGTCTTCAATAGTTCTTCCATAACGATGCAAAAATAAAGATTATTTTAGAAATAATGACAGAATGGCAGTATTTCATTTTTAAGGAGATTAGGAAAAAAAAGCCCGGCTCATGACCAGGCTTTGTGTATTTCTTAAATCAAATGATTCCAGCCAAAAGGATCAGGGATAAGTCCGTAGCGGATATCCTTGAGTGCTTGTAAAGCTTTGTTCGAAAATTCTCTGCTTGAAGGCTCAGGTAAAGTATACTTTTTACCTTCATATGTAATTTCAGCAATATGAGCGATGGTTGCGGCAGTACCGGCTCCAAAAGCGTCTTGCAAAGTACCATTTTGAGCAGCTTCAATCACTTCAGTTACCGTTACCCTGCGTTCTTCTACCAGCATTCCCCATGAACGTGCTAAATCCAATATACTGTGACGAGTTACACCATCCAGAATACTATCGCGGGTAGATGGAGTAATTAAGGTGTCATTGATTACGAACATCACATTGGTGGTTCCTGACTCTTCAATGTATGCATGTTCTTTGGCATCGGTCCAGATTAATTGATCGAAACCTTCTTGCTGAGCCAGTTTGGTTGGCAATAAGGAGCTGGCATAGTTACCTGCGGTTTTTGCGTAACCAACGCCACCTTCCACTGCACGGGTGTAATGAGTTTCAATTTTAACTTTTAAAGGTTTTGCATAATAAACGCCAACAGGACCGATGAGGATAACAAATTTGTAATTGGAAGATGCATGAACTCCTAAAATAGGATCGGTTGCAAACATTACCGGACGAATGTAAAGGGAATAGCCTTCTCGTGAGGGTACCCAATCGCGATCCAGTTCAATTAATTGTTGCATGCCCTGCATAAAAATTTCTTCCGGAACAATCGGCATGGCCATACGCTGGGCAGAAATATTGAATCTTTCCAGGTTTTTGTAAGGTCTGAAAATACTGATTCGTCCGTTGGCCTGTTTGTAGGCTTTGATGCCTTCAAAAATGGCTTGACCATAATGTAAAGCGGATGCTGCCGGACTGATTTCGATGTTTCCATAAGGAAGAATTTGGAAGTTTTTCCATTCTCCATCTTCAAAATCGGCGGTAAACATGTGGTCCGAGAAAACGCGTCCGAAAGGGAGGTTTTCAAAGTCGGTACTTTCCAGGCGGGATTGTGGGGTGCGGCTTACTTTAATGTCCAAGATATCTATCACGTTTTTCATAGTATGAATACCCTGCAAAAGTAGAGAAAATTACACGTTGCTACGAATGATTTTTTTCTTACAATGGTGTACGTAGTACACTTAAAACCCAATTTTTGCCCCAATTTTCTAATTCTTCTGTAGTCCAAAGTTCTGGGAAGAAAATGCGCTTTTGAAATCGTGGGGGCAGGTATTTTTGCCAGTTGGTTCCTCCGGTTGCTTTAATTTCTTCGGGTTCACGGTTGAGGTAACGTACAGCTGATTTATAATGCGAAAGCGGCCAGTTCACATTAACGTTTACATCCAACTGACGAAGTTCATTTTCCAGCCCTGTGGTGTCATCTCCCTTGGCCTTTAATTGACGGAAAAGGTGGCGGAAATTTTTGTCCTGACAAGATTGTGCCAGCTCCATAAAAATTTTCGAATATTTCTGCTCGAATTGTTTGAGGGTGAGCGTTTTTTTACCGGTTGATAATTCGGTGGCACCATGTTTCCAGTAAATATGCTCGAACTGTGTTTTTAGATCGGCCCCTGCCAAATCATCCCGTTTCTCTTTATCCACCAAGCGAATGAAATCGGTCGCATAGATTTCGATCATCCGATATTGGCCAGATTGAAATCCGCTGGCAGGCAATAAGGACATCCTGAATTTCAGAAACTGTTCTTTTTCCATTCCCTGCACCATGATTTCGAATGAATTGGTGAGGGCTTCAAAATAACTGTTGATGCGTTTAACACGTTGGCTAAAGAAATCAGCAGTCAAGTCCGGATGTTCGGCAATTTGTTTGCATTCGTGTAAGGAGAGTTTGAAATAAAGTTCGGTAATCTGGTGGTAAATGATAAAAATCTCTTCATCTGGGAAGGATGTTTTCGGATTTTGTAGACTCAAAAGGGTATCCAAATGGATATAATCCCAATAAGTTAAAAAATCAGCATAAAGTAAACCATCCAGGTAAGAAACCATGTCTTGCCCCATGGCTGCATATTTCTCCTGTAGCTTTTCAATTCTCTCTTTTATTTCTGCATTCACTTCCATAGATGTTGTGTTTAAAATAAACGTACCAGCCAGCCCCCCAAATACAAACCTGCCACGCTGAGCGCAAAATTTGCAAAGATATTGCCGATTACCAGTGTTGATTGACTTTGTTTGAATAATTCTACTGTTTCTGCCGTAAAACTGGAGTAAGTACTGAAGCCTCCACAGAAACCGGTAATGATCAATAATTTGAGCGGATCGCTCAGGTTGATTTTTTCAACGCCCAACACCAACACCGCCCCCAAAACCAGGCAGCTCAGAAAATTGGCCGTTAGGGTGCCCAAGGGTAAAAGGCTGATGCCAGCAGGATAGATTTTACCGACCAAAAACCTAGACACACTACCCAAGCCGCCACCTGCAAAAACAAGCAATAACTGTTTCATCAATTCAAATTAATACAATATCCGGAATTTAATGGTATGCTGAATTTGTTTTAACTCTTTTAAAACCTCTTTGTCGTACTGGGTACTTACATCGGCAATTACGTAACCAATTTCCGAATTGGTCATCAGGAACTGACCGAGGATGTTGATTTGATGTTGAGCAAAAATCTGATTGATTTGCGCCATGATGCCGGGTACGTTTTTGTGGATATGAATTAGCCGGTGAGCATTCGCAATTTTGGGTAATTGTAAATTCGGGAAATTGCTGCTCAAATAGGTATCGCCTTTATTGATAAAATCGGCCATACGCTTTGGGATGAAGTTGGAGTTTCTGGGATTGTTTTTCGCATCGTCAAATAAAACGATACCCATCTCAGTGCAAATATCCTCCGAAATCTTGGTCTTACTACAACCTAAAACACCCAAGGTTTTTAATTTAACCGCCCGCTTCAATTGCTCATTGGGTATTTTCTCGCCCTGGGCCAGTAGCAGCATTCCCACATCGGCCACATATTTCTCTTCAAAACTACTTTTGTGCCGAATAGAAAAGCCATCTTTTTTCAGGATTTCCAAACTTTCTTTGGGAACATCACCTACTGCCAGACACAAAATCCGATTCTTTGGATAAGAAATTGCTCTAGGAAGCTGGTTTACATACAAAAACTCGTCAAAACTCGGGGTGATGTGATCTGCTTTTTCTGAAACCGATTTTCGCTCAATATTTTCAGTAAAAGCATAAAATTTTTTGATATGTCCCGATTCTTTCAATTGAAAATCGGAGTGACCGTCGCCAATACCATACAATTCGCCTTTCAAGTCTAGTTGCTCCAGTAACTTCACTTTTCCGCCTTCGGTGGCTAAGGGATTTTTTTCATCAAATCCGATTATTTTTCCGTCCTTGTCATAACGGAAGGTATTGGCATAAATATTTTCTTTGGGGATGTGATAAGGCAGCACCACCGGCGTAATGAACTCCTTAAAACCGCCCGAAACGATGAGTACTTCTGAGGCATGTTTTTTAAAAAACAGCTTATTTCGCGAGAAAGAAGCAGATACCTTTTTCTTCAATCGGCTCACTAAGGGGTCCAGGTGTTCACGGTGCGCATCCAACAGTTTCACTCTTTCATAGAGACTTTCGCTAAATGAAAGTCGCCCTTCCATTGCCGCATTAGTCAGCTCTTCAATTTGCGCTAATCTTTCTTCTCTTTCCGGATGATGTTGTAGGGAGATACGGGCCAATTCATCCAAGGCTTCAACCTGTGTAAACGTGCTGTCGAAATCGATGATGTAGAAACGTGATTTCATTTCAAACTCTGGCAAATTTCGGCAATGCTTTGCCTTATGGGACTAAATTGAAAATCGATGGTTTTTCTAATTTTTTCGTTAGAAAATTCCGAAATTTTTGAGGCACTTCTGGCAGTTTCCTTAGTTAATCCAAAAGTTTTTCCGTTTAGTCTGCTGATCAACTGGAGTACCGTGGCAGTCAGTAGGAGTTGCCACTCTTTCACTTCTTTTTGTGGTCCTTTTATTCCGAATTGACGGGCAATTTCCTGAAATAAATCTTTGTATAACCAATTTTCACCATTTATAACAAAACGTTCAGCACTGATGGGGCTATGCATTAGCTGGATCATCGCCTTCGCCACATCGGTTACCGTAACCAATCCACATGAACCAAGAGGATAGCGGCTCAGCCCTCGTTCCACCGCACTGAATAAACTGCCGCTGCCTTTCCAGCCACATTCTCTCCCTATAATGATGGAAGGGTTTACAATAAGGGCATCCAACCCTTCGGCAATTCCCCGCCACACCTCCATTTCGCTTAAATGCTTTGATAAACCATAGGCACTGGCTTGATTCGCATCTTCCCAAAAGGTATTTTCATTAATCAGCTGTCCTTTTTTCGCCTTGCCCAATGCAGCCACCGAGCTCACATGAAGCATTCGGATGTTGGGTTTTTCTAAGCATAAATTCACCAAATTGGCCGTGCCTTCAACATTGGTTTTAAGCATTTTTGCTTTATCCTTCTGCTGAAAAGAAATGGTGGCCGCCGTATGGTAAACCTGAGTGATGCCTTCGAGCGCAGCTTCCAACGAAAAAAGGTCGTTTACATCTCCATCTACCCATTCGATGTTTTTTTTGTTTTGCAAAAATTCGGGGATTTTGGAATTGGATCGTTTGAGGGCACGTACCGACTCATCTTGATCGACTAAATTCCGGGTTAAAACGGAACCTAAAAAGCCGGTAGCACCTGTAACTAAGATCATTCTGGAGATATTGCTTTATCGCTTTCAAAAGTAATTGAATAATTGGATATTTGGGTGATCACATATAGCAAAGCATGTCTCTCATCGATTTTTTCTCTCCACTCGATCTAAACCAACTCCGTCCGGCCGATGGTTTCTATTCCACTCAGCTCGGCAACCTGTTGGATATTTACTCCGATGAATTTCCAGATTTAGATAGCGGAACTTATCAATTGGCTATTTTCGGGGTTTTAGACGATCGAAATGCGTTAAATAATCAGGGATGTGCTTTGGGCCCTAATTACATCAGGGAGCGATTTTATTCCTTAAATGAGGGGAATTTCTCCATTAAAATGGCCGACTTGGGAAACATTAAGGCGGGTAAAACGGTTACCGATACTTATATAGCCGTTAAAATGGTAGTCGCCGAATTGATCAAGAAAAATATCGTTCCAATCGTTTTGGGAGGAGGGCAGGATATTACTTACGCCCAGTATATGGCCTACGAAGAGTTGGAACAAAAGGTAGATTTGTTGGTGGTCGACTCACATTTCGATCTGGATGATTCTCCCGAAGACACGATTGAGACTACTTCTGCAGCATATTTGCATAAAATTCTGATCCATCAGCCTAACTATTTGTTCAATTTCTCTAACCTAGGCTACCAAACCTATTACGTAAACCAGGACAGCATTAAGGCGCTTGAAAAATTGTATTTCGACGCACATCGATTGGGAGAGTTTTCCGGTAAAATTCATACAGCAGAACCTTTAATTAGGAATGCCAGCATGATCAGTTTTGATATTTCTGCCATCCGTTCATCTGATGCAGCCGCGAATGCCAACGCCAGTCCGAACGGTTTTTATGGAGAAGACGCCTGCCAAATTTGCCGTTATGCGGGCATGAGCGATAAGCTGAGTTCGATCGGTTTTTATGAGTTTAATCCGGCCTTCGATCAAAATGGACAAACCGCTACCCTGATGGCTCAAATGATTTGGTATTTTGTGGATGGATTTTATCAGCGAAAAAAAGATTTGCCACTGCAGCCTAAATCGCAATACTTCATTTACCGTGCAGCCATGAAAGAAGACGCCTCTGAACTGGTGTTTGTGAAAAGCAAAAAAACGGATCGCTGGTGGATGCAAGTGCCTTATCCTCTAAAAAACTCAAAAAATGAGCGCTTCCATCTGGTGCCTTGTACCTACGAGGATTACCAAACAGCCGTATCCGGAGAAATGCCCGATTTATGGTGGCGCACACAACAAAAACTTATTTGATTATGAAAAGAATTTATAGTTGCCTTTTAGGCTTGGCTCTGTTGGGGACCTTCCAGTTAAGTATGGCACAAAGTAAAACGGATATTGGCGCCATGGCCCCTGATTTTACAATGAAAACACCTCAGGGGAAGTCGCTGAGCCTTTCATCGCTGCGTGGAAAATATGTTTTGATCGATTTTTGGGCGGCCTGGTGTGGACCATGTCGATATGAAAATCCGAATTTGGTAGCTGCTTACCGTAAGTTTAAAGACAAAAACTTCACCATTTTAGGAGTTTCTTTAGACCGGAGTAAGGAAAGCTGGTTGAAAGCGATCAAGGACGATGAATTGACCTGGCCACAGGTTTCAGATCTCAAATATTGGTATAATGATGCTGCCAGGTTATATAACGTAAATAGCATACCGAATAATTTCCTGCTTAATCCCGAAGGAAAAATCATAGCCAAAAATTTACGTGGAGAAAGACTGGAGGAAGTGCTGTCGGAGCTGCTTCGTTAGTTGATTTTAAGTAAATCGGCTCCAATATCCGAACGGAAATATCGTCCGTCGTAATATATTCTACCCGCATCGGCAATGGCACATTGTACTGCATCGAATAAATTATCCTGAAGCGAAGTCACTGCAATTACGCGTCCTCCATTGGTTTTAATTAGTCCATTGTCGTTTTCAGTTCCGGCATGAAATACCATTGAATGGCGAACATTTTCCATGCCACTCATCGGTTTCCCCTTTTCATATTCACCGGGGTAACCGCCGGCCACCAGCATTACAGTAACTGCTGTTTTGGCGGAGGTTTTGAATTCTTTTTCGTGCAAATTTTCTTGCGCAACGCCCAGTAAAAGTTCTACCAGGTCACTTTCAATACGTGGCAATACACTCTCGGTTTCAGGGTCACCCATCCTAACATTGTATTCAATCACATAGGGATCCCCGTTCACGTTCATCAAACCGATAAAGATGAATCCTTTGTAAGGGATACGGTCTTTTTTCAGGCCCTCGATGGTAGGCACCACGATTCTTTCTTCTACTTTTTTCAGGAAATCTCCCTGAGCAAAACTCACCGGCGAAACAGAACCCATGCCTCCGGTATTTAAACCGGTATCACCTTCGCCAATTCTTTTATAATCCTTGGCTTCGGGTAAAATTTTATAGCTGTGGCCATCGGTTAGTACGAAGACGGAAAGTTCGATGCCACTTAAAAATTCTTCAATCACCACCTTTTCACTTGCTTCACCAAATTTGGCATCAGCCAACATCGCCTTGAGTTCGGCTTGTGCATCGGCTAGGCTTTCGCAAATTAAAACCCCTTTTCCCGCTGCCAACCCATCCGCCTTCAAAACAATGGGTAAAGATTGATTTTCCAAATATTTTAGGCCTTCTTGCAAAGTTTCTTTGGTAAAAGAGCGATAAGCAGCCGTAGGAATTTGGTGGCGTTGCATAAAATCCTTGGAAAAATCTTTACTTCCCTCTAATTGTGCTCCTTCTTTTTGAGGGCCAATAACCGGGATGTATTTTAGACTTTCATCCGCCAGAAAATAATCATGAATACCTTTTACCAGCGGTTCTTCGGGCCCCACCACTACCATTTCAACTTTGTTTTTTAGCACAAAATCTCCAATAGATTTAAAATCGGTAGGCTTAAGGGCAACATTTTTGCCAAAATTGGCAGTACCGCCATTACCGGGAGCAATAAAAAGTTGAGAACAGTGTTTACTTTGGGCCATTTTCCAGGCAAAGGCATTTTCGCGACCTCCCGAACCTAAAAGAAGAATATTCATGCTACAAAGGTATTACAAATGCCGAAGCTTTATATGCCGCAAAATCAGTATTTTTACCCATCCCACTGCCAGCATGGCTGTATTTTAGCCATGGCAGCATTATTGAGATGCAGAGGGCTTATTGATTGTATAAACATGTTAGGAATTTTAAATAAAGTATTCGGAAGTAAATCTGATCGAGATATCAAACAAATTCAACCGCTGGTTGACCGTATAAAAGCTATCTATCCCACACTTGCTGCGCTGAGTCACGATGAGCTCCGTGCCAAAACCCTATATTTTAAACAAAAAATTCAGGCCGATTTACAAGAGATAGATCAGGAGATTGCCGCCGTAAAAACCAAAGCTGAAAACCTGAGCCTGAGCATGGCCGAGAAAACCTCGGTTTATGAGCAATTAGACCTGCTGCAAAAAGAACGCGACCAAGAACTGGAAAAAATATTGATGGAGCTCCTTCCGGAGGCTTTTGCAGTGGTGAAGGAAACGGCCCGTCGTTTTACAGAAAATCAAACCATTGAAGTAACTGCCAGCGATTTCGATCGTGAATTGGCCGCTCGTAAGCCCAATGTGGTCATTAAAGGAGATAAAGCCATTCATCATAATACCTGGAACGCTGCAGGCAACGAAGTAACCTGGAACATGGTGCACTACGATGTGCAGTTGATTGGTGGTATTGTACTACACCAGGGTAAGATCTCTGAAATGGCCACCGGTGAGGGTAAAACCTTGGTTGGAACTTTACCTGCTTACCTCAATGCACTGGCCGGACAAGGCGTTCACATTGTGACGGTGAACGATTACCTCGCCCGCCGTGACTCCGAATGGAATGGTCCGCTTTTCGAATTCCATGGTTTAAGTGTGGATTGCATCGATAAACACCAGCCTAATTCGGAAGATAGACGCAAGGCATACCTTGCCGATATCACTTTTGGTACAAACAATGAATTCGGTTTCGATTACCTGCGTGATAACATGTCATTAAGCCCGGAAGGTTTGGTGCAGCGCAAATTACATTATGCTATGGTAGATGAGGTCGATTCGGTTTTAATTGATGATGCCCGTACACCATTGATCATCTCTGGCCCCATTCCTAAAGGGGATGAGCACGAATTTTATGAGTTGAAACCTCGAATTGAGCGCTTGGTTACCGCCCAGAAAAATTTCATCAATTCAGTATTGAATGAGGCTAAAAAATCAATAGCCGAGGGAAAAACAGGTCCCGATGACGGTGGTTTGGCTTTATTGCGGGCACACCGAGGTTTACCGAAAAATAAAGCACTGATCAAATTTTTGAGCGAGCCCGGCATGAAGCAGGTGCTTAACAAATCAGAAAATTACTATCTGCAAGACCAGGGCAAAGAAATGCCAAAGGCCGATGCGGAATTGTTTTTTGTGATCGACGAAAAAAATAATTCGGTAGAACTGACTGAAAAAGGAATTGAATTAATTACCAGTTCTGGTGAAGACCCTCAGTTTTTTGTGATGCCAGATGTAGGCACCGAGATTGCCGAACTGGAAAAATCAGCCCTCTCTAACGAAGAAAAAATTGCCAGAAAAGATGCTTTGATGCGTGATTTTTCTGTGAAATCGGAGCGTATTCATGCCGTTAATCAATTATTGAAGGCTTATACCTTGTTCGAAAAAGACGTAGAATACATCATCGACGAAGGCAAGGTAAAAATTGTAGACGAGCAAACCGGCCGTATAATGGAAGGCCGTCGTTATTCAGATGGCTTGCACCAGGCAATTGAGGCCAAGGAAAATGTAAAAGTGGAAGATGCCACCCAAACCTACGCCACCATTACTCTGCAAAATTATTTCCGTATGTACCACAAACTTTGCGGTATGACTGGTACGGCCACCACTGAAGCTGGTGAGTTCTGGCAGATCTACAAACTGGATGTGGTGGAGATTCCAACTCACGTTAAAACCAAGCGTCAGGATAAGGAGGATTTGGTGTATCGCACCATGCGTGAAAAATACAATGCGGTGGCCGATGAAATTGTACAATTAACCGAAGCCGGTCGTCCGGTGCTGGTAGGTACCACTTCCGTGGAGATCTCTGAATTGCTGAGCCGTATGCTCAAGCTGCGAGGGATTCGTCACAATGTACTGAACGCCAAATTGCACCAGAAAGAAGCGGATATCGTGGCCGAAGCCGGTAAAGCCGGCACCGTGACCATTGCCACCAATATGGCGGGCCGTGGTACCGATATTAAACTAGGAGAAGGGGTGAAAGAAGCAGGTGGTTTGGCCATCATTGGTACCGAACGTCACGAATCGCGAAGAGTAGACCGCCAGCTGCGTGGCCGTGCCGGTCGTCAGGGTGATCCCGGATCTTCTCAATTTTTTGTTTCGCTCGAAGACAACCTGATGCGTTTGTTCGGTTCGGAACGTATTTCCAACATCATGGTCCGCATGGGGATTGAAGAAGGAGAGGTGATCCAGCACTCGATGATCACCAAATCTATTGAGCGTGCCCAAAGAAAGGTGGAAGAAAACAACTTCGGTATCCGTAAACGTTTGCTGGAGTATGATGATGTGATGAACGCCCAACGTACAGTTATTTATGCCAAACGTAAAAATGCGCTCTTCGGCGAACGCTTGGATGTAGATTTGAATAATACCATTTTCGACGTGGTAGAAGAAGTGGTAACCGAATACAAGGAAAGCGATAATTACGAAGGTTTCCAGTTGGAAATGATCCGTATTTTCTCTGTCGATCCTGAAATTAGTGCGAAAGAATTCTCTTCTTCCGGCTTGGCTGCTTTAACAGATCGGGCATTTGAAGAAGTAAGTGCTTTTTACCAACGTAAATCGGAAAGTATTGCCCAGCAAACTTTGCCGGTACTCAAAGAAGTATTTAAGGAAAGAGGTCAGCAAATCGAAAATATCCTGGTCCCATTTACCGATGGACAAAGAGGTTTACAAGTGGCCAGTAATTTGAAAAAGGCAGTTGAAACCGAAGGCAGGGAAGTTTTCAAATCGTTTGAAAAATCGGTGGTGCTGCACCTCATTGATGATGCCTGGAAACAGCACCTGCATGAGATGGATGAGCTCAAGCAATCGGTTCAAAATGCAGTTTATGAGCAGAAAGATCCCCTGATCATTTACAAAATGGAAGCCTTTAATTTATTTAAAGAAATGCTTTCGAATGTAAATAAAGAAGTGGTGAGTTTCTTGTTTAAAGGGATGATCCCGAACCAGGGGCCAGATCATGTGAAAGAAGCTCGTCCGCAGCCAAAATCAGATCTTAGTAAACTGAAAATCTCTAAACCTGAACTGGCTCAACAAGCCAATGGCATGCCCTTAGAGGATACCCGTGAAATTCAGAAAACGCAACCGGTACGTGTAGAGCAAAAAATTGGTCGAAACGATCCATGCCCATGTGGAAGTGGTAAGAAATTCAAGGCCTGCCACGGTCAGGGGATGGTGTAAT
This sequence comes from uncultured Sphingobacterium sp., assembly GCA_964580845.1. Classification (GTDB taxonomy): domain Bacteria; phylum Bacteroidota; class Bacteroidia; order Sphingobacteriales; family Sphingobacteriaceae; genus JAIPAN01. The sequence goes on from CAZOLA010000003.1 coordinate 23,570, forward strand.
AAATTTTCATATACGATGCTTAAAGAAAGAATTCAACAATTAGCCACCGAGGTTTTCGATCAAACCATCCAAAACCGAAGGCATTTGCATGCTCATCCCGAATTATCTTACAAAGAGCATGAGACAGTTGCTTTTGTAGCTGCAAAACTAGATGAATTAGGCATCTCTTATCAAAAAATGGCCAATACGGGGTTGGTCGCCTTAATAAAAGGCGATAAGCCTTCAACTGAAGTGGTGGCACTTCGTGCCGACATGGATGCCCTACCGATTGAAGAAGCAAATGAAGTGCCCTACAAATCGACCAAACCAGGTATCATGCATGCCTGTGGTCACGATGCCCACACGGCTTCGCTCTTGGGTACGGCAGCTATCCTGAAGGAAATGAAAGCGGAATTTGCCGGAACGGTGAAACTGATTTTTCAGCCTGCTGAAGAAGTATTACCGGGCGGTGCCAGTTTAATGATCAAAGAAGGAGTACTCGACAATCCGAAGCCTAATGCCGTGTTCGGGCAGCATGTAATGCCGCTTATTGAGGCAGGTAAGGTAGGCTTTCGCTCCGGGAAGTACATGGCCTCTACCGATGAGCTCTACGTAACCGTAAAAGGTAAGGGTGGACATGGGGCGCAGCCGCAGCAAAATATTGATCCGGTAATCATCACTGCTCATATGTTGGTTGCTTTGCAGCAGATTGTGAGTAGGGTAGCCGATCCGAAACTACCTTCTGTACTTTCTTTCGGGAAAGTCATCGCCAACGGTGCCACCAATGTGATTCCGAACGAGGTGAAATTGGAAGGCACCTTCCGAACCTTAGATGAAAAATGGCGGGAAGAAGCCCATGCCAAAATGAAAAAAATGGCCGAAGGGATTGCGGAAAGCATGGGTGGATCTTGCGACTTTGAAATCCGCAAGGGCTATCCATTTTTAGTTAACGAAGAAAAACTCACGGAACAAGCGAAGATCTATGCCCAAGAATACTTGGGAAAAGACAATGTAATCGACCTCGATATCTGGATGGCTGCTGAAGATTTTGCTTATTATTCGCAAGCTGCCGATGCTTGTTTCTATCGCTTGGGTACTCGTAATGAAGCGAGAGGCATCACTTCATCGGTGCATACGCCCACTTTCGATATCGATGAACAAGCATTTGCCATTAGTACTGGTTTGATGGCTTATTTAGCGCTCAAGAGATTAGGGAATTAAGCCTCAGAATACCACATTTACACATCGCACCAAATGAAAAAATTTATCTCTACTATAGGTCTGCTCGCTTGTTTCCTATCCGGATATGCTCAGCAAATCCCCAGATTTAATCCCGATACGGTCTTAACCGTTACCATCGATTCGGCGGTTTTAATTACTTCTACTCGATTAACAGCTCAATCTTTCATCGATGAAATCCTGAACGACACCAGTTTTTATCAGGCATTCAGGAACATGAAAAAATACACTTTTCTGGCCGAGAACCGGGTCTTTACCTATGATAAAAGAAATAAGGTAGATGGTAGGATCTATCGTAAAATCCGTCATAACAATGATGGTCCTTATAAGATGGAGTTTCTTGCCAAACAAGATAGCGGTAAGGTTTATAAACGAAACGGAAAATACTCATTGTACACCGTAGAGATGTTCGATTACATCTTTATGAATGCCTACAATTCTGACTTTGTGCCTTCCGAATCGCTCACTGGTGGCAAGGGAGAAAGTAACGAATCGTACAAGAATAAACTCAAAACTTTGATTTTTAGTCCTGGCAAACCAGTAAAAGGGGTGCCGTTTATTTCCGGTAAGACGGAATTGTTTACGCCCAATATGCGGCAGTATTACGATTACAGCTTTTATAGTGGCACTTACCTGGATTCTATTCCGGTGTACCGTTTTAAAGTAAAAGTAAAACCCGATTTAACGAATTGGACTAAAGATGGTTTAATGATTAAGGAACTGACCACCATTTTCGATAAACGTAATTTCCAGATCTTGGGGCGCTATGTGGACATGAAATACGATAATTTACTCTTCAGCTTTGATGTGCAGATGAATATTGAATTGGGTTACTTCGATCAAAACGAGGCATTGCTGCCTACCAAGATTTCTTACCAAGGTAACTGGGATATTCCGCTAAAGCGGGAAGAAAGGGCGAGCTTTTTGATTTTGCATAAAGGTTATCGGCCTGGTAAAGATTAAAACTTAGCGATTCATCCAAATTTTATATAAATTTAAATCCCTGATTTAGATTTATTTTGATCCCACAAGAAACCGTTGATAAGATTTTGGATGCTTCCCGCATTGAGGAAGTGGTGGGAGATTTCGTACACCTCAAAAAACGGGGTACCAGTTTAATTGGCCTTTGCCCTTTTCATAACGAAAAAACGCCTTCATTCAATGTTTCGGTCACCAAAGGTATTTACAAATGCTTTGGTTGCGGCAAGGGTGGCGACTCGGTGCGCTTTATAATGGATCATGAAAAGTACAGCTATCCCGAAGCGCTGAAATACCTGGCTAATAAATATAATATTGAAGTAGCCGAAACCGTATTTACGCCCGAAGATCAGGAGCGCAACGACCGCCGTGAAAGCTTATATATTGTTTCGGCCTGGGCGGCTAAGTTTTTTCAGCAGCAACTATGGGAAACCGAGGCCGGTCAAAGCATCGGGCTGAGTTATTTCAAGGAGCGGGGTTACCGCGAAGACATCATCAAAAAATTTGAATTGGGCTATTCGCCCGAAGAATGGGATGCCTTGCTCCAGCGTGCTAAGGCCGAAGGTTATAAGGAAGAATTTCTGGAAGCCACCGGCCTTAGTGTTACCAACGATAGCGGCAAAACCTACGACCGTTTCCGTGGCCGGGTGATGTTTCCCATCCATAACCTGACGGGCAGGGTCATCGGGTTTGGCGGCCGTACGTTGAAGACCGATAAAAATGTTCCCAAATATGTGAACTCGCCGGAGAGCGAAATTTATCATAAATCGAATGTGCTTTACGGGCTTTTTCAGGCCAAGAAAGCTATCCGAGATGAAGACAATTGTTATCTGGTAGAAGGTTATGCCGATGTACTTTCGGTGCATCAGGCAGGTTTGGAGAATGTGGTGGCCTCCTCGGGTACTTCGTTGACCACCGAGCAAATTCGCCTGATCGGTAGGTTCAGCCAAAATGTGACGATTTTATACGACGGTGATGCGGCTGGAATTAAAGCTTCTTTGCGTGGATTAGATATGATTCTGGAAGAAGGACTAAATGTAAAGGTGGTCCTCTTCCCGGATGGGCACGATCCGGATTCGTATGTGCAGGAAGTGGGTAGCTCGGCCTTTAAAACATACATCGAACAGCATCAGCGGGATTTTATCCTCTATAAAACAGATATCTTATTAAAAGATGCCGGAACTGACCCATTGAAACGTGCCGGGGTGATCCGTGAAGTGGTGGAAAGCATCGCCAAGATCCCCGACAGCATCAAGGCTTCAGTATTTCTGAGAGAATGTAGTTCATTGTTGCAAATCGAGGAGCGAGTGCTCATTACCGAACTGAATAAGATCCGCCAGAACAAACAAAGAAAAAGTCCGCTGCCGGAGCCGACACAAACTTTAGAACAAATTGCCGATGCGGATCCGGAGCTGGCAGCTTTGTCGCAAACCGACGAAAGCCAGGAAAAGGAGATCATCCGTTTATTGTTGAATTATGGCCACGAACTGGTGCATTGGGATGGTATAACCGATACTTATATAGCACCTTACGTAATTGGTAATTTGAGCGATGTGGAATTTGAACATCCGGAATGCCTTAAAATCATCGAGATCTATAAATCAGAGTTATCAAATGGTAAATTGCCTTCGGAGCAGGATTTTATCAAGCACGGCGATACAGCATTGGCCGATCTGGCCATTTCGCTCGTGGCATCGCCTTATGTATTGAGCGATAACTGGTATGCCAAGCGGAAGATCTATGTGCGACACGAGTCGGAAAATTTACGAAGTACCATTTTGGGTGGAATTTTTCATTTGAAGAAGCGTAAGGTAGACCGCATCTTGAAAAAAATCCGTGAAGAAATACAGCAGGAAATAGATGCCGATAACCAAGCCATCCTGATGAAGCGTTACCTGCAGGTTAAAGAAGTAGAAAAAGGAATTTCGAAGTTTCTGGGTTCAGTGATTGTGAAGTAATGGTACCACATCAAGAATTAGGCAGAAAAGGAGAGCAACTGGCGAAGGCATACTTCCTAAAACAGTACTATGAAATTTTAGAGGAGAACTGGACACAGGGTAAAGCTGAAGTAGATCTGATTGTTTACCAGGATGGTGTGATGGTGTTTGTGGAAGTGAAGACCCGTACCGGCACCGCCTTCGGCCAGCCGGAAGATTTTGTGGATGCGGCCAAAAAAAAGCAAATGCAACTGGCCGCCGAAGCTTATATCCAGTTAATGAGTCACCAGGGAGAAGTGCGCTTTGATATCATTTCCATTTTGATCAACGGCTCCTCTGAACCCCAACTCAAACACATACCCGATGCTTTTTGGCCGGGACAAGATGAATAGCATGAACAAAAAATTACTTTTTCTCCTAGCTGCAGCCGCATGTTTGATAGCAGCCTGTAAAAGCAGTAAAACTACTAGCAATCGCCCTGAATTTATATCGCCGGAATTGGGCGTTGAGTTGAATGCAGGAAAGAGCTTGCCTTTGGAACTTTCCATTCCTGATACAACAGGCATTGACTCCATTGTGTATTTTTTGGATGAACAGAAAGTAGCTAAAATCAAACTGGGCGAGCGTTACAGTCTGGCGACAGACAGCTTAAAAATGGGTAACCGCTTGTTGAGCGCCCGTATTTATAGAGGCAGCGAAACCCTGGAGACTAGCACGAGCATTCTGGTTAAACCAGCGAATGCGCCCGTAAAATACGCTTATCAAGTTGAAGCGACATTCCCCCATGATACCAGTTCGTATACGCAAGGTTTGGAGTACCACGATGGTATTTTTTACGAAAGTGATGGAGAATACGGTAGTTCTACGGTCCGTAAGGTAGACCCGAAAACTGGTAAAGTATTGAAGTCGGTAGATTTTCCGGACGATTATTTTGCGGAGGGACTTAGCTTAATCGGCAATCGCATTGTTTTACTTACCTGGCAGGAAAAGATGGGTTTCGTACTCGATAAATCCAGTCTGGAGATGATATCCGATTTTCCTTATCAAAACAGCCGTGAAGGCTGGGGTTTGTGTAACGATGGCAAAAAACTCTATAAATCGGACGGAACAAACATGATCTATTTCCTGAATAGAGAAACTTACCAGGAAGAGGGATTCATCGAAGTGTACGACCAGAATGGTGCGGTAGATCAACTCAACGAACTGGAGTTCATCGACGGCAAGATCTTTGCCAATATCTACCAAAGTCGCCGGGTGGTAATCATTGATCCGAAAACTGGAGCGGTTACTGGTGAAATCGATTTTGTAGGATTAACAGCAACAAATGTCAATGCCGACGTGCTCAACGGTATCGCCCATGATAAAGCCACAGGCCGACTATGGCTAACCGGAAAAAAGTGGAATAAACTATATCAAATAAAATTGCAGAAGTAAGCCTATTTGCCAGAATTGGATTCAATGAATCCATAAAAGCTGATGGGTTGTCGGTAGTTATCCCTCACACTCAGGGTGGCATATCCGTTTTCATTAATTTCCAGTATCAGTCGATAACTCTCTTTCACATCCGTTGTCCTGATCAGGATTCGCCAAGCGCCCTTCTTGCGTGCAATCGACTCATACGTAAATTTAGTACTACTGAATTTGATACCCTGATCGTTCAAATTGTTTCCTGGAATAAAAGTGCGGCCAAAATAAGGCAAATAGGCGTTCAGACTATCCGGAAAAACCTGTAAATCGTAATCCAATCCATTTAATTGGACGGTGCTGCCTCCTGAATTATTTAGCTGGCTTATGATTCGATACAGATCAGCATTGGCCAATGGCATAGCTGTGCTGGCTTTAAATACAAACTGCTTGGATATAATTAAGGCTGGAAGCTCTTCTTTCTTTACCTGGGCTAAACCCAAAATCGGGATTAATAAGCTGATCAAAAGCAATTGTAACCTGTTCATTCTCCGAAATTTTGCTCTCTTAAATTTAAGGAAAATTGACCGCCCGAAAAACAACTTACCATTCATCAGCTCAAATTAACGTTTTATCACTCATTTCATACAGCTCGTCAGAATTAAAATTTTATAGGCTTTTTGGGTGCTTAAATTGGTTTTTTTAACTCAACAAGTATGAAAACGATTGGTTATTCCTTGGTACTTTTTAGCTGTCTTTTTGCTTTTTCCTGCAAAAAAGACACCCCACCCGTTGGCCCACAGTTTGGTAGTGTAACCGACATTGAGGGGAATGTCTACAAAACTTTAAAAATTGGGGATCAAGAGTGGATGGTAGAAAATCTAAAAACACATAAGCTAAACGACGGTACGCCAATTGCTTATGTAACTTCGGATGCTACTTGGTCTGATGTGAATATTACCGATCCGATGATGTGTTACTATGATAATAATGATTTAGAAAATAAGGATAAATATGGGGCATTGTATAATTGGTACACCGTAAATACCGGCAAATTGGCCCCTGCAGGTTGGCATGTACCCACCGATGCGGATTGGCAAAAATTACAAGATTACCTGATCGCGAATGGATATAATTTTGATGGCAGTGCCACTGGAAATAAGATCGGAAAATCACTAGCAATGAATACTGGTTGGGATGCTGATGCCACAGTTGGTAATGTAGGTAATGATCAGGCGAGTAACAATAAAAGTAATTTTTCTGCCCTTCCAGCAGGATTCAGGAGCAAATTGGGAATGTTTGGATTAATTGGCAATAGCACTTATTGGTGGTCTCTTAATGCATCAACTTGTGTAGGGGTTGAAACGAATAGTACGGAGATGGTTTCGGGAGCAATTGAGCCAGAAACAGGATTATCTGTTCGTTGTGTTAAGGACTAAGGCTTTCTTCGTCATTTCGACGATCCGCCATGGGCGAGAGGAATCTGCGTCATCCTGAGCTTATCGAAGGATTATATACCTTTCGACAAGCTCAAGGTGACGTTTCTTGATTTATCTCCAGGCTTTGTACTGGTTGATCAAACCATTAGTGGAAGCGTCGTGGGAGTTGATATCCGCCTCGTTTTCCAGTTCAGGCAGGATCTGATTGGCTAATTGCTTGCCCAGTTCCACGCCCCATTGGTCGAAACTGAATACGTTCCAGATCACTCCTTGAACAAAAATCTTGTGTTCGTACATTGTGATCAGAGAACCCAACACTCTTGGGTTAATTTTCTTTACCAAAATGGAATTGCTCGGGCGGTTGCCGCTAAAGACTTTGAAAGGAGTCAGTTGCTCAATTTCTGCCTCCGATTTGCCGGCGGCTTTCAGTTCGGCTACTACTTCTTCGCGGGTTTTACCGTTCATTAAGGCTTCGGTTTGGGCAAAGAAGTTGGAAAGCAATAATTGGTGGTGCTTGCCAATCGGGTTATGGCTTTGTGCCGGAGCGATGAAATCGCAAGGGATCAATTTGGTGCCCTGATGAATTAACTGGTAGAAAGCGTGCTGGCCATTGGTGCCGGGCTCGCCCCAAATAATGGGTCCGGTTTGGTAGCTGATGGCATCGCCATTGCGGTCTACCTGTTTGCCATTGCTTTCCATGTCGCCTTGCTGGAAATAGGCGGCAAAGCGGTGTAGGTACTGGTCGTAAGGCAGAATGGCCTGACTTTCGGCACCGAAGAAATTATTATACCAGATACCTAGCAAGGCCAGGATAACCGGCATGTTTTCATCAAAATTGGCGGTGCGGAAGTGCTGGTCCATGGCATGTGCGCCATCCAGCAATTCGTGGAAATTCTTGAAGCCAATGGCACAGGCAATGCTCAGGCCAATGGCACTCCACAGCGAGTAGCGTCCGCCTACCCAATCCCAAAAGGCAAACATGTTCTGGGTATCGATACCAAAATCCTTTACGCCTTTTTCGTTGGTGGAGATGGCCACGAAATGTTTGGCCACATCAGCGTCTTTGGCGCCGCTGTTCAGGAACCATTCACGAGCGGTAAAGGCATTGGCCATGGTTTCCTGGGTGGTAAAGGTTTTGGAGGCGATTAAGAAGAGCGTGGTCTCCGGATCTACTTTTTTCAGTGTTTCGGCAATGTGGGTACCATCTACGTTCGATACGAAATGGAGTTGGATGTGCGGATGCTGGTAAGCCTTGAGTGCTTCGGTTACCATTACCGGGCCCAGATCAGACCCACCGATACCGATATTGACGATATGTTTAATGGCCTTGCCGGTATAGCCTTTCCAAGTGCCGGAGCTTACGGCATCGGAAAATTGCTCCATTTGCTGCAAAACTTTATGAATGTCTGGCAGAATCTCCTGACCGTTTACCCGAATGCCTGAAGTATTGGGATTCCGCAAGGCGGTATGCAATACGGCCCGGTTTTCGGTCTCATTAATGGCCTCGCCGGTGAACATGGCTTCAATGGCCGATTTTAATCCGCATTCTTCGGCCAGGCTGATGAGCAGGGTATGGGTTTCGGCAGTGATACGGTTTTTAGAATAGTCGAGTAAAATGTCTTCGAAACGGATGGAAAATTCGTCAAAGCGCTGCGGGTTGTTTTTAAATAATTCACGCAGGTGCAGGTGTTGCACTTGCTGGTAGTGCTGGCTTAACTGCTGAAAGGCTTTAGTTTGGTCGAATTTTACTCGTGCTAACATGTTTGGT
>CAZOLA010000003.1:32413-129351 GCA_964580845.1 uncultured Sphingobacterium sp.
TAACTGCTGAAAGGCTTTAGTTTGGTCGAATTTTACTCGTGCTAACATGTTTGGTATTCTTTTTTGGCTAAGATACGGATTTGAGTTTGGAGTTGATTGGCACGAGAGATTTCTCAATCGTTCGAAATGACGGCTTTATTTTAGTAATTCCTGCGGTTTTTTCCCCTTCCGTCATTTCGACGATCCCGAAAATTCGGGAGAGGAGAAATCTCTTTATACATTTTTCCTGTTTGAACCGTTGTGGTTGAATGGAAACAGGAGGTTACGTTTACATCCTTACCAACGAGATTAAATCTACCCTTTACATCGGTGTTACCTCTGATTTACGCAGTAGAATCTATGAACATCGAGATCATTATTATCCCAACAGTTTCTCTGCAAAATACCAATTGCATTTTTGTATTTATTATGAGCAATTTACCAGTATTGAAGAAGCGATACAGCGTGAGAAACAAATTAAAAAGTGGCGTAGAGAAAAGAAGGAAGTCTTGATTAATCGTGTTAATCCGGAATGGAGGGATTATTGGCCGGAAATTGAAAAATGGTAATCATTTTCAGGAGAGATTTCTCTCCGCCTCTGGCGGATTCGAAATGACGTTAGGTAATAAACCCGATTGCAGCGCTTATGCCGCCGGGCGGCATTTAAGCGGAAAGCGGGGCTGGAGGTGTTGCTTACTGCTGACAATGGTTTTCAAACATTAATCTTATTTTTGCGGCATGACCAAAGAACAGGTACAAGATTTAAGGGACAGAGTAACGGCCCTGAGGAGGCATCTTTGACATCGATAAGCGACTCGATGAAATTGCCAAAGAACAAGAAATTACGTTAGGTCCTACTTTCTGGGACGACCCCAAGCAGGCGGAAAAGGTATTACATGCCATTAAATCGAAAAAGATATGGACGGATGCTTTTGCAGCTGTAAATGCGGCCGTGGAAGACGCTTGGGTTATGTTTGAATTTTTTCAGACTGGCGATGCCAGCGAAGCAGACTTGAAGGAGCAGTATGCTGCTGCTCTGAAAACCGTGGAGGAACTGGAGTTCAAGAACATGTTGAGTGCGGAGGAAGATCAGCTGAATGCGGTGATGCAGATCACTGCTGGTGCAGGTGGTACCGAAAGTTGTGACTGGGCCAGCATGCTGATGCGGATGTATATTATGTGGGGGGAGAAGAATGGTTATAAAGTGACAGAACAAGATTCGCAGGAGGGGGATGTGGCCGGTATTAAAACCGTAACGCTGCAGTTTGAGGGCGATTTTGCTTACGGCTACCTGAAGGGGGAGAACGGGGTGCATCGTTTGGTGCGGGTTTCGCCTTTTGATGCCAATGCAAAGCGTCATACTTCGTTTGCTTCGGTATATGTGTACCCCTTGATTGATGATACCATCGAGATTGAAATTAATCCGGCGGATATTGAGTTTGAGACTTTCCGCTCGGGCGGTGCCGGCGGGCAGAACGTGAACAAGGTGGAAACGGCGGTGCGTTTGTACCACAAGCCTTCGGGGATTATAATTAAAAACCAGGAATCGCGTTCGCAGTTGCAGAACAAGGAAAATGCCATCCGTCTATTGAAATCGCAGTTGTACGAAATTGAATTGCGCAAGCGGATGGAAACTACCGCAGCCATTGAAGGTTCTAAGAAGAAAATTGAGTGGGGCTCGCAGATCAGGAATTATGTGCTGCATCCCTACAAACTGGTGAAGGATTTGCGTACGAACCATGAAACTTCGAATGCGCAGGCGGTGCTGGACGGGGATCTGAATGATTTCCTGAAGGCTTACCTGATGGAGTTTTAACAAAAAAGCGCCCGATTTAAATCGGGCGCTTTTTTGTTAAGGCATCAGCAATACATCCAATAATTCGTTGAGTTCGCTTACTTTGTCTGTTTGTCCGAGGTTTTGGTAGGCACTGATAAGGTTGCGCAATACCCGGATGAGGATATCTGTATTGCTGCAGGTGGTGTAGAATTGAGGTTCGGGTTTGAGTTTCAGTTGGCGCAGGAAAGCATCCACATCGCGTTTGTAAAAAATAAAACCTTTGTTAAAGGCATTGATGTAAAACAAAATTCCGCCCTTAGGGTCATATTCCTGGCTTTCGTCAACATAGGCCAAAATAAAGTGCTGGGGCAGATTAACGCCATATACCGGAATGTCTAATTTTTGGGCGATGACGGAATAGATGATAGCCAGGGAGATCTGGTTTCCCTTTTTGCTTTCTATGACCTGACTGATGTAGGAATTCTGTGGATCCTGATGGTTGCTGGTGTTACCCGAAAAACCATGAAGATTGTAAAATACATGGTTCATGAGCTTAACCTTCTCCAGGGCGCTCATGTCGTAAATCATTTGCAGCCAAATATCCCGTTTAATATTTTCTATGCGATTGATGATTTTTTGTTCGTCCAGATCGGGGTATTGGTAGCGGTTAATGATCAGGATGCCCTGCAGTAGATCGAAACCTCCACTCATGTGCCAAAGCTGTAACTCAGTTTTTACATTGGCGAACTGGATCTTATGCACCAGGTTTTCGATGCGTTCTTGCAGGAGGGCATCGAAGGACTGTTCCCAGGCATTTTCGAGGTATTCGATCACTTCTTGTCCGTAGCTCAGTAGTTTTTCTTCTACATGCTGCGCCACTTCCTGGTCCTGGTCATCGAGTAGTTTAATGAGTGCTGCGATCTCCTTTGTGTTCATCTCACTAAAAATAATCAATTCATCGGCCATGCCAAAGCAATCGCTATTTTTGCACCGTGTTTCGACAAAAGCTTGACTATATCGCTCATTGGTTATTGTCGCATTCGCGACATGGCACACATTCGCCCTTTGTTTACCGACTGGTTGATGAAGTGGTGTACAACTACCATGCTGTGGTTTTTGGCCGGGTTGATGGAATCAGACCTGCTAAAGTAAATGCCTTAATTAATCGTATTCTGGGTTTTTGGCTAAATGACGATGCTGAAAAAAGAGATTATGTATTGATGAAACCTGAACCTGATTATTGGACAGCTTTCATTCAATTGTTGCCAAAAGTGCATCCGGGTACCCTGCTCATTTTTCAAAAAATCTATCAATCTAAAGCCAATAAGGTTGCCTGGAGAAAGATTATGCAGCACGAGAAAGTGACCGTTACAATAGATTTGTACTACATCGGTCTAGTTTTTTTCAGAGAAGGGCAGGCCAAAGAAAATTTTCGTATTCGTTTTTAGAACGCTTCGCCCAGCGAAATATAAAATCCAGAGATTCGTTTTTCTCCAGCTGGTTTTTCGCCCATGCCATAATCTAATCTCAAGCTCATGCTTTTCTCCACGTCGAAGAAATAGCGGATACCCGCTCCATAATTGGGCTTTAAATTCCTGAAAGCGGAGAAACCGGTTGGGTATACATTTCCCCCGCCGGCAAATGCCGCAATCCCGAACCGAGGTACGGGCCGGAATCTGAGCTCGGCTTGCGCTGCTAAGAGGTTGGCTTCGCGATAGCGCCCCAAATAATACCCACGCATCATTTGATCGCCACCCATTTGCGACATCATGTAGAAGGGATTACCTCCTCTTCCGTCAACTTTATTGTAATTAAGATTGAGGCCCAAAATCAGTTTGGGCTTTATTTTTTGGAAATTTCGAAGGTCGAGCCGAAAGGTTGAACCTGTGAAGTTTTCACCCCCAAAAAAATCGGGAGCATATTGATAGGTGACCTTTACATACGAGCCCCTGTCAGGATAAGTATTACTGCTTCGGGTATCAATAATTTGAGATAAGCCCAGCGTCAACACCCGGCCACCATCACGGTCTTTAATGTTGGTAGCTGTTTGATAAATTCCTCCTGCTACATCATCGGTAAAAAATTGCTGATCGTATTGAAGGTTCAGCCCCACATAGACCTTTTCCCCGAAAGCCTTTTCAGCTTCTGCTAAAATTCTGAATCTTTTGAGGGTGAGCTTATCTTCATCTGCCAGTGTAGTTTGGTTGCCGGTTCCATAAAAATTGAAAGGGAAATTTAGGTAGCGAAATTCGCCCTGATAGTGGTATTTATTCGATTTTGACCATATGTCCCATTTACTCACCAATTGGTAAGAACCCGTGGTGGTGTAAATGCCCGATACATAAAAGTTTGAAGGCCTGATGGTGGGGTTTTCGGGTTCGGTATAAAAGGCAAATAAACCTGCCAATCCGAATTCGAATCCCAATTCTTGCGTATAACCAAGCACAGGAACGGGTAAAAAGCTGTTGTGCCGTGTGGTATCGTTCTTCAAGAAACGTTCGATTAATTTCTTTTGTGCATGCAAATGGTTCAAGCAGCAGCAACAAATAATTAGGCTGAGGAGTTTTTTCATGTGTTTGGTGGTTGAACAAAAATACAATTTAGGATGACAAGTATATTTTCTGTTCGTGCTTTAATATTCCTATTTTTGGCCAAAATTTAAAAAAATGAGTGTAACAAGAGGTCCTGTCTCCCAATTTATCGAAAAGAATTACCTGCATTTTAATGCTGCGGCATTAATGGATGCTGCCAAAGGTTATGAAACCCATCTGGCCGAAGGTGGTAAAATGATGATTACCCTGGCTGGCGCTATGAGTACCGCCGAACTGGGTATTTCATTGGCAGAAATGATTCGTCAGGATAAAGTGGCCATTATATCTTGTACAGGAGCCAACTTGGAGGAAGATATCATGAACCTGGTAGCCCATTCTCATTACAAAAGAGTACCTCACTACCGCGATTTAAGTCCGCAGGACGAATGGGATCTTCTGGAAAACCATTACAATCGAGTTACCGATACCTGTATCCCCGAAGAAGAGGCATTTCGCCGTTTGCAGAAGCACATTCATCAGGTTTGGAAAGATGCAGATGATAAAGGAGAACGTTATTTTCCCCATGAATTCATGTACAAAATGCTCTTGAGCGGCGATTTGGAGCAGTACTACGAAATTGACCCGAAAAACAGCTGGATGCTGGCTGCCGCCGAAAAGAATCTGCCGATCGTGGTACCAGGATGGGAAGACTCTACCATGGGTAATATTTTCGCTTCTTATGTGATTAAAGGCGAGCTAAAAGCCAGTACCATGAAAAGTGGTATTGAATACATGACCTGGCTGGCCGATTGGTACGTGAAAAATTCATCTGGTAAAGGAGTTGGTTTCTTTCAGATTGGTGGCGGTATAGCTGGCGATTTTCCTATTTGTGTGGTGCCGATGTTATATCAGGATATGGAAATGGAGAACATTCCGTTCTGGAGTTATTTCTGCCAGATTTCTGATTCAACTACTTCTTTTGGTTCATATTCTGGTGCAGTACCTAATGAAAAAATAACCTGGGGCAAATTAGATATTCATACACCTAAATTCATCGTAGAATCGGATGCAACCATTGTGGCACCACTGATTTTTGCCTGGATTTTGAAGCAATAGATTTCAGGTCAAGATCGGCTATTATTTAGAATGATTATAAATTATTTTTAGTAGTTGTCAAATTGTTAGGCCTATTTGAATAAATGATACTTTTGTCAACTGAAAATAGGGATTTTCTACTGTTAGAAACCCCTTTTTAAAGATTTTAAACTCAACAATTTAAAGCATAACATACTCAATATGAGAAACATCTCCATGTTTTTTAGAAGTGGTATCCGGACTTTAATTTTTGCATTTTTTATACTCTTATTGTGTCAAGTTTCGGCCAATGCTCAGAGTGCTGCAGAAGGAGCCGCCTTATTTAAGCAAAAATGTACGTCTTGCCACGCTCTTAACCAGAAAGTGGTTGGTCCGGCATTGAAGGGTGTAAGTGATCGTCGCTCCGAAGAATGGTTGATTAAGTGGATCAAAAATTCGCAAGCCATGATTGCTTCCGGAGATCCGGATGCAGTTGCTTTGTATAAAGAGTACAACGAGGCTGCTATGACCGCTTTCCCCGAGTTGAGTGATGATAATGTTAGAAGCATTTTAGCTTATATCAAAGAAGAAGGTGACAAGCCTGCCGCTGCTGCCGGCGCTGCTGCAGCTGGTGGTGGAGAGATCAAAGATGACGAAATCAGTAATTTGATGGTTGGTGGGGTGATCATTTTGATCATCATTGCTTTCCTGGTAATTCTGGTATTGAACCGTGTAATCGGAACTTTAGAGAGCTTGTTCAATAAGAAACAGGGTGTCAAGGAAGAAGCTGTTGAGCCTAAGGCCAGCTGGAGCGATCGGGTGGATGCCTTCAAACTTCGCTTTAAGAATAAGAAATTTGTATTCTTTGTGGTATTGCTTGGTTTGATACTTCTGGGTTCCTACGCTTCGGTAACTATGTGGAATACCGGTGTGCACCAAGGTTATCAACCTGTTCAGCCAATTAAGTTTTCGCACCAGCTACATGCCGGTGTAAACCAAATCAGCTGTCAATATTGCCATAGCGGTGCATTTAAATCGAAAAATGCCTCTATTCCTTCACTCAATGTTTGTATGAATTGCCACAATTATGTGCAAGCAACAGAGAAGTACAACGGACAAATCTCTCCTGAGATTGCAAAAATTTACAAGGCTTTAGATTATAATCCAGATACCAAGGAGTATGGAGACAACCCTAAACCGGTAGAATGGATTCGTATCCACAATTTACCTGATCTGGCCTACTTTAACCATGCTCAGCACGTAGCGGTAGCCGGCATTGAGTGTCAGAAATGTCATGGTCCGATCCAAAACATGGAAGAAGTTTATCAATATGCTCCTTTAACCATGAAATGGTGTATCAACTGTCACCGTGAAACAGAAGTGAATCACAAAGACAACGGTTATTATGACAAGCTGATTGCGGCTCATGAGCAATTGAAAAAAGGAGAGAAAGTGACAGCGGCTGTATTGGGTGGATTAGAGTGTGGTAAGTGTCACTATTAATAGATAATTATTAAGCATCGAATAACAGTTACATAGCTTACATGGAAAGCAATAAAAAATACTGGAAAGGTTTAGAAGAACTGAAACAAACCCCGGAATTTGTTGAAAACAACAAAAACGAATTCGCTGAGGCATTACCTATTGAGGAAGTGTTGAACGATGCAGGTTTGAATACCGTAACTCCCCGTCGTGACTTTTTAAAGGCACTGGGCTTCGGTTTAGGAGCGGTAACGCTGGCGGCTTGCCAACCGGCACCGGTGCACAAGGCTATTCCTTATTTGGTAAAACCTGAGGAAATTGTTCCTGGTATTCCTAACTACTATGCTTCTACCTTTAAAGGACAGAGTATTTTGGTTAAAACCCGCGAAGGCCGTCCGATTAAAGTGGAAGGAAATCCTAACTGCTTAATCAGTGGCGGACGTTTAGACGCACAGGCCCAAGCCTCTGTGTTAGACTTATATGATGTTTCTCGTTTGCAGGCTCCTGTTTTAAATGATGCCGAGGCAAGCTGGGCTCAGGTAGACAGTTTCGTGAAATCAGAGTTAGCTAAGATTAAAGCTGGCGGTAAGAAAATCAGAATTGTTAGCAGTACCATCAACAGTCCTTCAACCAAGTCGGTAATTGCTGATTTTACAGCCCAATATCCTAATACTAAACTGATACAGCTTGATGCGGTTTCTTATACCGGTATCATCCAGGCCAATCAGAACAGCTTTGGTAAGGCAGCTTTGCCTCACTATCGTTTTGATAATGCCGATGTAATTGTAAGTTTTGGTGCTGACTTCTTGGGAACCTGGATCTCTCCAGTGGAGTTTACCCGTCAGTATACCAAAAACCGTGCTTCTGAGGCTTTAAAGAATAGAAAGATGTCTCGTCATATCCAATTTGAATCGGGTATGAGTTTGACTGGCTCCAACGCTGATGCCCGTATTGCTTTAAAACCATCTGAGGAAGGTATTGCATTATTAAATTTATTCAATGCTTTAGGCGGAAATGTAAGTGCTAAGAAATTAGCGAATAACGCGAAAGCTGATAAAGCCATTCAGCTGGCTGCCAAAGAATTGTTGAACGTTAAAGGCAAGGCCTTGGTTGTTTGCGGTTCTAATGATGTATCCACCCAAATTCTGGTGAATGCCATCAACTCTTTACTGGGAAGTTATGGTTCTACCATCGATCTCACCAATCCTTCCAACCAGTTTGCTGGTAACGATGCCGAGTTTGTAGAATTCATCAACGAAATGAAGCGTGGCGAGGTGGATGCAGTGTTCTTCTTGAATAGTAACCCTGCCTACAGTTACATAAACAGTAAAGAATTTACCGAGGCTCTGGCGAAAGTAAAACTGCGTGTTTCTTTCGCTGATCGTCAGGACGAAACCGCGGCATTGTGCCAGGTGAATGCTCCTGCCAATCATTACTTAGAGTCGTGGGGAGATAGTAACCCAATTGCTGGTTATTACACGCTGGTTCAACCAACCATTAATCCGGTATACAATACCCGTATGGCCGAAGAAAGCTTGTTAAGCTGGTCTGACGCTCCGGTGAAAGAGTATTATCAATATGTGCGCAATAATTGGGAGAAAACCGTATTGGCACAGAGTGGTAAAACCTGGAAAGATATTTTACAAAGCGGTTCCGTTTACATGGGAGCTGCACCTGCCGCCGCATTAAGTTTTAATCGTGATTTAAATGCAGTAGCCGCTACCATCATCAGTGAAAGCAAAGCACTAGCCAATTCGGCTCAAAATGCAGTAGAAGTTCAACTTTATCAGAATGTGGCTATTGGCGATGGTAGTACAGCAAATAATCCATGGTTACAAGAGTTGCCCGATCCGGTTTCAAAAGTAACCTGGGATAACTATGTAGCTATTGCTCCAAAACATGCTGAAAAATTAGGCCTTAAAGAGTTTGATCTGGTAGAAGTTAAATCTGCAAACTACAGTGTTACATTACCTGTATTAATGCAGCCAGGACAGGCACAAGGTACTGTTTCTATTGCCTTGGGTTATGGAAGAACTAAAGCCGGTAAGGCTGGTAATGAAGTAGGTAAAAATGCCTATCCTTTCATGAGTCTGATTAATGGAACCTTCCAATCGCTTGCTGCAGCCAGCATCACCAAAGTGGGTGGTACTTACGAACTGGCTCAAACACAAACTCACCACTCATTTGAGGGTCGTAACATCATCCGCGAAACTACCTTAAAGGATTACTTGAAAGATCCTTATGCTGGTAGTGGTAATCATGGTACTAAACATAAGACCTATGATTTGTGGAATGACTATGCGAAACCTGCTCAGAATTGGGTAATGGCCATCGACCTCAATGCTTGTACCGGTTGCGGTGCTTGTATTGTAGCATGTAATGCCGAAAATAACATTCCTGTGGTGGGTCGCGAAGAGGTTCGCAAGCGCCGTGAAATGCACTGGATGCGTATCGATCGTTACTACAGCTATAATGATAACGGTAAATCGGTAACAGAAGAAAACGAAATTGCTCACCTGGACAATATGGATGATGTATCGGTGGTACACCAGCCTATGATGTGTCAGCATTGCGAGCATGCCCCTTGTGAGACGGTTTGTCCGGTATTGGCTACCGTTCACTCTTCAGACGGTTTGAACCACATGGCTTACAACCGTTGTGTGGGTACCCGTTACTGTGCAAACAACTGTCCATATAAAGTACGTCGTTTCAACTGGTTCAACTACTGGAACGATTCACGCTTTGATAACTACCTGAACAACGAGTTTACGCAATTGGTATTGAATCCTGATGTAACCACTCGTTCACGTGGGGTAATGGAAAAATGCTCTATGTGTATCCAACGTATCCAGGCTGGTAAATTAAAAGCCAAAATGGAGAAACGTCCGTTGAAAGATGGTGATATCAAAACAGCTTGTCAGCAAACCTGTCCGGCTAATGCGATCATTTTCGGAGATGGTAACGATCCAAATTCTGAAGTATCTAAAGCATTGAAGAGCGAGCGTACCTATTATGTACTGGAAGAATTAAATGTTCAGCCGGGCGTAGGTTACCAAGTAAAAGTTAGAAATACCGCAGAGGTTTAATCATATTTCATAGAACAGCTATAAAACTATGTCATCTCATCACGAATCAATAATCAGAGAACCGTTAATTACCGGTGAAAACATTACTTATGCCAAAGTAACCGAGGATGTACTGGTTCCTGTAGAGAATAAAGCCAACAAAGCCTGGTGGATTGGTTTCACTATTGCCGCTTTGGGCGCACTAATGTGGGTGGTAGCCGTAAGTTATACCTTTTGGAACGGTATTGGTGCCTGGGGTTTGAACAAAACGGTTGGCTGGGCCTGGGACATCACCGGTTTCGTATGGTGGGTAGGTATCGGTCACGCCGGAACCCTCATCTCGGCGGTATTGTTACTCTTCCGTCAGAACTGGCGTAACTCCATTAACCGTTCTGCAGAAGCGATGACCATTTTCGCGGTAATTTGTGCGGCTACTTACGTTATTTCACACATGGGTCGTCCGTGGTTGGCTTATTGGCCATTACCATTACCTAACCAGTTTGGTTCATTATGGGTAAACTTTAACTCACCGCTGGTTTGGGACGTATTTGCGATCTCTACTTATTTCTCGGTATCCTTGGTATTCTGGTATACTGGTTTATTGCCAGATATCGCTACCATCCGCGACCGTGCAACTGGTTTACGCCGTAAAGTATATTCTATCCTTTCATTCGGGTGGAATGGCTCAGTTAAAACCTGGCAGCGTTTTGAGGCGGTGTCATTGATTTTGGCGGGTGTATCTACACCGCTAGTACTTTCGGTACACACCATCGTATCTTTCGACTTTGCTACCTCGGTTATTCCGGGCTGGCACACCACCATCTTCCCGCCATATTTCGTTGCGGGTGCGATCTTCTCCGGTTTTGCCATGGTACAAACCTTATTGCTGATCGCCCGTAAGGTGATGAACTTCGAGAACTACATTACCATGTTCCACATCGAATCGATGAACAAGATCATCATCGTAACTGGATCCATTGTAGGGGTAGCTTACTTAACCGAGTTATTTATTGCATGGTACTCAGGTGCCGAATATGAGCAGTACGCCTTCTTAAACCGTGTAAGCGGTCCTTATTGGTGGGCATATTGGACTATGATGACCTGTAACGTAATTTCTCCTCAGTTATTTTGGTTCAAGAAAATACGTACCAGCATTGCCGCATCCTGGATTTTGTCCATCGTGGTAAACATTGGTATGTGGTTTGAGCGTTTCGTAATTATCGTTACTTCCTTGCACCGCGATTACCTGCCATCCAGCTGGGTGATGTTTTATCCAACATGGGTAGATGTAGCGGTATTCGTTGGTTCCATCGGTTTGTTCTTTACCCTATTCTTATTGTTCCTGCGATTCTTACCAGCTATCGCGATGGCTGAGGTGAAACTCTTGGTGAAAACCTCATCTGAACAGTCTAAGAAGGCTTTGATCAAAGCTGGAAAAGTAGATAAAGAACACGCTAAATTTTACGTAGAGTCTTTAGATAAATACGATAGTGTTAACCAAGCTGATTACGCAAAAATCTGATTATGAGTAAAGTAAAATACATATTAGGCCATTTTGCCGATCCAGATGAAATGTTACATGGGATCGACAAATTACAGCAGAATAACATCGCTATTTACGATGTATTCACTCCTATGCCTATTCACGGTATTGAAGATAAATTAGGCGTTAAACGCTCCCGTTTGCCAATCGCTGCCTTTTGCTTTGGTGCAACTGGTACGCTTACTGCTTTCGCCATGATCTATTACATGATGGTGCACGATTGGCCGATGAACATCGGGGGTAAGCCTGCCTTCGCTATTCCAGACTTTGTGCCTATTATGTTCGAATTAACCGTATTATTCGGCGCCTTTGGAATGGTTGGAACTTTCTTCTACAAAAATCATTTGTTCCCGGGCAGGGCTCCAAGAGTAATGGACCTACGTGCAACGCATGATCGTTTCATCATTGCAATTGATGCACAGGAAATTAAGGATGCCAAAAAAGTTGAAGGATTATTAAAAGAAGCAGGTGCGGTAGAAGTATTGCACAATGAAAGGAAATATGTTAGCTATGAATAGACTGCGTTTATCTGGCATTGCTGCCATAGCCATTGCCACTACAGTATTGTTTGCTGCATGCGGTGGAAAGCAAAGTCCGGGATGGGAATTTGCCCGTAACATGTACGATCCGATTGCTTATAATCCGGATCAGCCGAATAAAAACTTTAAAGATGGCAAGACAGCTCAGCTGCCTCCTGCTAATACTATGCCCGTAGGTTTCGACAAACCAGAAGAGGCTTATCCAAATACCTTGGAAGGCTACCAAGCTGCTGGAAGCAATTTGTCTAATCCATTGCCAGTAAACACTCAAACACTTGAAGAAGGTAAATCATTGTACCTGAACATGTGTTCACAGTGTCACGGTTTAACCGGAAAAGGGGATGGCGCCATTGTAAAAATGCAGAAGTTTCCGGCACCGCCATCCTATGGCACCGGCACCTCTTCTCGTGGGGGAGCTATGAAAGATTTAACTGACGGAAAGATATATCATACCATAACTTATGGTGTTAACCTGATGGGTGCACACCGTAACCAGATTACGCCTACTGAGCGCTGGAAAATTGTTATGTATGTACATGAATTACAAAAATTACAGTAGTTAATTGCAAATATCCACATGGGAACAAATCACACTACAACACATAATTTCTCACAACACTATCAGTTCACTGGTAAAGCCAAGACTTGGAGCTTAACTGCTTTGGCTTTAGGTGTAGCTGGCATTGCCTATGGTTTTTATTCAGGCCATGCGGAGCGAACTTTTGCCAACCTGTTATTGATGGCTTACTACTTCACTTGTGTTTGCGCAGCAGGAGCATTCTTTGTGGCATTGCAATATGTGGCACAAGCTGGCTGGTCTGTTGGCATGGTACGTATTCCTCAGGCTTTTGCTAAGGTATTGCCAATTGCATCTGTCGTACTTATTGCGGTGGTGGCCATGGGTTTATATACTCACAATTTGTATCACCACTGGCATGCTGATGGCTTAACTGATCCTAATAGTCCTAACTATGATCCAATCATTGCAGGAAAAGCGATTTATTTGAATGTTCCTTTTTTCCTGACTCGCTTGGTGATTTTCCTGGCTATTTACAGTTTCTTTGCCTTACTATTAACCAGACTCTCTAACCGTGAGGATTTAGAAGGCGGATTAAATAGCTATAAAAAGAGCATCGGTTATTCAGCCGTGTTTTTGGTGATTTTTGGTTTCACTACTCCAATTTGGGCTTTCGATACCATCATGTCATTAGAAGCACATTGGTTCTCTACCATGTTTGGTTGGTATAACTTTGCCGCCATGTGGGTGAGCGGTTTATGTGCCATCACGCTGACGGTTATCTTCTTAAAGCGTTCTGGTTATTTAACCTGGATCAACGATAGTCACTTACATGACTTAGGTAAATCTATTTTCGCATTCTCTATCTTCTGGACCTACGTATGGTTTGCTCAATTCTTATTGATCTACTATGCCAACATTCCGGAAGAGACGGTTTATTTCTACAAGCGTTGGGAGCCTGAATTCAAACCATGGTTCTGGTTAAACATCGTGATGAACTTTTTAACTCCATTATTGATCTTAATGACCCGTGATGCAAAACGTAAAGAAAGTGTTTTGATTTTTGTATCAATCTTCTTGCTTTGCGGTCACTGGTTAGATTATTACATGATGGTGATGCCCGGAACAGTAGCCGAGCACCGCGGCTTCGGTATCATTGAGATTGGTACCGCCATAGCCTTCGCTGGTCTGTTTGTTTACCTAATGTTAACAGCATTGAGTAAAAAACCATTGATTCCTGCCAAACATCCTTTCCTGGAAGAGAGCTTGAATCATCATATTTAAGAAACGAATTGCAATTATTGTTCGATAAGAAAATGAGTTTTAGAAAAGTATTTAGTTTACCGACATTGTTCAGCATGGTGCTGTTTGTAGCCTTATTGGGTAATCAGTTTGCGCAGGCGCAAAATCAGGATAGTACTGCAGTTTCTATCAGTGCAGCTACTGATTCCGCAAGTACTGCCGCTGCTTCGCCAGCCATTCCTACATTGATTAGTACGGATGTGGACACTACAAAAATGTCCTGGAATTTGGGTGATGGTCAAGGTAATAAAGTGGAGATCGGCAAAGTAGAAACTGATTACAGTGCCGCTTACAAATCATTTGCCTACTATTCACTTTTATTCTTTTTGTTCTGTGTATTCATTGGCATCATTGGTAAAGCTTTAAGAGCTTATGAACTCACCAGAGCGATACAAGGTAAAACCGAAGGCGTCAATTGGAATCGCATCCAAGGTGTTTTATTTGCTTTCGCCTTGCTGGTAGGTTTGTACGGTGCATACTGGTCGTACACCAATCAAGGCTCTATGATCAACCATACTTCCGGTTCGGTACATGGGGAGAAAATTGATTTCATGTTTAATGTGACCTTGGTGATTACTACCATCGTATTTGTGATTACCCACATCCTCTTATTCGGGTTCGCATACAAATATGTACGTTCTGATAAGCGAAAAGCCTATTATTATCCGCACAATAATGCCTTAGAGCGCCTTTGGACTATTGTTCCAGCCATTGTTTTGACTGTTTTGGTACTATTAGGTTTCTTCACTTGGAGAGGAATTACAAATATCAGCGAAGCCGATCAGAAAAAGGCTTTGAATATTGAAGTAACCGGCGAACAGTTCAAATGGACCGTACGTTATGCTGGTTCAGATAACCAAGTAGGGTTAAGAAATTACAAATTGACCACGCCAACCAACAACTTGGGTATCGACTTCCGCGATCAGAAAAGTTGGGATGATAAAATTGCTGGTGATATTGTATTGCCAGTTAACCGCTCAGTTCGTTTTACCATCAATTCAAAAGATATTCTACACAGCTTCTACATCCCAGAATTCCGTGTTCAGATGAATGCAGTTCCAGGTATGCCTACTTATTTCCAGTTTACACCTAAGTATACTACCGAAGAAATGCGTGAAAAAACCAATAATCCTACTTACGATTATGTGCTTTTATGTGCTAAAATTTGTGGCTCTGGGCACTATAATATGCAGGTAAAAGTGAAGGTGGTTTCTGAGCAGGAATATCAAGAATGGCTTGCTCAACAGCCTCTATTCTACAATGACGATGTAAAGAAAGAAATGCAGATGGCTTCTCAAAAAGCAGCTGCAGAAACAAATAAAATGGCATTTAACACTAAATAATTAGATAAACGTTTATGGCAAGCACAGCAATTCACGATACCGCCGCACACCACGATCATGGGCATCATCATGAAACATTCCTGACGAAGTATATCTTTTCTCAGGATCATAAAATGATTGCCAAGCAATTCCTTATTACGGGAATCATCATGGGTGTAATCGCCATGTTCTTCTCTGTACTCTTCCGTTTACAATTAGGCTGGCCTGATAAGTCATTCCCTATTTTGGAAACCTTCCTTGGCAAATGGGCTGAGGGTGGACGTATAAAACCCGATTTTTACCTGGCTTTGGTAACCATTCACGGTACCATGATGGTATTCTTCGTGTTAACAGCAGGTTTGAGTGGTACTTTTAGTAACCTATTAATTCCTTTGCAATTAGGTGCACGAGACATGGCTTCGCCATTCCTTAATATGCTATCTTACTGGTTCTTCTTCCTGGCCTGTGCCATCATGATGGGCTCTTTCTTTGTGGAAAGTGGGCCCGCAAGTGCCGGATGGACCATTTATCCACCTTTATCTGCTTTGCCAAAGGCCATTGCCGGTTCCGGACTGGGTATGACCCTATGGTTGATCAGTATGACTTTATTCATTGCTTCTTCTTTAATGGGAGCTCTGAACTACATCAGTACCGTATTGAACATGCGTACAAAAGGGATGGATTTGTGGAGAATGCCATTAACCATTTGGGCTTTCTTCTTAACAGCCATTGTGGGTGTATTATCTTTCCCGGTATTGGTATCAGCGGTGGTATTATTGATCTTCGATCGTAGCTTTGGTACCAGTTTCTATTTATCAGATATCGTATTACAAGGACAAATTTTACCAAACCAAGGTGGTAGCCCCATCTTATGGCAACACTTGTTCTGGTTCTTGGGTCACCCAGAAGTTTACATCGTATTGATGCCAGCTTTAGGGATTACCTCCGAAGTAATTGCCACCAATGCACGTAAGCCGATCTTTGGTTACCATGCGATGGTATACTCCTTAATTGGTATCACAGTGTTATCATTCATCGTGTGGGGACACCACATGTTCGTAACCGGTATGAACCCATTCCTAGGCGGTGTTTTCATGATTACGACTTTGATCATTGCGGTTCCTTCGGCAGTAAAAACATTTAACTATTTGGCTACCCTGTGGCGTGGAAATATCCGTTTCACACCGGCCATGATGTTTGCGATCGGATTAGTTTCATTCTTCATTTCTGGTGGATTAACCGGTATTTTCTTAGGAAATGCAGCCTTAGACATCAACCTCCACGATACTTATTTCGTAGTAGCTCACTTCCACTTGGTAATGGGTTCTGCGGCCATCTTTGGTATGTTGAGTGGGGTGTACCATTGGTTCCCAAAAATGTTTGGTAGAATGATGGATGAAAAATTAGGTTACCTCCATTTCTGGCTGACCTTCATCGGTGCATACCTGGTATTTTTCCCAATGCACTTTATGGGATTGGATGGAGTGCCACGTCGTTACTACGCTTTCACTGAGTTTGAATTCATGAAAGAATGGTTAACAGTGAATACCTTCATTTCATGGGCGGCTATCATCGCTGCACTCGCTCAGTTCGCATTTTTATATAATTTCTTCTACTCCATGTTTTATGGAAAGAAAGCCAGTGAAAACCCTTGGGAGTCTAATACCTTGGAGTGGACTACCCCTGTAGAGCATTTACACGGTAACTGGCCGGGAGAAATTCCAACCGTTCACCGTTGGCCATATGATTACAGCAAACCCGGACATGATCAAGATTTCATTCCGCAAACCACGCCATTTTCCGAAACAATGAGCTCTAATTTGCCACACGATTTTGAAGGCAATGTTGAAGCAGAGCAGATACAAGAGAAATGGGTGAAAGAAAATAAAAAACCAGCTGCTCGTCAAAAAGCATAATTGTTTTTAACGAATCAATTTTAGGGTATCTGGCCTAAGTTTTTTAAGCTTATCAGATACCCTAATTTTTTAACAGGACATGTATACCAAGGCCGAAAAACGATTTATTCGAATAAACTTGATCAGCATCATCAGCTTGTTTGTGTTGATTTTGGCCGGAGGTGTGGTACGCAGTACCGGTTCTGGAATGGGCTGCCCCGATTGGCCTAAATGTTTCGATCAGTATATTCCGCCTACCTCTGTCAGCGAACTTCCTGCCGATTATCAAAATAAATATGTTAACGGCAGGGTAATCAAAAATCAAAAATTCGCCAAAACTTTGGATGTTTTGGGTTATGGCGATTTAGCAGACCGTATCCGTAACGATCGTTCTATTTTAGAACCCGAAGTGTTCAATGCTGCCAAAACTTGGACAGAATATATCAACCGTTTGATTGGAGCCTTGACTGGATTGTTTCTTCTGGCCTGTGTTTTTTTCTCCTTACCTTACCTTAAATCTCGTAAACGTATTTTTTATTTCAGTTTTTTGAACGTGATCTTGGTAGGCTTTCAGGCTTGGATGGGGTCGATTGTGGTATCTACTAATTTATTGGCTTGGGTAGTAACCATACATATGCTCCTGGCATTTGTGATAGTAGCGATCACTATTTATACCTACTTCGATGCCAAAAATATTTATCTAAAATCGCCGTTTACCGCTCCTTTATTGGTTCGTATAATTGGAGGCCTTGTTTTAGCGCTCACGTTGCTACAGGTTACTTTAGGTACCGAGGTGAGAGAGCAGATTGATGCCATTGCTACGGCAATGAATCAGTTGAACAGGGCTGATTGGGTTTCGAAAGTTGGCTTGCAATTTAATTTTCATCGCGATTTAGCCGTATTGGTTTTAGGAGCCAATTTCCTATTGTTCCGTTTCGTATTCCGAATTTACGGGAATGGCACCGAATCTTTCCGGATGATGATCGCCTCTCTGAATCTCATTACGCTACAGCTGATAACTGGCTTATGTCTATCTTATTTAGCCCTGCCTCCCGTTGCACAGGTAGCACACCTCCTGCTAGCCACTTTATTATTCAGTGCGCAATTCTATTTATTTTTATCCCTTTCACGAGGCCAAATGCTTAGAAAGGAGGCCAGTGTTGAATAGTTTTGTTTCAGATTTTGTGAAGTTGGTAAAACTACGTCTTAGTTTTTTGGTGGTATTTTCCGCCTCGATCTCTTTCTTGATCGGAAGCAAAGAGCAAGAACATATAGATTGGTGGAATTGGGCCATCCTGACTTTGGGAGGTTTCTTGGTGACCGCCGCAGCGAATGGTTTCAACGAAATTATCGAGAAGGATCTTGATAAATTGATGAAACGTACAGCCGACCGGCCTATCCCGGCCGGCCATATGACTACTGGGCAAGCATTGGTTTTGAGTTTAACCATGGGCATTCTCGGGACCATCATTTTATTAGAGTTGAACTTCCTTACAGGAGTTTTAGCCGTTTTCTCCATCATGCTGTATGCCTTTGTGTACACACCCATGAAACGGAAATCTCCCATTGCCGTTTTTATTGGTGCAATTCCTGGTGCCTTACCACCATTAATTGGCTACTTTGCCGCATTTGCCAATCCGCAAATCTCATGGATTCCGGTCATTTTGTTTTTGATTCAGTTTGCTTGGCAATTCCCGCACTTCTGGGCTATAGCCTGGGTGTTGGACGAAGATTACAAAAAAGCAGGTTTCCGTTTGCTACCCACCACCCGGCCCGATAAGTTGAGTGCATTCATAATATTGATTAGTACCCTGATCCTGATACCCGTGAGTTTAATGCCCACTATATATCAATTTGGAGGTTTCACGGTGGCTGGCATCTCTTTGCTAAGTGGAACCTATTTTTTATATACGGCTGTTAGATTTTATCGCTCTTTAGATATTGCAGATGCCCGTAAAATGATGTACGTCTCTTTCGTATATTTGCCCATCGTTCAATTAAGTTTATTGTTTGATTTTATTTCCTGATTTATGATTATGACCAACACTATTGAACAAGACAAATCCAATCTTAAAGCCAAAAAATTCTTGGTTTGGCTTTTCATTATCTCCTCGTTCATGCTCTTTGCAGCACTAACGAGTGGTTTCATTGTATACACTGCAGGAAGTGTAGAAAGAGGGATCAAAATTTCATTACCTCAGGCATTTATTTGGAGTACGGCGCTGATCTTTATCAGCAGTATCACCATGCACTTGGCCTACCTCTCTGCTAAAAGATTGCAATTCCAGAAACAACAACAATACCTCTTGCTCACCGTTGCTTTAGGTTTGGCTTTCTTCGGATTGCAACTCTATTCTTGGAAATACCTGATTGATCAAGGTATTTATTTTGTCAATCCTAATGCTTCACAGTCATTCCTTTATATTTTTACCGGAGCACATTTGGTACACGTTTTTGCCGGTATCATTATGGTCTTAAATGCCTGGTACGGAAAGCTTAAAAACATACCCCAGCTCAATAATTTATTCCGCCTGGAAGTGACTTCAATTTTTTGGCATTTTATAGATATACTATGGATTTATCTATATGTTTTCTTACTTTTGAACCAATAATTTTTACCTTATAAAATTCTAAATGAGTACTACGGTATCACCACTAGATCGAGTTAAAACCGGCGCCTGGAGTGGCGGAAAATCACCATTTGAAGTTGAATACGGAAAATTGATGATGTGGTTTTTCTTATTGTCCGATGCATTCACATTTTCAGCATTCTTAATCTATTATGGCGCCCAGCGTTTCAGTAAATTAACCTGGCCCGATCCGGATGTTGTTTTCCAATCAATTCCAGGTATTGCCGATCACGGCTATCCACTTGTTTTTGTGGGGATCATGACTTTTATTCTCATCATGAGTTCAGTAACCATGGTATTGGCGGTAGAGGCAGGTCATCGTAATGCAAAAAAAGAAGTAATCACTTGGATGATATGGACCATCATTGGTGGTTTAATGTTTCTGGGATGCCAAGCTTTAGAGTGGACTCACTTGCACCACGAAGGATACTGGTGGGGAAGCATTCCGGCAAGTTACACTGGTGTAGATACGATTGGTGCACTACAGTTCGCAAACTTATTTTTCACCATTACCGGTTTCCACGGCTTTCACGTATTTACCGGGGTATTGATCAATGTCATCATTTTATGTATGGTACTTTTCAATGTATTTGAAAAACGTGGATCTTATCTGATGGTTGAAAAAGTAGGCCTCTATTGGCACTTTGTCGATTTAGTTTGGGTATTCGTATTTACATTCTTCTACTTAGTTTAAATTTCAGCAAAACAACATATGGCTGCAGAACACACACACGAACATGCCGGAGAGCATGCATCAATGACTAAAGGAAAAATCTGGCAGGTATTCTTTTACCTTTTGGGTATTACCGCACTGGAGTTCTTTATTGCACTTTACTTAATTCCGAAGGGAATGGTTTCTCATGGTATCGGTAACTTCGCCTATATCGTTTTAACCCTGGTAAAGGCATTTTACATTGTTGCCTATTTTATGCACCTCAAGTTTGAGAAGTTTGCATTAAAAACTGGTATTGTAGTATCACTAATATTTATTGTATATTTTATCATTTTGATGCTTACAGAAGGTTCATATATGTACCTTCACATGAATTGATGGATCTGCCAAAATTCACAATTAAAAAAATATTAATCCTGGTTATCCTCTTAGCGGTACCGGGATTTTTATATTGGATGCTAACCGAAAAGGGGAAAAACCGATACAAGGCATTGCCTTTTTTTGGCCCCAAGCAAGTAGCCAGCACCTTCCATAAGGTACGTGGTAAGCAGATTCCAGACACTATTTATCACACCATTCGTGATTTTAGTCTCACCAATCAGGATGGAGCTAAATACCAATTCCCCGCAGATAGTCCCAAGATTACGGTGGTCAATTTCTTTTTTAGCCGTTGCGAGTCTTTCTGCCCGGCCATGACCTTGCAGATGAAACGAGTATCAGACACATTTGCTCGTAATCGTATGCTACAGTTTGTATCCATCAGTGTCGATCCGGCAAACGACCAACCAGAAGTATTGTCGGCCTACGCACAAAAAAATAAGATCAACTCTGAAAAATGGGATTTATTGACCGGTTCTCCGGACTTTATCTATCAACTCGCCAAGCAAGATTTCTTGCTCGATGCGATGCCCGATCCGGAAAAGGCCGACAATTATATCCATTCCTCTATGTTGGTGCTCATCGATCCTCAAAAACGGATCAGGGGCTATTACGACTCCTTGAGTAAAGAACAAATGGATAAACTCAATGATGAGATTAAGGTGTTGATTGCCGAAGAATTGAGAAAAATAAAAGCCGAATTTTAAAATATTTAAGCATATGAACGATAAATTAATTTTCAGACTGGTAATGGTGGTTTCTGTCGTGGTATTTGCCGTGGTAGTCATCTTGAACCGTAAACTCATCCCGGTAAGTATTCCCACTCCGGAGTTTGTATACTTCCTGCCAAAATTAAATGCCATCATCAATGCCAGCTGTTCAGTTCTTTTAATGCTTTCCCTCTACCAGATCAAGCAAAAGAACATTGAGCGTCACAAGCGTTTGAACATCCTTACTTTCATGCTCTCTTCACTTTTCCTGGTATCCTATATTATTTTCCACTATTTCGTCAAGGAAACTACTTATGGAGGTGAGGGCATCATCAAATACGTTTACTATACCATCCTCATTACTCATATTGTGCTGGCGGCTGCAGTATTACCATTGGTGCTCCTGAGTTTCAATAACGGATTAAAACTACAAGTTGAGAAACATCGTAAACTGGTTCGCTACACTTATCCGATTTGGTTGTACGTAACCATAACCGGTGTCATTGTCTATTTAATGATTTCGCCCTATTATACTTTTTAAGGCGGCTTATTAGGTATATTTGTATCATGAAAATGCGGAAATTATTTTTTGTTGCCTTGTTCTCCAGCTTGCTGTTTACCGGTACAGAAGTTCATGCCCAATGTGCCATGTGTACCTTGAACGCAGAAAACTCTGTAAAAAATGGTAATACACAAGGAAAGGGCTTAAATAACGGCATTTTATACCTCTTGGCTGCACCCTATTTAGCCATTGCCGGAGTAGGCTACGTGTGGTACAAAAAGTATCGCCGTAAAAATGTAGCCTTACACGTTAAAGACGAAAAAATCAACCTTAACTAAACCCAACATATATGCTCCAGCCCGCTACCTTTCAATTTTTGCAAGGGGTTAAAGAAAACAATTGCAGGGATTGGTTTTTGGAGCATAAAACCCAGTTCGAGGTCGCAAAGCAAGATGTATTTGATTTAGCGAAACAACTCATTCCCGGAATTGCAGCTTTCGATCCGACGATTCCCTCTGATTTAGATCCGAAACTTTGTGTAATGCGCATTTACCGCGATGTGCGCTTTAGTAAAGATAAAAGACCCTACAAAGAAAATTTCGCCATCGCCATTTCGGCGAAGGGTAGAAAGTTCGATGGTCCTGGATATTACTTACACATCCATCCCGAATCTTCTTTTTTGGCCGGGGGCTGCTGGATGCCTCCATCAGATGAATTAAAAGCCATCCGCCAGGAGATTGATTACAATGGCGATGAATTCAGGGCGATTGTTAAAGATCCAGACTTTGAGCGCTATTTCGGTAGCCTAAATACCGCCGAGACCCTCAAGACTGTTCCCAAAGGTTATGAGGCAGATCATCCAGATATCCACTGGTTAAAATTGAAAAGTTTTACTGCAGATCATGTACTATCTGTGGATGATCTGGTAAAAGCACCTGCCGTTGAAAACTTAGTAGCAGGCTTCGAAAAACTATATCCTTTCATGTGCTTTTTGAGAAACGCTCTATCCTAAATAAATGATACTATGAAAAAACTCATCCCTCTTTGTCTATTCGCCGGCATCATGTTATTGATGAATGCCTGTGTGGTATTATCGAATAAAAAATATAATCGCCTGGTGGCACAACGTGATTCACTTTCGGTGGGTTGGGATCAGGCACAGGTTCAGATCGAAAATCTGGAATTACAAGTACAGCGATTAAAGAACGATACCATGCGTTTGAACAAACGCATCATGGAGCTTCAGCAGAAAAACAAAACGCTCGATTCTAACTACAGCGCCCTGCTCAAAAACAGTTCTTCTGAGATCAGTAAATTATCCGAAGATCTTAAAAAACGCGAAGCCCGCCTAAACGAGGTAGAAGATATTTTGCGTAAACGCGATGAGGCGACTAATGCTCTGAAAGAAAAATTGCAGAAAGCGCTGTTGGGTTTCCAGCAAAGCGGACTGAGTGTAGACATTCGTAATGGTAAAGTATACGTTTCCCTTACCGATAAATTACTCTTTGACACCGGGAGTATCATTATAGATGACAAAGGTCAGCAGGCTCTAAAAGAATTGGCTAAAGTATTGAAGACCCAGCCGGAGATCAATATCTCGGTTGAAGGGCATACCGATAACCAGCGGGTGAATAACCTGGGCCAGATCAAAGACAATTGGGACCTGAGTGTATTGCGAGCTACCTCCGTAGTGCGCTACCTAACCGAGGTAGAAAAAATTGAAAATGCCCGCATCACCGCTACCGGTAAAGGTGAATACCAGCCAATAGCTGAAGGAATTACACCCGAAGTTCGCAGCCGTAACCGCCGTATTGAGATTGTGCTTTCTCCCAAATTGGATGAATTGTATCAGTTGATTAAGTAAAAACCACTCTTTCTAAATTTAGAAAGGGCTCACAAAATCCGCGAATCGGGGGAGGGTTTGATCTTTTTCAGAGAGCGTAACTTGGCTCTCCGGCATTTGCCAGTCGATGCCCAGGTCAGGATCATTAAATCGCACCCCAATTTCTGCGGCTTTATTGTACGATCCGCCGCTCACTTTGTAGCTGAAAATCGTGTCATTTTCCAAAGTAACAAAGCCATGCAGGAAACCCGGAGGGATCCAGAGCATCTTAAAATTATCTCCGCTCAGTTCACAAGCAAAGTGCTGTCCGAAGGAGGGGGATTTTTTTCGAATATCTACGGCTACGTCCAAAACCCGTCCCTTGATTACCCGCACCAGTTTTCCCTGGGCAAAGGGCTCGGCCTGTGCATGTAGGCCCCGCAGGGTGCCTTTTTGCGAAAGCGATTGGTTGTCCTGTACAAAATCGGTCGAAATGCCAGCCTCCTGGAAGACCTTTTGCTGATAGCTTTCAAAGAAATAACCCCGTTCATCTTTCCAAACGACAGGTTCAATCACAATTAATCCGGAGATGGGACTGGGTATAAAATTCATAGCTATTTAATCTATTTGAACGTATTCCATTAAGGTGCGGAACGCTACAAATTTATTTTCAAATCTTTTCATCGCGGCAGCTTGTAATGCCGGGGCAAACGTCTCTTTATAGTTATGGTAAGCCTCCTGACTTTCTGCCACATATTGCATGCAATAGGTTACCCCTTCATTCGGAGAATCGAGTACCTTCAGCATGCGGTTTGATACAAAACAATTGGTAGCCATCACTTCAGGAACATGCTCTTCCTTCATCCATTTCAACCATTCTTGTTCTGCATCGGCTTCCAGAATGATGGTCACATTGTACAAAATCATACTACGAAGATAGGAAATAAGATTTTTCTTGCTCGAACTGCTTAATCAAATCTTTTTCTCCGATACTCGGTCCTTTTGTATTGTATTTGTTACCCTTCGGGCAAGTATTCAATTCCTCAGCTTTTCGTAAATTGAGCCATATTTAAAGCAATTCCAATTTGTTCATGCGCCCATTCGTTAAGCCGATTTATTTTTTACTGGTCGTATTGTTTTCAGCCTGTGCCGATCGTCCGAATGTGCGAACAATCCCCATAGAAGACTTTTTCAAAAACCCAGAAAAGACATCATTTAAAATTTCACCCGACGGTAAATACATTTCTTTTTTACAGCCCTATCAAAACCGCCTGAATATTTTTGTACAGCCCACTGGTGCTGAGCGGGCAGTTCAGGTGACTGCAGATAGTGACCGAAATATCTCTTATTATTTCTGGGCAAATAACGACCAATTATTATACCTAAAAGATAATGATGGGGATGAAAACCGACGCCTGTATGCCGTTAATCGCGATGGATCGAATGTTCGCGAACTCATTCCGGATAAAAATATTCGTATCCGGATCATCGCTTTAGATCGTATTAAAAACAACCAGATATTATTGGCATTAAACAAAAGAGATTCCAGAATTTTTGATGCCTACCGGCTTGATATTTTAACCGGCGATTTAAGCTTGGTGGCGCTCAACCCCGGGAACATCACCGATTGGATAGCCGATGCAGATGGCCAGTTAAGAGCAGCTGTAGCCAGCGACGGCGTAAATACCACCGTTTTATATCGGACCAAAGAAAATCAAAAATTCAGAAGGCTATTCACCAATAATTTTAAAACCAGTATCAAGCCGCTGGGCTTCTGTAAAGAAAGTGATTGCATGTATGCCTTGTCTAATGATGGTCGCGATAAAACAGCATTAGTTGAAATTGATTGCCGTACCAGTAAAGAAAGCCGGGTCATTTACAGCCACCCCGAAGTAGATGTGAACGATGCCGGATTTTCTTTCAAAGACCGCAAATTGCTTTTTGCCGAGTACACCACCTGGAAAAATCAGCGCTACTACCTCGACGAAAATGCAAAAAAACTATTTGACGATTTAAATAAGCTCCTACCACAAACAGAGATCAGAATTGCCGATCGGAATTTAGCAGAAGATCAATTCATCATTAGAACCTATACCGACCGCAGCCCCGGGGCATTTTACCTTTACCAAACTCGAAATAATCAACTTAAGCAGTTGGCACTTGTTAACCCCTCACTTAAGTCGGAGGAGTTGTGTGAGGTAAGGCCGGTGGAGTACGAAGCTTCCGACGGCGTCACCATACATGGCTACCTGACCCTGCCAAAGGGAGATCAAGATAGAAACCTACCAGTCATTGTAATGCCCCATGGTGGTCCCGATGCCCGTAATACCTGGACTTACAATGCCGAAGTGCAGTTTTTAGCCAACCGTGGCTATGCCGTTTTTCAAATGAATTTTAGAGGTTCTAAGGGTTATGGCAAAGAATTTTGGTCGGCAGGATTTAAACAGTGGGGCGGCCGCATTCAGCAGGACATTACCGACGGGGTACATTGGTTGATTAAAGAAGGAGTGGCGGATCCTAAACGAATCGGAATTTATGGTTTCAGTTTTGGAGGCTATTCGGCACTTTGGGGTTTATGTTTTCAACCCGATTTATACGCCTGTGGTATTTCTTACTCTGGCCTGAGTAATTTGTATGCCTATTTGAAAGCCATACCCCCGTACTATCGCCCTTACCGTTTGATGATTGAAGAGATGGTGGGCAACCCTAAACAAGATGCGGAGTATTTACAAGGATCCTCGCCTGTGTTTCATACCGATAAAATCAAAGTTCCACTCTTAATTGCACAAGGCGCTAAAGATCAACGGGTAACAGTTACCGAAACCAATCAACTCGTAAAAGAATTGAGAAAAAGGAAGGTCAAGGTAACTTATCTCTTAAAAGAGAATGAAGGCCATTTGTTTAGAAATGAAGAAAACCGGCTCGATTTTTATGATCGATTAGAAAAATTCTTGGCGCTCAACCTGAAACAGCAGTAGTACGCATGGAAGCTAAAAAGCCGCTTTACAGGAAAAATCTCAGTCTGGTAATTTCCTTTTTTATCCTGATCACGATTTCTTTTGTGCTGGCTATAGTTTTGGCTTACAACCTCACCAGTAAATATGTAGAGAATGAGTTTTCTTCCAATAAAATCAAGGTTTTTGAAGAAGTCATAAAACCCTATAATGATTTTTTTCAAAACAGCATCCCCGAAATATCTTATTACCAAGGCTACCTCGATTCGGCTTCTGCTGCTAAGTATGTAAAAATTTTAAGCGCCAGGTATCCTTTCATAGAAAAGGTGATCTTTTACGATACCGAAATCAGTAATCACTCCATAACGGATGGATTCATGGTTCGCAATTTTTCGATCAGCCCTAAAGCCGTTTATCAGTTTGCTGATAAAATTCCTAAAGATTCAATAGTCTTATTCAAAAATACCCAGCCGAATACCCTTTCGCTCAAAACTGCTGATGAATTCAATAAAATGGCAATTAAATTCAGCAGTTTCATCGAATCATTGGATACCACCAAAGCCTTGACCGAAGATCAGATTTTCAGTGTTTTCTATAGTATCAACCCTAATCGGATCACTTATTTAAATATACCACGACGCCAAGAAATGGGTATTTTTCAGGATTTGATGTTAAAAAAAGCAGCCCAGTCGCCAGTTTTCGAGAAAGACATGTTCAGCTTCTACCTGAACGCGGCCAAGCTGCCACTCCGCAATCCACATCCGGAGCTTTACCAGCAAATTAAGATTGTGCCACTGGTATATGAACTACTCACTGAAGAAGCTGAGCAGTTCCAGACCGAATTGGAACTACCCGGGGCTTTTGCTGGTTATAAATTGTACCTCAGTTCAACGCCAAAATACTTGCAGCAGGAAATCAACACTCGTTTTTTCCCGATTGCAGGCCTGTTATTTCTAATTTACGGCATACTGGCTGCATTGGCATATCTTATTTACAGAAATCTGTACATCAATCAGCAACTTTTTAAACTACAATACGATTTCATCAATAATTTCAGTCACGAGTTTAAAACACCAGTGAGCGTAATTAAGGTGGCTGGAAACAATATATCTAATGCGGCTACCCTCAACGAAAAGGAACGCCAACACTATGGCCGAATCTTAGACCAAGAGGCCGATAAGTTGAACGAGCTGATGAACAAGCTCCTCTCTTTCACACAAATTGAGAATAAATCAATTGAAGTGAAGGAAGTGTCTATCGATCTAAAAGAGTTTACTGAAAACCTGATCAAAGCCTATCAGCTGAATAAACCCGATTTCAATATTAATTTTAACGTATCAGAACCGATACCATTTAAAACAGATCCAGTATTATTAAATATCATATTTAATAACCTGATGGATAATGCTTACAAATACTCCGAGCCCGAACGAAAAGTATTAGACATCCACATCCGCAAAAATGGTCACAGGCTGCTACTGCAATTTAAAGATCAGGGTATCGGAATTGAAAAAGCCGATCAGCAACACATCTTTAAGAAATTTTACCGAATTGAAAGTCGCTACAATCAACAAGGAAGTGTGGGTCTCGGTTTGGCGCTGTGTGAAGAACTCATTAAATTTATGAACGGCAGTATCGAAGTGCAGAGTCAGCCAGGCAAGGGCACTGTGTTTACTATTGAATTGCCTTACCAGGTTTAATATGAAAAAGCAAATTAAAATAGCGGTGATAGAAGATGATGAAAACCTGCGTTTCCTGGTTTCGCATCGTTTAAATAATGAAGGATATCAAGTGATTGAAACCGCTGATGGCGGCCAGGCCGAGGCCCTCATTTTATCAGAACAGGCAGATATTGTTTTGCTCGATTGGATGTTGCCCAATAAACAAGGAATTGATGTTTGTAAAAGTTTGCGTAATGGAGGTTTCGATAATCTGATTATCATGATGACAGCCAAAGCGCAGGAAGTGGATAAAATTGACGCTTACAGTGCCGGTATTTCCGATTATGTAACCAAGCCTTTTAACATGGACTTATTGGTAACCATGATTGAAAATAAGGTGAAGTATTTCATCAATAATGAAAAAACAGAAGTCCACAAATTTGGGGAGATTGAACACCACCCCAATATTCACTCACTACTTTACCAAGGTAAAAAAATTGAGCTGACTATTTTAGAGAACCGAATTCTACTCTATTTCCTAAAAAACAAGAACAAGGTAGTTACCCGCGAAGAGCTGATGCTAGAAGTTTGGGGGTACCAAGCTGATGTAAACACCCGAACGCTTGACATGCACATTGTTCGCTTGCGAAAAAAAGTAGAGAAGGATCCGGAGCAACCCGTTTTTCTACAAACTGTTCGCGGGGTAGGATATCAGTTTATAATTGAATAGATTTATTCTCCATTATTTCTTTTCGATGAGATTTTATTTTTCACTCTTCTTTTTCATCTGCTTGGCAGCACCCTTGTGGGCTCAGCAATCGGCGGGCTCAATAGATGGTGCCTATCATTTTGAGAATCAGACCTTACGAATCAAAACTGCAAATGGGCATTTGCTCATCAAGGCATACAGTTCAAAAGTGATCAAGATAAGCTATCTGAATGCACAGGAAAATCTTTCAGACAGCAGCCAAGTAGTGATAGGCAAACCAGATCAAACCAAGGTAGATTTTAATGATCGTGGCACTGCATTTGTCTTCAGTACCGATGCCATTAATTTAATCATCAATAAGCGATCGCTTCACATTCGATTCATCGAACAGGCTAATTCAAGCTTATTGACGGATAATTTTGAAACTTTTAAAACAGATCAGGAACAAGGACTGCGTTTCAGCCTTTCAAAAGAAGAAGCCTTCTATGGTAGTGGCTCCAGGGCGATCTCTATCAATAGAAGAGGATACAAACTCGAAAATTATCATCAGCCTCATTACGGTTACAGTTTTGGCGAACAAAACCTCAATGTGTCGATTCCTCTTCTTATTTCCTCTAAAGGCTATGGCCTTTATTTCGATAATGCCGGTTCAGGCTTTTTTGATTTAGGAAAAACACAACCTGACCAATTGGTTTATACCACACAAAGTGGGCAACTGTCTTATTTCATCATGGTAGGCAGTAACGATGAAATTTTATCAGCCTACACCCAACTAACGGGTCGACAGCCCTTGCCACCACGCTGGGCGCTCGGGTTCATTCAATCTCGTTTTGGTTATAAATCTGCAACAGAGACTCTAGAAACTGTAAAGAAAACCAAGGCAGCCGGTTACCCGATTGATGCGACGGTATTAGATCTGTTTTGGTATGGAGAAGTGAAAACCATCGGTAACCACGACTGGCGCCGCGATTCTTTTCCACAGCCTGAAAAAATGCTGCGTGAATTAAAAGAGCTGGGCGTAAAAACCATTCCCATTACCCAAACTTTTGTCACCCGACTATCCGATAATTTTGAAAAGGCCAGTAAGGATGGTTTATTTACTAAGGATGCACAGGCCAAAGATTACATCATCGAAGACTTTTGGGCCGGTCCTGCTGGGTTGCTGGATGTTTTTAAACCACAAACTCAAGCATATCTGTGGAATTTTTATCGTAATCGGATCAAAGAAGGCGTTGCCGGCTGGTGGTGCGATTTGGGTGAGCCGGAGAAACATCCTGATGGCATGGTCCATGAGAATGGCCCCGCCAGAAATGTCCATAGTATTTATCCGCTAACCTGGTCAAAGATCATTTACGAAGGCTATCGTAAAGATTTTCCTGAACAAAGGGTATTCAATTTGGCCCGCTCGGGTGGAGCAGGGATGCAGCGTTATGCCACTTTCCCCTGGAGTGGAGACGTATCTCGCTCATGGAGCGGTTTCAAAGCGCAAATCCCGATTATGTTGGGCATGAGTATGAGTGGAATTGGATATATGCACTCTGATGCAGGCGGATTTGCCCAGGGCGAAAAAGATGCGGAGTTATACATCCGCTGGATGCAGTTTGCAGCCTTCACACCCATTTATCGGGCGCACGCCGATCCGGCAGTGGCAGCTCCTGAGCCTGTTTTCTGGGATGCAGCTACGCAGGAAATTGTGAAAAAATACGTCAAAATGCGTTATCAATTTTTGCCCTACAATTATTCTTTAGCTTACCAAAATTCACTTACCGGTAGACCCCTGGCTTTGCCGCTCCATTATTTTGAATCGCAAAATACCAGCTTGACTGCCGTAGACGACGCTTATTTATGGGGAAAAGATTTATTGCTGGCCCCGATCATGGAAAAAGGTAAAAATTCCAGAAAACTTCTTTTTCCGAAAGGGAATTGGGTAGATTTTTGGGAGGATAAAATCTATACAGACTCTTCCACCATTCAGGCTGGTTTAGATCGTTTACCGATGTTCGCCCGGACGGGAAGTTTCATCACTTTGACAAATGAGCTGTCCAATACCGAAGCTTATACTGGTGACACCTTGTTGGTGCGCTATTTCCCCGACCAAGAGCTAAAAGCCAGCTTTACACTTTATGAAGATGATGGGAAAAATCCGGAGGCACTTCAAACTAAAAAATATGAGTTGTTGAATTTTGAGGGCATTCCCGGAAAGGAACACATCATCAAGCTGTCGGGTTCATCTAGCAAACAGCGTGATTTGTTCTTTGAAATCAGCGGAGGTGCAAAATTCAGTCGGGTATATGAATCTTCATCAGCTTTTACAAAGGTTAATTCAGCGGAAGAAATGAAGCAAAAAGCGGGTACTTATTGGTACGATCCATCGAATAAGCGATTGCATATTCATTACCGATACGAGGGGACTAAAGCTGAATTAGTATTGAAAAACTAAGTCAATACTTTTAAGAAACTGAGTAGCATCCAAGGTAAGATCAGTAAGCCATCCAAAAAGAAAAAATAATAATATTCATTTTTCTCTCCGGTGGATTTAAAGATAAGCCAAAGACTGATTAGTATGGATATGCTCATGGCGGTGAATTCCAAACTGAATAAAGGACTCAACAAGCCGCCGAGCATAAAAGTACCCAGCAATAATACCAGGCACAATCGATAAGCATTTTTTTCTCCTAAAATAACTGGGATTGTTTTGAGTTGATGAATTTGATCCTGATAAAGGTCTCTTACATCAAACGGAATGACGATAGCGCTGAAGAAGAGGAAGCGTTGAGCAATCAATAATAATGTTTGTGCCAAATTAACCGGTGTAGCACCTGTGTTTTGTAGTTCTATTATAGGCAATAACACCACGCTAAGCGTCCAAACCAATGCAATTAAAAATAACTTAATACCAGGTAGGTGACGCAAACCTATTCTCTTTTCGCCAAGCCTGAAGAGTGGCAGATTGTAGCTTAGGGCAACCAAACCGAGCGTCATCAACAAGATTTGGCTAGGTGTGCTGAGCGAAAGGCTGAGAATAGCTCCACAAGAAGCAGCCATCAAGCCTAACGCAATGAACAGGTTTTGGTGTGAAAATATCCACCTCACTCTTTTAAAAGGGGAAGCCAGTGGATTGGAAGGTTTGGCCATCAGCATACTGAAACCGTAGAGGGCCAAAGTGGCACAAAATACCAAGCCTATTAATTCTAAATTTGGTTTTGAGCCTATTAATTGATAAGTAAACGCGACCTGTGCCGAGGCCCCAGCTGCAATAAAGAGATTACTGAACAATAAAACATCCAGGAAAGCGCTAGCTTGCTTTTGCATGTTTATGGGTTTCAGCTTGGCTGTCCGGATTTTAATTCGAACAAGGTGATCTCAGGTAACATGCCCAATCTGCCAGGGTAGCCTAAAAAGCCGTAACCCACGTTCACATAAATTTGCTGATGACGTTCTTGGTATAAACCTGCCCATTCTTTGTAGATGTATTGCACCGGGCTCCACTGGATAAATTCGTTGCGAATACCAAACTGCATACCGTGGGTGTGGCCGCTAAACATGGCATCAATTTGCGGATAATCTGGTAAAACCTGAGCCCTCCAATGCGAAGGATCGTGGGAGAGGAGTAATTTAACGGGGGCGTCATCGGTGCCTTGCACTGCTTGATCTAAACGACCGTACTTAGCGAAACGACCGGCTCCCCAATTCTCAATTCCTAAGATTGCAATTTCTTCGCCATCTACTTTGAGTCGCCTGTTCTCATTTAGGAGCAAGTCCCACCCCATGTTTTGATGCGTTTTTTTGAGTTGAGCTAAGTTTTCGGCTTTTGCTTTTGAGGGTTCACGACCATAATAATAATCGCCATAATCATGATTGCCTAATACAGAGAAAACGCCTAGCGGCGCTTTGAGTTTGGAGAAAATATCCTGGTAGTCATTCATCTCGCTGGCTATATTATTTACCAAGTCACCTGTAAAGAAAATGGCATCTGGCTTTTCGCCTAGGAGCATTTCTACACCACCCAACACCGCTTTTTTATTGTAAAAGCTGCCCGAATGCACATCCGAAATTTGTGCAATCTGTAGTCCGTCGAACGCTTTGGGTAAATTGGGCAAAAAGAGCTTTTGTCTGCGTAGTTGATAGTCGTAGGCGCCAGTTAAAATACCAAAACTTAAGCTCGAAATGGGCACTGCAGCCGCTAATAATCCGGCTTTTACTAAAAATTGAGAACGGCTGATAGGTTCACCCACTTCGGCGGGCGGCGGTATGGTTTCTTTTTTCTTTTTGTCTTCATATTTCTTTCGCATCCAGAGGAGGCTCCGTCGGAAATCATCCATCACCACAAAGGGTAAGAAAAATAGTTTAGCTACGGAACTGAGGAAGAAAGCGACCATTAAGATAGATCTCAGGGTAAGTCTGATATTGAAATAAATCCCGATGAATACCCCCATGGTAATTAAAATGGAATAGCCCCACCATGTATAGGTAAATACCTTTTTTTGCTTGGCTGTCCAATGTGGACGAATGGCTTTAATGGCTTTATAGAGGTACAGATCGAGCAGTAAAAGCAGGAAGCTGATAAATAGCAGTGCAAAAATCCGGGTGGCCATATCTTCAAATATTTTGTTTAGGAGCACACGAAGTTAAAATACATCTTTAATATCCTCATTTAAATGATGTAAAATTATCCGTACTCCAATTGAGCTTTTCTTTTTAAATTGAGATATGAAACAATGGATCACACTTTTATTATTTTTTGCACTCGTGCAAACTGCTCAAGCCCAAGAGGTAGCGCAAATTAAGCAAGTTTTGGAACAGCAGCGTCAAGCCTGGAACCGTGGCGATCTTCAAGAGTACATGAAGGGATATTGGAATGCTGATGCCTTGCTTTTTGTTGGAAAAAACGGCCCTAAATATGGCTGGAAAGAAACCTTGCAGAATTATCAAAAAAGCTATCCTACGAAAGCGGCCATGGGTATTTTGAGCTTTGATATCAAAGAGGTGAGGTTAATTGGCAGCGAGCATGCTTTTGTGCTGGGAGCTTGGCAGTTGAAGCGAGCGCAAGACGAACCCAAAGGTTTTTTTACGCTTTTAGTTCAAAAAATTGATGGGCAGTGGCTGGTTGTGGCCGATCATTCCTCTTAGATCAAGCGGGCCAGGTTCCAAAAATACTTTGAAAGTTTTCTTTGCTGAGTGGTTTAACGAAGTAATTTTCGATGTTTTTGTTTGATAGGG
This sequence comes from uncultured Sphingobacterium sp., assembly GCA_964580845.1. Lineage (GTDB taxonomy): Bacteria > Bacteroidota > Bacteroidia > Sphingobacteriales > Sphingobacteriaceae > JAIPAN01. The sequence goes on from CAZOLA010000003.1 coordinate 66,699, forward strand.
CCCTTTGTTGATCAGCTGGATTTGCCGATGAACTGAGCATATAGATCTTTGGCTTTTTTATCATCTCTGCCGAAATCTGCTCAAATGATTCAATAAAATCCCAGCCATCTTCTCCGGGTAAATTAATATCGAGCAAAATTACGTCTGGTATGGCCGTTATTTCGCTTTGTTTCTCTGATAGATAGTCTAATGCTTTTTCTACCCGATCGAAGGTAATGGTATCGAGGCTCAATTGTTTCAGCTTGATGATCTTTTTCATCGCATACACGAAAATTTCGTCATCATCAATTAAACAAGTTAATAATACTGGATCCATACTTAGAAAACTACGGTAAAGGTACTGCCTTTGTTCGTTTCACTTTTTACACTGATTTTCCCACCCAGGGCTTCAATCTGATTTTTTGTAATGAATAGCCCTATACCTTTTGCATTAGGGTTATCGTGGAAAGTTTTGTGCATCCCGAAAAGTTTATCACCATATTTGACTAGATCAATCCCTAATCCATTATCGGAAACTTCCAAAATAATGCGTTCGTTTTGTTTATAAGTTTTGAGATGAATTTCAGCTCTTATATCCGGTCTTCGGTATTTGATGCCATTCGAAATCAGGTTTTGGAGAATACTTTCGAGATAAGCAGGGATATAATCGATTTCGGGGCAGGCCTCAAAATCATAATCGATGAGAGCTCCGGTTTGTTCAATTTCTGCTTTCAGGGCCGCTAAAATCCCTTTAGTGACCTCCTTAAACTTAAGGCTTTTACGATTAATGTTTGTTTCAGCCTGAATCACGATAATCTCATTCAAATGTTCCATCGTTTTGTTGAACGACTTGCTGATCTTTCGCAGATTTTCTTCCAAATGGGCCAACTCATTTGTGTCGGTTTCCATTTCTATCAGATGGAGTGTGAGCTCTAAATTGGTGGCATGCGAACGTAGGTTGTGGGAAACAATATGGGAGAAATTCATCAGCCGATTATTTTGCTCGTTAATTAGGTTTACCGAGGCCTTAAAGGCTAATTCTTTTTCTTTTTGGGCATCAATGTCTTGAAAAACACCTCTCAAGCCAATTATTTTCTCTTGTTTATCGTCATAAACCGGTTTCCCAATAGCCCTAACCCATAGTTCCCGGCCTTTGGCGGTGATAATTTTAGATTCAATATCGTAGGGGATGCCTTTGCTGAGGGCATCATTGATCACCCGCTTAACTTCGGGTAGGTACTCGGGCTTTACATAGGTCATCGCTTCCTCAAAATCGGGAATATGGTTTTCAGGTAAATCATGGATGATTGACATCTCTTTTGACCAGGTTGAACTGAAAGGGTTCAGTTTGATCTCAAATCCTCCCACCTTTGCCATAAATCCTACTTCTTCCAAGAGAAGTTCATTCTTTTTATTTCGTTCTTGTTCTTCTACTCGATATTGGATATCTCTTAAAGAGCCGATGAAATAGGGTTTCTCCTTATCCATAGACTTTGACTGACCCGCAATTTGGTACCACCTGTAGTTGCCATTATGGTGTAATAGCCGCAATTCCATAATAAAGTGGTCTTCAGTATCCGGATAATGCTCAAAAAACTCGATCAGTCTTTTTCGGTCGTCTGGGTGTACTATTTCATAAAGAAATTGTTGTTTGGTGGGCGTAAAGTCTCCCCTTTTATACCCCAATAAATCGTAAAATTTGGAAGACCACCAAAAGGTGTCCTTTTCAAAATCAAGCTCGTAAACGCCGGCATCCAGTCCTTTCAAGACTAGCTCGAAGTGTTCGTTGTTTTGAAATATGTATTGATCTTGTGTAGGCAAGCGGAATTGATGATTTGTGATTCAGTTTTATAGATTAACTTAATTTAAGAAAAAATATAATTTCCTACAAAAAAAATAGACTCCTGCAAATAATATTAGGAGTTATCCCATAAATTTTTGGAATAATTGTTTGAAATCTAATTTAACTGGCTGATCAGCAGGCGATCAGGTCACTTTTGCTTTGCGCATCAGTTTAGAAAACAATTTCGGAAAAAAACGTTTCAGTAATACGCCGTACACCTCTTTACCGCCGATGTACACTTCTTCTTTACCCCGATCAATGGCTTTGATCATTTTTTTAGCACATTGTTCGGGTAGCATTCCTTTTGCTTGGGCATCATCCATGCTGTTTTGCTGGCTACCATCGCCAATTAGTGCGTTAATGGAAACGTTGGTTCGAATAAATCCGGGACAAACGATGGTGATTTTGATGTTTTGTTCGGCCAACTCTGCTCTCAACGAATCCAAATAGCCGTGCAAGGCATGCTTAGAAGCGGAATAACCTGACCGGAAACGGGTGCCAAATTTGCCCACTAAACTACTTACTGCTACAATGTGTCCTCCACCCTGTTTTATCATGGCCGGAATAATGGCATGGCTGAGTGCGATGGTACCCCAGAAATTCACTTTCATTAAGCGCTGGGCCACCTCTAGTTTGGTCTCCATGGCTAATGAACGCTGACTGATGCCACCGGAGTGGATCAGCACATCTATTCTTCCAAAAATGCGCAAGGCCTCTGTTGCTTTTTCGTTTAAGCTGGCGGTGTCTTCCAGGTCAAGGGGTAAAACGTGGATGTTCAGGGCGCCACTTTTACAATTCGATTTAATCTCGTAAAGTTTGTCTTTATTTCTGGATGAGATGATGAGTTTCGCTCCGAGTTGATCGTAAGCATAAACCAAGGCCTCCCCAATACCAGAGGAGGCGCCCGTAATCCAAATTACTTGTTGCGCTCTATTCATTTGTGATTTCAAATAATTCTGCAGCAATATGGTCTGCAAAAAGTTTGCCTTCTCGGCTTAAAAGTAAATGATCATTTTCAATTAAAAGCCAATTCTTATTTAAGAAAACATGAGCCTTTTGAAGGAGATTTTCTTTGAATTCGTTTCCAAATTCTTTCCCAATATAGTTAATGTCAGCTCCCCACATGGTCCTCAAAGTGGTCATGATGTATTCGTTAAAGCGATCTTCCATTTTGAGTATTTCAATGGTCGCCGGCAATTCATTGGCGATGAGCCGTTCAATATATTTCGAATTGTTACTTACATTCCATTGTCGGCTGCTGCCATTAAAAGAATGTGCCGATGGCCCCACACCCAAGTAGTGTACCCCTCTCCAGTAGTTCGAATTGTGTTTCGATTCTTTTCCGGGTTTGGCAAAATTTGAAATCTCATAATGTAAAAATCCGGCAGCTTCCAAAGTTTCCATCAATATTTCGAATTGCCCAGCACCCTGGCCATCATCAATTTTTTTACTTTTTCCTGATTTGACAAAATGATGTAGGGCGGTACCTTCTTCTACCGTCATACCGTAACAAGATAAATGCGGAATTTGGAGTGCTATCATCTTCTGGATGTTCGACTTCCATTTTTCATCACTCAAGAGAGGGAATCCATAAATTAAATCGGCTGTAATATTTTCAAAGCCAGCATCCTGAGCTCTTTTTACACTGTTTTCGGCTTCAGCTCCCACATGGCTGCGGTTCATCCACTTTAAATCTTCATCAAAAAAAGACTGAATACCTATGCTGAAACGGTTAACCGGACTTTGTTTGAGGGCTTTTATCTTTTCTTTGTTCAAGTCATCCGGATTAGCCTCCAAGGTAATTTCAGGATTGGCAATCAGATTGAAATGCCGGTCAATTTGTGCAATCAACAGATTGATTTCATCAGCCTCCAGTAATGAGGGAGTCCCCCCGCCAAAATAAATCGTTTCAACTGTGTGACCCGACAAATAATCTTTTTGTAACTCCAGTTCCTTCTCAATGCAGTCCAGCAATTCCGCTTTTCCTTTCATGGAAGTACTGAAATGGAAATTACAATAATGACAAGCTTGCTTGCAAAAGGGGATGTGTAAATAGATGCCAGACATTGCTCGAAATTAATATTTAATAACGGATAAACACAGTGTTAAGAACGAGCTACTTTTGATTTTTAAAAACCCTTTAAAATTTTGGTACAAATCAGTGATAATCGGGTACAAATCAGCTCGATACGATGAGCAAATTTGAGGAGCTTAATTTTGGATGATAAAACCAAGCTGAGCATATTGACATGAATAAAAGAAAAAATCTTGGCGGGGTATTTTCATTTTTACGCTCCAAAACAGTGCCCGAAATCATTTCAAGTGTTTGCTTGGAAGTAGACCTTAGTTTTGAGGCGAACTTTCAGGTATCCTTCCGGGATGCTAGGGGTAATTTGAGGATCAAGCGACTCCGCTCCAGTACTTGGAGCACAGCATTTGATCGAGATGAGACACAGATTTATCCCATCGAATTCAAGGTCTTTATTTACACCCCCAATCTGAACGCAGATCAAGAATTAACCATGACCATCAAGATTGACGGGGAGTTGCGGTCGCAAAAAAAATATCCAATATCAATGGAAAAAGAATATGCCGGTTGGTTCAGTTTGAGCCATGCTGAAAATTAATCTATTTGAAAAATAATAAGCTAACTTTGCTTCTTAAACCACTTAGTTTTCGGCAAAATCAGCATGTTAAGAATCAGCATCAAGGCCTTGGTCCTCATCTTATTGCTCATCGGCTCATGGACCCAAGCTGATGCTTTCAAAATTCCTGATCAAGCAGCTCTCTCCGACTCTCTTACCAATGTTAGCCCAGATTCTCAGCGTGATTCCTTAAAAAGAATGGCTGATTCCCTCACTTTGTTTTGGATCAAAGCACCCGATCCGAATCGAAAAAACCAATTTAGAGACAGTCTGATGAAACATTATCAGGTATATGATCTTGATTTTGAAAGTTGGGCCAAGAAATTTGTGAAGCCCAAAGCCGGATTGCCGAACGGACAGGTTCGAAAGACAGGTGAAACCTGGATCTTATTGGTCGTTTTAATTTTGATAGCCGGATTTGCAGTGTTGAGAATCTATTTTCAAAAGGAAATAGCGCTCATTATTACGAGTTTTTACGATAACCGCCTGTTGAATCAATCCGGAATAACTTCTTTTTTAGATACCTGGCCCTTTGTGTTATTGTATCTCTTGTTTGGATTAACTATTGGCATGTACCTGTTTTTAGCAGGGCGGTTTTTTCAATTAGATTATGCCATTGATGGCTTTCAGTGGTACCTGCTACTTTCATTTGCCATCATGGTTTTATTCAGCCTTAAAATTTACTTTTTGAGATTACTTGGTTTTCTTTTAGAGATCAATAAGCTCATCAAGTTGTACTCATCTATACTTTATCTCAGCTATTTTCATGCGGCCATCCTTTTTTTACCGCTTATTTTTGCCTTCAGTTTAAGTCCGGCTTCCTATTCAGAGGCGTTTATTTACATCGGATTGGCGGCAACAGCATTGCTTTTGACTTATCAGGCAATAAGGCTTAGTTTACAAGTACTTAACCAATATTCATTTTCAAAATTCTATTTATTTATTTACTTTTGTGCCCTCGAAATTTGTCCGATTTTGATGCTGGTTAAAGCGCTTAGATTTTAGATATTGAAAATGGCAGAATCAACAGATTCCAGAAATAAAAAAGTGAAGAGCATACTCATTACTCTGCCCAAGCCAGAGACTGAAAAATCTCCTTATTTTGATTTAGCGAAGAAATATAATCTGAAACTCGATTTCAGGTCATTTATCCATGTGGAGGGTGTGCCTGCGAAAGAATTCAGGAAAGACAAAATCAATCTGGCTGATTTCACTGCTGTGATTTTTACCAGCCGTAACGCTGCCGATCATTTTTTCAGAATATGTGAAGAAATGCGTTATGAGGTGCCTGCAGACATGAAATATTTTTGTTTGTCTGAAACCATCGCACTTTATCTCCAGAAATATATCCAATACCGTAAGCGCAAAATATTTTACGGTAAACAAACGGCTGCCGATTTAGCCGAGGTATTAAAAAAGCACGCTGCCGAGAAATTTTTGTATCCCTGCTCAGATGTTGCTGCAGAAGAAACACAGAAATTTTTGCAGGAAAATGGTTACGATTTTACTCCGGCTGTTTTATTCCGTACGGTTTGCAGCGACCTGTCTGATTTAGCCGAAGTTTTTTACGATGTCATCGCCTTTTTCAGCCCATCAAGTATTCAATCGCTGTACAAAAATTTCCCCGGCTTCACCCAAAACAATACCAGAATTGCCGCATTTGGGGCCACTACACACAAAGCAGTGTTAGACCGTGGTTTAATTTTGGATATTCCGGCACCCACTCCTAAGTCGCCAAGCATGACCATGGCTTTGGAGGAATACATCAAGCAGGTGAATAAATAATTGGCCGAATATCACCCATTTTTTGCTGCAAAATTTATTTTTAGATATCATTAACAGATCTTGAGTCGTTATTTTGCTAGCTTTAATTCACACCGTTTTATTATCTTAGAAATATTTTAAAAATTAATGAAGTCGACTTTAGTTAACTGGAGTAGAAATTTTATTCCTTTCTTTTTGCTGATTTTGGCCATGAGCAGTGGTTGCGGTAAAAGCGGCGCAAGCGGCGAATTAGTAGGGTTAAATGCCAATAATTTCCGCAGTAGTTCAACACCCTATGGCATGGTTTATATCCCTGCCGGCAGTTTTGTAATGGGCGAAAACGATCAAGATATGGTTCTTGGTCAGGCTGCACAAAAAAGGGAGGTGAGTGTTTCTGCATTTTATATGGATGAAACGGAGATTTCCAATAGCGAATACCGTCAGTTTGTAAACTGGGTTCGCGATTCTATCGCTATTACCGATTACCTTCAGGATGATAAATATTTTATCAAGCCTAAAAATCCAACCGACCCTAAATACATTGACTGGAAAAAATTGGGACCCAACTCGGTGGCAATCTGGGGAATTTTAAAAACTAAAAATCCGAATGCAGAAAAGCTTCGGAATATGTTTTATCAGGGCGACAATGTCTTGTTTAACAAAAAAGAATTTGATGGCAGAAGCTGGAGGTATAATTTCTCTATTTTCGACTTCAAAGCATCCATCGAGGGAAGAAATAACAAAAACAAGGCTCGTTCTGATTATTTCTTGAAAGATACCGTATTAATTTATCCAGACACCACTGTATGGGTAACCGATTTTTCATATGCTCAAAACGAGCCCATGGTGAGGGATTACTTTTCACATCCTGCTTTTAATAACTATCCTGTGGTAGGTATTACCTGGCGCCAGGCAAGGGCCTTCAGCGTATGGCGAACCAAACGTTACGAAGCTTACAGAGCCGGCAGAAAACTTCCGGAGCGAGCTCCATACCGCCTGCCGACTGAAGCAGAGTTTGAGTATGCTGCCAGAGGTGGAATTAAGGGAGCCCTGTACCCATGGGGTGGCCCCGAAGTGCGCAACGCCAAAGGCTGTTTAATGGCTAATTTTAAATCGGGTAGTGGTAATTATACTTCCGATGGTGCGGTTTACACGGCTCCTGTAAAATCTTATTTACCGAACGATTTTGGTTTGTACAACATGGCCGGTAATGTGGCCGAGTGGACGGCTTCTGCATACGATGAGGCAGCATTCAATTTCATAGGGGATATCAACCCCACTTTCACTTACGATGCTAAATCGAAAGATCCCGATGCCTTGAAACGTAAAGTAGTACGTGGCGGCTCCTGGAAAGATATTAGTTATTTCCTCCAAAACTCAACCCGCACTTATGCTTACCAGGATGAAGCCCGCTCTTACATCGGTTTCCGTTGTGTGAGTACGTATACCAATTCAATAAAAGGACGGAAATAGCGTTATACTTATTCATTAATTAATTATCCCATGTACAAGAAAGATCTTTTTAAAGATTGGAAATATAATGGCATTCATTCATTGATTTCCTGGGGAGCTAGTGTAGTAATCATTGGTTTGATGTTCAAGTTACTACACTGGAAATTCGGCGATTACATGATTGCACTCGGTTTAATCACCGAAGCCATCCTCTTTTTTATCCTCGGGTTTCAGCGTGATGATGAAAAGGGTGACGCTACCTCAGGATCAGGGTCTTTCGGCATACCGGAAGTGCAATTAGAAGCCGATACCAGCGTAAAAATTGAGCAAGGGCTCAAAAATTTTGCCGACAAGGTAGCCACCATTTCCAATGCAGCCGATACAAGTTTGGCAAGTGCCGATTTTGCAGACAAGCTGAAAACAGCAGCTACACATTACGAAAAATTAGGTCAAACCTTCGAGACAGCTAATCACCATCTTGCACAAATGACCGGAAGTTTAAAAGAGTTTGCTGATTCGGTAGAAGAAACGAAACAATTTAAATCTGAATTGGCGCAGCTCAATAAAAATCTGGCAGCATTAAACAGCCTTTACGCTAATATGCTAACGGCTATGAATCAAACCCGTAACTAAGCATCTTTACATTACTTTACGGTAAACGGACCATGTCAAAAAAGAAAGAAAACCCAAGGCAGAAAATGATCGGTATCCTCTACCTGGTGCTGCTCGGCCTAGTGGCGCTTAGCGTAAGCGATTCTATTTTGGATGCTTTCAAAAATTTGACAGATAGTCTTAAAACCTCTACCGAAAATGTACAGAGTGGGGTTGATGCTTCATTTTTGGCTTTCGAAGCGACCAAGCTTAAGGAAGAGCCCCAAAGAGCCCAACCCATTTATGATCGTGCAAAAAAAGCCAGTGCCTACGCCCGTGAGTTGGAAAATTACGTCATCCAGCTTAAAAACGAGCTCCAAGAGGAGGGAGGCGGCATAGACCCTACAAGCGGAGATTTGGCTAAACGTGGTGATTTAGACATTTCACCAAGGTACATGATCAATCAGAAGCGTGCCAGCGAATTAAAAAAACGAATCAACGATACCCGAAACAAACTCATTTCGCTGCTCAATACCAAGCAAAAAAATGGAATTAATTTTTCCTTAAATGCGGTTGATCCACCTGCAAAAGGAGGCATCCGTAAATCGTGGGAAGAATCTAATTTTGGGGATGGTATTCCGCTGACTGCAGCCATTACTGCTCTCACTAAAATACAGGCCGATGTAAAAAATGCAGAATCGGAAATGGTGAAGAAAATTTTGGGTGAAATGGACCAGGCAGTCATCAACCTCGATCAATTCTCTGCCGTGGCCGTAGCGCCAAGCTCTTACATCATTCAAGGGCAACCTTATCAGGCGGAGGTATTTCTTACCGCATACGATTCTAAATCGAGCCCGAACATCACTGTAAACGGGAGTGTATTGAATGTACGCAATGGAAAAGGGGTTTATGCCGTAAATACAAGTAGAGAAGGGATATTTAGTTGGGTGGGCACTATTACCGTGAAACAAACCGATGGAACGGTAAAAGTTTATCGTACTCCCGAACAAAAATACCAGGTTGCCCGGCCATCGGCGGTGGTTTCTCCCGATAAAATGAATGTTTTTTACATTGGTGTGCCTAACCCCGTGTCTATTTCAGCTCCAGGTATTCCGAAGCAAAATTTGAGAGTAAGTATGACAGGCGGCACCATTACAGGGTCTGATGGCAATTATGTCGTGAAAGTGAACAATGCCGGTTTGGCTACCGTAAATGTATCAGCAGAAATCAACGGCAGGTTGCAAAAAATCAGCAGTACAAATTTCCGTACCAAGCGTATTCCCGATCCGAAAGCTAAATTTGCGGGTAAAACAGGCGGCAGAATGAGTTCGGTGGTCATTAAATCTCAGGATTATATCTTCGCCATTTTAGATGGCTTCGATTTTGATGCCAGGTTCAGCATCAGCAGTTTTAGCCTGATCATTGCAAAGCCCAAAGCCGATGTGATCGGTCCTATTCAAGGAAACGGTAATGCCATAAATTCGAATATGAGATCTGCCTTGGCTACGGTTAGCCCCGGAACAAGGGTTATTTTTGATAATATAACAGCAATGGGTCCTGATGGTTTACTACGTCAGTTAGACCCCATTGTACTAACAGCAAATTAATTAGATATGAAAAAGTATTTTTTCGCCTTTTTGTGCTTCATCTGTCTTGCTTCTGCTCAGGCTCAAACAAGTAAAGCGAAAGCCAAAGCACGTCCTGTGGATGGTTACTATAAAAAGACCAATGTGGTTCAATCAAGATATACCGAATATCCTCCCATCAAGGAATCAGACATCCTTTTTAGCAGAAGAATATGGCAGGATATAGATGTTCGTGAAAAAGGGAACGGCACTTTTGCCAACCCACAGTCTCGTTTAATTGATATCATGATGGATGCCATTATGGCCGGAGAGCTTACCGCTTACAATCCAACACCTAGTAAAGAAGATCCTACCGGAGATACCTTTTCAACTGTATTTACCCCTGAACAGGCTTTTGCTCAATTCGCGGATAGCGTACTGGTCCCAGTTTTCGATACCCTGGGTAATCAAACAGCGGTGGTTAAAAAGCCAGGAGAATTTAATCCAGACAGTGTAATTAAGTTCCGGATCAAAGAAGATTGGATATTTGATAAACACCGTTCGGTGTTTGAGCCCAGAATCATCGGGATTGCTCCCATGGTGAAGAAACAAGCTGCCGGTGAGTATTTTGAAGAACAGCCTGCGTTTTGGATCTATTTTCCGGAGTTGAGACCAATTCTAGCCACTAAACCTGCCTACACCGGTTACAACGATGCCAATGGTTACAGTTATGACGATGTGTTTATGAAGCGCATGTTCAATGGCCTGGTGAGTAAAGAGTCTAATGGTTCAAATTTACGTGTAAAAGATTATGCCGAAGGTGAAGAGCGGATCAGAGAATCAGACCGGATCAAGAAAGAATTAGCTGAATGGGAAAAAGGTCTTTGGATGCCTGAGAAACCAAAACCGGAGCCTAAAAAATCAAAAAAAGCTAAGGAAGAGAAGTCTTAATTAGTTTCTTCGAAATAGTTCCTGAGAGCAGATAATTGCTTCGTATTTAAGACACTTGCAAGCTCAGTATCTGTAGCTTCTTTTACTTTTTTCACCGACTTGAACTTGCTCAGTAATTTCTGGATACTGGCTTCTCCAATGCCTGGAATTAAGGATAATTCAGTTTTAAGAGTTCCTTGGTCACGTTTTTTTCGGTGAAACGTGATCCCAAACCTGTGTGCCTCGTCTCTCAACTGCTGAATGATTTTGAGACTTTCCGATTTTTTATCCAAATAAAGTGGATATGGATCGCCGGGGTAGTATAATTCTTCCAGCCGTTTAGCGATTCCTATGACCGTTAATTTCTTATCGATCCCCAATTTTTTTAAACTATTCATTGCCGCAGAAAGCTGACCCTTACCTCCGTCAATGATCACCAACTGAGGAAGTGCCTCACCTTCATCTAACAGCCTTCGGTATCTCCTGAATACGGCTTCTTCCATGGTAGCAAAATCATTCGGACCTTCTACCGTCTTTACATTAAAATGCCGGTAATCTTTTTTGGAAGGTTTAGCATCTTTAAAAACAACGATGGCCGAAACAGGATATTTCCCCTGGAAATTGGAGTTGTCAAAACATTCGATATGCTTTGGCAACTGATTGAGTCGCAGATCTTTCATCATCTGGCCCAAGATCCGTTCTGTTTTCACTTCCGGATTTAATTTTTCGTATTGATCCAAGCGCTCACGCTTAAAAAACAGCACGTTTTTCTGTGAAAGTTCCAGCAACTTCTTTTTCTCACCGAGCTTAGGTACAGTGAAACTGATTTTTGGATCCTCCAAAGTCAGTTCGAAAGGGACAATGATCTCTTTTGATTGGCTGTTGAACCTGGTCCTGAATTCTGAAATGGCAATACTAAGCAATTCCTCATCGCTTTCGTCAAGTTTTTTCCTTATCTCGATGGTCTGTGTTTGAATGATACTCCCATTCATTACTTTGAGGTAATTGACAAATGCATATTGCGCCTCTGATGCAATGCTGAACACATCCACATTGGTAATGGAGCTGCTCACCACCGTCGATCTGCTTTGGTAACCTTCCAGACTATCCAGCTTCTCCTTGAGCTGTTGGGCCAGCTCAAAATTCAATCTACCTGCAGCAAGCTCCATTTCCTGCTTTATTTTTTTAATCACTGTGGCAATCTTACCATTCAGGATGTCTTTGATATCTGAAATAGACTGATCGTAATCTTTTTCTGTTTGAAAAGCCTGACACGGTCCTTTACAGTTCCCGATTTGGTATTCCAGACAGACTTTGAATTTTCCTCCCTGGATATTTGCTTCGTTCAGTAATAAATTACAGTTCCTTAGCGGATAAATATCTTTTATCAGCCCTAAAATGGTGTGCATCATAGGTACCGAAGCGTAAGGCCCAAAATAGGTAGAACCATCTTTAATCACTCTTCGTGTGCTAAAAATTCTTGGGAATCTTTCATTTTTAATCACGATCCAAGGATAGGTTTTATCGTCCTTGAGGAGTACATTGTAACGAGGCTGGTGCTTTTTGATCAGGCTGTTTTCCAGGAGCCAGGCATCAATCTCTGTATCTACAATGGTAAAGGTGACTTTCCTGATTTTGCTGACCAAGACCCTTGTTTTTGCATTCAAACGCTGAGCATCGGTAGTAAAATAGGAGCTTACGCGATTTTTAAGGTTTTTGGCTTTACCGATATAAATCAGTTCATCTGTTTCATTCCAGAACTGATATACGCCCGGTTTTAGGGGTAAAGTTTTCAGAAATGACCGATAATCAAAAGCACTGTTCATGTAATTTTATCACTCAAAGGATTGGGCATTTTAACAAATTCCATCCAGTTTATCACTGCTCAACTGCAGTACCCTGTTCCTGTGCATTATAGGCATTACAATCCCAAGTTACGTTGATTTCGCCTTTCGGCGGCTCAAAATCGCCTTTGCTGTAGGTTAAACTGGGATCGGCATATACTTTCTTGATAAAGAGTGCAAATACCGGTAGGGCTGAGTTGGCACCTTCACCCTGATTGGTAGAGAAAAAGTGAATGGCCCGATCTTCGCAGCCGGTCCATACGCCGGTAACCAGTTGCGGTGTAATGGCCATGAACCAGCCATCAGAGTTGTTTTGCGTAGTACCAGTCTTACCGCCGATGGGGTTGCTCAATCCATAGCGGTATCTCAACCGAACTCCGGTGCCACTTTCCACCACACCTTTCAGCATTTGGGTCATTACATAAGCTGTTTGTTCATTGAGTGCCTGAACCACTTTTGGCCTTCGTTCGTAAAGAAGATTTCCGTTTTTATCTTCAATTCTAAGCAAATAAATGGGTTCGGTCCACACACCGTGGTTCACAAAAGTAGAATAGGCGCCCACCATATCGTACAAAGAAGCATCGAAAGTGCCTAAACAGATGGATGGATAGGCTGGTACTTCTGTAGTGATTCCCATTTTCTTGATTAGGGTGGAAACGGCAGTAGCACCTACTTGTTTCATCATGTAGGCAGTTACATAATTTTGTGAATTGGCCAGGGCAGTTTTCAAACTGATGTTACCCGGGATTGGCTTGTAGGCATTAGGTGACCAGCCTTCAATATCTACTGGCTCATTCGGCACCATCATACAAGGCGAATACCCATTATCGATGGCAACGGCGTAAGTGAATGGTTTTGCGGTAGAGCCCACCTGACGTGTGCCCATTTTTACCTGATCATATTTAAAATGCTCAAAATTGGTTCCTCCTACCCATGCTTTCACGTGTCCGCTTTGCGGTTCCATGGCCATCATGGCATTCCTGAGCATCAATTTATAATATTTGATTGAATCTATGGGCCGCATGAGGGTATCAACATTACCTTTCCAGCTGAATATGGTCATACGGGTTGGGGTATTGAAATCTTGTTTAATTTCTTCTTCTGTTTTGCCGATTTCCTGCAACATGCGGTAACGATCAGAACGTTTCATTCCCTGATCAATCAATTGCTGATAATCTTTAAAAGGATCTTTACGTCCCTTCCATTGCGCATTGAACTGTTTTTGCAGGTCTTGCATGTATTCTTTTTGAGCCTCTTCGGCATAGCGCTGCATGTTTGAGTTGATGGTGGTGTAAATTTTTAGTCCATCACGATCTAAATCATAGGGAGTACCGTCGGCTTTGGTAATGGATTGCTCTTCTAAAATCTGTTGAATTTCCTTTTTCAACATCGCTCTGAAATAAGGAGCCGGCCCCACATTGTAGGTGGATGGATTAAAATTGAGTGAAAGAGGCGTGGACTGAAACTTTTCGGTTTCTCCATCACTTAAAAATCCAGCTTTACGCATGTTATTTAATACGGTATTCCGGCGAGCCAAGGCTCTTTCCGGATTTCGGGTGGGTGAGTACAATGAAGGCCCCTTCAGCATACCAATCAATACCGCAGCTTGAGCAGGATTTAACTTGTCGGGAGTGGTGTTGAAATAAGTTCTTGCAGCCGATTTAATGCCAAAGGTATTATAAGCACCAAAATCTACGGTATTAAGGTAAATTGTAATGATCTCTTCTTTGGTGTAATTGCGCTCCAATTTTACCGCGATGATCCATTCCTGTAGTTTCTGAATAATTCTTTTGAATGGATTTTTGGCTCGTTCTGAGAATAAGTTGAGTGCCAATTGCTGCGTAATGGTACTTGCACCTTGTTTTTTGCCAACCAAATTGTAAAAAATGATGGTAAAAGTTCTCCTGAAATCGATGCCAGAATGGCTGTAAAAGCGAATGTCTTCGGTAGCGATGAGCGCATTGATCACGTTGGGTGAAATTTCCTCCCAACGAACATTGGATCGGTTTTGAACGTAATAGGTACCTAAAACCACATTGTCTTCAGAAATGATTTCAGAAGCCAGGTTGCTCTTTGGGTTTTCCAAGTCTCTGAAAGAAGGCAGCTGACCAAATAATCCCAAGCCGATACTTAAGATAAAGATGGCTGCAAAGGCCACCCCTCCGATGATCAATTTCCAGAAAATCGTGGTATAACGTTGAAGATCTTGTCTGCTTAAGGGCTCACTCATAGGTTCAGGCTATTATTTATAATTTTTCTGATAAAATTCAAGGTATTGATTCAGGGTATTCTTGTCCTTTATTTGCTCAAAATTAGCCTTAGTTATGATAAATAAGGAATATTCTTCTGCAGGAATTTTCATGATGTCACTCATCAAGGGTAAAATATCCGAATAATAGCTTTTAGCGGCTTCCATGCCCTCAAATTCACCTACGTAAATGAGCTGGGTTTCGTCATCAAGTTCTTGCAATAAGTGTTTGATCGTTCCAGGTTCAAAATTAGCCCGGTTAAACTGCCCGATTCCAAAACGCGATGAACTAAGATTAACCTCGCCGTTGGCTACTTTAACAACAAAATAATAAGTATCGTCTTTTAGGTCAAATAAGGTCGTACTTTCAGTTGCCGGTGTTTGAGTTTTAGCATTTTCAGTTCGATCGCTTATTGGTTCATCCTTTTTCTCCGGTTTCACCTCCACCTCAGCTAGCAGTTCATGTGCCCAGATTAAGTTATTCGGATCTTTATCGAACAAGGCGAATTTTCGAGCGATCATAGTCTTACGATTGGCATCAATGAATTCGAGGTGTTGTTTTACCAGCGGATTGATCAGTTTCTCCTCAGGAAAATTTTTAATAATCGATTTTAAAGCGAGCTCAAATGCTGTAAGGCTTTGTAAGTGACCAAGGGCGATGGCATTCAAATAGGCCAATTGTGTAGATAATCTGTTGTTGCCAAAGATCATCTCCGCCTCCCGTATACAAGCCTGCGCTTCCTCATAACGTTTATTGCTAAAAATCTCAAAGATCTTTTCGTAAGCCTCAGTCAGTGCCCGATCTTGCTGATCCTGTTTTTCGCTGTATTCCGGGTCGAGGATCACCTTGGCATAAACGGAATTTGGAGAACCCTCCAGGATTTTGTTCTTGTATGCGTTTGTTTTTTCAACTTCTACCTCAGCGTAGAGTCGGTATAAATTATAATAAACTGCAAAGCGGTTCTCATAAGCTGGCATTCGTTCCAAAAGGGTTTCAAAAGCTGTAATGGCTTCTGAGTTCATGTTCAATACTTCCCGGTAATAGGTGCCTACCTCAAAATAAGCGTCTGCAATTCTTAAATTGGAAGCTGCTAAGTCTTCATTACTTTTAGGGATTTTCCTTATGTAAGCATTCTTCAAGTCAGCCAATTCCGCTTCAGACCCGGAGTTGGCATTGAATCCAGCATCTGGCTCGGACTGGGTATCAACCACACTGAATGTTTGATTATTTTGTATGTTGGCCGATTTTTGGCTGATTCTCCAATTATCTTCCAGTGCTCGGTTTCCCCATCTACGTTTAAAATCTGAAAATCCCTGGCTCAGTGCAGCGGGATTATCAAAATAGAACCGACTGCCGCTGTTATTATTAGTCTGATTGGAGAAGGAGCCGAAATTTCCTGTGGTTTGCTCTCCAGTCATCACCTTACTCGCTCCCTGCGGTTTAATTTTTTGCAATAAGATTTGATCTAATTTTTCATTGCGATCTTTTTCCGAAAGTTTGGAGAGCATTTGTAGCGTATCCTCTTCGGCTATGATGCTTAAGTTCTTAGCCAATAAATCGAGGTTTTCCTTCTTTTTATTGATGAGCTCAAATTCGGGGTGGCTCGGTGGAAGGGCATTGAGTGTACTGTCGTAATATTTTTTTGCTTCCACAAAATTGGCCTGCTTGAAATAGAGCTCGGCCAAGGCTAAATAGCTAAGACCACGCTGATCCTGATTGCGGGAGCTTTTTCGAAGTGAAATATTATAATTTTCTACGGCTTTGTCTTGTGCTGCCATTTCTTCAAAATGGCGACCCAATTGGTAGTAAATCTGATCGGTTAGCTCTAAATTATTCTCATCCTTTAACAAAGCACTCAGCTTTTGTGCTTTGTCTGCCGACTTATTGCCGGCTTTTGTCTCCATACTGATCCTGTTCAGGTTTGCGTTAAAAGCCATTTCGAATGGAGCATTGCTGTCTACGATTTTTGTGTAGTAATCATAAGCCTTAGACAAATTCCCATTTTTTTGCTCCAATTGTGCCAGCAAATAGGTCCAGCGAATTTCATATTCTTTTCTTGAAGTTAACTTAACGGCCCGAGTCAATGATTTGGCCGCTTCTGGATAGTTTCCTCGGATGATGAATAATTTTGCCCTGCTGGCATGGGCCTCGGCAGCATACCTTTTGGCGTTTTTGATGTATTTGATGGCCGTATCAATGGCCGATTGAGCCTCCTCAAAACGCGTTAATTCCATCAAAGAGCGGCTTTTCCAGATCAAAGCGAGTTGTTTCTTTTCCTTCTCATCGGGAAAAAACTGATATACATACTGAAAAAACTCAACTGCATTAAAATGATTGGCTTTGTAATGGTTTGCCTCTCCGATCAATAAATATGCTTCATCTACTACGCTACTATTCCCCTTCTCATTTGCAATTCGGTTTGATTTGGCAATTACTTCATCGAGGCGTTTGAGTTCTGATTGAGCCATTTTAGTATCAGGCTCAATGAATACGGGCAGGAGTTGGTTGAAATTAAACCGATAGGAGGCGTAGATATTTCTTTCACTTTCTTTTAACAATTCTCGGGCATTGAACAAAAGATTATACTTTGCCGTCAAGTTCTGCATGCCTATCCCGGCTAAACCATTCTGTCCGGTACTACAGGCGCCAAAAGCTAGGATCAGCATGGAGCCAAAAAGAAAAAGGATTGCTCGAAGTGTTTTTTTCAAGACGGTTGTAATAGATGAGCCAAACTTTACAAAAATACCATAATCGAACATAATAAATGATATAAAAACCAGCCTTACGCAAAGCATTGATTCAATTACATTAACGCTGTGTTGGATGATTAAGTTTAGCGGTAAGTTTTTTCTGAACACACCATCGTTCTGTTGGGATCAGATTTTAATCTTAAATTTGTCAATCTGTTAAAATAATGCCTGAAAAGCCAATTAATTCTGATCAGAAACGGCCGGAAAAAAGCCTCAAAACTTATGCCCAATATGCCGGAATGGGATTTCAGATGATGGTCATCATCGGCTTGTTTGCTTTTCTGGGCTATCAATTAGATAAATACAACAAGACTGACTTGCCTATTTTTACAGCCATCCTCAGCCTATGCGGCGTGGTCATCGCATTGTACCAAGTCATTAAATCGATCATCAAGAAATAATACGTGAAGCTCTCAAGATTTTTTATCCTGTACACTATCTTTACCCTATTCTTAGGCCTGAGTGCTTTTTTTATTGATTCCAATTATCCTGATAAGAATTTATTGATTCCGAAATTCTGGGTGATCTTTGGTGCAATCGCCCTGCTAACTTTATTGGCCTATATTTTTTCCTGGATCGGCATCCGAAAGGGTGGAGAATTCTCCATCGTGGCCATGATGGGCGGTATTTTGGTGAAATTGCTTTTTTGTATGGTGCTGGTGCTGGTTTACCTGCTCAAATTCAAGGTAAATGACATCATATTTGTGGCCAATTTTATTTCTCTATATTTCTTGTTTACAGCCTTTGAAGTTTATGCATTGTTGTGTAACTTGCGCCACCAAAATAAGGACCCGAAAAACACCTATTGATGGATTTTAGCCACATTTTCAATTCAAAAAAAATCGGAATTACTGCACTTGTTGCTGTTTTGTTTAGCTTTTTGACATTGCTGGCTCAAGCCAATCCTGAAACAGACACCACCAAAATAACCTCTGATACTACTCATCAAGAGGACGCTGCGGGTCATGAAGCTGCTGCTGCAGAAAAAAAAGATCAACCTTTTGATACCGGTGCTTTTATTTTGCACCACATTGCCGATGCCCACGATTTTCATTTTTGGGGCGAAGGTGAACACAGCGTGGGCCTCCCTTTGCCAATCATTCTTTGGACTGATAAAGGTTTGGTGACTTTCATGTCTTCTGCTTTTCACCATGATGATGAAGGCAAGCACGTGGTAGAAGCTGGTGGCCAGCGTTTTGTGAAATTGCACGAGAAGATTTATTATGCTTCTGAAGCACCTAACGAACATGGTGCTTTTGTGGAAGTGAACGAAAAACACGAAGCTAAAAATGCCAAGCCGCTTGATTTTTCTATCACTAAGAACGTGTTCTCCCTATTAGTATCGGTAACCATCCTCCTGATAGTATTTATTGGTGTGGCTCGTGGCTACAAAAAGCGTGAAGGAAAATCGCCAAAAGGATTCCAGTCCTTAATTGAGCCGGTGATCCTGTTTGTGCGTGACGATATTGCCAAGCCTAACCTGGGCTACAAATACGAGAAGTTTATGCCTTATTTATTAAGTGTGTTTTTCTTTATTTGGTTTAATAACCTGTTGGGTCTGGTCCCTTTCTTTCCGGGTGGAGCCAACGTTACCGGTAATATTGCGGTAACCATGGTTTTGGCCTTGTGTACGTTTTTAATCACCACATTTAGTGGTAACAAATATTACTGGAAGCACATTTTTATGCCTCCGGTGCCATGGTGGATGTATCCGGTAATGGTTCCGGTAGAGATCGTAGGGATCTTTACCAAGCCTATCGCTTTGATGATTCGTTTGTTTGCGAACATTACGGCTGGTCACATCCTCATGTTATCGTTAATCTGTCTGATTTTTATTTTTAAGAATCTGGCAATTGCCCCTATCGCAGTTCCTTTCGCTGTATTTATCAGTTTGATCGAATTGTTGGTAGCTTTTATTCAGGCGTTCATCTTTACCATTCTGTCGGCATTGTTCATCGGTATGGCCATTGAAGAGCACCACGATCATTAATTATGCAATTTTTTGTTTCACTTAAATAATCAATCAAAATGGTAGGAAGTATCGCTGCAATTGGTGCAGGTTTAGCCGCAATCGGTGCCGGATTAGGTATCGGACGTATCGGTGGTTCAGCAATGGACGGTATGGCTCGTCAGCCAGAAGCTGCATCTAAAATTCAAACTGCGATGTTGATCGCCGCTGCCTTCGTAGAGGCGGTAGCATTATTCGCGGTGGTAGTTGCTTTGTTGGGTAACAACCCTCAGTAATTTAACCGAATGAATCCAGGTGTGTGGCGGTTGGCCATACACCCGGATTTTTAAATTTTGATTGATAAAAATTTAGACAAAGACAATGGAATTAGTAACCCCCAGCATTGGTTTAATTGTTTGGCAAACACTTGCCTTCTTATTATTGGTGTTTTTATTAGGCAAATTTGCCTGGAAACCGGTTTTGAGTGCCATTAAAGAGCGTGAGCGTTCTATCGATGATGCTTTGGAAGCGGCCAAAAAGGCCAAAGAAGAGATGGCTCGTTTAACCAACGAGAACGAGGCTTTATTGAAAGAGGCCCGTGCCGAGCGTGATGTGATCCTGAAGGAGGCGAAGCAGCTGAAAGATCAGATCGTGAGCGATGCGAAAGCGAGCGCTCAGGCTGAAGGTGCCAAATTGATCGAGAAAGCGAAGCAGGAAATTGACAGCCAGAAGGCTGCCGCTTTGGCTGAGGTGAAAAACCAAGTGGCTGAGCTTTCTTTGCAAATTGCCGAGAAGGTATTGAGCAAACAACTGGAAGACCAGAAAAAGCAGGAAGCTTTGGTAAGCGACCTGTTGAAAGAAGTTAAATTATAAGTTTGGAGTTGGGAGTTTGGAGTCCTGAGTTGACCTATAACGAACAACCTGCAACCAACAACTAAATATGTCAGAAATTCAAGTAGCAAGCCGGTACGCTAAATCGCTGATTGACTTGGCCAGAGAACAGAAAGTGCTGGACAAGGTGAAATCGGAGATGGACCTGTTTATTGAAGTGGGTAAGGAAAATCCGCAATTACTGGCGGTATTGAAAAATCCGATCATCAGCCTGGATAAAAAGGCAGGGGTGCTGAGAGATCTGTTTGCCGACAAGGTACAGCCCATGGTGATCTCGTTCTTCAACATTATGGTAAATAAGGGCCGTGCAGGTGTTTTGTATGCTACTGCGAAGGAATTTGTGAATTTATACAACCTAGACAAGGGTATTGTGAAGGCTAAAGTGACTTCGGCAGTAGCCCTTACCGAGGACAACAAGAAACAATTGGTGGAAGTGGTGAAAGCCGCAACTAAGGGTGAGGTGATTTTGGAGGCTAAAGTCGACCCTACACTGATTGGTGGTTTTGTGTTGCAGGTGGGCGACCGTCAGTTTGATGCCAGCCTGAACAGCAAACTAAAAAAATTGAAAAAAGAATTTGCGCTTTAATTGAATTGCCTGAGGCGCAGGTAAACTAAACCCGATTGCAGCGGAAACCATGGTTGAAGCGGAAAGCGGGACAGCAATAACAAGAATAGTATTTAACAAGATTTACAATAAACGCTAAAAATTATGGCAGAGGTTAGACCAGACGAAGTTTCGGCGATCTTAAGACAACAGCTTTCGGGCTTTAAATCGGAGGCCGAACTCGAAGAAGTGGGTACCGTATTACAAGTGGGTGATGGTATTGCCCGTGTGTACGGACTGACTAAAGTTCAATCGGGTGAGCTGGTTGAATTTGAGAACGGCTTACAAGGTATCGTATTAAACCTGGAAGAGGATAACGTGGGTGTGGTATTGCTGGGCGCTTCTGATGAGATCAAAGAGGGTGATACGATCAAACGTACCAAGAAAATCGCGTCTATTAATGTGGGCGAGGGTATGCTGGGCCGTGTGGTAAACACTTTGGGTCAGCCGATTGACGGTAAAGGCCCGATCGCTGGTCAAACCTACGAAATGCCATTAGAGCGTAAAGCACCTGGGGTAATTTACCGTCAGCCGGTAAATGAGCCATTGCAAACCGGTATCAAAGCGATCGATGCGATGATTCCGATTGGCCGTGGTCAGCGTGAGTTGGTAATTGGTGACCGTCAGACGGGTAAGACTGCAGTTTGTATCGATACCATCATCAATCAGAAAGAATTTTACGATGCCGGTCAGCCGGTATATTGTATCTACGTTGCGGTAGGTCAGAAAAACTCTACCGTGGCGAACATCGTTCGTACCTTGGAAGAAAACGGTGCCATGCCTTACTCTATTGTTGTAGCGGCATCGGCTGCTGATCCTGCACCTATGCAGTTCTTTGCGCCATTTGCGGGTGCTGCCATTGGTGAGTACTTCCGCGATACAGGTCGTCCGGCGTTGATTGTGTACGATGATTTGTCGAAACAGGCAGTGGCTTACCGTGAGGTATCCTTGTTATTGAAGCGTCCTCCGGGCCGTGAGGCATATCCTGGTGACGTGTTCTACCTGCACAGCCGTTTATTGGAGCGTGCGGCCAAGATCAACGCCAACGATGACATTGCTAAAAACATGAACGATTTGCCGGAGTCTATCAAAGGTATCGTGAAAGGTGGTGGTTCTTTAACTGCCTTGCCGATCATTGAAACTCAGGCCGGTGACGTTTCTGCTTATATCCCAACCAACGTAATTTCCATTACCGATGGTCAGATCTTCTTGGAGTCGAACTTGTTCAACTCTGGGGTGCGTCCGGCGATCAACGTTGGTATCTCGGTATCTCGTGTGGGTGGTAATGCGCAAATCAAATCGATGAAGAAAGTAGCCGGTACTTTGAAACTGGATCAGGCTCAGTTCCGCGAATTAGAGGCTTTCTCTAAGTTCGGTTCAGACCTGGATGCGGCTACCAAAGCGGTACTGGACAAAGGGGTGCGTAACGTAGAGATCTTGAAACAAGGACAGTTTGCACCGGTAACCGTAGAGAAGCAGGTAGCTATTATCTATGCAGGATCTAAAGGCTTGTTGCGTAATGTGCCTGTTAACAAAGTAAAAGAGTTTGAGGCCGAATACCTGCAGCAACTGGAGCAACGTCATCCTGATGTGCTGAAAGCGCTGAAAGAAGGTAAATTCGACGATTCGCTGACCAGCGTATTGGAGAAAGTAGCCAAAGAACTGGCAGATAAGTATTAATAGTTTGGAGCTTGGAGTTTTGAGTCTTGAGTTGACTCCGAACTCCAAACTCTTAACTCCCAACTTTACATATGGCTAATTTAAAAGAAGTAAGAAACCGGATTGCATCGGTGGGTTCAACCCAGCAGATTACCAAGGCTATGAAAATGGTTTCGGCTGCGAAGTTGAAGCGTGCCACCAACGCCATTATACAGCTGCGTCCGTATGCCAACAAATTGAGAGATATTCTGGCTAATCTTTCTGCCAGCCTCGAGGGTTCTACCTCTCCCTTTACCGTAGAGCGTGAGCCTAAAAAGGTATTGATTGTGGCCGTTTCGTCTAACCGTGGCTTGGCGGGTGCCTTCAACATGAACGTGATTAAAGCCGTAAATCAGCTGTTGGCTACTACGTATGCTGCACAGCATCGCGAAGGAAATGTGAGTATTGTAGCCATTGGTAAAAAGACCCAGGATTATTTCGAGAAACGTAAGTTCAATGTAATTGGTAACAACAATGAAGTTTACCAAAACCTGAGCTTTGAGAACGTTTCTAAAATTACCGAAGCCATTATGGATGGTTTTGTGAAAGGCGAGTTCGACTGTGTGGAAGTGGTGTACAACCAGTTCAAGAATGCGGCGGTACAGATTCTTACCACCGAACAATTATTACCATTACCTAAAGCTACCGCGATGGCCGAAAGTAGCCAGCAGATGGATTATATCCTGGAGCCTTCGCAGGCGGAAATTGTGGAGCAACTGATCCCGAAATCGATCAAAACGCAATTGTACAAAGCGGTACTGGATTCGCATGCTTCTGAGCATGGTGCCCGTATGACGGCCATGGACAAAGCGACCGAAAATGCCGGCGAATTGCTGAAAGCTTTGAAATTATCGTACAACCAGGCCCGTCAGGCCGCCATTACCACTGAATTGACTGAGATTGTGAGCGGTGCGGCGGCATTGAATGGTTAATTGAACTTTTAATACAAACGAAAAGCCCCTCCGAATTCTGGAGGGGCTTTTTTAATTTTATTTACTTTTTGACTGTACCAAGGAGGTCTAGGGTTTCATTAAATAATAGGTATTTCGTTTAGTCTGGCCATTCTCTTCAATATCCTGATAGAAAACAAATTCTTTTTTTTCGAGTTTCAAAATTTTCATTTCCTTGTTCGTAAAGATATTCATCAATAGTGTTTTGCCATCATCTTTTAATGCCCAAGTCGATTGAACGTTATTATTCGCATTCACATTTACAGTCCCGTTTCGAAAAAAATCAAAATAATAATCGGGAGGATTTTCTATGATTTGTTCCGGTGAGCCTATAGGGCTTTCCTTGCCAAATTTTTCATAACGCCATTTTCCGAGAATGAGTTCATTTGGTTGAAGGGCTTCTTTTTTACAAGCCATCAGGCTGATGCATCCAAGCAACAATCCTGAAATAATCATATTTTTCATAATAGATTCTTTTAACCGTATAAGGATTTAAAGCAGATATTGTTTTTACGGTTAACAATTTCCCGACGAATGGTAGAAAATACAGTATGAAGGGTTGGATACCCTATTGTGATTGTATGGAAAAGAATGCTATTTTTGGACATTAATTTACAATTATGGCAAAGAAAGAAGCTTCAACTATTCAGAACAATAATGCGAATGAAACCAGTCATTATAAACTGATGACGGTAGGTATTGTGATCGGCCTGGCCGGGGTATTTGGCCGTTTTGTGCAGGACTCTTCATTGGCCAGTGGTATTGCTAACGTATTGGTAGTAATCGGCTCGGTGATCAGCATCAAGGCGGTACTAGCCATCCTGAAGTAATTTCAATTCGGTAATTTGCTGATTGGTCGATTTGCCGATTGGTAAACTCCAATCCTTATTTCGGTTTATATTTCGAGTCCTTTAGTATTTTCTGGGCGTCTGGCATCGCCAGCAATTGTTGCAGGCTGGTTTCCGGATGCTCACCCATGTACTTTTTAACGATCTGCCAGCCGGTCCACACCCCCAGTTTGGGTGCCGAGCTGTTTCCTTCGCCTAAGCCTGGCGTGAAAGGCGCATCCGTGAGGTATTTCTGAATTTTCAGGTAATCGGTCTCAAATAGTAGGTTTCCCTCCATGTAATAGGCCCAAATATCACTTTCGTAATCTTCACACCAGTTCCGTTGGGCATCGGTGTAGCCGATCAGCGTACTGTCTGCCACATCGGGCATCAGTTCTTGCATCAGGTATAAAACCTTGCCATTGTACACCATTTTGTCTAAAAGGGACCGATCTTCATCTCTTTCCGGATAAATTTCTTCCCTCACAAAGGCTTCAATCACTCTCGGTCGGATATTTTCGGGTGTAAATCTTCTCGAAATATACATCGGGATACTCTGCACCAGTGCCGGATAAAATTTGGAATCGGCGCCCAAAAACATGTCCAGGCCTATGCCGATATAATCATTACCAATAGGGGTTTGTACGGCAAATCCCGAAAGGAAGCTGATCAGCCTTGGAATTTTTTGCTTAGGGAAATGGTATTTGACTCTCTTGAAGGCGTCGGTCAGTTCTTTCTCCTGTTGTTTCAGATCAGGGTATTTGGCAGCCACTTCGGCTGCTAAAGCCTGATAGTCCTTCTGACTGATTACTGTCTGCAGGTTCTGATAGTAAGCCGTATCGGCCACCGGGCCCACGCTCAGCATACCTTCCATGTAATCGGCATAAAACCATCCGTATTTTGTTTGGAGCTCAGGGCATTTATCGGCCAGATTAGCTGCGCTTAGTTGCTGCATATCCTGGTCGAAGCGCTCAATCTTTATCTCGAGTTTGATGTTACTCAAATCGGGTTCTTTTTTACGGGAACAAGCGAGCATAAAGTAAAAGAAACAAAGAAAAAAGGCGGCTTTCAGAACTTTCATCTTCCGAAAATACTAAAAATTAGTCCCCGACGTCCTTTCGAATCCGTTGGCAGGAGGCGAGAAATCTCTTTTAGACTATATCTGAGAAATTTCTCCTCGTTACGGCTCGTCGAAATACAGTATTACAACAGAGCACAATAATCCTAAAATGATTCCCTAAATTTGGGCGATGAAGATCGCTTTAGCTCAGCTCAATTATCATATCGGCAATTTCGAATTCAATACTGCTCAGATGATCAGTGCCATCGAAAAGGCTCGTTCCGAACAAGCTGATTTGGTGGTTTTTGCAGAGCTGTCGGTATGCGGTTATCCGCCCCGAGACCTGCTCGAAATGGACAATTTCATCGAACAATGTGAGGCTGCGGCACAGCAAATCGCAGAAGCCAGCAAAGGGATCGCCTGTATCATCGGGTTGCCAACCCGTAATCCGGAAATCAAGGGCAAAGACCTTTTTAATTCCGCTTATTTTATTGAGGATGGAGCCGTAAAAGCACAAGTGAATAAGGCCTTATTGCCGAATTACGATGTGTTTGATGAGTACCGCTATTTTGAGCCTTCACGCAGCAGTACTTGTATTGATTTTAGAGGACATAATATTGCGCTCACTATTTGTGAAGACCTTTGGAATGTAAATGATAACCCACTCTACGTGGCCGAGCCGATGGAGCAGCTAAGTAAAGAGCAGCCCGATCTGATGATCAATATCGCGGCTTCGCCCTTTGCCTATAACCACGACGAGGAACGCCTGCAGGTATTGGGCGATAATTGCCGTAAATATCAATTGCCGCTTTTCTACGTCAATCAGGTTGGTTCACATACTGAAATTATTTTTGATGGCGGTTCGCTGGTATTTGATGAAAATGGGGATGTGTTAGACGAAATGCCATATTTCAGTGAAAGCATCCGTTATTATGAATTTGAAGGCAAAGCAGTAAAAGGCCTGACGCCTAAATCCGAAGCCCGCCAAACGGATATCGAACAAATCCATCAGGCATTGATCCTGGGTATCCGCGATTATTTCCAGAAATCGGGTTTCAGCAAAGCTATTCTGGGTCTTTCCGGCGGTATCGACTCGGCAGTGGTTTGCGCCTTAGCGGCGGAAGCCTTGGGTCCGGAGAACGTGATGGCGGTCTTGATGCCTTCGGAATATTCCACCGACCATTCCATTCAGGATGCGCTCGACCTGGTGAATAACCTGGGCTGTAAACATGAGATTATCCCGATCAAAGCGGCTGCTAAAACCTTCGATGAGCTTTTGAAGCCGGTATTCAAAGACCTGCCTTTCAATATTGCAGAAGAGAATATCCAGTCGCGAAGCCGTGCCATTGTGGTGATGGCTCTATCTAATAAATTTGGATACATCCTGCTCAACACGTCGAATAAAAGCGAATGTGCCGTAGGTTATGGTACCCTTTATGGAGATATGGCCGGTGCCATCAGCGTGCTGGGGGATGTCTACAAAACACAAGTGTTTCAGCTAGCCCGGTATATTAACCGCGACAGAGAAATTATTCCAGTAAACAGTATTGTGAAGCCGCCTTCAGCGGAGTTACGTCCTGGGCAGAAAGATTCCGATTCACTTCCTGAATACGATCTCCTCGACCGCATCCTGTTCCATTATATAGAGGAAAAGAAAGCTCCAGAAGCAATTATAGCTTTGGGTTTTGAAGCAGCTTTGGTACATAAAATCATTAAAATGGTGAATGTGGCTGAGTTCAAACGCTACCAAACGCCGCCTATCCTAAGAGTATCGCCCAAAGCCTTTGGCATGGGCCGCCGTATGCCTATTGTAGGGAAATACTAATCTTTGGCTTTCGCAATCGCTTCATAGATTACATCCTGTATTCTCGGACGGATTCGCATGTTCGATAGTTTATCACTTACCTGTGGATATACGCGGTTGGAAAGGAAAATATAGATCAGTTCGTTTGCCGGGTCGGCCCAAACACAGGTGCCGGTATAGCCGGTGTGTCCAAAAGTTTCTGGTGAGGCTAAACGGGAAGGATATTGCTTGGTAGCATCAGGATCCCAGCGATCAAAACCTAAACCACGGCGGCTGATGTTCGACTGTTTTGAAGTAAACAACTCAACCGTGGAGGCCCTGAAATAACGGTGCCCGCCATAGCTGCCTTTGTTGAGGAACAGCTGGTACAAAATGGCCAGTTCGTTGGCGCTGGAAAATAAGCCGGCATGTCCGGCTTCGCCGCCCAGCATGGCCGCACCCTGGTCGTGCACATCACCTTGCAATCTGGTCTTTCTAAAAATGGTATCTTCCTCGGTAGGGATAATGTCTTCTGTCGGGAAACGGTTCAGCGGATGGTAGCTAGTTCGTTGCATTCCCAATGGTCGGTAGAACTGGTCCTGCACATATTGACTTAAAGATTTTCCAGCCAGTTTCTCAACAATTTCTTTCATTACATACATGCTCAGGTCGCTGTATACATAGCGACCACGGCTTTGTAAGGGCGAACGCAGCATTTGCGGCCACATAACTTCGGCAAAATAATTTTTGCGTAGGTAGTAATTCGCTGCTACTCTGGTATTAAACTCGGCACTGGAATCACTACGGTAATCTGCTACATTCAGTTTTTGGTAAAAAGGGATAAAAGGAACGAAGCCCGCCTGGTGGAGCATTACTTCCCGAACGCTGATGGCCGCTTTGTCCAGCCCACGGGTGCGGCCTAAGTAAGTTCCCAATTTGGCATCCAAGTTCAGCTTTTCTTGTTCATACAAATGCATGACGGCAGGCGTGGTGGCTGCTGTTTTAGTGATAGATGCCAGGTCATAAATATCGTCAATATGGGTGGGCCGGCTGCTTTGGTATGTGGGTTTGCCAAAAGCCTGGTGGTAGATTACCTGTCCGTTTTTTACCACCATGACAACGGCACTTGGCATGGCTTTGGCAGTGATGGCCTCATTTGCGATCTGGGCAATTCCTGCTAAATTATCGGCATTGATGCCTACCGCCTCCGGCACATTGTAAGCCAGCCGGGTTTTCCGGATACGATAACCGCTGCCTGCACAAAAGTTTTGACCGTAATCTTGTTTGAGATAATTCTCCAGCCCAATCCCTCCGAAAATTGCTTGCGCAACCACACGGGCAGCAGCATCGTTGTGCTGTTCTGACCAAATTAGAGGGTAAGTAAAAGAATCGAGTTTAACCAAACTTCGGGCATCTCCAAAGAGGGCAATGAGTACTTGTTTTTGCTGGCCTGCTTCAGCAATAAAGTTCAGTACCCGCTGGTCGAAGGCCGATACATCCGAAATTTCGAGAATTAGCGTATGGTAGAATTTCAGGTCGTCGAGTAGGGCATCCAGGCTAGAAGTGCTGGCATAAAAGTTTCCGTTAAAATGGTCGACTTTTTGATATTTATTGGCCAGGCTGTCGAACACAGTACTGTGATTAAAACCGAGATCGATACAAGCTATTTTCTGATCGAGGTTTTTAAGCGGAATAATTTCTTCGGCATTATTGAGTACAACCGTACTTTGCAGCACCGTTTTTTCCAGGCGCAGGCGTTCCATATTGGCCTCATGTTCTTGCGCCAGCGTAGTCATCCCCGAAAGGGAAAAAATAAAAAAGAAAAGCAGCTTAACGCTGATAAACCTTTTCGCCATTTACATAGGTACTCAAAACCTTGGTCTTCAATAAATCGGCCGGAGTTGCTTTGATGATATCCCGGTCTAGGATGATGAAATCAGCAAATTTGCCCACTTCTAAACTGCCTTTTTCTTTCTCCTCAAAATTGCCTTTGGCTGCCCAAATGGTCATGCCGCGTAGTGCTTGTTCTCTGGTGAGGGCATTTTCGATCTGGAAGCCTTTTTCGGGCCAGCCTTTACTGTCCTTACGAATGGTTGCAGCGTAGAAGGTAAGCATTGGGTCAATATTTTCTACCGGAAAATCGGTGCCCAGTACCAGCCAGCCGTTTTGTTGCAATAAATCCTGGTAGGCATAAGCTCCTTTTAGACGCTCAGTGCCCAAGCGATCGCCGGCCCAGTACATGTCTGAAGTGGCATGCGTCGGTTGCACCGAAGGGACCACACTGTGAGCTCCGAATAGCTTAAAATCTGCGGGATCAAGCACCTGGGCATGCTCGATTCGCCAGCGGCGGTCATTTTTGCCTTTCAAAACTTTGGCATAGATATTCAATATTTCGCGGTTGGCCGAATCGCCAATGGCATGGGTGCACATCTGGAAGCCTTTGTCTGCAATTTGTTGAGCTACCGATTCAAAATGTTCCTTTTTATTTAATAGGAAACCTGAATAGCCCGGCTGATCGCTATAATGTTTGAGCAGGCAAGCCCCACGTGAGCCCAAGGCCCCGTCGGCATAAACCTTGAAGGAGCTGACATTCAATCGTTCGGTTTTAAAAGCCCCGTTTTTAAACAGGTAATCGTAATTAGCTTTTTTATCCGATAGCATCACAAACAAACGCATCTTGAGTTTATTTTGCTGTTGCAATTCATCAATTACCTTCACCATTGGGTGATCCAGTCCGCAGTCGACCACGGTGGTTAGGCCGGCGGCAAAGCAATTCTCTTGGGCGGCCAGCAAAGCTTTATTTAATTGTTCTTTGCTGGGTTCGGGGATTTTAGAGGCGACCAGATCGACGGCATTATCAATTAATAGGCCATTCAACTTACCATTGCTGACTCCGATTTCGCCCCCAGTCAATGTCTGTCCTGCCTGGATGCCAGCCAATATCAATGCTTTTTGGTTGGCGATAGCCGCATGGCCATCAACCCGATTCAACAATACCGGACGATCTGGAAAAAGCTGATTCAGTTCATAATTCGTCGGGAAGCGTTTATCGGCCCAGTCGTTTTGGTCCCAGCCACGGCCGAGTATCCATCCTTCCGGATTTTGTGCTGCAAAGTTCTTGACCTTCTCCACAATTTCTGCCCAGCTTTGGGTGCCTACCAGATCTACCGTTTGTAGTCCCTGGCCATAGGCCAGAAAATGGGCGTGTCCGTCGATAAATCCGGGGTAGATACTTTTTCCCTGAGCGTCTAAACTGTCGATAGCATTAAATTCTTTTCTCAAATCGGCTTTATTACCAATAGCCACAATTTTGCCGTCTTTGATAGCCATGGCTTCGGCTTGGCTGAATAAACTATCAACGGTGTAGATCTGTGCATTGTACACTAACAGGTCGATCTGCTTTTTGGAAGAACAAGCCATCAAAACAGTAATGGCCAGCAATAAGGCAAGTTTTCTCATGTGATTAGGACTTTAGGTGCCTAAAGATAGGAAATGCTGTCCTTAAAATTGGTCGTTTGGAAGGCGCATTGGTAAAAATTTAGCTATTTTAGCGGGGTATTATGTCTGATATTATCCAACTTTTACCCGACTCGGTTGCTAACCAGATTGCTGCAGGTGAAGTAGTGCAGCGGCCGGCTTCAGCGGTTAAAGAATTAATAGAAAATGCCATTGATTCGGGTGCTGATCATATCCAGTTGATCGTAAAGGACGCCGGTAAGGCCCTGATCCAGGTGATTGATAATGGTTGCGGCATGAGCCAAACGGATGCCCGCATGTGCTTCGAGCGTCATGCTACTTCTAAAATTCGCAAAGCGGACGATTTATTTGCCATCCGTACGATGGGTTTTCGTGGGGAAGCCATGGCTTCCATCGCTGCCATTGCTCAGGTAGAACTCAAAAGTCGCAGGGTGGAGGATGAGTTGGGTACATGTGTGCGCATGGAGGGTTCAGAAGTCATTAGTCAGGAGGCTGTTGCCTGCCCGGCAGGGACGAATATCAGTGTTAAAAATCTGTTTTATAATACACCGGCCCGGCGCAATTTTCTTAAAAGCAACTCAGTTGAGTTGAGGCATATTATTGATGAATTACAGCGGGTGACACTGGCGCATCCCGAAATTTTCTTCAGCCTTCATCAAGATGGAAATGAAGTGTTTCACTTGCCTTCTTCGAGCCTTAAACAACGTATCCTTCATCTTTTTGGGAATAATTATAACCAGAAACTGGTTCCTGTTGAGGAGGACACTACCATTATCAACCTGAAAGGCTATGTGGGTAAACCTGAGTTTGCCAAAAAGACTCGAGGGGAACAATTTTTCTTTGTGAATAAACGCTTTGTGAAAGATGCATACCTGAATCATGCGGTATTGTCAGCATTTGAAGAGGTACTGCCCAAAGACAGTTTTCCGCTGTATGTATTATTCATCGAGATTGATCCGGCACAGATTGATATCAATGTGCATCCTACCAAAACGGAGATTAAATTTCAAGATGAGAAGGCTTTATACGCCATCATCCGCTCTGCGGTTAAACGTTCGCTGGGTCGTTATCATATTAGCCCCAGCTTAGACTTTAATCAGGAAACAGGATTCAGTAGGATGATCAGTCAGCAGGCACCTGAAGATATTGTGGCGCCGAGTATCAGCTTCAACCCCGATTATAATCCTTTTGAAAGCAAACCGGCCGATCGAGAAATTCCTTTTTTGCGGCATCAGAGTGGACATTCCGAAAAGCCTGATCGTAACTGGGCCTCCTTGTATGAGATCGGGCAAACTATGCAGACGGCTCCGCAGGAGATCAACTTCGCATCTATTCCAAATCCTGAAGAACAAAAGAGCGAAAAACAGATCATTCAGATACATCAGCGATTTATTTTATCTACCATTAAGTCTGGTTTTATGCTGATTGATCAACAATCGGCTCATGAACGAATCTTGTATGAGCGTTTTCAGCAACAATTAGCGAATCGTCAGGGCATCAGTCAGCAAAGCTTGTTCCCACAATCGGTCAGTTTGCAAGCAGCTGATTTTGAACTTATTAAAGAACTTTTACCCGATATACAAGCATTAGGTTTCCAGATCAGGGAGTTTGGCAAAAATACTTTTGTAGTGGAGGGAGTACCGGCTGAAATAGCTGACAAAGCCAGCGAGGTAGAATTATTGGAACACCTGATTGAAGGTTTTAAGAATAATCAGCAAGGGCTTAAATTGAGTAAAAGAGATCAGCTGGCCCGTACACTGGCCAAAAATGCAGCCATAAAGGTCGGTACGCCTTTAAGTGCTGATGAAATGAATGTACTCATCGACGAATTGTTCGCTTGCGAACTGCCGAACCAATCTTTGAACGGTAAGCCTGTCATTGTTACCTTTAGTCTGGAAGATATCCTGCAATTATTCGATAAGTAAAGAAGCACCATGCGTATGCCACTGTCAAATACCCCTCCGGTTGTAAAAAATCTGCTCATCATCAATGTGATTTTTTACATCGCCACTTTATTGTTTAACCAAGGTGGAACTTTTCCCCTGGTAGAGCATTTGGCGGTTTATTATTTCGACTCTCCCAACTTTAGGGTTTGGCAAGTGATTACCTATATGTTTATGCATAGCCCGGTAAGTTTTGCTCATATCCTGTTCAATATGTTTGCCCTATATACTTTTGGTTCATCACTCGAATATTTGTTTGGTTCCAAGAGATTTCTCAATTATTACCTGATTACCGGTTTGGGTGCTTTGGTGCTTCAAATGGTGGTACAGGCTGTAGAAGTGTATCAGATTGTTGGCAGCATCAGTATTGATCCGGCTACCTACACGTCGGCTAATCCAGATCAATTACGAAAGCTGCAGGAAATTTACTACGGGCCCATGGTGGGAGCTTCGGGGGCAATTTTCGGACTTTTAATCGCTTTTGGTTTGCTCTATCCAAATGCCGAATTGTTTATCATGTTCATACCGATGCCCATTAAAGCAAAGTACATCATTCCGGTATACGTGTTACTCGAACTTTTTTTGGGAGTGGCGCAGTTTAGCGGCGATTCGGTTGCTCATTTTGCGCACCTGGGTGGTGCATTATTTGGTTTCATACTGATGAAAATATGGCGCATCAGGAGACCATGGGATTATTATTAATGGGATGAGAAGAAATAAAAAACAGCTTAGTTTTTTCAGTAAATCGCTGCTTTTTATCAATGCAGTGTTTATTTTATTGCTCTTACTTTCTTATCTGGCACCCTTTATCAATCCGAGCAAATTTTGGCCCATCGCCTTTTTTGGTTTAGCTTATCCATTTTTGCTGCTCGGAAATGTTTTACTGCTAATTTTTTGGTTGTTCCGAAAACCGAGCTATTCATTGCCTTCTCTTTTGTTGATATTACTGGGATGGAACTTTTTGACCAGCTTTATTGGATTTAGGGAGTCTACAGCCATACAAGTTCCCAAATCATCACCCGAATTTTTGAGGGTAATGACTTACAATGTGCATAGTTTTAAAAAGTTTGGTGCTTCTAATGAGGAAAACATGAAGAATCAGATCCTCAATATCATTAGACAGGAACAGCCTGATGTTATTTGTTTCCAGGAGTTTTTTACTCGAAAAAAAGGTAAATATAATTTCAAGAAAGCAGTACAGGAGATTTTAGGAAGCCGATATGTTTATTTTGAGCCCTCTGTAGATAATGGTTATGAGGCCTTGGGCTTGGCTATCTTTTCAAAGCTCCCCATCCAGGAGAAAGGACCGATCTGGTTTGATGAAAACAAAAAGGGTAACGGCGCTATTTACATCGATCTGAAGTTTCGTGGAAAACTGATAAGGATTTACAATACCCATTTCCAATCTATCAAATTTCAACCCGAAGATTACGATTACCTCAATCAGGTTAAAACGGATATCAATACCGATATGATTTCACCCAGAAGGATTGGTGGACGCCTGAAAAGAGCATTTATCAATCGCAGTAAACAAGTAAAAATACTCAAAGAACATACCGCAATTTGTGAAAGTCCTTATCTTGTTGCCGGCGATTTTAATGATACTCCTGTATCTTACACCTTACAGCAAATGGGTAGTGGGATGCTAAATGCATTCAGGGAGAAGGGGAGCGGATTGGGTATTACTTACAATGGCGATTTTCCTAATTTTCAGATCGATTATATCTTAACCACCACCGATTTTCAGGTTAAAAATTATCGAATCATCAATAAAAAATTGTCAGATCATTACGCTGTTCGTGCAGATTTAGAACTGGTTCAATGATATTTTTATAAGTTTGTGACATGGATTCCCAACTGCAGGTATATAATACACTCACTCGTCAAAAAGAGGTCTTCAAACCCATCAATCCACCAATGGTTGGAATGTACGTTTGCGGGCCAACCGTTTACAGCGATGTGCATTTAGGGAATTGCCGCACTTTTGTGTCATTTGACCTCATTTACCGTTACTTGCAGCATTTGGGCTATAAGGTGCGTTATGTGCGCAATATTACCGATGCCGGTCATTTAGAAGGCGATCGGGACGAAGGAGACGATAAATTCACTAAAAAAGCCAAACTTGAGCAGCTCGAGCCCATGGAAATTGTGCAAAAATACACGCTCGGATTTCATGAGGTGATGCGTCTTTTCAATACCCTCCCGCCGAATATTGAGCCCTCCGCTACCGGCCATATTACGGAACAAATTGAGATGGTGAAACAAATCATCGACAGTGGTTTGGCCTATGAAGTAAATGGCACCGTTTATTTTGACGTGGAGAAATACAGCAAAGATCAAAACTATACCATCCTTACCAACCGTGAGCTGGATGATCTCCTGGCCAATACTCGCGAATTAGGCGGACAAGATGATAAAAAAGGGCGTTTAGATTTTGCCCTTTGGATCAAAGCCAAGCCCGAACACCTGATGCGCTGGCCTTCGCCATGGGGTTGGGGTTTTCCGGGCTGGCATATCGAATGTTCGGCCATGAGTAAGAAATATTTGGGAGATACTTTTGATATTCACGGAGGTGGACTTGATTTAGCTGCAACCCATCATACCAACGAAATTGCCCAGTCGCAGGCATGTAACCATGCCGAGCCTGCGAAATATTGGATGCACACCAATATGCTCACGGTAAATGGCACCCGCATGTCTAAAAGTGCGGGCAATGGTTTCCTGCCATTTGAGTTATTTACGGGTAAGCATCCCTTACTGAGTAGGGCTTATTCGCCGATGACGGTACGTTTTTTCATGTTGCAGGCTCATTATCGGAGTACACTTGATTTTTCTAACGAGGCTTTGGAAGCTTCTGACAAAGGATTCAAGCGATTGATGTCTGCAGTCCATTTGCTCGATAAATTGCCAGTCGCAGCATCATCTGATTATGATGTTCAGGATTTAAGCAGACGCTGCTATGCAGCCATGAATGATGACTTTAACAGTCCGGTTTTAATTGCCGAATTGTTCGAGGCGGTAAGACTGATCAACAGCGTGTATGACGGAAAATCAAAATTGGATCAGGAAAATTTAGACCAGCTTCGACAATTGGTAAATGCCATGGTATTTGATGTACTCGGTCTCCAATCAGAGGAGAAATCGGAGGGTGATCTGGCCGGAATCATGGATTTGTTGATCAGATTGAGAAATGAAGCTAAGGCAAAGCAAGATTATGCCACTTCCGATCAAATCAGGATGAGCCTACAAGATCTGGGTATTCAGTTAAAGGATAGTAAGACCGGCACTACCTGGGACAAAATTTGAAATTAACCCCAACTTTTTAAAGGCTGTTATAGTGTGCAATTAACCGAACCAGATCAGACTCGTTTTTTAAGTTCAGTGCGTTACTTTTGATAAAGGTTTCCAGCTCTGTCGCACGATCTGCCAATGTGGCTAACACTTGTTTTTTGTCTTTTTTGATTCTGACGGTCTTGTTATTTTTATAAAGGTAGTAATACTCTTCTTCCCGGAATGTTTTAGTGGTAATGGCCGAACTATACTCTCTTGTTTCAAAAATAACTTTGGTATTTCGTTTCAAGAGTTTTAATGCACCGTCGAAGAGTACCTGGTAGTAAGCTTTTACACTAGTGCCATCATCTGAGATGAACCCGTTTCTAAAGATCATTGGGCTTTCGCCTGATTCGGTGCCCGGCATCAATTGAAATTCTACCACCGGATCTATAAAATTGAGTGCCTGATCCGATTTGTTATCCTTGTATTGTAATTCATCCGACACGATATCATACCTCAATGGTACGTTGGTATAGCTTTTTCCATTGCCCAGGCGAATGGTTCCGTTCACCCATTGCTCAAACAAGTATGGATTCCCCTGTACATCTGTGTACTTGATGCTCCGTACAACATTCCCCTGAACATCTTGCATGAACTGCCCCTTGACGTTCAAGGGCATGGCAGCCACTACCGCTACGGTTATAAAGAAAAATAATACTTGTTTATACATTTCAGTTTAGTTTTTTGGTGCTTCAACTTTCAAAAGGCAGTTATACAGATTCAAAAATAAGGTAGTTTGTCATTTTTAGCACCTTATTTTCATAAAGAATCATGATCAAAATTCCGGAAATCAATCCTTGTAGATGAATACCTCAATTTTACCCTCACTACTCAAGGTGCCTCTGTACATGCCTTCGGTATTGAAAGGCATGGTCACATTCCCATCTTTATCTAAAGCAATTAAGCCACCATCGCCACCTAAACTAGGTACCTTTTTATAAATAATTTCATCGCCCGCGGCTTTTAAAGATAAACCCTTGTAGGCCATCAGTGCTGCAAGATCATGGGCTACTACATTTCTGATAAAATATTCGCCCCAGCCTGTGCAAGAAATCCCAACCTGTTCATTGGCATAGGTGCCCACTCCAATGAGCGGAGCATCGCCAACGCGTCCGTATTTTTTATTAGTCATGCCCCCGGTAGAAGTAGCCGCTGCCAACCGACCTTGCTGGTCTAAGGCAACAGCACCTACGGTACCGAACTTAAAATCTTTGTTAATGGTTCCTAATAAGGCGCTTCCTGATCTCTTTTTTTGTGCAGCTTGAATGGAATCCTCTTTTAATGCCCGCTGCAAGGCTTGCCACCTGGCTTGAGTTTTAAAATAAGAGGGATCCACGATTTCTGAACCTGTTTCGGCGGCAAATTTTTCCGCACCCCTGCCAACCATCATCACGTGTTCTGATTTTTCCATTACCGACCTGGCTGCAGTGATGGGATTTTTGATGGTAGTGACACCCGCTATAGAGCCTGCCCTTAAGGTGGCTCCGTCCATGATGGCAGCGTCCAGTTCAATCGTTCCATCGTGAGTAAATACCGCCCCTTTACCTGCATTGAATAAAGGGGAATCCTCCATAATTCTTACTGCAGTTTCTACGGCATCTAAACTTGATTTCCCAGATTTTAAGGCCATGTATCCCGCTTGCAAGGCTTCGGTGAGTTTTGTTTTATAAGCCAGCTCACGCTCTGCCGTCATCTGCGATTTCAGGATGGTGCCTGCACCACCATGGATTACCATGATGTATTTAGGTTGGGATTGAGCTAATAGATTTAAAGAGCTAGTTAAAAATAAAATGCTGAATGAAACAAATCTTAAGATGCTGGCGTTCATAACTTGATCAGGATTTACGAGAACTAAATTTACCATTTAAAAAAGATTTTAATGAGTAATACCCCTAAAAATTACCAAAGTCTTTTAGCAGCTGTATCCGATTTGACAGATAGAGGGTATAACTTCAACTACAAGTTTACGGATGGTGCCTTGCATTGTGATTCACTCAACAGGTGCTTCTATACTACTGATTTATTGATCACTGAAGTTTACCGATTTGAAAGTATGAGTGACCCCTCCGACAATTCTGTAGTTTATGCAATTGAAAGTAAAGATGGTATCAAGGGCTTATTGGTAGATGCTTATGGAACCTACTCTGATGATGATAAAAGCCATTTTCTAGAGCAAATTCCGGTAAAAGATGCCACCAATTAGTAAAAAATCATTGCACCGGGGCGGTCGTCCAATCTGCTAAGCCTTCGCAGTCTTTGTAGGCTTCATCAATTTTGATGAAGGTAGATTTACGGCGCTTTTCAAACCATTCACTGATCACACGACTTACCTTATCCTCATAAGCATTTTCCTTTATTTTCGGATAGTCTTGTTCAAGATTGGCTGTATGAGGCCCTATTCTGGATTTCAGGTAGAGAAACCGATAGCCCGTTTTGCCATCTTGTGAAGTAAAATAAGCAGGTTTTGAATAAGTTCCCACCTTCATGGTATCGAGGGCTAGAAAAATCATGGGATCCAACTTATCAGTCGGTATGAAGGTTGTTCTGCTTTGTACATTGTCTGCGTTGAGCATCATCCCTCCATTAAATTTAGTCTCATTATTATCAGAGTGGAGAGATGCAGCCGTAGAGAAGTCAAGTTTTTTATCAACTACCGATTGGTAAACGCTGTCAATTTTAGCCTTACATCTTTCTAAACTGGCTGGAGTTGGGTCAATTTTGATCAAGATGTGTCTTACCCTTGCTTGTTCACCTCGTCTTTCCATCACTTCCAAAACATGAAACCCGAACTCCGATTCAAATACTTGAGAAAGTTCCCCGGGTTTTAGTTTGAAGGCAACCGCCGCAAATTCTTTAACCAGCATGGTACGGTCCATAAACCCGAGGTCACCACCCTCAGCTGCCGATCCCGGATCTTGTGAATATAGGCGGGCCAATGTCTCAAAACTCTCCCCACCTTTTATCCTTAAGCGCAAAGCCTCCGCTTTATCCCGGTAAGCTTCCTTTTCTTTCTTGGTTAATTTCGGATACATGGAGATCTCTCCAATTTCTACCTCCGTATTGTAATAAGGCAAGCTATCGCGAGGAATAGATTCAAAAAACTGGCGTATCTCAAGCGGACTGATAGTTACTTTCTCAGATATGGTGCCCTGCATTTTATTGGCAATCATTTGCTCCCGAATATCGGGCCTGATCTCATCTTTATATTGAATGATGGAACGATTTAAAAATTGTTCCAGTCTTTCCTGTCCACCTGCACGGCCAATCATGCTGCGCATCCGGCGATTGATCTCATCGTCTACCTGCTCTTCGGTAACACTTACCGAGTCGATGACCGCCTGCTGCGAAAGCAGCTTTTGCGTAAGCAATTGTTGTAAAAAGTAACATTTGATATCCTCATTAGCCGGATTACCCTGAGCCAGGTATTGAGCATATTGCATTTCAATGTCAGACTGCAAGATGATAGACCCCCCAACAACCGCAGCTACTTTGTCTAAGGGTAGTTTTTGTGCCTGAAGATTACTTGCAAAAAACAGCAGTACGGCACTTATTATTCCTATAATTCTTTTCATGAGATCTGTTTTCTTCGCCCGAAGATCAATGTCGCAAAAATATCAGATATAATGGATATCCATCTCAATAAATTAAAATATCTGATCCCTTATTTCCCATTCGGCTTACTAAATTAAAACTCAGCAACATTCAAGTTTGCCATTTAACTATTTTTAACAGATTTGGTTTTATTACATTTGCTTTGATGTCCGAATTATTGACCAGAGATAGCACCGCACTTTCTTTATTATTTGATGAAGAGCTTTACCTGATCAAGGCAAAGTCTGAAACACCCAGCACCGCTCAAGCGTCTGAGGAAAAGCAAGACTTGACATTGGCTTTTGATTATTTGGGAGAAAATAATCGATTTTTCTTGTTATTGTTGGAGGCGCCAAATGAAAAACATCTTCCAGAAACCTATTTAGAAGTTCTTTCAAAGATATTGCAGGCCAAAGGCCTCGAATTGAAAGATGTAGCCATACTTAATCTGAGTAATTATCCGGATGCTAATTTTAGAGCGCTCAAAGATTTCTTCAGTAGTAGTAAAATATGCCTTTTCGGGATTCCGCCACATCAACTCGGCCTGCCCGATTTCCCTTCAAATGAACCGGGCGATTTTGAAAGTACTAAGATTTTAACAACCTTCAGTTTATCGGAATTGATTCAAACGCAACATAAAAAAGTGGCTTTCTGGAATGCCATGAAAAACTTTTAACATGCCTCCTGTCTTAGTTTTTGCCACTCATAACGCCCATAAATTAGCAGAAGTGCAAGCCATGGTTGGGGCTGATTTTTTACTCAAAAGTCTCACCGATATTGGATTTGAAGAAGATATTGACGAAACAGGTTCAACTTTTCAAGCCAATGCTCAACTTAAGTCAAAGGCTATTTTCGATCGGTTTGGGTTCAATTGTTTTGCCGATGATTCGGGTTTGGTGGTAGATGCCCTCAATGGTGAGCCAGGCATCTATTCTGCCCGTTATTCGGGCATTCGTGATCCGAAAGCCAATTTGGAATTGGTCCTCCAAAAAATGGAAGGGCAGCAGGAGCGCTCCGCACGCTTTGTTTCGGTCATATCCCTCATTTGGGAAGGTGAAAATTATTTTTTTGAAGGTAGAGTAGAAGGCAGCATCATCGAAAAATCGAGAGGATTAGCCGGATTTGGCTACGATCCCATCTTTATCCCTCATGGCTACGAACTCACTTTCGCTGAAATGGACGCAGCAGAAAAGAATCGGATTTCTCACCGGGCGCTCGCCATGCAGCGAATGCTGGATTTTTTAAAACAGCAAAGCTGATTACTTTTTCTTCTTTTTGGGCGTATCGACCTTTGTGCTAACCTTATCCGGTTTTGCAGGAGCCGCTTTGAGCATCGGCTTGGGGCTCGGTGCCAACGATGGAATGATGGTCTCTTTTGAAATAGGCCGATCTTTAGGTTTCCAAATAAAACCTTCTAATATTTCTTCGTCCTTATCAATATCCTCAATAGGGAAGTAAACCATTTCCGGTTTCTTAATAAAGAAGATATCCTTCAGTTCTTTATCACCAAATAAAAGTTTGATCCGGCTGCTTACAGAGCGATTCATGCCGGTATAGCTGCTGTCTTCTTTCGCATAATAAATACTCTCTGCGTTGCCATCCGTAAAAAGTTGATCGAGTTTGCTATCTTTAAAGTAGCCGGTCATTACCTTGCCTTTTACTTGGTTGAACTTACTCGAATCGCCTTCGGTATTCACGATGAAAGCTTTGTTTTGCAGCAACATGCTGTGTAATTTTTTGTTTTTGAGCTGCAGGTAAACTGTATCTGAATTGAGCTGGGAGCCTTGCGTCCAGATCATTGGATTTTGATAACAACGCATGATGGAGTCGCCGTAACTGAAGAACAAAGAGTCTGCCTTTGCTTGTAAATCCGACTTGAAAATTCGAGCCCGGTGATAAGCAGAAATGACCCTGATTTTGGTGGTATCCAATTGGGAAGAATCGATCGGAATCTTTGTCAATTGGATCGTTTCTTCATTTTTTAAGCCCTCTTTTTTATTTTTTTTATCTGATCTTTTGGGTCGTTCTTTTTCTTCGGCTTTCAATACTTCTATTGGTATTGACATGGGTTCCTGCTTGCTTTGCGGAGTAGTGTCTTCTTCCTCCAATAAGTCTGTATCTCGCTTCACTTGCATCACCTTCAGGGCGGGCAAATCTCTTCGATAAATCACTTTACTAAATAAAGTATCGGCGGTAAGCCAAATAGAATCTACTTTGGCCGAATCGGATTCGGCTGTGAGTATGACATGCGCATTTTTAGTTACCAGCGTACTCTCATCCAGCTTTTTGTAGATGCCCAGGTCACCTTTCAAGATAATTTTCTCCGCGGTATCAATAAAAATGATGTTCTTAACGGCCCTGCCCAATCCTTTTTTACGGTCGTAAAACAAGCTGTCGCCGGTTAAAGATTTTGAACCCTGTCTGTACAAATTGTTTTTTCCGAAACGGGCCTGATCATATTGCGTGTTGTAGTCGCCGTTCTCGGTATAGAGCGTATCGTCTTTGCCGTAAATATTCGTTGGGCCATAAAAATAGGCGATTTTAGATCCAGTGTTGTAACGCAGTGTGTCCGATTTAATCAGTGCCTCGGGGCTCGTAACCACTACATCGTAACGGAAATAACTATCTCTGGAGTTCGAAAAATAATAACCGTTTTTGCTGGTCAGCACGTTTTTGCCGTTCACTATTTTACCCCCTCCGGTGTAAGTGCCTACTTTGGTGGCCATGTTGTAGGTCATGTATTCGGTACTCAGGGTGGCATCTCCGTCAACCAGTCGTACTTTATTGGTGAGGATGGCAATTTTTGTATTCCCGTTGTAATTCAACAAATCAGCATAAACCACGGTGCCATTAGTTTGGGTAATGACCACATTTCCAAAAGCATCAAAAGTGTTTTGGGCCTGATTAAAATAAGCACTATCGGCCGCAAGGGTAGAATTATCTTGAGAAAAAACCGGGCGCATTACTTTTAAGACGTCGACATTGGGCATGCCGATAATTTTTTGGGAAGAAACCAGTTGTACCCGGTTCACCTGCTGTGCTTCTGCCCCCAGACAGATGAAAATTAATCCTATGATGATGCACAACTTGTTCACTCCGTAAAATTAGTTTTTTGGCTAAGGATTTTAATAAATAAATTTGATTGATGTTGTCTGCCCAGCCATTTCAGGATTTTATTCAAGCGAATCGACTTTTTGAATCTTCAGATAGGGTTTTATTGGCAATAAGTGGAGGGCGGGATTCGGTGCTCATGGCCCATCTTTTTAAATCTTTGGGTTATTCTTTCGGCTTGGCTCATGTTAATTTTCAGCTTCGGGCCGAAGAATCGGATGCAGATGAGACTTTTTGTAAGGCCTTGGCTGCAGCACTAGAAGTGCCTTTTTACTGCACCCGTTTTCATACTCAATCTCATGCCGAAAGTCATCAAATTTCTATCCAAATGGCAGCCCGCGATTTAAGATACCAGTGGTTAGAGGAACTACGAGCAGCACAGCAGTATGACTTTATTGCTACTGCACATCATCAAAATGATAGCGTAGAGACCATCCTGATGAACCTGCTTAGGGGAACCGGTTTGAGCGGACTTCATGGCATTTTGCCCAAGCGAGGACATTTGGTAAGACCCATGCTGGCCTTTACCAGAGCTCAAATAGAGGAGATGGTAGAACAGGAGCAGATCACTTATC
The DNA here is from genome assembly GCA_964580845.1 of uncultured Sphingobacterium sp. Classification (GTDB taxonomy): domain Bacteria; phylum Bacteroidota; class Bacteroidia; order Sphingobacteriales; family Sphingobacteriaceae; genus JAIPAN01. The sequence continues at coordinate 110,102 of CAZOLA010000003.1, forward strand.
GTGAAGACGCTTCTAATCAATCCACCAAATATGTACGGAACAAGATCCGACTGGAAGTGGTTCCGAAACTGAAAGAATTGAACCCGGCTTTGGAAGAAACATTTGAAGCCAATGCCCGTCGTTTTGCCGAGCTGGAAGAGTTGCTGCAGGAAAGAGTAAACGTTTTAAAAAGTGAATGGATGTTGCCCGACCCACATGGGAACATCAAACTCAGTGTACCGGCCCTCCAACAGTTAAAACCATTGAACACCTTGCTTTTTGAATTGTTTAGTCCTTACGGTTTTTCGGCGCAGGTGCTGGCGCAGCTCATGGCCAGCTGGAACGGTCATTCAGGTAAAGTTTTTGAGTCGGCAAGTCATAAAATCCTACTCGATCGCGATTGTCTGATCTTGTCTCCCATTGAACAAGCAGTTATTCCGGATGTGCTCATTGCCAATATGGAGGGTGATTGGAATTGGGGAAAGTTGCGTTTGAATGTTTATTTGACAGATGCCAAAGATTTCGTTCTGCAAAAAAATCCTCAAATAGCCCAAATAGATGCCGATTTATTGCAATTTCCGCTCAGGTTGAGGGCCTGGAGAACGGGAGACTGTTTTCATCCCTTGGGGATGAAAGGTCAGAAAAAACTAAGTGATTTTTTTATCGAACAAAAAATCCCTTTATCTCAAAAGAAACAGATCGCTATTCTCGAGAACGGTAATGGAGAGATCATCTGGATTGCTGGAAAAAGAATGGATGAGCGTTATAAAGTTACCGAAAACACCAAAAAAGTAATTATCTTAGGACAGGAACAAGAACATGTCAGCTGAAGTTTTATTTGTAGAGAAACAATACCTGGGTCGCGATTATAATCGGATCAGCATCAGGATGGTGATGGCTTTATTTGCCTTTGCCGCTTATTATTTTTCTGAAAACGAGCAAACGGCAGAACTTTTTCTGGTAGTGGGTTTTGGAATTTTGATCATCTCCCTCATCATGATGTTCTTGATGCATTTCCGAACCACCGTCAGAAATAAATCAGTCATTTTGGATGGTCTTTGGACTACCAAGCTCGTGAAAATAGATCTTCAGAGTATTTCTAAAGTGGAGCGTCACCCTTACAGTAAATATTTGATCAACAATCCGGTCTATAATTTGCATAAAAATGGTACCATTCGCTTTTATGCAGGGGGTAAGGATGCCGTTTACCTGTTCGATAAGGATGGTTTTACCTATATCATCGGTACTCAAAGGGCCAATGATTTGTACCACGCCATCAAAAATGCCATGAAATAAAAAACCCCGACCGAAAGGTCAGGGTTGCAGCATGCTGTTTATTTTTTTAGTCCGATTTCTCGGAGGCGTTCATCTAAATATTCACCTGCAGTTATATCTTCATATGCTTTTGGATTATTTGAATCGATGCAAGAATCGAGACATGTTAAATCCATATCAGATTTCGGATGCAAGAAGAAAGGAACCGAGAATCGGGATGTTTTCATTAATGCTTTTGGGGGATTCACCACGCGGTGGGTGGTCGATTTCAGTTTGTTATTGGTTAATCGCTGCAACATATCGCCCACATTCACCACAATATCTTCACCATGTGCTTTTACCGGGAACCATTCCCCATCACGGGTGAGCACTTCTAGTCCATCGGCGCTGGCGCCAATTAACAAAGTGATCAGGTTGATGTCTTCGTGGGCTCCGGCTCTCACCGCATCAGCCGGAATGCTTTCCGGATCTTCAATCGGGAAATAATGAATCGCTCTTAAAATGGAGTTACCATTATGTACCTTATCGTCGAAATAATTGGTCGGCAGTCCGAGGTAATCGGCAATGGCATGCAAGAGGTGCTTGCCCGAAGTCTCCAGTTTTTCGTAAACCTCTTGCGTGATGGTATTGAAGCGAGGCGCTTCGTCCACCACTGGATTTTCAGGGTATTCAGCTTTTACCGGATCGTTATCTTTTACGGTTTGGCCACGCTGCCAAAACTCTTTCAAATCGGGCGTATGAGCGTCTTTTGCCTTTTCTTTCCCTTTACTGGTATAGCCGCGTTGGCCGGCCAGTTCGGGGATTTCATATTTCATTTTTACTGCCTCGGGCAGATCGAAAAAGTTTTTAACTTCTTTATACAGTTCTTCAATTAATTCAGGCGTCATGCCATGGTTGGCAATGGTTGCAAAACCAGTTTCCTGATAAGCGGCACCCAGATCATCAGAAAACTTTTTCTTTTGTTCCGGGCTTCCGTAGATATAATCGTTAAGGTCTAGGCGTGGGATATTTACTGCTGCCATGATCGTAATTTAAGTTTAACGAATATACAATGTATTGTGAATAAGCCTGAAAAATATCTTTTAAAATATATTTAAATGCCTGTTAATGAATAATTTGTTGTTTTCCACATTTGTATTACTGGCCGACTAAACGCCCAAAAATTAAATTTCAGATTTTTTTTGAGGAATAACAGATACCTTCTATATTTGCAGTCCCCAATGGAGGCTTAGCTCAGCTGGTTCAGAGCATCTGCCTTACAAGCAGAGGGTCACTGGTTCGAATCCAGTAGCCTCCACAAAAAGAAAACCCTTCAGTGTAATTGCTGAAGGGTTTTTTGTTTTCACACTTTTCTTGAAACTGCTGTTTTTAAACTGATTTTAGCGAGATTTTTCCAAATCGAGGCCATCATCCAATTCTTTATTTTATACGTAACTTCTTTTACTATGCCTCTAGTATTCAAGACACAACTTTATCGGTTCGTGTTGATTCGAAACGAAACCGGGGCATAACATCAATATCCGATCCGTATTTCTATCTGAATATTAAGTGAATTAGGATTTCACTTAATTTAATCTGATAATCTAATGCTGCTTGATTAAGTTTGATAATTAATGGTAATTAATATGAAAAGATGCTATCCATTTTTAGTTCTACTGCTATTGTTTAGTACTACATCTTTAGCCGAGGGGAAATACATTTCTTGGTTTGATGGTACGCACAAGCTGAGAAAGAGGATAGACATTGAACACCGCACTTTACAAGCCGAGTACGCCCCCGGTAAATGGCAGGATATGAAGAAGGTGCAGTTTGATAGTTTGGCAAATAAGCACCTGCCACCAAGAATAAGCGCACATGCATTTTATTTAAATGATGGGAAATGGAGATTTACGCTGGCAGGTACCGGGATTGTATTTGATTTTGATGAAAACCAAGGCACCCTTACCAAAGCAGACAGAACCTATTTTTCAGGTTATAATTTTGGGGCGAGTGTATTTCTTCGTCAAGATACCTTGTATAGTTTTGGTGGTTCAGGATTTTGGAATTACAGTAAGGCATTAACCTATTTTGACCCATCTTCGGCAGAGTGGGAAAATTTGAAGGCTCAAAACCTGGGGCCGGCATCTATTTTCAATGGATTCCACGGCTATCATGCTCCATCCGACTTATTTTATTCCGGAGGCTCTGAGTACCACAATTTCTTGAATAATGAGCCTACCGCAATAGATCAGCAGTTTTATCAATTCGATTTTAAGTCCAAGCGATGGGAACTCTTGGGAAAAATACTTCCTCAGTTATTTCAAACCAAGTCTAGAGAAGTTATTTGGTCAGGACGCTATTTTGTTCAATTCAGTGATGAGGCCATCTATTTTATTGATCCTGTCGCTAATCAGGTTTATAAATACCCGAGTGAAAACCGTTTTTTTCAAGCTGCACCCCAAATGTATGTGCACAATGACACTATTTATGGGTATTGGGATGAGGAAGGTGGTAAATTAACTTCATTAAATATTATAGATTTAGTCAAAAAATCGGAGCCAATTGGCAAGTTCTACTCGCCAAATTCCTATTGGGCGTTTTATCTCCTTGGCGCTTTTCTACTCGTTTTTTCAGTACTAATTTTCAACTATTTACGCAAGCGAGACAAAAAACGTAATCTACACTTGGATGAGCAGGAGTTGAATTTGGTGAAAGCCCTTTTAGCAGCTGAATCGAAGGGCCTGAGTACGGTTGAGGTTAATGATTTATTGGGTCTTTCTGCTAAGAACTTAGACAACCAGCGGAGGTTGAGATTAAATATTATTGCCAATATTAATCATAAACTCTACCTGAAGTATCGCATAGAGCATGCCATTACTAGAACCCCATCTACGCTAGACAAACGACAAAGTTTATATCTCCTACAGAATGATGTTTTACGGCCATTGAAGGAAGTAATCTAATAGTTTTACCTGATTAATTGCTAGACCAGATAATCGCAACAATGATATAGATACTTGGTTTAAAGGCAAAATTGATGAGATCAGAGTATATAATCGTGCTTTAACACAAGAAGAGATCAGCTATTTGGCAACCCCTTGATATGCTGGAGTTTTAAACAATCTAATAAACAAAAAACCTTCAACAATTTAGCGGAAGGGTTTATTGTTTTTAGCACCCTGGCAGTGGTCTATCTTGGTCCCCTCGGGGATGTATTGTTACGGTTGTCTTGCTGCGGGCAGCTGGGCCGGGCTTATATCCTCTGGCTCCTGTGCGGTAGGGAAGCATTTCTATGCTGTAGGGCGTTCTTTCTATATTGCAGGTTACCATTTCCATGTTGCAGGGTGCTAACTCTATACTGCAGGTTGCCATTTCCATATTATAGGACGAAAGCTCTTTAATGCAGGTTGCCATTTCCATGTTGCAGGGTGCTAACTCTATACTGCAGGTTACCATTTCTATATTGCAGGGTGATAGCTCCATGTTGTAGGTTGCCATTCCCATGTTGCAGGTCGATAGTTTTATACTTTACCTCAGCTTTTCCATATTTTCTACCTACTTGGGTGTGAAACGGATACTCCTAATTTGTTTGTATTCATTGCTCTCACTACCAAAAATCGATTTTACATAAGCCTTCATCATGTTTAAGGTATTGGCCAGACTATCGGGTAGGTCATAAAAGGCATGGTCACGGGCTAAACGGGCATTATGTAAATCGGTTTCGGCTTGTAAAATGGCGAAGTTCTTCGCTTTCAGTAGCTCGATATGGGCCTGCAGTCCGCTGAGTTTCAAATCAGCTTCATTAGGCTGATAGGCGGGCAAGGTGGCCAACAAGCCTAAGAGGCCTTTGAGGTGTTCTACCAGGTTATCGTAGCTGGTTTGTGCCGAAGAGATGACTTGGGGCGGAGGCAGGGTCGGATCGGGCGGACTTTGTGGTTTGGATGCCCGCTGTCCTTGTATTTTGCGGTTAAATGATTTGGCGGTTTCCAGGGTTTGTTGATCTGCTCCGGCAGCGAGCATGGCGCTCAGGATTCGGGTAGACAGGGCCCTCAGTGTACTGAAGGCAAGGGTCCTTTCATCTACGGCGACCGCTTTGGCCACATATTTTGCCTTCCAATCATCGAGCAGGGTTTGTGCTGCGGCAAATTGCAGATCGAGCTTGGCGGTACCAAGTGCAGTATTGCCTGGATTATAAAGGGCTCCATAGCCTTTGCAATAACTAATGCCCTGCTGGAAGGCGGCCAGGTTTTTGGCGTGTCCGGTTTCTGATTGTGATGCCATTGTGTTTTGTTTTAAAGGGTTAATATTTTGTTAACTCTTTAGATAACTGATAGATGGCGGCTTTATTGTATGTGTGAACATGAGATGGGCATTGGCAGGGCTAGAAGGTTTGGAGGTTGGGGTTGTTGGTGGATTGGGCTAGATAAATGAGCATTTAAAATCCATGTTTTTTATTGCACCGACGGATTGATTATTTGAAGGCGGTTTCCTGAGAAATTCGAATGTGTTGAGAGATGGTGCGAGAGCGTATGAACAATAATTATACGATGGATTTGAAGGATATTTTGAGGGTGTGATGATGGATGATCTTGATTAAAAAACCCTCTTAGGATTCCTGAGAGGGTTTTTTGTTTATGTGGTGTGCTAAAAGATGGTTTAGTTAGAAAACAGGTGTAATATCGTTTATAATTAGTTTACCATCTGAGTTGCCTCTAATTGCTATAAATTTCAACTTATTGTTAACTGTAAATGCTTTGATGTATGTGGGCATGTCTCCTAGAGTTACTCGATTTGGATTGCTTAATTGCTCGAATACTCCTTTATTATTTTTCCATATCAAGTTATTTAATAAAATTTCACCCTTAGAGTAGTCGGATTTGAATAGTTTTCCTCCCCATCCGTTTAATACAATATCTTGCCATCCATCATTATTCATATCCATAATCTCGAATTCTCTGAATTGGAGATCACTGAATTTATATTCTAACTTTTGATTACTGAATATGTAATCTCCGTTCCCATTATTTGTCCAAATTTCTACACCATTTGTTTGATTCCCTTCATAGGCTAGTGCGATATCGAGGTCTCCGTCTTTATCAAAGTCTACAGCCTTCATTGATGTAGCCCCAAAATCAGTACTGGCAAAACCAAATACTCCCGGTGACTTGATGAATTCATATTTTCCTGTGGTTGAACTGAAGCCAAATATTGAAAAACTATACCTTATTGATGGATATGCAGAAAAAACTCTATAATCTGCTCGAATGATTTCAGGTCTTGAATCTCCTAATACATTTGCAATTAAAACAGCACCAGCTCCATAAGCTCCAAGCCAATTATTATAGGACAGCATGTTTTTATTCGGCTCGAATGTTCCATTTGCTTTTTGAATATAGGTATGAAGGTTATCCCACCAACTTCCTTTAGTACCCATGTGTAAAGCTACAATATCATTCAATCCATCATTGTTTAAGTCTCCAATAGATACGGAGTGGTAAAAACTTCTGTCTTCGGAAATGGTTGTCCAGTTTAGTTTATCTCCGCTTGTTCTGGCAATATGAATATTACCAAAAGGCCATACAGGTTGATTTGGTTCAAGTCCGTGATCTGCAAATACTATCGTTCCATTATTGTCTAAAAATTCACTATCCCTTCCACAGCCCATTGCCGCTTCTGGATAATTATCGATATAGACCCATTCATTATTTTTCTTTTTTAGATGAATAGTTGGAATTAAAGGCTCATTGTAAAACAGTGTTGGCGGGATAATTAGGTGTTCTTCGCCATCTTTTACATACAAGGTAGTGCCTGGAATGCTTCTATCTAACGCAGTGCCCAGATTTGTTGGGGTTATGGAAGTTAACTGAATAGCTATTGTATTTGTTTTAAATGTAGTTCCTTGAGGTGCAGGGTCTTTAGGGTTAGGAGGTTCTTGAGGAGTTTTGGTTTCTTTTTTACAGGCAAAAACCATGGTTAACAGTAATGCTAATAAATGATATTTTTTCATCGTTAATGATTTGTTTACTGAAGTCTAAGATTGGGATTATTGTCCGATTAAATACAGGATATTTGAGTGAATTAGAATTTCACATAATTTAATTACATTCTCACTTCAAGTTAAACAAAGCTATAAAGTGATCAAACAATAAACAGGCGATTTGTCCTGCTGCAGTGCCAAGGGTAATACTTCCGACTCAGGGCTGTTTGAGTTTAGGACGAACTGAGGAACTTCCATAACTTTTATTATAGTTATAGAGTAGGCTCCACTAGTTAAGTTGATACGAATGGTAGGGGATATCATCGTATCATTTACTAAAAAAGTTTAATTGTGGTCATTATAAATTATAACTTTAAGTTATATAAGCCACCCAATTGATGTCCAACTTACCTCTTAAAAAAACGGTGCTATTATGCATCTGTTTAGTAATTTATCTTAGCGCTTGGTCGCAGTCTACCTTTTCAGTTAACGTAAATGGGATTAAACAAGCAGACTCCGTACTCATTATACTTCAACAGGGAGCAGAGTTTAAACAACAGAAGTGGGTAAAGTATGCCGCCAATCAGAGTTCAAAAGTTGATTTTCAGCTTGCAAATGGGAAGTATGCTTTAATTATTGACGCAAAAGGATATACCTTTCCACCCTCTACTTTGATCTCTGTGCCCGAACAGGCCAGTGCCACGGTAACACTTACCCCTTTGTTGAATACAGACTTCACCTATAAATGGAGAGACGATGAAAGTTATGCCGGTCATGCCACACAAAGCTATATCAATGAGCCCTCAACATTAAGAGTATTAGACTCAACGGTGAAAGTGCCGAGTGATTTCTCCTCTATTAAATTGAGAAATGAATTTGGTATTGTGCTGTCCAATGATATGGATTACTGGTCGAGTGAGGATAGTTACAGGCTCTATTCTGTATTAAAGACCCTCCCGATCAACCCTTTTGGGGAAGGCACTCTTGTTGATTTCGCTACCGGTAAAAATGTCCAGGCGGTCTTCTATTTGACTAAGTCAGAACAATTTAAAGATCTGAGCATACAGACTGTTAATGGCATTAAAAAGGTGGTCATTAGTCAAAGTGCCTTTACCTATGCCAGCGCTCAAGTTGGTAAACTGGATGGTGTGAAAGTGAAATTTTATTCAAAAAGGCTACATCATGCCGTGCTTAATTATTTCACAGACTTTGGTACAAACCGGGAACAGTTAGATCGTATTGCCAGGGAACGATATGGTATCCGATTCATGAGGCCAGATCTCGAGACTCAGCAATTGATGAAGGAAGATGCTTCTAATTTTCAGGAGTTTTTTAGTGAAGAAAAAATTAACATACTCTCCATGTTTGAAGAGTTACCGGAAGGATTTCATAAACAGGATGGTTTAAAATATTTGGTCAGAAGAATCAACGGTCAGGATCATCCCATCTATAAAGATCCACCTGCCATAGCCTGGACAGGTCTTCATACCATCGAATTTATGAGCAAAGCCTTCAATCAGGCGGAAATTAATTCTGTTCATCGGTTGATTTTGCATGAAAAAGCACATTTTCTTTGGGAATATACTTTCGATCAGAAATTGAGAGATGACTGGGCTGTTTTGGGAGGATGGTTTAAAGATCCCAGTTCAGTTTCCGGTTGGTCAACTTCCAATACAACTGAATTTGTTTCGGCCTATGCACATCAAAAAAATCCTAATGAAGATATGGCAGAAAGTATTGCTGCCTATGTCAACAATCCTGATATTTTATTGTCGCGATCGGTAAGGAAGTACGAATTTATCAGGGATCGGGTGATGCATGGTACCCGTTATAAGGCTCAAATAAGAGAAGACCTGACGTTTATGGTGTATAATTTATTCCCTGATTATGTGTATCCGGGCAAGATTATCGGGGTGAATATTGATGTTAAAGGAGGGGCCAATGAGGATAAGGAAGTGACCATTGAATTTAGATTAAACTCCAAACAGCCTGCCCTTGATGGTGCCTCCGTTGGCTATGTTCGTTTAGCCTCTACGATTGGTACCATTCACGACTTTTGGTTGAATCCTAAAAACGGTACTGTTGACTCAATACTAATAGGTAAAAGTACATTCAGTAAACATGAGAAAAATGGATACTGGAATATTGTATCGTTACGGGTGGAGGATCCGAATGGAAATTCGCGTTTTGAAAACACTTCTACTATCGGCTTTAAGCTTTATATCGAAAACCCATTGGAGGATATCAATCCACCTAAATGGAGAAACGATCTGGATATGAAGCTCGTAAAGGCAAAATTTTCGGATGCTCAAAATGCGCTCGACAACATCAATGGTACCGAAATGCAGGCGGTAAAATACAATTATAGTTTTTATGATAACAGTCCTTTAGCCCGTGCCATTACCCGGATCTTTTACCCAAAATTAGATAAACCTGGTGTAGAGATTTATGAAGAGCAAATACAAGGTCGACCTGTTGTAGATTCAAGTAGGGGTTTCTCAAATTCTTATAATTCCGTAAAGCATTTTGAGATGTTTTTTGCGGTGCCTGAGTATTTTCCTTCGGGCTATTATAGTGTATCGATGATCAATGTTCAGGATATCGCAAATAATTATTCGACTGTAAACTTTATGAAGGATACCGCGAATTATACCATCCCGGCCCTTCTGAAGGACAATGGTCTTTATAAAGATGTCAGGGATAGTATTTATGTCAAGACTTTATATCCTGACTATATAGCTCCGGAGATCGATCTCAATAGAATACGTGTGGTGGCAACTCCTACCAATCCTACTTCACCGGACGGCGAAACGAGGGTGGATATCTCACTTTTAGCGCGGGATCTCTCCGATTATGTTGGTCACGAGGCAGGTATTAAGCTCATTCGATATAATTTACGTGATCCATTAGGAAAAGAACATTCCTATTCCAGCTGGAATGATAATTCTCTTTTTAATTATTACAGCATCACTGGAGATGGGGGTATCGAATGGAAACCAGTAAAGTTAGACGTGGTATTGCCGAAGGGTTCAGCTCCAGGTAAATGGGGAATTTCCTCCATGCAAACCTTAGACAGAGCAGGTAACTTCAGGAATTATTCATTTGTTGAGATTGTCCGTTTTGATGTGGTTGAGTCTGACGTGGAATTGCAAAAACCCTTAAAAGCTAAAATTCTGAACAAGTTTCTAAATAAAGGTAATGTCGATTCCATCAGTGCAAGTATCAGTTGTGTTCCTTGTCAGGGTAAGAAGTTTGTTTACCAAATTTATAGTTTGATGGGAGGATCTGTGAGCAGGGGGGAAGGAGTTTTAAATCAAGATTCGGTGGTTATTGATAGGATCAGTCTTCGTGGTGTTTTGGATGGGGTTATTTATTTGACGGTTCAAGTGTTAGATAATGAAGATCAGCTAATTTCTACCACTACAGCTAGCTATACTAAGGATACGGTGCTACCTAAAGCTTATCATCTCAAAACGAATCTTCAGAATCAAGGATATAGTAATTTGGATAATTTGGTGATAAAAGTTGTTGTAGAGCCATCGGAGCTCAATGGTTCTTATAATTTACAATTCGCCAATTGGTCTAATTCTGTAAGTTCTAACATGGCCAGCAATACGGTAACTCCGGTGGTCTCAAAGCAAATTCTTCTCAAAGGCACGCTCAATGACAGTACGGTTAGCTTTTCAAATCTAAAGCTGAACGAACTATCCGATGGTATTATTTCCGGTAAGCTGCATGTTTCAGACTCCAGTCAAAATCAAGGACCGATGGAAACTTATTATTTCCATAAAAAAGATCAACTTATTAAATACCTCGGAAAAGAGTTGACAGATGCAGACGGTGATGGAATTTTTGATTTCGAAGATACTTGTCTTTCAGGAACAAACCCCACTGCCACCATCACCGCTTCAGGCCCTACAACCTTCTGCCAAGGCGGCAAGGTGACCTTAACGGCGAGCGAAGGTAGCAGTTATTTATGGAGCACCGGAGCTACTACGCGAAGCATCGAGGTGAGTACGGCGGGCAATTATACGGTAACAGTGACCAATGCTAACGGCTGTAGTGCGACCAGTACGGCCACAGCAGTAACAGTAAGTACCTTCCCTACGGCCACGATCACCGCTTCTGGCCCGACGACGATCACCCAAACGGGGAATGTGGTATTGAGTGCCAACACCGGCACCGGCCTGAGCTACCAGTGGTTTAGAGATGCAGTAGCAATCAGTAATGCGACCAGCAGCAGCTACACGGCCAATACCGCAGGCAGTTACACGGTACAGGTAAGCAACGCTAACGGCTGCCAGACGCTTTCCAGTCCAGTAGTGATCAAAAGTGTTTTTGTTTTACCGGTAAACAATTACCAGCTGAACATAGAAGGAGAGACCTGCCGCACGAGCGATAACGGGAGGATCCGTATCTCTGCGGTGCAGAACCTAAACTATACGGCCACATTGAGCCGATCAGGTCAGACTCTGAGGACGACCACTTTCACGACGGTTACCGAGCTGACCGGCCTATCGGCCGGTAACTACAGCCTGTGCATTACCGTAGCTGGCCAAGCTGATTACAAGCAGTGCTACGAGCTGGTCATTACCGAACCCCAGGACCTGTCGGTATACACCCAGCTGAACCCGGTAAACAATACCATCGATCTTAACATGAGTGGCAGCGATAGCTATACCATTACTCACAACGGTAAGACCTATACCAGTAGGCAAGCCCGCATGAGTCTGGCCCTGGAATCGGGACGGAATACCATACAGGTAAATACCACAAACGCCTGCCAGGGCAGCTATACCGAAGAGATCTATATCAGTGAAAAAGTAGAAGTATACCCGAACCCCTTCAGCAGCACACTGAACCTGAAGATCGAGAACCAGGAAGGCAAAGAGCTGCTGATCAAAGTACACAACGGATCGGGCAATACCGTGTATCAAGGCATGCACCGTGTGCACAATAATCTGATTAAGCTTGACCTCAGCGAATTAGACAACGGCTACTACTTTGTCATTATTGGTAAACAGACCTATAAAGTAATTAAACAATGATCAAACGACCATTCCTCTACCTTATCATCCTATTCAGCACTATGCTGCTCTCCTGCGGCGGTGGAAAAGAAGCCCCAGCCCCTACAGCAGCTACCTTGAGCAGTCCGGCCAATAACGAAGCCTGTACCACAGGTACTGTGCTGAACGATACCGATAGCCGGATCAGCTTTAGCTGGATAGCGGGTGCCAATGCAGATAGCTATGAATTGATTGTGACCAACCTGTTAACCCAGGCACAACAGATCCAAAGCAGTAATACCACCAGTGCCGAGCTGACACTGAAACGCAACACCCCTTACTCGTGGTACATCATCTCCAAATCGAGCAAGAACCCGACCACGGCCAACAGCCCTACCTGGAAGTTCTACAATGCGGGCCCGGCCAGCAGCAGCTATCCGCCCTACCCGGCAGAGATCATTAGTCCGACGATGGGCCAAAGAATCAGTCCCAGCAACGGCAGGATCAGCCTGCAATGGAGAGGGAGCGATGCAGACAATGATCTGCTCAACTACGACGTATACCTGGGCACCACCAGCACTCCGGCACTCATCAGAAGTCAACATACCAGCACCACGCTGAGCGATGTAACAGTAAGCGCCAACACGACCTATTACTGGAAGGTGATTAGCCGCGATGCCAAGGGCAATACTTCCGACTCAGGGCTGTTTGAGTTCAGGACGAACTGATCCCATCCAAAAATCCTGTTTTTATGTCTATCCAGAATGTATGAACGAAGGATAGGATCACCAGAGTAAGATGTAATATCAGCAGGGCTTTTTGCCAGGTTGGCCGATCATTCCATTTTTGATTCATATCAAATGGATCAAAAGCAAGGGCAATGCCTTAATAAATTGCGGCATCCCCAACATTTTCTTTGATGGTTAAGAGATAAAGTCCCCAAAGAAAGAATCCTGCATATAGATAAGAGTTGATATTAGTTTTCATGTTTAAAACTGATTTGTCTGCTGTTCTTGAATTGTTCTTGAGTGATAAATTCTTGTTCGACGACTTTTTTGTTTAGCCAAAGCCTGCTTTTTTCGGGATGGCCTAGGGTGTTTTTGATGCTTGTCCACTCTTTCGGATTTCCGGTGTATACCCTGGCCCGTTTTAGCAATGGCATTCCTATTACCAACTCGCCATTCATTGGATTAACAGGATAGAAACCTAGTGCAGAGAAAATATACCAGGCACTCATTTGCCCGCAATCGTCGTTCCCGATCATCCCGTCCGGAGTGTTTTTATAGAACTGCTGGCTTATTTCCTGAATGATCATCCTGCCTTTTTCGGGATGAGGGGTATAAGCATACAGATAGGCAATGTGGTGGCTGGGCTCATTGGCATGGGCATACTGTCCGATCATGGCTTCCTGCCCCAGATACTTATTCGGATTCTTGGCCCGGATGGAAAAAAAGCTATCCAGCTTTGCTTCCAAACCCTCCCGTCCACCCAGGAGTTTAATCATTCCCTCCACATCGTGTTGAGCAGGGGCCCAGAAGTATTGCCAGGCATTGGCTTCGGTATAATCTCCGGGGTTGTTGAGTGGTGAGGTGGCGGTCAGTGGATCAAAAGGGTTTCTCCAGCTTCCCTTGCTGTCTTTTCCTCTGAATAAACGGGTAGTTGGATCGAATAAATTTTGATAGTTTTTACTTCTGCGTTCGAACTGTGCGGCCAAATCCTGTTTACCCATGGCTTTTGAAAGCTGAGCAATGGCTGCATCGTCTGTGCCGTGTTCCAGGGTTCTGGATACGGCTTCGTTATCGAGGCTGTCCAGAGGATAATAGCCGTATCGATTGAAGAGGGTCCAATTGCTATTGATGTGATTTTCTGTAGAAGATTTAATCATCCATTGGAGGGCTTCTTCGGCATCAAAGCCCCGGAATCCCTTTTGATACGCATCGGCAATAACCGGAATGGCATGGTTGCCAATCATACAGTAATTGTCTTTTCCCCAGGCCGTCCAGATGGGTAGGAATCCGGCAGCACGGGCATGTTGAATAAAGGTATTGATGAATCCGTCGACCCGTTCGGGGGCAATTAAGGTATATAATGGATGTGCTGCCCGGTAGGTATCCCAGAGTGATAGCGTGGAGTAATAGGTCTTGTTCTTCGCCAATCTTACCCGATCGTCGGCTCCACGGTATTGCCCGTCTACATCCGCAATATTGCTGGGCTGAATAAATAAACGGTACATGGACGTGTAAAAGATCTCTTTTTGTGTTTGGTCCGTTTTGATCTGAATGCGACTCAAATATGATTCCCAGTCTGCTTTAGCTTCCTGCACGATTTGTTTGAAGTTCCAGTGTGGAATTTCCGATTCCAAATTCAGTTTCGCACCTGCAACACTCACGGTAGAGAGTGCCACTTTAGTGGACAGAAAGGGCTTGCTTAGGTTAAAGTTGAGTAGAAAGCGGGGGGCTTTTTCTTTTGATTTACGAGGGAGTTCTTTGAGGGATTGAATGGCTTCGTTAAAGCGGATCACGAAATAGGTGGTCTTCTCTACCCAGTTTTTGGTTTTTATCCACCCGCTAATAGTTGTATCATTTTCCAGATCAATCTTGCTGTCTAACACGAGGCTGTCGGTCATGAATCGTAATCCATGTTGAAAATCAACCAGCAGGCCGGCCTTGTCCTCCTCATAGCGATAGCGGTGAAAAGCCACCCGTTCGCTGGCCGTCAATTCTACCTGAATACCCGATTTCAGCTGTACTGAATAATATCCTGGATATGCCACTTCCGATTTTTTGTGATAGGCCGCTGCCTGAACTTGCTCCTGGCGGGCTGGTATGGGTAATAAGAGGATGTCGCCGAATTCGGGGATACCGGTACCGTTTGCTCGGGTCTGAGAAAATCCCAGGACCGTGGTGTCGCGGAACTGATAACCGCTGGTATATTCCCAGCCGGTATCATGATTGTCAGGCCCGGGTTGTACCATCCCGAAGGGGCGGCAGGGGCCTGGAAACGCATGCCCGGTTCCATCGGTTCCTATAAAAGGATTTACATAGTTTGTGTACTTTGTCTTACCGGGTATTAAGGACACTGTACAAGAACTCAGAAAAAGCATCAGTATGGGAAGAACAAGCAGGCTAAACCTTTTCATGACTGCAAGAGTGTTAATCTATTTTTTGAATAGAGCAAGGGATTGAGCGGGCCGTCGATCACCTGGTCAATTTCTGCTCCAGGACACCATTTTATCCAATCATTCCGCTGACTTTCATTTTCTGGCGCTTTTAATTTCATCTGCTCGTCCATATAGATCACCGTCATAACTTTTCGCATGTGTGCGGATAGGTTTGCTCCCGCCCGGTGAAAAATCCATCCTGAATGAAAGCTTACTTCACCCAGATCATAGGGCTCAATGACGTGTTCAAAATCGCTTATTCGAAGTTTTTGTTGGATTATCGCTTCGCTTTTATCACTGATGCCTAAATCTCTGCCTTCTACAATTCGATGGCTTCCTGCACTAAATTCGAGGGGGCCCATTTCAAATGGTGTGGCCTGCAATGGAATCCAAGCCGTTATCGTTTTGTCGGTTTGCAAGGGCCAGTAATATTGATCTGCATGCCATGGGGTAATACCTCCGCCGGGTTCCTTAAATAAGGCCTGGTCATGATAAAGTCTTGCTCCGGTCGTTTGCATCAGATCGGAGGCAATCTTGGCCAGTCGTTTGCTGAAGATCAGTTCTTTGATCTGATCATCTTCCTGCCAGAGATTAAATAGCTGCAAAAATGCTTTTCCGTAGGTGTCACGATCATTCAGAGGCCTTTCTTCCTGATTCATCTCATTTACCTTAAGGGATATCAGCGCATTAAAATACGTGATACATTCCTCGTTCAAAACTTCTTTAAGTTTGATAAATCTGTTTTTTTCGTAGTAATCAAGCTGCTCTGGGCTAATGGAATAGGGTTCTTGCAAAAAGGTCTGTATGCGAGCCGGTATCGTTTTCATGATTTTGGTATTTCCACACAATAATCTGCAATTATTACCAATACATTTCAGACCAATTTGCCAAATTATAATACTATATTGTTTATTAATATGATCATAATCAATTTTTTAATAAAAAAATGTATTAAAATAGCCTACTGGCTTTATTGAGCGCCTTATGAAAGCGATTTTAGAATATACTATTCAAGCCGATGATGCCGCTTCGTTTTATTGTTACCCGATCGAGCAGTCACATTTTGAGTTTTACTGGCACCATCATTCAGAATTTGAATTGACTTTTATTGAGCAGGGTGCGGGCAGCCGTCTGGTAGGAGACCATCTGGAATCTTTTAAAAGTGGTGATTTGGTTTTGTTGGGGGGCGGCCTGACACATACTTGGGTAAGTGAGCAAGTACCAGGAAGTTTTTCTAAAGCATGGGTACTCAAATTAAAGCCCTCATTGGTTCAGCTGCTATGCTCTTTGCCTGAAACGGCGCATTTGAAACATGTATTCGATCAGGCTCAGTATGGAATTAAATTTGAGGATATACCCTTTTCCCGGCTGAGTTCCTGGTTCCAAAAATTTCATGATTCGGCGGTTTACAATAGGTTTATATTGCTACTCCAGCTACTTGATCAGTTGGCTAGCCTTCCCTATTGCACTTTGGCCTCAAAGGATTATCGAAGGAGTGATGATGTACAGTTGAATTCCCGGATCGAAAAGATCTATCAGTATGTCAATTCTAATTATACAGAACCAATTAAAATTAACGATGCGGCTGGTTTGGTACATTTGTCACTTAGTTCTTTTTGTAAATTTTTTAAACGTACCAGCGGAAAAACCTTTAGCGACTACGTAAATGAGGTACGGATCTCCAAGTCGACGGTTTTACTCACAGAAACCGATCTCACAATCGGGCAAATTGCCCATGCGTCGGGCTTTGCCAACCTGAGCTATTTTAACCGCATCTTTCTAAAAAAGAAGGGGGTAACTCCAAAAAAATTCAGGAATCTGCAGGCCTGATTCTGAATGGATCTTACTTGATTAGACCCAAATTATTTACACACATCCCTGGGCCAGCATGGCATCGGCCACTTTTACGAAACCGGCGATGTTTGCACCCTTTACATAGTTAATTACATTCCCATCTTTTCCGTATTGGACACAAGATTGGTGGATGTTTTGCATGATGCGGAGCAATCTTTCATCTACCTCTTTTCTGGTCCAGCCGAATCGCAAGGAGTTTTGGCTCATTTCCAAGCCGGAAGTGGCCACTCCGCCAGCATTGGAGGCTTTGCCGGGAGCAAACAAAACACCTTGTTTTAAGAAAAGCTCGGTGGCTTCGAGGGTAGTGGGCATGTTGGCGCCTTCAGCCACCGCCATGACCCCATTTTTGATTAATTCTTGTGCCGATGTAAGATCGAGTTCATTTTGTGTGGCACAAGGTAGCGCTACGCTGCAAGGCACCATCCAAGGTTTTCGCCCAGGATGGTATTCACACTTAAATCGATCAGCATATTCTTTGATCCTGCCTCTTTTTTCATTTTTCAATTCCATTAAAAAGGCCAGCTTTTCGTCATTAAATCCGTCTTTGTCGTAGATATATCCATCAGAATCGGATGCAGTGACAACTTTAGCACCTAATTCTATACATTTCTCAATGGCATATTGTGCCACATTGCCCGATCCTGAAACCGTAACAGTTTTCCCTTTTAAACCTTCGCCACGTACAGACAACATCTCTTGAAGAAAGTAAACACAGCCATAACCGGTCGCCTCGGGCCTGATTAAGGAGCCTCCATAGCTCAAAGCCTTGCCTGTTAAAACCCCGGTAAATTCATTATTCAATCTTTTGTACTGCCCGAATAAAAAGCCGATCTCCCTGCCGCCAACACCAATATCGCCTGCCGGAACGTCGGTGTCTGCACCAATATGACGGGATAATTCAGTCATGAAACTCTGGCAAAATCGCATCACTTCGTGGTCCGATTTTCCTTTCGGATCGAAATCTGACCCCCCTTTACCGCCGCCCATGGGCAGGGAGGTCAGGCTATTTTTGAATACCTGCTCAAAGGCCAAAAATTTAAGGATACTGAGGTTAACAGTTGGATGAAATCTCAATCCACCTTTATAAGGCCCGATGGCACTGTTCATTTGGATCCTGAAGCCACGGTTCATTTGAAATTGTCCTTTATCATCCTGCCAAGGCACACGGAAAATCAACACCCTTTCTGGCTCGGTCATTCGCTCCAATAGCTGTGCTTGCTGGTAGATACGATGGTCCTGAATAAAAGGGATGAGCGTTTCGGCTACTTCTTGAACCGCCTGCAAAAATTCGGGTTCGTTAGCATTTCGTGCCGAAACACGGCTCATGAAGTTCATTAATTCGGTATTTGTACTCATAATTGGCTGACTTATAGATACAAACTATCAAATAATCATTTTTATTATTTGTTTTAGTTATTAATAAATGTTGGTAAGTATTCAGAATGTGGGTCTAATTCATTTATTTTGATCTTTATCTAAGAATATAAAATGATTTCTCACTCATCTCACCTCCCCGAAAAAGCTGATCTATTCAGAAAAGTTTCAGAAAAATTAAGTTCACAAGGTTTTCAAATTGATCAAATCGATATGGAAAGACCATGGGGCGGTTTTTTTGTGATCAATGAGGCGCAGGCGCAGGCTTTTGCCGACCAGTATTTTGGCGGTTTAGATGTAAATCAGTTAAAAATTGCCGGTAAACTGAGCCCTAAGATCCTGTTAGTTGCGCCACAAACCCGTTTATCTTGGCAATATCATTTTCGCCGGGCTGAGATATGGACGGTGGTAGAAGGTACTGTGGGCGTAATTACCAGCCCAACAGATGAAGAGGGCGCATTGAGAACCTTACAATTGGGCGATACCATCACCCTGGAGCAGGGCGAACGTCATCGTTTGATAGGACTAGATGGCTGGGGTATTATTGCCGAAATTTGGCAGCATACCGATGCCTCTAATCCTTCTGACGAAAGCGATATTGTGCGGGTTCAGGATGATTTTGGCCGATAATTATTGATATTTGATA
>CAZOLA010000004.1:0-62006 GCA_964580845.1 uncultured Sphingobacterium sp.
ACAAAGAGAGGTATATCAAAATGCTTGAAGCCGAGGTAGAACGACTAAAGAAACTGGTTAATTAGTTAGCTTAAATATCCCCTCTCCCCATTTACAGCCCAATTCGGACTCCTTTGCCAACCAAGCAAAACAGTAGAGCTGATGTAAAAAGCTTAAAAAAATTAGCTCTTGCTTCCAGAGGGTTGTTTACTTCTTTTGAGCCCCAAAAAAATTAAAACTAAGCCACTGACCAGAAAAAGTATTGAACCCAAAACGTAGCCTTTACCATATTGTGTCAGAATGTTAAAATCAAGAAAATAATTGAAACCTTGAAAGAAACCAGTTAGTGATAAAATGATTCCTGTTATAAGAGCAATTTTCTTCATTTTTTTAATTAAAAAAGTCAGGGCTATAACACCATAACCCTGACTTAATGAAAAACTATTTTTTAATTGTTGTGGTAGTAGGAGAATATATACCCCAAGTCAAAGCATTAATTAAACCGTCAATAAATGTATGTTGTATGGTTACGGTGTAATCCTTTGCTCCTCCAGCCATTTTAGTTGGATCAGCGGTTTTGATTGGAGCTAAACCATAAATCAAAAAGTGGTTTTTCTCTTTAACTTCAATACCTGTTTTAGCGCCTTCACCAACTGAATAAGTCAATGTGTAACAAGAAGTCATTAAGACAGAAATTGAAAGTAACAATGCTAAATTTAAAACAATTTTCTTCATACTTGTTTGATGTAATTTTCCCCTACTCATAAGGCTTTTCGAACTACGCCCCGTTTTTTTGAGTGGAATCTGGTCTCCACTATCTATATCTATTGTAAGTTATAATATTTTTCTTTTAACCCTTTAGCGTAATTGTCGTAATCAAAAAATGAGTGTTCTATAAATTTATTACCCTTTCTTAAAAAGACAGATTTCTTTTTCATATCGTTATCGGGGTTTGTATAGGGATTAAGTCCACTATCATTATAAGTTATATCCTTTAATCCATCCCCGTTAAAATCATAATATATTAGTCTGTTTTTATAATTAGAATTTGCTCTATTTAAATTAATACTATACTCAATCCAATTATCATCTTTATTAAATTCTCCGTTTTTGTTTTGTATATAAACATCTATTGACCAATTTTTATGACTAGTTGCACTGATGTTTATAATATCATTAATTCCATCTTTATTTAAATCATCAATTATATAATCAAATACATTTATTGCATTTGTGACAGTGGATGAGTATGGAATAGATTTGTCAATAAAACTCCCATTGCCATTATTTATTAAAATCTGGTTTTTAACATTAGTTCCTATTAATATATCGTTGTAACCATCTTTATTAACATCATTAATTTTTGTATAAAACGCACAGTCAGTTTTGATCGTAACATAATCTTTATTCGTAAAAAATGGATAAGATGTAGTCCCCCAAAATATATAAGTATTTGTATTAGCAACTATAACTAAATCTGGCAATCTATCACCATTTAGATCTGCTACATCACCATGCTCATGAGCTAATTTAGATGCAATTTCATTTGGTTCTAATTCAAGTCTAATTAAATCGTATCCGCCCTTACCATCACTTATGCACAATGAAACTGGTTCATTAGGATTATTATCATTTGCCTCATCTCTATGTCCGTGTATAACCAAATCAACATAGTTATCTGCATTTAAATAAACAGGGGTAACTTTGGTTGGTGCTCCAATAAAATTTGTTTTATCGTTCAAAAGATTTTGCTCTTCAAATTTCAATGAAGTTTTATTCCAAATTAAAAACGATAAGTTTGCTTTTTTGCCATTATAAGCAGTTCCAGCATTAAATACATCAATGTAACCATCGTTGTTGAAATCTCCATTGCATACGGCTTGAGTCCAAACACAATAAGCATCTAAGGCAGGAGCTGGAAATACTTCGTAATTTTTTTGAAATACACCAATCATTAAATCACTTAAAACGGGGGTGTTTTCCCAGTATTCTGTGCCTAAATTTTTGGCGTTTGGATTTACAGTGTAGCCCGTAAATTTTACTTGTTCAATTTGAGCTATTTTATCTTGTTTGTTACATCCCAATAGTGTTATAATGGATAGTATTATTGGAATATTTAAAACTCTCATTACAATTTATTTTTCAACTTGCTAAAAAACGTTCTCAAGTTTGGTTCATAGTGTGGAAGAGGTAATCAAAATAGACATGTCTAACGCAAGATATTGATTAGAATTGTTTTTCAAGATCATATTCGTAATAACCAGTACCGCCATTGGATGACTTTGTTAGTTTCAACTTGCTTCCATTAAAAGTATAATTATAATCTCCATTAAGAATGAGGTTCCAATCGAAATCTGCAGTCCAGAAATTTTTGTCACTAAAAGCAATTGTCCGTTTGTTAACAGAGAATGTACCTGAGCCTCCTGCTGGAATTCGACTTGAATTGCCTGTACAAGTGAAGACTCCATTCTTAAGTTCTAATGTTGTCTGTCCAGTTTGAGTTCCAGAACTGTAAGTTACTGTGAATATTCCTTTGTATTTTCCATCCGCAAGGTTTAATTTCTCTTCTTCGCAAGCTGTTAAAAGCGTGGAAATACAAAAAAATGTTGTAATAAATAATTTGGCATTGGAGTTCATTTTATCCTAAATTCAAGTAATATGTGCTATTTTTCTCTCTTGAGTCTTGGTATGCTAATGCAAATTTTTGGTACTTCAAAATAATTATCAATGATAAACTCCAAAAAGATGAGGCACCATATTTAAAAAAAACAATGAAATAGTTTTTAATGCTATTAGAATAACTCATTCTATCCTTCTTGGTTTTTATGGTCAATAAAAGTTTTTTAAAACAACAACTTTAACTATTGCACTCGAAACAGGCTTCTATAATGCTCGTTCAATCCTACTTTTGCAAGTACTTTGTTAGTTATTATTTTAATAATGAGCTAATCTCTGATGAAAACAAATCGTCGAACTCTTTAAGAGATAACTTTTTTGTGTTTGGTGCGTCTGGTGCGTCAAACACAAATCCCCTTCCTTTAGAATCTATTGCAAGAATAGATGACAAATTGAACTCTTCGATATTTTGTATCACTGGTGAAGTAGATTTATTGTCATTGATAAACTTCTTGAAAATCTTTTTATGTGAGTTTATTTGGATTGCCGCATTAGAATAATACCTCATAGGTAAAAAAACAGTTTTATTTCGAAAGTCAATGAATGGGAAGATTTTATTTAGCTTTTCACCACTATAGCCCTCTCGATCGAATAAGTATATTAATTTATATGGCTTTTTTGTGGCTGAAAAATAGCCGTCTAGATATGGCATTTTATCTAAACATGGCTTACACCAAAGTGCAGTCATATAAATGAATGTAATTGTATCATTATTTGTCACTTTTTTAAGTGAGTCAAGATCAAAATTTTGAGCTTTTACAGAGTTTTCTGAAAAGAGAAATAAAACAATTAAAAAAAAGTTTTTCATTGTAACTGATTTAAAGTAAGGGCGCTTGATGCGCCCTTGTTGTGAAAAATTAATTCATTTCAGTAGCTTTTAACTATACCGAATCACTGGTTTTAAGAACTTAAATTGAATTTCACAATTTTCTCTTTAAACCGTACTTATCTGTTAACCTCATCTATTATTTCACACAAAGATATTTTATAACACAAAATATGCAATATTACATAATTGAGATACTAAAACACAGTCTATTAACTTGTCAGTTGAGGTAGAGCACCCCTCAACACCTCCTCGTTGTATTCACCCAAACCACGTAAGTATTTAAGCGTGACTAGAATACTTGAATGGCCTAATAAAGTCTTGAGCAGGTTCACATCTTTTGTGCGCCGGTACACATCTACTGCAGCTGTATGTCTGAAGGAATAAATGGTATGGTTTTTCTCTACGATACCCAAATGGTGCATTTTTCTCCAGGCCCTTGTCCAGGCTGTGTTAAAATAAGCCTCGTTATAAGGTTTCAGTTCTTTTGAGAAGATGTTATCTGTGGATTTTAAAGAGGGTAGGAGGTGCTCCAGCTCCTGTTTAACATAGTCTGGAACATAGACCACCCTCACTTTACATCCTTTGTTCTCGCTTCCTGATAAGTGGATCTCTGTAATCCCTTTCTTGAAGTGCCCAGCAGTAAGTTTTCTTACCTCTTTATGGGGCCTTAGGAAGCATCCAAAGGTGATGAGGCAACACAAGTGTAGATGCTGATGATGTAGCTTTAAATAGGCTAAAACAACCCTTAATTGGTCAGGTTCATAAATCTTGTGGAGCTTGCATTTGGTTCTCCTGGTACTGGTGCTCTTCAGCAAGAGAAGAGGTTTTTGTAATAATTTGCTGACTGCTGAAAACAATACGCCTAGATCTCTACGTTTATTCATGTAGTACGTGCCTGATGAGTTATACCTGCTGAGGAATGATTCAATCCTCGAAACCTTTAGTTGATGAACTTCTGCTAGCTTTTCTGATGGGGTCAAAAAGTTTATAAAATCAGTATGAATATACCTTAGGTTGCGCTTATACTCTGAGCTGATATCAGTCTCGAGTTTGTTATTTAACGCAATTGAGAGGATTTCCTCAGTAGTATAAAAATGTTCAACTGGTTCTTTTGGCTCTTTTTCAAGTTCGAAGGTATTGTTCTTTAGCGCATTTTTCACCTCGAACAATAACTCGTTTAGAAGTTTGATTTTATCTTTTGGTTTGTTTGCTCTGTTAGGATGTATTTGTTTGCCAAGAGAATTCCCATTGTATAATCGCACTCTCTTACCATGATAATTGAATTGGACATAGGCTCTCTTATTTAAGTCTTTACTGTGATGGATTTTGGGTTCAGTGTACATTAAATTGGCTCATTTAATCGCGCACTTTTATCAAAACTCAATAAAATAGCCCTTAGGATATAGTTAAAGTGGTTAGAGTAGAAGACTCATAATCTTTTGGTCCCTGGTTCGAGCCCAGGTGGGCGCACAAAGGCTCCTCTTCACAGGAGCCTTTTTTATTTTAAACCTTTTTACAATTCTTTCCTCAACCTGGCTACTGGAATATTCATCGCTTCGCGGTATTTGGCTACCGTTCGACGGGCAATGTTATAGCCTTTGTCTTTAAGGATTTCGGTAAGGCGTTCATCAGCCAGCGGATTTCTTTTATCTTCATTCCCAATGCACTCTTCCAAAATCTTTTTTACTTCCTTATTCGAAACTTCCTCTCCACCTTCCATTTGAATACCCTCTGAAAAGAAAGATTTGAGCAAAAAAGTACCAAATTCTGTCTGTACGTATTTAGAGTTGGCTACCCGCGATACGGTCGAAATATCCATGCCGATCTGCTCCGCAATATCCTTCAGGATCATGGGCTTCAGGTTACGCTCATCGCTGGTTAAAAAATATTCGTATTGAAAATGCATGATGGCATTCATGGTTTTTAGCAGAGTTTGTTGCCTTTGTTTGATGGCATCGATGAACCATTTCGCCGAATCGAGTTTTTGTTTCACAAACTGAACTGCCTCTCTCATTTTTTTATCCTTTTTGGAGGCTTTGTCGTAGTGTTGGAACATTTCCTGGTACGACCTGCTGACCCGTAATTCTGGGGCATTCTTGGCATTGAGTGTGAGAATGAGCACACCGTCATTATTGTGGATATGAAAATCGGGGATGATTTGTAATTGTTTCGAATTGATCTCAGAGCTGTCACCCGGTTTCGGATTGAGCTTCAAAATTTCTTGAATCGCTTCTTTGAGCAATCCGGGGCTCATGTTCAGTGATCGCTCCAGCTTATCGTAAT
This sequence comes from uncultured Sphingobacterium sp., assembly GCA_964580845.1. Lineage (GTDB taxonomy): Bacteria > Bacteroidota > Bacteroidia > Sphingobacteriales > Sphingobacteriaceae > JAIPAN01. The sequence continues at coordinate 5,768 of CAZOLA010000004.1, forward strand.
GTTTACGCGTAAACTCATCGAGGTATTTTTCTACAATCAGGATGGCGTTTTTGATCACCTCGTTTTGTTCTTTTCTCCTCAACTGTATGAGCAAACACTCCTGTAGATCTCTGGCTGCGATGCCCGGAGGGTCAAAGTGTTGAATCATTTTGAGCATTTCCTCCACTTCGTCTTCTTCTGCAAATACGTTTTGCGAAAATGCCAAATCATCAATTAATGATAGGATAGGACGTCGTAAATAGCCATCATCGTCCAAACTACCAATGATTTGACGCCCAATGAGGAAATCTTTATCAGAAAGTGGTATTAAATCTAATTGAGCCTGGAGCGTTTCAAAAAAAGAACCCTGTACCGCAAATGGGATTTCCTTTCTTTCATCTTCCTCTTCACCATTTTGGTCATATTTTGACCCATAATCGTGCACATCGTCTTCCTGCAGGTAATCATCTACATTGAATTCATCGTAATTTTCTGCCTCCTCACCTTCACCCAAGTGCTCCTCTTCGTCACGGTCCGGGTATTCTTCCGGCAAATCATTCATGTTGCTTAAACTCAGATCTTCCAGCGCTGGGTTTTCTTCTAATTCTTCTTTGATCCGGGTATCAAGAGATACTGTAGGGATTTGAAGCAATTTGATGAACTGAATTTGCTGGGGAGAGAGTTTCTGAAGAAGTTTTTGCTGTAGATGTTGTTTTAACATATGCTATATCGGCACAAAATTACATTAAATCAGACAATTTAAACTCCTTATTCAATGGATTTATTATGGAATAATAGCTGGTATATGGGTAAATTTGATGAGTCAATTCAATTACAAAATGGGTTTTATTAAAGAATTTAAGGAATTTGCCATGCGTGGCAATGTCATCGATCTGGCAGTCGGTGTAATTGTGGGTGCTTCTTTTGGAAAAATTGTAACTGCCCTGGTGGATGATATGATCATGCCACCCATTGGCTATATTTTGGGTGGAATTGATTTTGCAAATAAAAAGATTGTGCTACAGTCAGCTGATGAAGCCCGAAAAATTCCGGAAGTGGCCATTAAGTATGGAAGTTTCATCAATACAGTGATCCAGTTTGTAATCATCGCTTTTTGTGTTTTTTTGCTGATCAAATTCATCAATACCCTGCAGCGTAAAATGGGTGAGGAGACAGTAAAAACAGAACTCAGCAAAGATCAAAAGTTGTTGACCGAGATCAGGGATTTATTGAAGAAGTCAAACAGCTAATTTTTGTTCCAAAATTTGTATTTAAAGAAATAGCTGTCTATATTTGCGCTCTTGTTTTCGAGAGTAAAGATTAAACATCATGAAAAGAACATTTCAGCCGTCCCAGAGAAAAAGAAGAAACAAACATGGTTTCAGAGAGCGTATGTCTACAGCGAATGGCAGACGGGTTTTAGCTTCAAGAAGAGCTAAAGGCAGAAAAAGATTATCAGTTTCTGACGAGCGTCGTCATAAAGCATAATTTTTGAAGGCTTGCCGCTATACGCGGATTAGCAGTCAGAGATTGATCTGAACCCGCTCAAGCATTCAAAAAATGTACACTTTTAAAAAAGAAGAACGATTATGTAGTCAAAAGCTCATTGATGAGCTTTTTCATAGTGGTTCTTCTTTTCTTTTATACCCCTATCGTGTCAACTATCTGTTGGTAAATTCGATGGAAGTTCCTGTAAAAGTTCTTATTCAGGTTCCCAAACGCAAATTTAAACGTGCTGTCGACCGCAACTTAATTAAGCGCAGGATTAGAGAAATTTACCGGCTTCAAAAATCACAGCATCTGTATCCTTTTATTCCAGATGAAAGCACCCTGCTGCTGTCTATTGTTTATGTGGGCAAGGAAATACACGATTTTAGCTTGATGGAGGATAAATCGAAGAAATTATGGTCGAATTTAATGAAGGATTTACAACCACAGACAGGAGGGGATGCCAAATGAACAAAGTCCTGACGGCTATATTCTTACTGCTCATTAAATTATATCAGTATTTATTATCTCCCTTGTTGGGAAGTTCTTGTCGTTTTACACCCACTTGTTCGCAATATGGCATTGAAGCCATCCAGAAACACGGACCTTTTAAAGGTGCCTGGTTGACCCTTAAACGTATTGGGCGTTGTCACCCTTGGGGGGCACACGGTCACGATCCGGTACCTTAATATGAATACACATGGCATTGATCTTACAGATAGAAACTGCAACCCGCTCTTGTTCCATCGCCCTGGCTCAGCATGGTCAGGTAATTGCCCTCAAAGAGCAGAATGAAGCTAATATTCACGCTTCTCACATCACACTTTTTGTAGAAGAGGTGATGAAGCAGGCGGGCAAAACCCTCGAAGAATTAGATGCGGTGGCGGTGAGCATGGGGCCGGGATCTTATACCGGATTGAGGATTGGAGTTTCTACAGCAAAGGGTCTGTGTTATGCATTAGACAAGCCATTAATCGCCGTTTCAACTTTGGCAGCAATGGCTGCTGCTAAAAAAGTAGATGTTGAATCTAAAAGTTTGCTATGCCCCATGATCGACGCCCGACGCATGGAGGTTTACATGGCTATATTCAATCAGGATTTGAGTTTGGTAGAACCGGTGAAAGCTCAAATATTAGATGAACATACCTTCGAGGCATATTCTAATACCTATCGCATCCATATTTTCGGTGATGGAGCAGAAAAGTGTAAATCGCTGTATCAAGGTGCTGAATTCGTTTTTTCATCCCACATCAATTCAGCCGCCGATCTTACCAGCATCGCTCTTGAAAAGTTCCGGGTTCAAGATTTTGAAGATTTGGCTTATTTCGAGCCATATTATCTTAAAGATTTCATTGCAACCAAGCCGAAAGATTTGCGCTGATTCAGCCCTTTGAATTATAAATTATTCCAGGCTATTCGTGCGCTTATGCCTCGCTATTTCTTAATTTAGCACTAATTTCCAAATTAATATATGAACAGACGATTGGTAAGTATTGCAGCCTTTTCTGCTGCCCTGGCAGTTATTTTTGGAGCATTTGGAGCTCATGCCTTAAAAAGCTTGATTGGCCCTGCAGCACTTGGCAATTGGGAAACAGCGGTTCAATATCATTTTATCCATACGCTGGCCCTGCTTGCGCTGGCCCTAATGCCTAAAAATCTATTTATAAACCGTGCCGCCTGGTCTTTCGGACTGGGCATTATATTGTTTGCTGGTTCGCTTTATTTGCTCAGTTTACGTGAAATTTTACAATTACCGGTCGCTGTTTTGGGTCCTCTAACACCCATTGGCGGCTTATTTTTCATTATTGGTTGGGGTTTTTTGGCAATATCCGGATTTAAGAAAAATTAAATGCTCCAATTCAATCAGGTTTCCGGCCCAGACAGGCGCACCCTTTTTGTGGAGGTCATTTTGCCACTTTCTCTGGCTAAGGCGTATACCTATCGTGTGCCATTTGAATTGAATGAACAAGTGGCTGTGGGTAAGCGGGTGGTTGTTCAGTTTGGGAAGAGTAAGATTTATACTGCCATCATTTCTGCCATTAGCGATCAGCCTCCAATTGCTTATGAAGCTAAGTACCTGATCGATGTGCTGGATGAGCAGCCCATTGTAAACGCCAGGCAATTAAAATTATGGGAGTGGATGGCTTCCTACTACTTGTGCTCCATGGGCGAAATAATGCAGGCAGCCCTACCTTCGGCACTTAAATTAGCCAGTGAAACAAAGATTTTATTCAATTCTGGGATAGAAATTGACAAATCGATTCTGAGTGACAAGGAGTTCTTAATTCTGGATGCCCTGGAAATTCAGCCTGAACTCTCGGTGGGCGATATCAGTAAAATCTTAGGACAGAAAACGGTTTTCCCCATCATTAAATCACTCCTCGAAAAAGGAATCATCTCTGTTTCTGAAGAGATCATTGAAAAATATCAGGCCAGAAAGAAAACATACCTGAAATTACACCACTTTTACCAAGATCCAGAGAATCGTAAAGAGTTATTTCAAATCTTAGAAAGAGCCCCTAAGCAATTGGACCTTTTGCTGGGCTTCCTGCATTTGTGTAAAAACCAAGAAGAGGTCAGTAAGTCGGATTTATTAGAGCATAGTGCAGCCAGCCCTGCAGCGCTTAAAGCACTCCTGGATAAAGAGTTATTCGTTAGCTATGAAAAAGAAGTAAGTCGCTTAAAGAAATATGAGGAGGAGCTTCAACCAGGATTCTTATTGAACGAAGGTCAAACACAGGCCTTTGAGCAACTGGAGAAAGCGTTGCAGGATCACGAAGTTGCCTTACTCCATGGCGTAACTGCATCTGGTAAAACACAAATTTATATCCGTTTAATAGAAGGCTTACTTAAACAAGAAAAACAAGTACTTTACCTGCTTCCGGAAATTGGACTGACGGCGCAAATCATCCAGCGATTACAGCAATATTTTGGCAACCAGATTGGTGTTTATCACTCTAAATTCAGTGATCAGGAACGAGCAGAAATTTGGCAGAAAGTTCAAAAAGGGGAGTTTAAGGTTATATTGGGAGCCCGTTCGGCCGTCTTCCTGCCATTTAATGATTTGGGCCTCATTGTGGTAGATGAGGAACATGAAAATTCCTATAAACAATTTGATCCAGCCCCGCGTTATCATGCCAGAGACACCGCCATCTATTTGGCTGCGTTGCATCAATGCAAGGTTGTATTAGGATCTGCTACTCCCAGTTTGGAGAGTTATTACAATGCCAAAATCGGCAAGTATGGGCTTGTAACGCTTCAAGAGCGCTATGGTGGCGTTCAGCTGCCCGCTATTCAGATTGTCTCCATTGCCGAAGAAACGAAGCGCAAAACCATGCAATCGCATTTTACCAGTGTGCTAGTAGAGGAGATGAGGGGGGCTTTGTCCCGGCAGGAACAAATTATCCTTTTTCAGAACCGTAGAGGCTATGCACCCGTGTTGATTTGCCAAACGTGCGGTCATAGCCTCAAATGCCTGCATTGCGATGTCAGTTTAACCTATCATAAAAGCAGTGGAAAGCTACACTGCCATTACTGCGGCTATCGTCATGATTTGCTTGCTAATTGTGCGGCTTGCGGCTCTGCTAAAATTGAACAAAAAGGTTATGGCACCGAAAAAATTGAAGATGAATTGAGTTTAATTTTTCCGGAAGCAAAGATTGCCCGGATGGATTTAGATGCGACCCGCACTAAGCATGGATTTCAGCAATTGCTGAACGATTTTGAAGATGGCCGGATTGATATTTTAGTAGGTACACAAATGGTGGCAAAGGGTTTGGATTTTGAAAAGGTGAGTACCATTGGGATCATCAATGCGGATGCCATGCTCAATTACCCTGATTTTAGGGCTTTTGAGCGCAGCTACCAGCTCATGGCCCAAGTGGCTGGAAGGGCCGGTCGTCGTGATCAGCAGGGCAAGGTGATCATTCAGGCTTACGATACTCAACACCGCGTGTTGCAGCAGGTGCTCAACAACAATTATGAGCAATTGTTCGAGACAGAACTCATAGAGCGAAGAAATTACCATTATCCACCCATGTATCGATTGATTAATTTAGATATCAAACATAAAGATCAGTCTAAATTGAACCAGATTGCGAATCATTTTGCCCTGATTTTAAAACAACAATTTGGAGATCGTGTTCTGGGCCCAGAAGCGCCTCTGGTGAGTAGGATTCGAAATTATTATATCCAAAAGATATTGATCAAGGTGGAGAAAGAGGGAATATCTGTACAAAAACTAAAGGCGGCATTACAGCAAATTATTCAAAAATTTGAAACCGAACCACTGGCCAAGGGCAGCATTATTCAAATAGATGTTGATCCTTATTAATGGCTTTTTATTTTTGCTGCGAATTATAAATAATGTGAGATGGCTTATAAACTGATTGATAATTACCGAGAACAAGGAGCTCGAAAAAAACTGGTGGCTTTGTTAAAAGAGCGTGGAATTGCTGATGAGAAAGTACTGGCTGCCATCGGGAAAGTTCCTCGTCACTATTTTTTTGATGAAACTTTCTGGAATCAGGCTTATAAGGACATCGCTTTCCCCATTGGTGAAGGACAAACCATTTCTCAGCCTTATACTGTGGCTTATCAAACTGAGCTGCTGCATGTTCGTAAAGGGAATAAGGTCTTAGAAATTGGTACCGGATCTGGCTATCAAACTTGTATTTTGGTAGAGTTGGGAGCTAAAGTATACACTATCGAGCGTCAGGAGAAATTATACGAACGCACCAAAGAAGTATTGCCCAAAATGGGTTATCAACCGGAGTTTTTCCTGGGGGATGGATCATTGGGTATTCCTGAGCATGCACCATATGACCAAATCCTTGTCACAGCCGGCGCTCCAGTAGTACCCGAGGTTTTGTTGAAGCAGCTTAAAATTGGCGGAATTCTGGTGATACCGGTAGGAGATAGTAAGGAACAGAAAATGGTGACGGTGTTGCGTGTTTCTGAAACCGAATACGAAAAAATTGTGTTAGATACCTTCCGTTTTGTGCCTCTGGTGGGCGATCAGGCCTGGTAGCTTTAACGTTTCATTACTCTTTGTAGCTCGATCTTTGCATCACGCTCTTTTAAACTCTCCCGTTTGTCGTAGAGTTTTTTACCCTGGGCCAAGCCAATGAGTAATTTGGCGTATCCGCGGTCGCTGATGAACATTTTTAAAGGAATAATGGTGAAACCCTTTTCCTCAGTTTTGGCTTTGAGTCTGTTCAATTCTTTTTTGTTGAGTAATAAAACCCGATCGCGTTTAGCTTCGTGATTGTAGAATGATCCGTGAGAGTATTCTGCAATATGCATATTTCTCACATACAGCTGCTCATGGAGGAAAGCACAAAAGGCATCGTTAATGTTTGCTTTTCCTTCTCGGATCGATTTGATCTCCGTACCCAATAACTTAACCCCCGCAACAAATTCTTCGAGAATATGATACTCGAAATAAGCTTTTTTGTTACGGATATTCAGATCGGCAGACATGACTCAAATTTTGTACTAATATCTGAAAGAAAATCCGGTGAAATAAACTTTATCTGTGTTTTTGGTAAGGCCGTAGTTAAAACCGTTGTCTAATTTCAAATTATCGGAGATGGAGTAAGAAATGCCACCATTGACTGAAAAATTGAAAATAGCTGCTTTTAGCTGATAGGTATAATAACTTTCTATGAAGGCATTCCAATTTTTAGCAAAATCTCTTGCAAAAGTTATCGAGTTCAATACCTGTTGATCATATCCCGGCTCGGTTTTAATGAAATCAATCTCTGCCTGTGCTCCCATACTCCAATCATCGTTCAAAGCCAGTGCAAATGGGAAAATGATCCCTCCTTCTATACTGTGGTGTGCTACAAACTTGCCGGTCGGAAAGCTGAGGTAGGGCATCACGGCCAAGGCTGTTTTACCTTCATCATTACCCCATAAATTATGTTTATAGCGAAGCGTTAATTGTCCAAAACCACCGCTCCTGCTTAAATGGTCTCCCAAGCGAACTGTTTCAGTTACATAATTTTCAACTACCAATTGTAAGTCGGAGTGATTATTCAATCCGATTTTCAGATTAGCCAGGTTATAGAAATTTTGTCTGGTATAATTGCTTCGGGTGCCGTTTTTAACAGTCTTGAATAAATCAGTTTCAATTTGAAAATGCCCTGCATCTACCGAATAGGCACTTTCAGTAATATCCGGTCGGTCGGTTTCTAAACCTCTCATTAAATTTTTTGGAGTAGGTTTAAACAGGTGAAATTGCTTTTTTATGCTCGGGCTTTGCTGTGCAAAAGCTTGAGTAAATATAAAACAGCATATCAAACAGGTTTTTCTCATTTTTGATTAATTAACAATTAGCACCGGTATATTCACCCGGTGTCTTACTTTGTTTACAGTGGTTCCAAAAATGACATCTTTCAGGTTACGATGACCATGTGCTCCCATCACCAAAAGATCGATTTGCTCCGCATTTACAATATCTACTATTTCTTTGGCGGTAGCACCATAACCAATTTGAAAATTGGCCTCATATCCCAAATCCTTGAGATTGACTTGATATTTTTTTAGGTTTTCGATGTCAACCCCGGTCTCCAGATCCATAACTTCCGCTCCATGGTAACGTGCTCCGGCGGTTTCAACCACATGGATCAGCAGGTATTTTGCGTTTTTACCGCCTTGTAGTACCGCATGTCTAAGGGTGTCCAGATCTTTGTCTGAAAAGTCGACCGTGATGCCGATTTTTTCATATATGATCGGTTTAATGCCGTTAATTGCTTGAGCCTCTCCATGAGGGATGTCCATCGTTTTGCCCGATTCTGATTTCCACAAGGGGTAAATCAGGATATACAATAACAATAAACCAACTCCAATGGCAAGCGGGATGACCAAACCATAAATCCACCAGGTGCTTTCGGCAATTGCCAGCCAGCCAGCAATCTCCTCAAAAACCAATTTTACATTTAATCCGATAATGATGGTAGCACTGATCCAGGCCAGGATTTTGACCCAGGTTTTGATACTGAATTGGCCCATCAGCTTTTTATCGGAGTTGAAATGAATAAGAGGAATGATGGCAAATCCCAATTGCAAACTGAGCACCACCTGGCTTAAAACCAATAATTCACCCAGTGATTCTTCCCCAAAATAAATGATGGTTAAAAATGCTGGAACAATGGCCAGTAAACGAGTGATCAGCCTTCGCAGCCACGGCTGTATGCGTAAGTTTAAATGGCCCTCCATCACAATTTGTCCCGCTAAAGTGCCGGTAATCGTAGAGCTTTGTCCTGATGCAATGAGGGCAATAGCAAAGAGGGTGGGAGCCAGCGACCCGAAAATATGTTTCAATAACTGATGAGCATCTTGAATTTCAGCCACTTCGTATAAACCATTTTTGTAGAAAGCGGCCGCAGCTAGAATCAGGATAGCAGAATTGACCAGAAATGCCAGATTAAGGGCGATGGTGGTGTCCATCAAATTGAATTTAAGGGCCTCCTTAATTCCCTTTTCGCTACGTTCTATCTTTCGGGTTTGTACCAATGAAGAGTGCAGGTACAAGTTATGTGGCATTACTGTAGCACCAATAATCCCAATGGCAATGTATAAAGCTTCCCCGCTAAGCACCGATGGTTTAAATCCGGTTAAAATCTCTGCGGTGGCAGGCTGCACAATAAACATCTCCATTAAAAACGAAACGCCTACTACAAATACCATCGAGATGATGAAGCTCTCCATCAATCGAATGCCTTTGTGTAATAAAAAGAGCAGTAAGATAGTATCGAAAATAGTGATTGATATCCCCCAGATGAGCGGTAGGCCAAAAAGCAGGTTCAATCCAATGGCCATTCCGATAATTTCGGCGAGATCGCAAGCTACAATGGCAATTTGTGCCAGTACATATAATGGATAATTGGCCCATGTGGGGTAAGCATTTCTGGAAGCCTGAGCCAAATCCATACCCCCAACAATGCCTAAGCGGGCACTTAAAGTTTGTAACAAGACCGCAATTAAGTTCGACATGAGTAATACCCAAATCAGCTGATAACCAAACTGACTGCCCCCCGCAATGTCGGTTGCCCAATTACCCGGGTCCATGTAGCCCACGCTCACCAAATAAGCGGGGCCAAGAAACGCAAATAGTTTTCTGTAACCGGTTTTGTTAGTGATATTCACCGAAGCATGTACTTCGCTTAACGATGTTTTTTGTTTAGTTTTCATGTAGCATCAATAAATTTTTTGCTGCCTCACGGCTTATGGATAAACTTTGACTCTGATTGATTAATAATTTTAATGAGCCATCAAAAGCCATAACTTCTTCCAGTTTGATACGGGTGCCGAGTAGTAACCCCTGTTGCTCCAGGTATTGAAGAAACACCGTAGAATGTTCGCTCACACCTGAAAGAATTCCAGTTTGTCCGGGATTCATTTTTGATAAGAGGACCCATTCATTTTTTTGAAATTCTCCATGGCTATTGGGTATGGGATCACCATGAGGGTCGTGGCTTGGATGCCCCAAAAATGCGTCCAAACGATCTACCAGTTCCGGTGCTTTAATATGTTCCAGCTCCTCTGCAATAGCATGTACTTCATCCCATTTAAAACCGAGTTTCTCTACCAAAAACACCTCCCATAGCCGGTGTTTGCGAATAATTGCGATGGCGGTTTCTTTTCCTTTATTTGTTAGACTCACGCCTTGATATTTAACATAATGGATCAATTCCTTTTCCGCTAATTTCTTCAGCATGTCTGTTACCGAAGCTGCTTTGTTGCCCATTAGCTCCGAGATGCTGTTTGTTGCAACCGGCCCGTCGGCCCTTTCGCTTAAATGGAAAATGGTTTTCAGGTAATTTTCTTCCGTGAAAGAATTCATCAATGATAATTTTAAACAAATCTAATTAAAAATTTAGATTAGTCTAAATATTGCTGCAAAGCAAAAAGGATTTTATTACAAAACAACCTGAAATGTGGTAAAAGAGATTTTTAAATGGGGGCAACTAGCTAATCTGCCAATCAATTGGCGATTTTTTTTGCTGGATTAAAATTTCATTTGCTTTGGAAAAATGCTGGCAGCCGAAAAAGCCGTTGTAAGCCGAAAAGGGAGAGGGGTGAGCAGCTTTAAGTACGTGGTGTTTCTGGGTGTCAATTAGTGGGATTTTGTTATGAGCAAATCTACCCCAAAGCATAAAGATTAAGCCTTCACGGTGTTCATTTAATGATGCAATTGCTGTATCGGTGAATTGCTCCCAGCCTTTATTTTGATGGGAGCCTGCCTGGCTTAATCTGACAGTGAGGGTGGCATTGAGCAGGAGTACTCCCTGATCGGCCCACTGCGTAAGTTCGCCGTGTGGCGGATATTGGAATCCAGAGATATCAGTTTGTAATTCTTTGTAAATATTTTGCAAAGAGGGTGGAATGGCTACTCCTTTGCGAACGGAGAAGGAAAGGCCATGCGCCTGACCGACGCCATGATAAGGGTCTTGCCCCAGAATGACAATTTTTACCGCATCAAATGGCGTATGATTGAAAGCATTGAAAACTTCTTCGCTTTTAGGCAGAATGGTATATCCGTTCTTTTTTTCGCTTGCTAAAAACGTTTTCAATTGTAGCATATAATCTTTTTGAAGTTCAGGTTCCAGGTAAGTTTGCCACGAAGGATGGAGATTTGCCGCCATAATCATTCAAATATACTTTTTGATAAGGTTTAATTGCCAGATTTATCGGATATTTGCACAAGAAAATACTAAATGATTATGCCAAACATTTTGAGATTGATTATAGGAATTGCTGTTTTGGGAGGTGCTATTACCGGTATGGTTTTCGGTTATTGGGGCTTGGGTATTGTTGGAGTATTGATCGCTATTTTAATTTTTGTAACTTTTTTCTTCAACGAAAAAATGTTGATTGCGCAATACTTCTTACGTAAAGAAAATATGGATAAGGCTGAAGCCTGGTTGCAGAAAATTAAAAATTACGAAAGAGAGTTGATCAGCGTGCAGTACGGATATTACCATTTACTGCTGGGTTTGATTGAAAGCCGAAAAGCACCGATGCAATCGGAAAAATATTTCAAGCGTGCCCTTTCCTATGGTATGACCATGGATCATAACATTGCCTTAGCCAAGTTAAGTTTGGCTGGAATTGCCATGGCCAAGCGTAATAAGCGTGAAGCGACACAGTTGTTACAAGAAGCCAAGAAGGCCGACAAGAATAAATTATTAGCTGAACAGATCAAAATGATGCAGGCGCAAATGGGGCAACTCGACCGCACCCAGCAGGTGAGGGGGTACAGATAACCAGTACTACGAACAAAAAAGCCCTCCGAATTTTCGGAGGGCTTTTTTGTTATTCAAACCAGGCCATCACCGCCTCTTTGGCAGGCATGGTAATATCCAGTTTTAGTTTTTTGCGCATTCCACCGAGGTCGTTGAACACCTTGTTCGGGTTGGCTGCTTTTAGTTCTTCTACGGTCAGGAAGCCCATTTTCTGAACCACAATCACCCACTCGGCAGGTACACCCGCAGTAACGAAATCCTCAACAGAAGCCACCTTGGCTTTTTTCTCGGGGCGCATCTGCGGGAAAAACAATACTTCCTGAATGGTGCTTTGGTTGGTCATCAGCATCACCAAACGGTCAATACCAATACCTAAACCCGAAGTAGGCGGCATGCCGTACTCAAGGGCACGTAAAAAGTCCTCATCCATGGCCATGGCTTCCTCGTCGCCACGATCGGCCAGTTTCAGCTGGTCTTCAAAACGCTCCCGCTGATCGATCGGGTCGTTCAGCTCCGAGTAGGCATTGGCAATTTCCTTACCCATTACAAATAATTCGAAACGCTCTACTAAACCATCCTTGCTGCGGTGCTTTTTCGCCAGCGGTGTCATTTCGATCGGGTAATCGGTAATATAAGTCGGCTGAATGAGGTTGGCTTCTACCTTCTCACCAAAGATCTCGTCGATCAGTTTACCGCGGCCCATTGTATCGTCCACGGTAATACCCAGGTCTTTGCATGTTTTACGTAAACCGGTCTCATCCATTTCCGAAATATCAATTCCGGCATATTTCTTAATCGAATCGTACATCGATAATTTCTCGTACGGTCCGGCAAAATCAATCACATGCTCGCCCACTTTCACTTTAGGCGTGCCATGAATCGCAGTAGCCACTTTCTCCAAACATTCTTCTACCATGGCCATCATCCACACATAATCCTTGTAAGCCACATAGATCTCCATCGAAGTAAACTCCGGGTTGTGTGTACGGTCCATGCCCTCGTTGCGGAACATTTTACCGAACTCATAAACTCCATCAAAACCCGCTACGATTAAACGTTTGAGGTACAATTCGTTGGCAATACGCAGGAACAAGGGCATATCCAGCGTGTTGTGGTGTGTTTTAAACGGACGTGCCGCCGCACCGCCATGAACCGGCTGTAGAATCGGTGTCTCTACCTCCATCCAGCCCTGGCTGTCGAAATAATTCCGCATGGTGTTGATCACCTTCGAGCGGTTCATGAAAATATGCTTGAATTCCGGGTTAACCGTCAAATCTACGTAACGCTGGCGGTAACGAAGCTCGGGATCTGTAAAGCCATCGTAGGTGTTGCCTTCTTCATCGCGTTTCACAATGGGGAGGGGTTTCAGCGATTTCGATAACACCTTGAACGAAGTTACATGGACCGAAATTTCGCCGGTTTGGGTGGTGAAAACATAGCCATGTATGCCCACATAATCACCAATATCGAGCAATTTTTTAAATACGGTATTGTATAAGGTCTTATCCTCAGCAGGGCAAATTTCATCGCGGTTTAGGTAGATCTGAATACGACCGCTTGAATCTTGAATTTCGGCAAATGATGCACTGCCCATGATGCGGCGGCTCATGATGCGGCCAGCCATGCTGATGTTCTTATACGCAGTTTTATCCCGTTCGTAGTTCTCCTTAATGTCGGCCGCAAAAGCATTCACCTCAAAAGCCTCAGCCGGATAGGGGTCAATGCCCAAATTGCGCAGCTCAGCCATCGCCTCCCGGCGTAAAATCTCCTGTTCAGATAAACCTATACTCATTTCGTGCTTAAATTTGTGCAAAAATAGCGTTTTTATGCCATTTCTTCGGCATACAGCTCATCAATCGCTGCAGCATATTTTTGCTCAATCACCTTGCGTTTAGTTTTCAGGGTAGGGGTCATTTCTCCATCTTCTATGGTGAATGGATTTCGTTTTAATTTAAAATGCTTGATACGCTCAAATTTGGCTAATTCATTCGAGAGATTTTTAACATCGTCTTCTACCCAATTCAGGATCTGTTCATCGCTGATAAACGGCTCCGTCTGATTGAAAAATTCATCTTTCAGGTTGAAGGTTTCCTGTAGCGTTTCGCGAGCAGGCACCAAAATAGCCGTGATGTATTCGCGTTTATCGCCAATCAAAAAGATCTGCTCAATTTTCGGGCTCTTGAGGTAAGTGTTTTCTACCGGAGTTGGGTAGATGTTTTTACCATAGGCGTTTACCAGCATGTTTTTGATCCGATCTGTGATTTGTAGGTTGCCTTTGAAAAAGCGGCCCACATCTCCGGTATGGAACCAGCCCTCTTGGTCGATCACCTTGGCAGTCTCTTCCGGTTTGTTCCAGTAGCCTTTCATTACACAATGCCCACGAACCACTACCTCACCCTCGCCACACTCAAAAGTTTCGTTAAAACTATCGTGATTCTGAACGGTGATTAGCTTTTTAGTTTCTACATCCTGAATACCTACTTCAATGCCTGGAATTATACGACCAACGGTGCCATACACCTGACGATGGTATTCGGTCACTGACATCACTGGCGAAGTTTCGGTTAAACCAAAACCTTCTAAGATCTTGATTCCCAAATTGCCGAAAAACTCACCGATATTTTTTGGTAAGGCCGCACCACCCGATATCATGAACTTAAGGCGTCCGCCAGTTTTCTCTTTGATTTTACTGAAAACCAACTTTTCAGCGAGTTTTTGTTGCAAGCCAAGTATCGCACTCGGTTTTTTACCCGACTCGAGTATCTCACGGTAGTTTTGCCCTGTTTTTAAAGCCCACAAGAAGATATGAGCTTTAAAGCCGCCAGCTGCAGTACCATTTTTCATAGCTTTATCATGGATGCGTTCCAATAACCGAGGTACACAAGCCATGATGGTTGGACTAACTTCGGTCATGTTTTTTGCCAAAAGTTCGAGACTTTGTGCAAAGGCGATGGTACAGCCCATGGCGCAGCAAATATGATAGGTGGCTGTTCGTTCAAAAACGTGAGAAAGTGGTAAAAACGACAGAAAGGTTTCGTTATGGTCAATCACCGGGATTTGCTGCAAGCAGACTCTTACATTCTCCACAAAATTTGAGTGCGTAAGCATTACGCCTTTTGGAGTCCCAGTGGTACCAGAAGTGTAAATTAATGAGGAAAGATCGCTGGGAAGGACCTCATCTCTCAAAATATTTAATTCCTTACGATGAACCTCAATGGTTTGTTCACCTTCTTTGATTAATTCTTTGAATGACAAGATACCCGCATTGATACTTTGATTTTCAAAGTATTTTTGGTAGTCGTCAAAAGCGGGGACGATCCTGATTAAATCCGGACAGTTATTGCTAATTTTTAAAATTTTACGGAACAGATAAGGGTTACCCACTAAAATTGTTTTAGCGCCGCAATCTTTTAGAATATATTCTATCTCATTTTCACTGAGGGTAGGATACACAGAAACGTTTACTGCGCCAATTTGCTGCAAAGCCTGATCGTAAAAAATATAATCCGGGCAGTTTTCAATAATCAGTGCAAGGCGATCCTCTTTTTTAATTCCGATGTCGAGCAAGTAGCTCGAGATGGCATCGGCGGTATCTAAGACCTTTTTGAAAGAAATTTCTTCCCAGTTAGCTCCAACTTTATGCTTTAAAAAAGTATGATTCTCTGGATGTACGTGTTGAACTACATTCCTTAAAAGTTTAGGAATGGTAGTATGTTCGTTTATTAGACTCATATCCTTATTGGTTAATTAAGGGGTTGGTTAGTTAGCAATTATACGCAATCGGCCTAAAAAACAAAAGGGCAAATTTCTTTGCCCTCTTATATGTTAATTAACCCTTATTAAACTGAAAAACTTTCACCGCATCCGCAGGTTCTGCTGGCATTTGGATTGTTAAAATTGAATCCTTTGCCATTCAGCCCATCTGTAAAATCTAATTCGGTACCCGCCAGGTAAAGAAAAGATTTCATATCCAATGCCATGCGGACACCTTTATCTTCAAAAAACTGATCGCCAGCTTTCTCTTCGTTGTCAAAATCTAATTTGTAAGTTAAACCAGAGCAGCCTCCTCCCTGCACAGAAACACGCAGGAAATAAGAGTGGTCTAAACCTGCTTCTTGCATCAGGCTTTCCACTTTCTCTTTGGCTTTGTCGGTAACACTTACCATGGTTTTGTCTTAGTGATGACTTTTTTCGGACTCGATAGGAGTCATGCCGTTTTTTACACGATAATCGTTGATGGCTGCTTTAATTGCATCTTCTGCTAATACAGAACAGTGGATTTTTACCGGTGGTAAAGCCAATTCTTCTACGATATCCATGTTATCGATAGCAATGGCGTCATCAATTGATTTACCTTTTAGCCATTCGGTTGCTAATGATGAAGAAGCAATGGCAGAACCACATCCAAAAGTTTTAAACTTGGCGTCGGTAATCACATTGTTGCTGTCTACTTCAATCTGTAAACGCATCACGTCACCGCATTCTGGTGCACCAACTAAACCAGTGCCCACATTGTTTTTGCTTTTGTCGAGCGTGCCCACATTACGTGGATTGGTGTAATGATCAATTACTTTATCTGAATATGCCATAATATTTCGATTTATTGATTAGACAATTTGTCTATATTTCAATTGTTTTATTTATTTTTTTTCATCTGCTAACAGTCTCATCGACAAATTAGCAAATTGATTAGTGTTCTACCCATTCAACCTTATCCAGGTCGATTCCTTCTTTAAACATTTCCCACAATGGAGAAAGATCACGTAAGTGGTTTACCGCTTTTTTGGTGACCTCAATTGCGTAATCCACTTCTTCTTCGGTGGTAAAACGTCCTAAACCAAAACGTATCGAAGAGTGTGCCAAATCATCAGAGAGGCCTAAACTTTTTAATACGTAAGACGGCTCTAAGGAAGCAGAAGTACATGCAGAGCCAGATGAAACTGCCAGGTCTTTCATAGCCATCATCAGGCCTTCGCCTTCCACATATTTGAAAGAGATATTTGCTACATGTGGCAAACGATGTTCTACATTTCCGTTCACATAACTCTCTTCTAATTCTAACAGGGAAGATTGCAGTTTGTCGCGTAATGCGGCTAAACGTTTCGCCTCAGAATCCATTTCCAAACGGCAAATTTCGGCCGCTTTTCCAAAGCCAACAATTCCTGCAACGTTTAGTGTGCCCGAACGCATACCACGCTCGTGACCACCACCGTCCATTTGGGCAGTTACTTTTACTCTTGGGTTTTTGCGACGAACATACAAAGCACCTACACCTTTAGGTCCATACATTTTGTGGCCGGTAAATGCCATCAGGTCAATGCCATCAGCATCCACATTCACCGGAATTTTTCCAACTGCTTGTGTACCATCGGTCATAAATAAAGCACCGTGCTTGTGAGCAATTGCAGCAATTTCCTTCACCGGTTGGATTACTCCGATTTCATTATTGCCGTACATGATGCAAACCAAAATGGTTTGAGGGGTCATGGCTGCTTCTAATTCTTTCAAATCAATTAAGCCATCAGACTTAACATCCAGATAAGTTACGCGAGCGCCTTGTTTTTCCAAGTGTTTGCAGGTATCTAAAACTGCTTTGTGTTCTGTGGTGCAGGTAATGATATGATTACCCTTGTCCTGATACATTTCAAAAACACCTTTTATACCTAAATTATCTCCCTCGGTAGCGCCAGAAGTGAAAATGATTTCTTTTTCGTTAGCACCAATCAATTGAGCCACTTGTTCACGGGCATAATCAACACCTTCTTCAGCAGCCCAGCCGAAAGCATGGTTGCGACTGGCCGCATTTCCGAATTTTTCGGTAAAATAAGGCAACATTGCTTCCAGTACCCTTGGATCCATGGGTGTGGTTGCATTATTATCAAGATATACAGGGATTTTCATCTGTTTTATTTGGAATCAGTTTAAATTCAGATACAAAGATAGAAAAAATACGTTGAAGAAAATGTTGTTTTACGTGGTAAATTCGCCATAAAATCGTCATTTTTGTAACAAAGTTCTGGAAATGAAAAAAATCGAACATATTGGCATTGCTGTAAAAGACCTAGTAAGTAGTTGCAAAACATACGAGCAACTGCTCGGGGTGAAACACTACAAAATTGAAGAGGTTGCATCGGAGCATGTCAGTACAGCGTTTTTCAAAGTGGGAGATAGCAAGGTGGAGCTTTTGGAAGCTACCGCAGAACAGAGTGCTATTCACCAATTCATTCAAAAGCGGGGTGAAGGCATTCATCACATTGCTTTTGCAGTTGATGATATTTACGCAGAAATGGATCGCTTAAGAAAGGAAGGTTTTACCCTATTGAACGAGCAGCCAAAAATGGGAGCCGATAATAAACTGGTATGTTTTGTACATCCGAAAGATGCCAATGGCGTTTTGGTGGAACTTTGTCAGGAGATTAAATCATAATATTTTTTACCTTATGATTTTTTTGTTTTGACTTTTAACGCTATATTTGCCCCTCTCAAAAAAGATATTGAAAGAAGATGAAAGCTGATTTACATCCAAAAAACTATAGATTAGTGGTTTTCAAAGACATGTCTAACGACTATGCTTTCCTGACCAAATCATGCATTGAAACCAAAGAAACCACCAAATGGGAAGATGGAAATGAATATCCATTGGTAAAATTGGAAATTTCTCACACTTCGCATCCATTCTTTACCGGTAAGATGAAATTGGTAGATACCGCTGGTCGTATCGACAAATTCAAAAACCGTTACGCAAACAAGAAGTAATTTATTAACCCAAAATATACCGAAGTCCCGGCCTAACAGTCGGGACTTTTTTTATTTTTGTTAAATGCGCATCATTCTTTTTGACGAACCATCTCGAGAGCGTCTGCTTCCCTTTACTTACACGCGGCCTGTTGCCGACTTGCGTATCGGGATTTTAACCATTGCCGAGAAATGGGCTAAACGATTTCCGGATAAGCCGGTATCTTTTAAGACCGTAGATTATTTACAGCTTAAGTTTCCATTTCAAATCGAAACAGATAATTTATTGATCAATGGTTCGGTTTGCCCCGATGAAGCGCTTTGTGAGGCAATGCTTGCCCTGCAAATGGGAGAAGCTTTGGTTCAGGATGAATTCCTCATCGCCCTTCGCTTGGATGCGGAAGGTGTTCAATCTTTCGAAAATGATTCCAAATCATACAAATCAATTACCTACAAGCATGATTTTGTGAAAATCAGCTATCCGGAAGATTTGTTTAAGCTCAACGACATCGAACTTCGTAAGGATTTCAAACTACTTACCTCCGGACGTAAATCCGCCTCGATCGACAGTAGCAACACTATACTGGGGGATGATTTCTTCGCAGAAGAGGGTGCAATAGCGTATTGCAGCACTTTTAACACATTGGAAGGGCCCATTTATTTGGCCAAAAATACCCAGGTTTGGGAAGGCAGTCATATTCGTGGCTCTTTTGCTTTATGCGAATATTCGCAGGTTAAAATGGGTTCCAAAATTTACGGAGCTACTACCATTGGCCCACATTGCCGGGTGGGTGGTGAAGTAAATAATTCGATTTTACAGGCTTATTCTTCTAAAGGTCACGAAGGGTTTTTGGGAAATTCGGTATTGGGAGAATGGTGTAATATTGGTGCCGATACGAATAATTCCAATCTGAAAAATAATTACGCCGAAGTCCGTTTGTGGGATTATAAGAAACAGAGTTTTAGAAAAACCGGATTACAATTTTGTGGACTCATCATGGCCGATCATGCCAAATGCGGCATCAATACCATGTTCAATACGGGAACAGTTGTTGGGGTGAGTGCGAATGTTTTTGGAGCGGGTTATCCACGTAATTATGTACCCGACTTTGCATGGGGAGGAGCTCAGGGTTTTGAAGTGTATGCTCTAAATAAAGTCTTTGAAACCGCCGAATTAGTTTATGAACGCCGGAATAGAGAATTTGATCAAACAGAGAAAGATATTTTGAGCAAAGTATTTGAATTAACAGAACAGTATCGGAGATTTTAAACCTCTATTTATAGAAATATGAGAAAGAAGATTGTTGCAGGAAATTGGAAAATGAATCAGGATTATACTTCTGGTACCGCCTTATTTTCAGAAGTTTTGACCATGATTGATGATGAAATACTTGGAAATCAAGAAGTTATTGTTTGTCCACCATTTATACATTTAAGTACACTCGGTCAATTGGCCAAAAATAGTTCAAAGGTGTTTATTGGTGCTCAAAATTGTCATCAGGCAGACGCAGGCGCCTTTACAGGTGAGGTTTCGGCTGCCATGATTCAGTCTGTTGGCGCTAAGTATGTCATTATAGGTCATTCGGAGCGCCGTCAGTACTTTGGAGAAAGTGACGAGTTATTGGCAGAAAAAGTAAAATCTGCTCTCAAAAATGGACTCAGCCCAATTTTTTGCATTGGTGAGACCCTCCAAAAACGGGAGTCGGGAAATTTTTTAGCCATCATCGCACAACAATTAAACAAGGGATTATTTCATTTGGCTGCTGAAGCACTCAAACAGGTAATACTGGCCTACGAACCCGTTTGGGCCATTGGTACCGGTCTCACTGCATCGCCCGAACAAGCGCAAGAAGTGCATGCATTCATTAGAAAAACCATTGCTGATGCATATGGTGCTGCACTGGCAGAGGAAATCAGTATTTTGTACGGAGGAAGCTGTAATCCTAAAAATGCCGCTGAACTATTTGCTCAGGCAGATATCGACGGTGGATTAATTGGCGGGGCTTCGCTAAAATCACGTGATTTTGTTGATATCGTGAAAACCTTTAATAGCCGATGAGCCATTGCAAAATAATTTTTACCCAAGTTAAAGGGGAAAATTTTCATCAGGATCTATTAATTTCTGAATTGGCGGATCTGGGTTTTGATACTTTTGAAGATACAGATGCTGGCTTTGACGCCTATATTCCTTTCAATTTATATAATGAAGAGTTATTGAAAGATGTGCTTAAAGCTCATCTGGCAGTAGCTGAGTTCACTTTTCAAAAAACAGAGATCCAAACCCAAAACTGGAATGCTGTTTGGGAAAGTAATTTCGAACCCATTGTAATTGCAGATCAAATTTATGTACGGGCTACTTTTCATTTGGCTCGTCCGGAATTTCCATATGAGATTGTGATCGATCCGAAAATGGCATTCGGTACCGGGCACCATCAAACAACCTCGCTCATCATGGCAATGATGTTGGAGGAGGATTTTGAGGATAAAAAAGTATTGGATATGGGCTGTGGAACGGGCATTTTAGCCATTTTGGCCGAGAAATTGGGTGCTGTGAATTTAGATGCCATTGACTATGATCATTTATGCTTTGAAAGCACCATCGAAAACACGACACTGAATGATTGCAGCCGTATCCAGGCTTATTGCGGATCAAAAGAAGCAATCCCTAACACGTCATATGATATCATTTTGGCCAATATCAACCGAAATATTTTGCTCGATCAGTTAGATCGCTATTCGGAGGTACTCCTCCCGGGAGGCAAACTGTATCTGAGTGGATTCTATGAGCATCCAGATCTGGAGATTTTGAAAGAAAAGGCATCTTCTCTGGATTTGGTTTATCAAGTACACCGGGTAAATAAGGACTGGACGGCCGCCAAATTCATCAAAAAATAATATGAAAGTACATTTTATTGCCATAGGCGGAAGTGCGATGCATAACCTGGCTATTGCGCTGGCTAAGAAAGGCTATGAGGTTACAGGTTCTGACGATGTAATCAATGAGCCTTCAAAATCACGTTTGGCCCGATTTAATATACTGCCGGAAGTGGCCGGCTGGTTTCCTGAGAAAGTCACTTCAGATTTGGATGCGGTGATATTGGGAATGCATGCCAGGGTTGATAACCCCGAGTTATTAAGAGCGAAGGAATTAGGACTTCGAATTTACTCTTACCCGGAGTACATCTACGAACAGTCTAAGCATAAAACCCGGGTGGTCATCGGGGGCAGTCATGGAAAAACCACCATTACTTCCATGATTTTACATGTTTTGCAATTTGCCGGCAAAGATTTTGATTATTTGGTAGGTGCCCAGCTCGAAGGTTTCGATACCATGGTGAAAATTACCGAAGAGGCACCGATCATTGTTATTGAAGGTGATGAATACCTGGCTTCGCCCATTGACAGAAGACCCAAATTCCATTTGTATCAAGGCCATATCGGTGTGATTAGTGGCATTGCCTGGGATCACATCAACGTATTTCCCACCTGGGAATCTTATATCCAGCAATTTGATTTATTTATTGATACCCTGCAGCCGGGAGGTAGTTTAATTTACTGTGAACTAGATGAAGCGCTGAACAAATTAGTTAGCAATAAGCAAACGGATATTGAAAAGGTTCCTTACCAAATTCCTAGCTACGAAATTGAACATGGTATTACTTATTTACACGGACCCGAGGGTAAAGTGGCCTTGCAGGTGTTTGGGGAGCACAACCTGCAAAATTTAACTGCTGCAAAAAAAGTTTGTGAAAAACTGGGCATTTCCAGTGAGGTTTTTTATCAGGCCATTGCCAGTTTTAAAGGAGCTGCTCGCCGTTTGGAGCTCTTGGGAATGACCGATAGTGCGACTGTTTACAAAGATTTCGCCCATTCACCCTCTAAATTAAAGGCAACTATACATGCGGTTAAACAGCAGTTTCCTGAAAGAGATTTAATTGCCGCGATAGAATTACACACTTTTAGTAGTTTGAACGCCGAATTTCTCAAAGAGTATGCCGGCACCATGGACAAGGCAGACCAGCCGATTGTGATTATTGATCAAAATACTTTTAGGCAAAAACAAATGCAGCCCTTTGAAGAAATTGTCGTGAAAAAGTCATTTAATAACGACAGATTAAAATTTTTTGATAATTTTGAAAAATTCGAAACATATTTGGGTTCAATTCCTTTTAACAATAAAACCTTCTTACTCATGAGTTCGGGTAACTTCGGCGGAATTGATTTGGAGGAACTAAAAAATAAATTATTAAAAATATAAACTTTTAATTAATTTTATCACACACCAAACATTCCAATTAAATGAAAACATTAGGCAAAAAAATCAGATTGTTGAGACATCAACGTTCGTGGAGCCAGGAAGATGTTGCTAAACAATTAGACATCTCAATTCCTGCTTTTTCTAAAATTGAAACCGGTATTACGGATGTGAATTTATCGCGTTTAGAGCAAATTGCAACTTTATTTGGGATGAGCATTGTTCAGTTATTAACTTTCAATGATACCGAAGAGCAAGAAAAATACAATAATGAGGTGGAGGTGCTTAGTAAAAAATTACAGGAGCGAGAAGCTGATGTAATTGACTTGCAGAAAAAAGTAATCGACCTTTATGAAGAGTTACGCCGTGCGAAAGTAATGGCTTAAATATTGGATGTTATAAAAAAAGCCTCTGCATTGCAGGGGCTTTTTTTATGCATTTTAGGATGTTAAAATGTCTTTCGCATGGTTAAATGCCGCTTTCCAAATTTTGCTCCTGTAGCTTGATGAATGGCAAGCATCTTATCGTTGAAATCTCCAACCCACGAAAGCTCAAGTTCTTTATACCTCTTTTGAGGCATCACATATTTCTTCAATTGAATAAATAAAGCAGACTCTAAGCCGTGTTTCTGAAAACCGATTTTAGTGCCCATCACCACAGCACGCAGTCGAGATACGCCTTTCCAGCGCTTGTAAATAAATTGTAGTTTCTGCCACAAACCCAGTTTTCCTTTAAATGATTTGATTAACTGGTTAGCATCGGGTAAGATAACTACGAATGAGGCAGGTTCGTCGTTCACATAAGCAAACCAAATCAGTTTCTCATCCATGATGGCTTTCATTTTTTGAAAACTTTCCATCACCACCTGCTTTTCTAAAGGAACAAAATTTTCAAAATTTTGCCAGGCATCATTATAGATCTCAATAAAATCTAAGGCGTATTTTTTTATCTGATTCGATTTTAAATATTCGAATCGGTATCCCGGTTTGGCACTTACCCATTCCGCGATTTTAGTAAATCGTTCAGGAAAAGGAAGGTGTAAATCCAAATGATTGGTAATTTGTTCGTATTGGGTGGTAAAACCGTAGTTTTTAAATAACTGATGATAATAAGGTTTATGGTAATTCATGCCATAGGAGGGAGGCGTAAATCCATCCACTAATAAACCCCAAAAGGTATCATTTTCGCCAAAGTTAATGGGGCCTTCCATGGCTTTCATGCCTTGTTTGCTCAACCAGTTTTTGGCAGTATCAAAAAGAAGTTCGGCTGCATGCTCATCATTTATACATTCGAAAAAGCCCATTCCGCCCGTTGGTATTTCGTGTTGATGCGCTTTTTTATCATTTATGAAAGCAGCCACTCTCCCCATTAATTTGCCATCATCAGATTTTAAAATCCAACGGGTACAAACGCCATGCTGATGAAAACTGTTCAGTTTTGGATTAAAAACAGCTGCTACCTCGTGATCTAAAGGGCAAATCCAGTTTTCATCATCCTGATAAATTATCCTGGCAACTTCCAGGAAATCAGCCTGGTCTTTTGGGGTATTAACCTCTATAATATTCATTCAGATAAGTATACAAAAAAGCATCCGATTACATTCGGATGCTTGAATAATTTTCTATGATCAAATTTAAAAATCGTCGTCCTCGTCAAATGAATCCAAATCATCCAACTCCATATCGTTCATGGGCAAATCAAAATCCTCCTCATCTTCATCCCCAATTAAACCAGGATTCGATTGGGGCTTTGGTTTGCTCAAAGCAGATTTCTTCTCGGCTGGAGCAGCGCTTTTC
This sequence comes from uncultured Sphingobacterium sp., assembly GCA_964580845.1. Lineage (GTDB taxonomy): Bacteria > Bacteroidota > Bacteroidia > Sphingobacteriales > Sphingobacteriaceae > JAIPAN01. Next base: position 30,271 of record CAZOLA010000004.1, read on the forward strand.
TTAGTAATATTCTTTTTGGGCGTTTTCATCAGCAATCAGAAAAAGTTCACATCCTAAAATTAATAAGATTTTATAATTCAAAATGCAGAAAATAAAATTTTATGGTATCAGATCTCTGCTTGTTCTCCAATTTCATTTTCTGAGCTCATGATGTCTTTGAGCTGGGGTAGATCGGCCAAATTTTTTAGACCAAAATAATCCATAAATAGCGTGCTGGTTTGGTAAAGCAGGGGTTTTCCTACGGTTTCTGCCTTGCCGGCAATATCTATCAATTCTTTTTCTAGCAATTTTTGAATGGTGTAATCGCAGTTTACCCCTCTAATTTGCTCAATTTCCAATTTGGTAATGGGTTGCCTATAGGCGATAATGGCTAGGGTTTCGACCGCAGCCTGGCTCAATTTTTTCTTAGCACGGTGAATTTGAAGCTGATGAACAGTGGTATGGTATTCTTTTTTGGTCAAGAAAACATATCCGCCAGCTAACTCTGTTAAGCTGATTGCCAGTGTTGGTGCAGCATATTTTTCTTTGATCAGATTCAGCGCATCTTGAACCTGATCAACGCTCAGACTTACTTCTAAAGCGGCTTCAGTCACACTTTTAATCTCATCCAGACTGATACTTTGCTCGGCAGAAAAGATCAATGCTTCAATATGATGAACTAAATTTTCCATTCGGCAAGCAAATTAAGTAAATAATGAAAGCCTGTCAAATGGCTGGTTTAGTAATTGATTACCTGTTCCTCAATTTGCTCAGGTAAATCGCGGAATTCATATTGTTGAGTACGCAGTTGCGGTTCAAAACCAGCTTGTTTGATGGCCTCTTGTATCCCTTTGGAGGTGAATCGGTGTGGAGCGCCTGCCGCCGAAACCACATTTTCTTCAATCATGATGGAACCAAAGTCGTTGGCTCCTGCATGCAGACAGATTTGAGCTACTTCTTTACCCACCGTTAGCCAGGAAGCTTGGATATTTTTGACATTGGGCAGCATGATGCGGCTAAGTGCAATCATCCGAATGTATTCATCACCTGTAACCTGATTGCTGATACCCCTTATTTTTTTCAAAAGCGTTCCGTCATCTTGAAAAGGCCAAGGAATAAAAGCGATGAAACCTTTGGCATCTGAAGGTTTTTCTGATTGAACCTGTCTGAGCCATACCAAGTGTTCGAAACGCTCCTCCAAGGTCTCCACATGGCCAAACATCATGGTTGCAGATGTAGTTAAATTCAATTGATGGGCCGCCCGCATCACATCGAGCCATTCTTGCCCGCCACATTTACCCTTGGAGATGAGCCGCCTCACCCGGTCGTTTAAAATTTCCGCACCCGCTCCGGGAAGTGAATCCAAACCGGCTTCCATTAATGCGCTAAGCACTTCAGTATGGCTTTTATTTTCGAGTTTAGCAATGTGAGCAATTTCGGGTGGCCCCAAAGAATGTAATTTGAGTTGTGGATACAGTTTTTTAAGCTCCCTGAACAGGTCTACGTAAAATTGAAGTCCCAGATCCGGGTGGTGTCCGCCTTGAAGCAACAGTTGGTCGCCACCATAGCGAATCGTTTCCTCAATCTTGATCTTGTAAGTCTCAATGTCGGTTATATAGCTTTCCTCATGCCCCGGTCTGCGGAAAAAATTACAAAATTTACAGTTGGCAATACAAACGTTGGTAGTATTTACATTGCGATCGATGATCCAGGTGACCTTGTTGTGCGGCACTTGTTTTTTTCGCAGCTCATTTGCCACAAACATTAATTCGGTGGTAGGGGCTTCTTTAAATAGAAACAATCCTTCCTCGGCCGAAAGAAAGTCAAAATTTAGTGCCCGTTTTAGGAGTTCAGAGCTGTTCATGTGTTTACAAAGATAAGCAAAGCCTTCAGGCATCAACAAGCCTCATCATCATTCTTGTCTAATATTTTAGGCTTGATTTTTGGACAGCCCTTTGAGCAGTCTTTAAATGATTAAATTAGCAGCTCACAAAAAAATATGGTTTCTTTCGAACGTTTTACATTAGCCAACGGATTAAAGGTTTTGGTGCATGAAGATCCAACCACTCCAATGGCTGTTTTAAATATTTTGTACGATGTTGGAGCTCGAGATGAAGATCCCGATCAAACCGGTTTTGCCCATTTGTTCGAACACCTCATGTTTGGCGGCTCTGTTAACATTCCTTATTATGATGAGCCCTTGCAGCGGGTTGGTGGCGAAAACAATGCTTTCACTAGCAATGACATCACCAATTATTACATCACCCTGCCAGCAATCAATTTAGAGACGGCTTTTTGGCTCGAAAGCGACCGAATGTTGAGTTTGGCTTTTTCGGAGAAAAGTTTGGATGTACAACGAAATGTGGTTTGCGAAGAGTTTAAACAGCGTTACCTCAATCAGCCTTACGGCGATGTTTGGCTAAAGCTTCGCCCCTTGGCCTATCAGGCTCATCCCTACCAATGGGCAACCATCGGCAAGCAGCTTTCGCACATCGAAAATGCAAGGATGGAAGATGTTAAAGCATTTTTTCATCGATTTTATGTGCCTGCTAACGCCATTATGGTGGTAGCGGGTGCCGTAAAGCTTTCAGAAGTAAAACAATTGGCCGAACGCTGGTTCGGTCCCATCCCGGGAGGAGAAAAACCCAAGCGAAATTTACCGCAGGAGCCGGCGCAAACTACCGCCCGCCAAGAAGTGATAACAGCAAAAGTGCCTTTAAATGCTATTTATAAAGCTTTTCACATGCCTTCAAGAACGGATGAGGATTATTACGCAGCCGATTTATTGTCAGATATTTTATCGAGGGGCAACTCTTCCAGGCTGTATCGCAAATTACTGAAAGAGCAAAAGTTATTTTCTGACATCAACGCTTACCATTTAGGAAGCATTGATCCAGGCTTAATGGTGGTGGAGGGTAAACTTGCACCCGATTTGAGTATGGAGGCGGCAGATGAAGCCATTTGGGCAGAATTAGACCTGATTAAAACAGAATTAGTGAGCGAGGAAGAACTGAATAAAGTGAAAAACAAGATGGAGTCGACGATGGTTTTTGCGGAGATGAGTCTGTTGGATAAAGCAATGAATTTGGCCTATTTTGAACTGCTGGGCGATGCTAAAGAGCTGAACCAAGAAGTAGGTAAATACCTACGTGTAAGTGCAGAAGAAATCAGGCAGGTTGCCCGAAAAATATTTTGTCCTGAAAACTCCTCTACCTTATATTATAAAGCAGAAAATCATGATTAACAGAAGTGTTGCGCCCGCTTTTAGAGAAGTTGAGCAGATAGAACTCCTCAAAGCCAATCCTGCCAAGCTCGACAATGGCTTACCTTTTTTCGTTATTAATGGAGGAGAACAGGAATTGGTACGCATCGAATTTATTTTCGAAAATGTGTCCTGGGATCCTGCCAAACCACTCCAGGCATTTGCTACCAATGCTTTGCTCCAGGAGGGTACCTCTGCTTATACTTCAGCCGAGTTAGCCGAGAAACTGGATTATTATGGTGCTTTTCTGCAAAAGGACTTTTCCTTCGATCATTCAAGCCTGGTGCTCTATACTTTAAATAAACACCTCGAATCGGTTTTGCCTTTATTGCGAGACATTCTTACTGATGCCATTTTTCCTCAGCACGAACTCGATACTTTTGTTCGTAACCAAAAACAAAAACTTCAGGTTAGTTTAGAAAAAAATGATTTCTTAGCCCGAAGGGCCTTTAATCAGGTTCTTTTCAAAGAGACGCTCTATGGCCATACGGCACAACCAGAGGATTATGACCACCTGAAACAGGCTGACCTGCTTGCCTATTATAAAGTTGCTTATCAGCCCGCCAATTGTACGCTCATCGTTTCCGGTTTGGTAAACGACCAACTGATCAAATTGCTCAACAGGGAGTTTGGTCAAACCTGGTCTTCGGTGAGCAACCCACATAAAAATGAGTTTAGTTTTTTGCCTGGTAAGGGTGAATTGCATTTAACTGAGCGAAAGGATGCTTTGCAATCAGCTATCCGCATTGGGCAAGTATCCATTAACAGAACGCATCCCGATTTCCCAGCATTACAGGTGCTCAATACCATTTTTGGTGGCTATTTTGGCTCACGTTTAATGGCGAATATCCGCGAGGAAAAAGGATATACCTATGGCATTGGCTCAGCATTGGTGTCTTTACAAAATGCCGGTTATTTCTTCATTGCCTCAGAAGTTGGGGCAGAAGTTTGTCATGCAGCGATTGGGGAGATCGAAAAGGAAATTAATTTATTAAGATCCGAGTTGGTTGATCAGCGGGAATTACACTTGGTTAAAAATTACATGATGGGATCCATGCTTGGAAGCTTGGAGAATGCTTTTTCACATGCCGATAAATTCAAGAATATTTATTTCTTTGGATTAGGTTACGATTATTACGATCGCTATGTACAAACCCTCAGATCCATCAATCCTGAGTCGCTTTTAAATCTGGCCAATCAGTACCTTGATTTTGATCAATTAGAAAAAGTGATTGTTGGCAAGCAATAAATTCGTGATTATCAAAGAAAAGCGATAACTTTGTCTGGCAAATAATAATTCTAAAACATTATTTGCTATGGAGCTTGATCCTCAAAAATTTGTCGCCGAAGGTCTCACTTACGACGATGTACTTTTAATCCCTGCTTATTCCGAAGTATTGCCACGTGATGTGGATACCAGCACCTGGTTAACTCGTAAAATCCGTTTGAATATCCCATTGGTATCTGCAGCCATGGATACCGTTACGGAGGCTGAACTGGCCATTGCGATTGCGCAGGCGGGTGGTTTGGGTATGTTACATAAAAACATGAGTATCCAGGCCCAGGCAGAAGAAGTACGCAAGGTGAAACGTTCGGAAAGTGGTATGATCCAAGATCCGGTTACGCTACACGAAAATTCTTTGGTGAAAGATGCTTTTCAAATCATGCGTGAATTTAAAATCGGTGGAATTCCGGTTATTGATGCAGAAAACAAACTAAAGGGAATTATTACCAATCGCGATTTGCGTTTTCAGAAAGACATGAATCGTCCGGTAATAGAAGTGATGACTCAGGAAGAATTGGTGACTGCTCCGGAAGGTACCGACTTGCTGAAAGCAGAAGAAATACTTCAGAATTATAAGATTGAAAAACTCCCAATTATAAATAAACAAGGTTGTCTGGTGGGTTTAATTACCTTCAAAGACATTCAGAAATTTAAGAATTTTCCAAAGGCTTGTAAAGATGCCCACGGACGTTTAAGAGTGGGTGCAGCCGTGGGTGTAACTCCTGATACCATGGATCGGGTTGCAGCGCTTGTAAAAGCTGGAGTCGACGTGATTGCCATTGATACGGCACATGGTCACTCAAAAGGGGTAATCAGTCAACTGAGAGAGGTTAAATCAAAATACCCCGACTTGCAGGTAATTGCAGGTAATATTGCAACCGGCGAGGCTGCCAAAGCCTTGGCCGAAGCCGGGGCGGATGCAGTGAAGGTTGGAATTGGTCCCGGCTCTATTTGTACCACCCGAATCATTGCCGGAGTGGGTGTACCCCAACTCTATGCTGTGTTTGAATGTGCCAAAGCTTTAAAAGGTACAGGTGTTCCGGTGATCGCCGATGGTGGAATAAAGCATACCGGGGATATTGCAAAAGCCATCGCGGCTGGTGCCAGCTCTATCATGGCTGGTTCGCTATTTGCCGGAGTGGAAGAATCGCCTGGTGAGACCATTATTTACGAAGGCCGTAAATTTAAATCGTATCGGGGCATGGGTTCGGTAGAAGCCATGGAGCAGGGTTCAAAAGATCGTTATTTTCAGGATGTAGAAGATGATATCAAGAAATTAGTACCTGAAGGAATTGTGGGGCGTGTACCTTACAAAGGCACCTTAGCGGAGGTTACTTATCAGTACATCGGTGGTTTAAAAGCGAGTATGGGTTATTGTGGAGCAGGTACCATAGCCGATCTGCAGGAAGCCAAATTTGTAAGAATTACCGCTTCCGGTATCCGTGAAAGTCATCCGCACGATATTACCATCACCAAAGAAGCACCTAACTATTCACGCTAAGCCCATGAAAAGCATCTGTGTTTTTTGCGGCTCCAACTTTAACGGAGACCCTGCACTGTTACAGGCAGTTGAAGAGCTGTCTGATTTGATGGTAAATAAAAACATTGCACTCGTTTACGGCGGTGGCAGGGTAGGTGTTATGGGTTTGATCGCTAATCAGATCATGCAAAAGGGTGGTAAGGCAATCGGTGTGATTCCTGAATTTTTGATGAACAAGGAAGTGGGGCATGAAGGCCTAAGTGAATTGATCATCACGGAAAACATGCATCAGCGTAAGCAAAAAATGGCTGATTTATCAGACGCAGTCATTACGCTGCCTGGTGGTTACGGTACCATGGAAGAATTTTTTGAAGTGTTGACCTGGCTGCAATTGGGCCTTCACCACAAGCCAATCGGTTTATTAAATGTGGGCGGTTTTTACGATCCATTGTTACTTCAGCTGGATGTAATGGTAGCACAAAAATTTTTAAAACCAATTAATCGGGAATTAGTTTTAAGTGATGACAAAGCAGGGCCTCTGATTGCGAAAATGGAGCTGTTTGATGCCCAGCCTGATGATGTATGGTTCAGAGATCGTAACCTTACTTAGTTCATCTGGTTTTTAATTCAATTCAAAGCTCCTAAATCATTGATTTGGAACGATTTTTGTGGTAATAAAATCTCGAAAATTTCTCCTTGAAATTTGATAAAATCATCAAAAAATCAATTTAATTTCGGGTTTAATGTTAACTTTGCTTTTTCGAAAAATAGCATCCCAAACTTTCAATGAGACAACTTAAGATCACCCAGTCTATTACCAACCGCGAATCGCAGTCTTTAGACAAGTATTTGCACGAAATTGGTAAAGTAGATTTGATTACTGCCGAAGAAGAAGTTATCCTGGCTCAAAAGATCAGGGAAGGAGATCAGGCAGCTTTGGAGCGCCTAACCAAAACCAATTTACGTTTCGTGGTATCGGTGGCCAAGCAGTACCAAAATCAGGGTTTAACCTTGGGCGATTTGATCAATGAAGGAAACCTGGGCTTGATCAAAGCAGCTAAACGTTTTGACGAAACCAAAGGGTTTAAGTTTATTTCTTATGCCGTTTGGTGGATTCGCCAGTCAATATTGCAGGCCATTGCTGAACAAAGCCGTATTGTGCGTTTGCCATTGAACCAGGTAGGTTCTTTGAGTAAAATCAGCAAGGCATTTTCCAAACTAGAGCAGGAGTATGAGCGTGAGCCTTCACCCGAAGAACTGGCCGATATGTTGGAAACTACCGTAGATAAAATCTCAGATACCCTGAGTAATTCTGGTCGCCACGTATCTATGGATGCGCCATTTGTACAGGGAGAAGAGAACACCTTATTAGATGTATTGGAAAATAAAGATCCTGAAACAGATAGTAGCCTCATAAACGAATCGCTGTCTGAAGAGATCAAAAGATCTTTATCAACCTTAACAGACAGGGAAAGAGAAATTGTGGTTTTATTTTTTGGTCTGAGCACCAGTCAGCCACTTTCATTAGAGGAAATTGGTGAGAAATTTAACCTTACCCGCGAACGAGTTCGACAAATCAAGGATAAAGCCTTGCAGCGACTCCGACATACATCGCGAAGCAAAATATTAAAATCTTATTTAGGATAATTTAAAATCGGGCCAACGCCCGATTTTTTTGTTTAAACATATTGTATTTTTTACACTATATCATTTTATTCAACAACTAATATTCCATCTATTTTATGAATCACCAATACGAAACTGAATTTAAAAATTGGGTTGAGAAAGAGAAAAAAGCCATAGAATTGATCAATGTGGTGGGTCAATTATGGTTTGAACGTTCCATTGAGCTGGTATTGTTTCGCAAGCCGTTATTTGATGTCAGTAGCAGCGAAATCCTCGCCCACCATCATTATGCCCGTCAGATTACCAAAAAGGAAATTTCAATTCATGAGACATTGGCATTGGCAAAAGCAATTGCTGCATCCAACCTGGCTCCTTCTAGGATTGACATGGGCCGTTTGGCAGTTGAATGGCTGAATGAGGGTGCCAAGTTCAACACGGCTCACGATTTTATTTTATCGAAACTGTCAAAATATGTCGGAAAAGATAAGATTCAATTACAATCGAAAGATGTAGTATTGTACGGATTTGGTAGAATAGGGCGGATTGCCGCACGTGAATTGATTCTGCAAGCCGGAAAGGGAGAGCAGTTGCGTTTAAGAGCGATTGTTACCCGCACTAACTCTGATGAAGATCTTACCAAACGTGCTGAATTATTGAGAAATGACTCGGTACATGGCGCCTTTACCGGAACCATTATTGAAGATTTTAAAAATAAAGCCCTCATCATCAATGGCCAAATGGTGTATATGATTGCGGCTAAAAATCCAGAAGAAGTTGATTACACTGCTTTTGGTATCAAGGATGCTTTATTAATTGATAATACAGGTGTGTACAGAGATCGTGAAGGCTTATCTAAACATTTGTTGTCCAAAGGTGTTTCCAAAGTTTTATTAACTGCTCCGGGTAAAGGAGATATTCCGAATATTGTTCATGGAATCAATTACCAAGATGCTGACCCGGCCGAAACGATCTACTCGGCCGCTTCATGTACCACCAATGCCATAGTTCCGGTGTTAAAAGTGGTGAACGAGTACATGGGTATTGAAAAAGGACATATTGAGACCGTTCATTCTTATACCAACGATCAGAACTTACTGGATAACTACCACAAAAAATCACGTAGGGGTCGTTCTGCAGCCTTGAACATGGTAATTACTGAGACTGGTGCAGATAAAGCGGTTTCGAAGGTTTTACCGGTTTTGGCGGGCAAGTTGACCGGTAATGCCGTGAGGGTACCTACCCCGGATGTTTCTTTGGCCATTCTGAATCTTAGCCTCAGCAAAAAAACCTCTAAAGAAGAATTGGCCAAAGTATTGAACGATGCTTCGCTCTACGGGAATTTGGTGGAACAGTTGGAATATTCAATTTCTAACGAATTGGTTTCCAGCGATGTCATTGGTAACAGCCATGCTTCCATTGTGGATGGTCCGGCAACCATACTCTCCGCCGATCAGCAATCGGTGGTCTTGTACGTTTGGTACGATAATGAATATGGTTATACCCGACAGGTCATCCGTTTAGCTAAAATGATTGCTGGTGTGATCCGTTTAACTTACTATTGATCACACAATCCGGTGTTCTTGTCAAAATCAACTAGTTGGGCCAATATATACGGTAGTAGCTGTAAGGAGATGTAATTCGCTCAAGCACATCATAAGCTAAATGAATGAATATTGAGCCATGCGATTACTGTCCTACAAATACGGCTTTTCGATTAAATTTAATAACTGTATTTTGGAGCCATGAATATCCCAATTTATCAGGTAGATGCATTCAGCAATCAATTGTTTGGAGGAAATCCGGCTGCGGTTTGCCCTTTGAAAGAATGGCTTCCGGCTGCAACTATGCTTCAAATTGCCAAAGAAAATAATTTGGCGGAGACGGCATTCTTCATCCCCAAAGGAGCTGATTATGAATTGAGATGGTTTACGCCAGAAATAGAAATAGATTTATGTGGACATGCTACACTGGCCACGGCACACGTTATTTTTACCCAGCTTGGCGAGCAAAGAGAGTGCATTTATTTCCACACCCAAAAGGCCGGAATACTGAGTGTTAGCCGTAAGGATGATTTATATGTGCTCGATTTTCCTTCCAGAATTCCTGAACCCACCACACTGCCTGAGGGTTTACTTGCTGCAATGGGTGGCCCAGCACCTAAATTTGTTTTGAAATCAAGAGACTATTTTTTGGTTTATGAAAACGAAGCTGAAATAGCTGCCCTAAAACCTGATTTCAATGCGCTTAATAAAATTAATGCCATTGGTTTCATTGTAACTGCACCTGGAGAAAAATGTGATTTTGTTTCTCGTTTTTTTGCTCCTCAGGTGGGAATTAACGAAGATCCGGTGACCGGATCGGCACATTGTAACTTGATTCCTTATTGGGCAGAAAAACTGGGTAAAAATCACTTACACGCTTTTCAGATCTCAGAACGAAGAGGAGAACTTTGGTGCGAATTAAAGGGAGACCGGGTGTTAATGGCCGGCAATGCAGTAACGTACCTGAAAGGGGAGATTTTTGTAGAATAAGTTTCCAGTCATCTGTTTCCAGCCCGCAGTCAAATAAAGCTGACGACTAAAGACTGAGACTGCAAACTCATTAGAAATTCGGTTTCAATACGTACTTGTCGTAGAAGCGGAAGATGTGTTCTGCGGCATCTTCGGCCGTATCTACCAGTCGGAAGAGATTCAAGTCCTCTTCATTGATATTGTGTTCTTTCAATAGCATGGTTTCCTTCAACCAGTCAATTAAGCCCTTCCAATAAGAAGTTCCTACCAATACGATAGGGAAGCGGGCAATTTTGCCGGTTTGTATGAGCGTTAAAGCCTCAAACATCTCGTCGAGTGTGCCAAATCCACCAGGAAGCACAATAAACCCTTGTGAATATTTCATAAACATCACCTTACGTACAAAGAAATAATCAAATTCTAGGAGTTTATCCCGGTCGATGTATTTATTGTGGAATTGTTCAAATGGCAATTCAATGTTCAGCCCTACCGATTTACCTCCGGCCTGGTAAGCTCCCTTATTGGCCGCTTCCATGATACCCGGCCCACCACCAGAAATAACGCCATAACCGCGTTCGGTTAATAAACGGGCAATGTCTTCGGCCATTTTATAATAAACATTAGTTTCCTTGGTTCTGGCCGATCCGAAAATGGAAACACAAGGGCCAATTTTTGCTAATTTTTCAAATCCATCTACAAACTCGGCCATAATTTTAAAGATCTGCCAAGAATCAGTCACCTTGATTTCCTGCCAATCTTTATTCTCAAATGCATTTCTAATTTTTTCTTCGCTATTCATGGTATCTGTAATCTATATGCTTAAGAATTAATATTTTACTGCTTGCTTATTCGGTTTGCTGATCAAACACAGGCCGGCAAAAGTAAGCAATCCGTTGATTAAAATGAGCTCAGTATCAAAAATATAACCGTTTAATAAAGTTTTAGAATTTAAGTTCAGAAAATAACATAAAAGTGGAGCAATCAAGCAGATAAAGGGAACCCACCGGTCGCTTACGTCTCTTTTTCGCATGATTAGCCCAAAGCCATAAAGCCCCAGTAAAGGTCCGTAAGTATAGGAAGCAACCGTAAAGATGGCACTTACCACTGCCGAATTATTTACTGCATTGAAGAAGATGATCACTAAAAACAAGGCCAAAGAAAATCCGATATGCACCAAATGACGCGTTTTTTCGGCGCCAGTTTTGTGTTTATTCTCTGCTTTATCCATGCCAAGAAAGTCTACACAAAATGAGGTGGTCAGGGCAGTTAAAGCGGAGTCGGTGGTGGCAAAAGTAGCAGCCGTCAAACCCAGCATGAAAATGATCCCCGGAATGAGTGAGAGGTGATTGAGCGCAATTTCAGGAAACAGAAAATCAGTCCGAACATTACCGGCTGAATCTGTTGGAATGGCGATGCCGTTGTTTTCTGCATAGATGTATAAAAGTGCACCCACACTCAAAAAGAAAATATTGATTACCACAAAAATTCCGGTAAAAGTGAACATGTTTTTTTGGGCTTCACCGATGTTTATACAGCTCAGGTTTTTCTGCATCAGATCCTGATCTAAACCCACCATGGCAAGGGTGACAAAGATGCCACCAAGGAGCTGTTTCCCAACATGAAATTTATTGCTGACAAAATCTTCAAAGAAGAATATTTGAGAATAAGCGCTGTTTTTTACACTTTCAAAGGCTTCTGTAACAGACAAGTTCAAACTGGAACAAACAAAATAGATAGTGAGGAAAACAGAAGCTACCAAGAAGGTGGTTTGCAGTGTATCAGTAATAATAATCGTTTTTAGCCCGCCTTTGAAGGTATACGACCAAATTAGAAGAAGGGAGATCAGCACCGTTAACCAGAAGGGGATGTGGTAGGCATCAAAAATAAATCGTTGTAAAACAATGATCACCAGATACAATCTGAAGGCTGAGCCAATGGTTCGGCTGATGAGGAAAATACCAGCGGCCGTTTTGTAACTATAAAATCCAAGTCTTTGTTCAATGTATCCATAAATGGAGGTGAGCTGCATACGGTAATAAAGCGGCAGCAGAATGGTGGCGATGAGGATAAAGCCAATCGCATTGCCCAGTACAAATTGAAAATACTGAAACTGATCGCCACTCAGCGCACCTACTTTGCCGGGCACCGAAATGAATGTAACGCCCGAGAGCGAAGTACCAATCATCCCGAAGGCTACCAGGTACCATTTAGAATTTCTGTTGGCCAGAAAAAAAGTATCATTATCTGACGAATTACGCGAAGTGTAATAAGAGATCGCGATTAGAACAAGAAAATAGGTGATAATAAAACTGAGTAATACAGCAGGAGACATAAATCATTTAATGGTTAACCAGATAAATGTAATAAATTAAGAGAGAAAGGCGCAAAAACGTCGATAAAAGCTAAATTAGCTAAATGAATTTCTCTTCTAAGCTGCTCGAAAACGCAGTAAATGAGTTTGCAAAATTGCCCGGTGTTGGCCAACGTACGGCCTTGCGCTTGGTTTTACATCTTTTAAATCAAGACAAAACAGAGGTTAGTCAATTTACCGAAGCGCTCAATCGATTAAAGGAGGAGATCAGATTTTGTCAATCTTGTTATAATATCTCAGATGTGGCTGTGTGTGAGATTTGTGCCAGCCATAAACGCGATCATTCCATTATTTGCGTGGTGGAAGATACCCGTGATGTGATGGCCATCGAAAATACTGCTCAATATCAGGGTGGCTATCATGTTTTAGGTGGATTGATCTCGCCAATGGATGGTATTGGTCCTTCAGATTTGAATATTGAGCCCCTGCTTGAAAGACTGAAAACAGGTGAGGTTAAAGAAGTAATTTTGGCTTTGAGCGCTACCATGGAAGGTGATACGACCATCTTCTTTTTATACAAAAAACTAAAGGACCTGCCTGTTCAAATTTCTACCATTGCCCGTGGTATTGCTTTTGGTGGCGAGTTGGAATATGTGGATGAAATTACCCTCGGAAGGTCGATTGCTACTAGGATTCCTTACGAAAATTCACTGTTAAAATAATGAAAATGAATTTAAGCAATAAAACGGTGGTGATTACTGGAGCATCTTCAGGTATTGGCCGTTCATGTGCCGAATCTTTTGCCAAAAGAGGTGCAAATGTAGTGTTGGCTGCCCGTCAATACGATACCTTATGCCAAGTTGCACAGGATCTCGAAAAATCTTACGGTATAAAAGCCTTAGCAGTGGCCTGTGATGTTGCGCAGGAAAATGATTGTAAGCAATTAATGGAACAGGCAATCAAGGTTTTTGGCAGGATAGATGTGCTGATCAATAATGCAGGTATTTCCATGCGAGCCTTGTTCAAAGACTTGGATTTGGTGGTCATCCGAAATTTAATGGAGGTTAATTTTTGGGGAACGGTATACTGCACTAAATACGCTTTACCGGAATTACTTAAAAATAAAGGCTCGGTGGTAGGTGTGTCATCCATTGCAGGTTACAAAGGCTTACCCGGTCGCACCGGTTATTCTTCTTCTAAATTTGCAATGAATGGCTTTTTAGAAGCCCTTAGGGTAGAAAACTTAAAAACAGGCTTACACGTGATGCTGGCTTCGCCAGGATTTACTGCTTCCAATATCCGAAATGTGGCCCTGGTAAAAGATGGCTCCTCGCAAGGAGAAACGAGCATGAATGAGGAAAAAATGATGAGTGCCGATGAGGTTGCGGAGATCATTTTAGAGGGAGTGATGAATAGAAAACGCACCTTGATCATGACAGGACAAGGTAAACTAACGGTATTTTTGAGCAAATGGCTTCCAAGCCTCCTAGATAAGCTAGTTTACAACCATTTTACCAAAGAAAAAGATCCATTGATCCGATGAAAACCAAACTGTTCTTGCTGATGCTGTTTTACATTTCCAGCTTAACTTCTGTTTTTGCTGTTTCAATCAAAGTAAAAAAAGACCTCGTTTATCCTTCCAGTTCTACATTGGGGCGTAATCGCTTGGATGTTTATTATCCTAAAGAGATCTCGGCACCGAAAGATGTGTTGGTATTTATCCACGGTGGAGCTTGGGACAGCGGAAAAAAAGATATTTATTGGTGGCTGGGCCGCAATATGGCCAGTAAGGGAGTAGTAACGGTAATTCTTAATTATCCACTCTCGCCTCAGGCAGGTTACGAAGAGATGGCCATCAGTTGTGTGGAAGCCCTGAAATGGGTGAAGGACTCTATTTCTTATTACGGCGGTAATCCGGATAGAATTTTTGCAATGGGACATTCTGCTGGCGGACATTTAGCTGCTTTAATTGATGCCGATCCACGTTTTTTTGCCGCTAAGCAGATGGCAAATCCGCTAAAAGGAGTGATTTTAAATGATGGATTTGGATTGGATATGTTCGAATACCTGAGTATTTCAGATAAATCAGAAGGACATAATCCAAGTTTTCTGAAAACTTTTACCGATGATCCCCAAAACTGGAAAAAAGGTTCTCCCTTAACCTATTTCAATGAAGTTAAGCATCCATACTATGTGTTGGTTGGAGCAGAAACTTATGAAGCCATCAGAATTCAGTCGAAACGTTTTTATGAACTGATGACTGCGGCTCAGAAGCCGGTGAAATACGAGGTGCTCCCAAAGAAAAAACACATCCCTATGATCAGTCAAATGATTTTTGGTGCTAATCCGGTTTATAGCGGTATCATCGATTTCATGAAGTCGCATTAAGCGTTCATCATCTCACCGCCAGGGAAAAGCTTGCTTTCATCTCTGTATATTCCATTTTAACAGAAAACACCGAGCTTTTTATAGCCTTAGGCTTTTGAAGCTTTTTTACCGATTTGATTGAGGAATTGGAAGCCGATGAATCCGGCCATTAAAGAAGTTATCAATACAGCGAATTTAGCTTCAGTTTGAAACGCTGGTTTATCAAAAGAAAGCAAGGCTATAAATATTGACATGGTAAACCCAATACCTGCCAAGATACCCAAGCCCAAAAGGTGTTTCCAATTGCTTTGAGAAGGCAGTACACACCAACCCAATTTTACTGAAATCCATGAAAATAAAAGCACGCCCAAGGGTTTACCAAGTAGCAAACCTGCCATGATTCCTAAACTCAGCGGACTGGACAGTCCGTCCAGCAATTCGCCTTTTAAAGTAATATTGGTATTGGCCAGCGCAAATAAAGGCATAATGAAAAAATTTACCGGTTTTAGCAGGTAATGTTCCAGTTTTTCTAAAGGTGAAGTTGTTTTTACGGGATTGGTTGGAATGGTGAACGCTAATAATACTCCGGCAATTGTGGCATGAATACCAGAATGATGCACAGTATACCAGAGCAAGAGGCCTGGTATCAGGTAAAATATCAATCGTTTAACACCGAAATAATTAAGGAAGAACAATAATAAGAGGATGACAGCGCTATAAGCTAAATAGTCAAAGTGTATATTCTGGGTATAGAAAATTGCAATAACCAGTATGGCTCCTAAATCATCTACAATGGCCAGTGCAGCTAAAAATATTTTAAGGGAGGCGGGAACTCTCTTCCCCAATAAGGAAATAATAGCCAAAGCAAAAGCTATATCTGTTGCCATCGGAATGCCCCATCCACCGGCACTTTCTTTGTCGAGGTTAATCAAAGAAAAGAGAAGTGCGGGTATCAGCATGCCTCCAATTGCAGCAAATACTGGCATTGCAGCTTTTTTGGGAGAGGATAATTCACCTTCCACCAGTTCCCGTTTAATTTCCAGC
The DNA here is from genome assembly GCA_964580845.1 of uncultured Sphingobacterium sp. GTDB lineage: Bacteria > Bacteroidota > Bacteroidia > Sphingobacteriales > Sphingobacteriaceae > JAIPAN01. The sequence continues at coordinate 46,135 of CAZOLA010000004.1, forward strand.
CCCACCAACAAAAAGAAAATCGCCATCAGGCCATCATTAATCCAAAGTAAATTGGAATAACGGAGATCAATCAAAGAATTTTGATATCCCCATTCTAAAGCTAAAAAATCTTCAAATCTGGTACTTAAGCCTGTGTTGGCAATCAATAGTGAGATACTGACACAGCAGAGTAGTAAAATGCCTCCCACTTGCCCGGAGGACAAAAATTCTCTAAAGGGTTTTAAGTTTATCAGCTTTGCCATTTGCTCGCTAAATTAGAAATTTTTCTGAATGTACTTCTAAGGGAAGAAGCTGTTTAAAAATATAAATACTTAATTATTAGTTATTTAACTCAATAATTTCGAATAAAGCTGTTTGAACTTTTATCTAAGCTTTTAAATTGCTTCATAGTTATTAGTCTCCCCGACTAATCATCATACACCAAAACGAAATAAAACATGAAAAGGTATTTATGGAAGGCTTTAGGTCTTCTCTTTGCCTTTTTAACGCTTTTCGCGTGTAAAAAGGAAGATCAAATTAATCTCAATAATCAATTTAAACAGTTTGATTTTGGGATTGTTGGCGAATTATTTCCAAGTATAAAAAATGAATCTACCAGAACCATTCAGGTCATCATTCCACAGGAAAGTGGTACGAGTCAACTGCGGGCCTATATTGAATTACCAGATGGTGTTCAGGCTTTTCTTAACGGGGCTCTTATTACCAGTAGGGAGATTAGTTTAGCATATTCGAAATCCATCAGCTTAAGTTTACGCCTACAAGGTCTCGGAGCTGAACAAAATTGGACTATTCATATTCAGCGGGAGTCTGAAGCCTATGGCTTAGGCTCTTGGCAGCTTGCCGCAAATAATGTGAACTTAGACCGTAATTTCTATGCTGATCAGTACAATACGGGTGAGTATTCGATAAATAATTGCGGACCTGCGGTGGCGGCCATGGCTTCCAGCTGGGCAGATCGAACATTTAATCAATCGGTGGCTGAAATTAGAAATAGCCACAAACCGGATGGCAGTTCCTGGTCAACCAGCGATATCATGGTGCATTTACAAAAAAGATCAATCCATACCACTATTATTTACCTTGGACAGGTAGAGGCCATTATTAAAAAAAAGATTGATGAGGGTCGCATGCTGATTTTATGTTTAGATATGTTTTACGTGCAGCAGAATGCAAATCGGATTCAAAAACGGGGCAAATTTTACAGCAATGCAGGTAGGGGCAAAGGGCACTTTATCCTGGTGAAGGGATACCGTGTGGTTGACAACATTTTTTACCTGGAGGTGTACGATCCAAATTCAAGCGGACTTACTTATCAGCTCAATGGAGAGCCCTTAGGGAAAGACCGTTATTATTCCGCCAATGAAATCAAACAAGCTACGGAGAATTGGTGGAAGTATGCAATTGTGGTTAGCCCCAAGAATTAAAATTCAGCGTTCTTAGGTGTTCTTGGGAAAGGAATGACGTCGCGGATGTTGGTCATTCCGGTTACGAAGAGTACCAAGCGCTCGAAGCCCAAGCCAAAACCGGCATGCGGTGCGGATCCGAAACGACGGGTATCGAGGTACCATGACATTTCTTCGGCAGGAATATGCATTTCGGCCATGCGTTGCTCAATTTTTTCCAAGCGTTCTTCACGTTGTGATCCGCCTACAATTTCGCCGATGCCTGGGAAAAGGATATCCATTGCTCTAACGGTTTTGCCATCCTCGTTTTGGCGCATATAGAAGGCTTTGATCTCTTTTGGGTAATCGGTAAGGATGACCGGTTTTTTGAAATGCTTTTCTACCAAATAACGCTCGTGTTCTGACTGTAAGTCGGCGCCCCAGCTTTCGATCAAATATTTGAACTGCTTTTTCTGGTTGGGTTTTGATTGCTTCAAAATTTCGATGGCTTCGGTGTAGGTGATGCGTTCGAAATTGTTATCCAAACAGAAGTTCAATTTGGCAATCAGATCGAGTTCTGAGCGCTCGTTCTGTGGTTTTTGTTTTTCTTCTTCTTCCAGGCGACCTTTCAGGAATTCAAGTTCCTCGGCGCAATGGGTCAAGGCATAGCGGATGACATATTTTAATAAGTCTTCTGCGAGGTCCATGTTATCCTGCAGGTCGTAGAAGGCCATTTCGGGTTCAATCATCCAAAACTCAGCCAGATGGCGGGTGGTGTTGGAATTTTCGGCACGGAAGGTAGGGCCGAAGGTATAGATATCGCCCAAGGCTAAAGCGGCTAATTCGCCCTCCAGCTGACCGGATACGGTAAGGTTGGTGGCTTTGCCAAAAAAGTCTTCTTTGAAGTTTACTGAACCGTCTTCATTACGAGGTGTGTTATCAAAATCCAAGGTGGTAACTTTAAACATTTCACCTGCACCTTCAGCATCTGAAGCGGTAATGATCGGGGTGTGTAAGTAGGTGAAGCCGCGTTCGTTGAAGAACTGGTGTACGGCAAATGCCAGGGCATGACGCACTTTAAATACGGCATTGAAGGTATTGGTACGGAAACGCAGGTGGGCAATTTCACGCAGGAATTCCAGGCTGTGTTTTTTTGGCTGAAGCGGGAATTTTTCGGCATCGCTGTCGCCCATGATTTCCAGGGTTTTTACCTTGATCTCCACGCTCTGGCCTTTGCCTAAAGATTCCACCAAGTCTCCGGTTACAGCAATGGCTGCTCCGGTGGTGAGTCTTTTCAATAAGGCTTCGTCGAAATTATGGAAATCGACAACTGCCTGAATGTTTTGTATGCATGAACCGTCATTAATAGCGATAAACTGATTGTTACGGAAGGTTTTTACCCATCCCATAACGGTGACTTCTTTTCCAAAAGTGGTTTCGTTTAATAGCGCTTTAATTTTGGTTCTTTTCATGTGTTTTTGTTGTTCAGGGCGCTAAATTACGAATTTAGTTGGGAGTTTGGAGTGGTGAGTTTTGAGTTTTCAGTTATGGGTTTGGAGTCGTCATTTTTAGTCTTTTTTGTCATGCTGAATGAAATGAAGCATCTTTCTTTATGCTTTTTAAGATCCTTCGCTTTGCTCAGGATGACATCAATAAAATGACTCAGAACTCCAAGCTGATGACTGCGAACTATCAGGCTACTTCACGCATATCAACCGCTACAACCTTGGATACGCCTTGCTCGACCATGGTGACGCCGTAGATGATGTCGGTGCTGGCGATGGTGCGCTTGTTGTGCGACACGATAATGAACTGCGACTGGTTAGAGAATTTGCGGATAATGTTGTTGAATTTATCGATGTTGGTATCGTCCAATGGGGCATCCACCTCATCGAAAATACAGAATGGGGCCGGCTTGAGCAGGTAGAGCGAGAAGAGCAGGGCGGTTGCCGTGAGGGTTTTCTCGCCTCCGGAAAGTTGATTGATGGACAGTGGACGCTTGCCTTTGGGGCGGGCCATGATGTCGATATCGGACTCGAGCGGGTTTTCGGGGTCGGAGAGCACGAGGTCGCAACTGTCTTCTTCGTTAAAGAGGGAGCGGAATACATGGATGAAGTGCTCCCGCACTTGGGTGAAGGCTTCCATGAATTTGGCTTTGGCGGTATCGTCTATTTCCTTAATGGTTTCGAGCAGCGATTCTTTTGCATCCAGGAGGTCTTTTTTCTGGGTTTGGATGAAGGTGTAGCGTTCGCTCATTTCCTGATAGGCTTCCATGGCCATCGGGTTGATGGCGCCGAAATCGTCGATCTGGCGTTTCATGCGCTCAGTTTTTTCGCGGAGCTCGTCTTCGTTTTCGCCTTGCGGGATCTCGGCATCGAGTAGGTCGTTGATGTCGATGTTGAATTCTACGGCCAGGCGCTCCTTAAGGGCGTTAAGTTCGAGCTTGAGGTTGGTTTTCTTGTCCTTGATCTCGTTGGCCAGGAACTCTGCCTGCTCCTTGTTACGTCGTTTTTCGGCGATGGCGTTTTCGACCTCGGTTATGGCGCCCCGGGAGGCGTAATAGTCTTGCTCGAGTTCCTGGAGTCCTTTTTCGAGGGCTTCTTTTTGCTCGTACATAGCCAACAGATCGCCGTCAGAATGATCTACATGCTGCAGGGTTTCCTTGATGCCGGCCTGTGTTTTTTCGAGTTCGGCAGTATTGCTTTCAATGCGACTGCTAAGGCTGCTGTGCTGACTGTTGCGGTATTCGAGGTCTTTTTGCAGGCCCGATACTTTGTTTTGCTGCTGGTGGAAACGGATGTTTTCCTGGTTGTATTCGGTAGAAGCTTGAGTGACTTCGTCGGCCAGCAGGGTATATTCCTGCTGCTTCTGGAAGAAACTGTTCTCACGGATTTCTTTCTGAGCTTTCATTTCGGCCAGTCTTGGCTCTGCCTTTTCGATGTCGGCGGCAATGCTTTCGAGCTTGGCTTCGATGTCCTGCTTGCGGTTGCGGCTGTTCTCGATAAAGGCGAGGTATTGTTCCTGCTTAGTTTTTACCGAAATGTATTCGTTTTGGAGGCTGTTGAGGGCCTGTTCTTTTTGCTGGTTCTCGTTTTTCTGCGAGGCGGCTTTGAGCGTTTCGAGTTTTTGGCTTTCCTGCTCAATGCTACTGTGGAGTTTGCTCAAGCTGCTCTCGAGGCTTTTAATTTCTTTGGCCAGGTTCTCGAGGTTTTTGGCTCGTCCAATACGCTTGCCTTCGAACAGTCCTACAGATCCGCCGGACATGCCGAAACGGTTCTTGCTGAATTTACCGCTGCTGCTCAGGATGACTTGTTCTTCGGCAGGCAGAGCTGTGTTCAGTTCTTCTTCGTCTTTGACGAGGTAAACCTCGTGCAACAGCATTTCGCAAAGCGGACGGTATTGTTTATCGACTTCGATGATGTCGAGGGCAGGGATAAGGTTTTTGCCCGTGGCCTTACCTGCTTTCTTTGGTGTTTTTACAGCATCAAGGATAAAGAAGTTGGCACGGCCCTGTGCTGCATCGCTTAATAATTGGATGGCTTTTACAGCTTCGGTCTGGCTTTGCACCACGTAATGGTTCATTACGGGTTCGAGGTAATTTTCTATCGCGATACGGTATTCTTCTTTACAGAACAGGATGTCGGAAAAGAGGGGGGCTTGTTTGGCCCATTCGGCATTCTTTTTCAGGAAACGGATGGACTCAGGAAAGCCTTCCAAACTATCCACCATAGATTTGGTCAGGTTGTACTCGTTCTGTTTAGCGTCGAGCTTGCGGCTTTCGCTGTTGAGTTCGAGCTTGTGCTTTTCGAGCTTTTCCTGGGTTTGTTGGATCTGTTCCTGTAGATCGTTCTCTAGTTTTTGGGCGAGTTCGAATTCCTGCTTCTGGGTTTGGATGCGGGTTTCGAGTTCGGCCAGTACTTTGTTGAATTCGTTCAGTTCGGCTTCCTTACTTTGGGCATCGCTTACGTTGCGGGTGCTTTCCTGCTGTAGGGCATCCCGCTGGATATGGAGGATGGCCAGGTCTTTTTCCAACTGGTGGAGTTCGTTCTGGAATTGCTGGTTGTCGCGGTTCAGCTGGTCGACCTCGGTTTTGGCTTCCTGCTGTTTAAGGCGACGGGCATCGAGGTTTTCCTTCAGCTTTTCAAGCGCTTCCTGTAGCGTTTTTAAGGTGTTGTTTTCCTGCTCCAGTTCTTCGTTAAGCCGTTTCTGGTTATAAATGACGTGGTTGAGCTGGTGTTTGTCTTTCTCCAATTCGTCTTTCAGGCGGTTTTCCTTGTCTTCGAGGAAACGGAGCTGCTCGTTCTTGAGTTTTTTATCGCTTTCGTAGGCCCTGATCTTGGCCACGTATTCGTTGGTGGCTTTTTGCTGGGTGGAAAGGTTTTTCTCTTTGTTCAGGTTGTCGAGCTTTTGCTGTTGCAGAGCAGCTTCTAAAGCATCAATAGCCGCGGCAATGCCAGAGCGTTCTTCGGTTTGCTGCTGCTCTTGTTTTTCGAGGGTATCCAAGGCATCGCGGAAGCCGATGATGCGGAAAGAGGCCAGCATCACGCTCAAGGCTTTGTATTGCTCTTTCAGTTTAAGGTAGCGTTCAGCCTTTTTTGCCTGGTTTTCGAGGGTTTTGAGGTTCTTGTCGATCTCAAATAAAATATCTTCTACGCGGCTCAGGTCGGCCTCGGTATCTTTAAGTTTATTAAAGGTCTGCTTTTTACGCAGTTTGTATTTGGAAATGCCTGATGCTTCTTCAAATAGGGCCCGGCGGGAGTTTTCTTTATTAGCGATGATCTCGTCGATCATCTTGAGCTCGATGATAGAGTAGGAGTCGGAGCCGATACCGGTATCGAGGAAGAGGTCGGTAATGTCTTTTAACCGGCATTGCACGTCGTTCAGGCGGTATTCGCTTTCGCCGGTGCGGTAGAGTTTACGGGTAATGGTGACTTGCGAAAATTCAGTCGGAAGGACATTTTTCGTGTTATCGAAACTCAGGGAAACTTCTGCCAGATTAGAGGGCTTGCGGTTTTTGGTGCCGTTGAAGATGATGTTTTCCATCTTTTCGGAACGGAGCATGCGGGTGCTTTGCTCGCCCAAAACCCAGCGGATGGCGTCTACCACGTTCGATTTTCCGCAGCCATTAGGGCCCACAATAGCGGTTACCCCCTCATTGAAGTTGATGGTGATCTTGTCGCCAAAGCTTTTAAAACCTTTTATTTCTAAGCGGGTGAGCTGCATTTGTAAAAATCGAAAGCCAGCTAAAGTAAGATTTAGCGGGCTTTTTTCCAATAGGTTTTGGTCTTATAATTCGCTGAGTTTAAACGTTTCGCTTACGCGGATGCCTTTTTCTGTTTGCTGCAGGGTACAACATTCGTTCTGTTCATCATGTTCAAAATAGAGGATAAAATCGCCGGCAAGGGCTTCTTCTAAAAATGCTTTCTTTTCTTTAAGGGTTTGCAGCGGGAACATATCGTAGGCCATGACGTAGGGCAGCGGAATATGTGCAGTGGATGGCAATAAATCGGCCATATAGACAATGGTGCGGCCCTTGTATTGTATCTGCGGCAGCATCATGGCATCGGTATGGCCATAGGCGAAGCGTACTTTCATGTGCGCTGAAAAATCGACACCGTCATCGGTTTCTACGAATTTCAATTGTCCGCTTTCCTGGATAGGCAGGATGTTCTCTTTTAAAAAAGATGCTTTTTCGCGGTCGTTGGGGTAAACGGCCCAGTCCCAGTGCTTATCGTTGCTCCAATAATGGGCGTTTTCGAAGGCAGGTATCAATTTATCGCCCTGGCGGATGATGGAGCCGCCGCAATGGTCGAAATGCAGGTGGGTGAGGAACACGTCGGTAATGTCTGAACGGTGAAAACCTAATTTATTAAGGGATTTATCCAAAGTATCCTTGCCATGCAAATGGTAATGCCCCATAAATTTTTCGTCCTGCTTGTTACCGATGCCGTTATCTATCAATATCAAACGGTCGCCATCATCGATCAGTAAACAACGCATGGCCCAGGTACAGAGATTGTTTTCATCCGGTGGCACGAGTTTTTGCCAAATGGTTTTGGGTACCACGCCAAACATGGCGCCGCCATCGAGCTTAAACAGGCCGGTATTTATGGTATGGAGTTTCATTTTTAGAGTTGTAGCTATTTTATGATTTAAATATAGGATGTAAATAATCTATTACGAAAGCCAGGCAGATTTTTTATCTGGTTCTAAATGTTTACTTTAATCTTTCCAATTGAATCAACATGAAAAGAACTATCCTATTATTAAGCTTAATCATGGTGTCGTTCGGTGTATCGGCACAGAAAAAATCGAAATCCGGCCTAAGCGGTTCGAAATATGCTTACGACAGTGTATTGTACAGTAACCTGAAGTACCGTTTGATCGGACCGTTCAGGGGCGGCCGAAGTGCAGCCGTAGTGGGCGATCCAAATCAAAAAAATGTGTTTTACATGGGTGCCACCGGTGGCGGGGTTTGGAAAACTACCGATGGGGGCAGCAACTGGAAAAACATTTCAGACAAGTATTTTGGTAGTACCATTGGTGCGGTAGCGGTTGCGCCATCAGATCCTGCCATAGTTTATGTAGGTGAAGGGGAGAATACCATGCGTGGTAATGTGAGCGAAGGCTTGAATGGGATGTGGAAGAGTGAAGATGGCGGACGTAGCTGGAAAAATATTGGTTTAAAGGATGCCCGTCATATTGTACGCATTGTGGTGCATCCGAAAAATCCGGATGTAGTTTGGGTGGCTGCCACCGGTCATTTATTTGGTCCTAACGAAGAAAGAGGGGTGTATAAAACTACTGATGGCGGCAAAAGCTGGCGCAGGGTGTTGTTTGCCAATGATTTATCGGGTGCGGTTGATCTGGTGATGGAGCCTGAAAATCCGAAAGTATTTTACGCCAGTACCTGGCGGGTGATCCGTACGCCGCATAGTTTGGAAAGCGGTGGCGAAGGTAGTGCACTTTGGAAAAGTATGGACGGTGGTGAAACATGGAAAAATATATCCCGCAGTAAAGGCTTGCCTAAAGATACGCTGGGTATCATCGGCGTAGCGGTGAGTGCCACAAATCCCGACAGGATCTACAGCATCATTGAATCGAAAACCGGTGGTTTGTTCCGTTCGGATGATGGGGGTGAAAGTTGGACGAAAATGAACAGTGATAATGAGATTCGCCAGCGGGCCTGGTATTATACCAAGGTGTTCATCGATCCGAAAAATGATAATCAGGTATACGTATTGAATGTGAGTTTTTTACGCTCCCGCGATGGTGGACGGACTTTCCAATCGATTCGTACGCCGCATAGTGACCATCATGATTTGTGGATAGATCCTAAAGATCCGAACCGCATGATCGTGGCCGATGATGGTGGTGCACAGGTAAGCTTTGATGGCGGTGCCAACTGGAGCGATATGAATAATCAGCCGACGGCTCAGATCTATCGCGTAAGTACAGATAATCATTTCCCGTATCGTATTTTGGGTGCACAGCAAGATAATTCTACCATTCGCATCTTATCCAGAACGTACGGCGGTGCCATTACCGATAAAGATTGGGAACCGACTGCCGGTGCGGAATCGGGCTACGTGGTGGCCGATCCTTTGAACCCGGAAATTGTGTATGGCGGTAATTATGGCGGTTATTTATCGAGATTGGATCACCGCACGGGAGAAAACCGGGCAGTTTCTGTATGGCCTGATAATCCGATGGGTTCAGGGGCTGATGTGTTGAAGTATCGTTTCCAGTGGAATTTTCCAATTTTCTTCTCGCCTCATAATCCTAAACGCTTATATGCGGCTGGTAACGTGTTATTTAAAACAGAGAACGAAGGTCAATCCTGGGAAGCGATCAGTCCGGATCTGACCCGTAATGATAAATCTAAACAAGGTCCGAGCGGAGGTCCGATTACCAAAGACAATACCAGTGTGGAGTATTACGGTACCATTTTTACAGCCACCGAATCGCCTTACGAACCAGATCTGTTATGGTCGGGTAGTGATGATGGTTTATTGTTTGTTAGCAAGGATGGGGGTAAAAACTGGCAGAATGTTACACCAAAGGGTATGCCCGAATGGATGATGTTCAATAGTATTGATGCAGATCCTTTCAAAAAAGGTGCGGCTTATGTGGTAGGTACCCGATATAAATCTGATGACTTCAGGCCATATATCTATAAAACGGAGGATTATGGTAAAACCTGGAAATTAATTACCAATGGTATATCTGAGAAGCATTTTGTGAGGGTAGTTCGTGCAGATCAAAAACGCCCGGGCTTATTGTATGCCGGAACGGAGTATGGCATGTACATTTCGTTTGATGACGGCGCCAACTGGAAACCTTTCCAATTGAACTTGCCGGAAGTTCCGATTACCGATTTGACCATTAAAAGAAACGATTTAATTGTGGCCACTCAAGGTCGTGCTTTCTGGGTGCTGGATGATTTATCGACTGTGCAGCAGTTTGAATATGGTTTAAGTACAAAAAACCTACATGTATTTAAACCAGGTGAAAGTTACCGCATGGCCGGTTTTGTGAATCCGAATGTGCGTAATGCAGGCCAAAATCCGCCGAATGGCGCTATTATTAATTATTATTTGAAACAAGCCAGCGATACTACCAAACTATCGATTGCTTTGTATGATGCCAAGAATAAATGGATCCGTACGTACAGCACTACTGCCAGCAATGCTGACAAGATTGAGGTAAAGCCGGGTATGAATCAGTTTGTTTGGAACCTGGATTATCCGGCTGCCGAGCGGGTAGAGGGTATGATTTTGTGGAATGGTGCAGTGGGCAGCCCGAAAGCTATTCCGGGAAATTATAAGGCGGTTATCAAAACGGGTAAAGATTCTGTAGCTGTTGATTTTGTTGTAAAACCAGATCCAAATTATCAAATGTCGCAGGCCGATTATGAAGCGCAACTGAGTTTCCTGATCCAGGTGCGTGATAAATTCTCAGAGACACAGAAGGGAATTCAGCAAATCCGTAAAATCCGCAGTCAAATTAATGACTTGGTGCTGAGTCGCGGTAAAGAAACACCGAAGGAGGTAAAAGAGAAAGCAGAAGCGATGGTAAAGCAACTGACGTCCATTGAGGAAACACTTTATCAAACTAAGGCCAAGAGTGGACAGGATGTATTGAATTATCCGATCCGCTTGAATGATAAGCTTTCCGGCGTGTTCGATGTGGCTGCCTCAGGTTATAATGCGCCAAGTAAACAAGTGAAAGAGGTTTATGCTGAGCTTGCTGGCCAGATCGATTTGCAATTGGCGGCTTTGAAGAAGATCAAAGAAGATGATCTGAAAGCCCTGAATGACCTGATCACTAAAAATGCGGTGCCTTTAATCAGGGTGAATTGATAAACCAATAATGGTTCATTAAAAAAGCCTTCCCGAAATTCGGGGAGGCTTTTTTGTTTATTATGCTTCGCATACGCTCAGCATAACAAAATATTATAAATGGATCACTTCGCCGTAAGCATCGGCAGCGGCTTCCATCACGGCTTCACTCATGGTAGGGTGAGGGTGTACGGTTTTCACGATGTCCATGCCGGTAGTTTCGAGCTTGCGGGCTACCACTACTTCGGCGATCATTTCGGTTACGTTGGCACCGATCATGTGTGCCCCCAGGAATTCACCGTATTTGGCATCGAAAATTACTTTTACAAAACCATCTTTGGCGCCGGCAGCACTGGCCTTACCTGAAGCTGAGAATGGGAATTTACCTACTTTGATCTCATAACCAGCTTCTTTTGCGGCTTTTTCGGTATAACCTACCGAGGCGATCTCCGGTGAGCAGTACGTACATCCAGGGATGTTGTTATAGTTCAATGGTTCCGGGTGATGACCTGCAATTTTTTCTACGCAGATGATCCCTTCGGCAGAGGCAACGTGTGCTAAAGCCTGGCCTTTGACGATATCGCCAATAGCATATACGCCAGGAATGTTGGTCTGGTAGAAATCGTCGACCAAAACGCGGCCTTTATCGGTTTTTACGCCTACTTCTTCCAAGCCAAGGTTCTCAATATTGGGGCTAACACCCACGGCTGATAAAACGATATCACATTCTAAAGTTTCCACGCCAGCGGCGGTTTTTACCTGCACCCTGCAGCCTTTCCCTGAAGTATCTACTGCTTCCACATTTGCACCGGTCATAATATTGATGCCTGCTTTCTTAAAGCTGCGGAGCAGTTGTTTTGAAATCTCTTCGTCTTCAACGGGAACAATATTGTCTAAATATTCGACGATGGTTACCTGAGTGCCAATGGAATTGTAGAAGTAAGCGAATTCGACGCCAATGGCACCTGAACCTACTACAACCATTGATTTTGGTTGCTCGGGTAAGACCATGGCCTGACGATAGCCGATCACTTTTTTACCATCCTGTTTCAGGTTTGGCAATTCTCTTGAACGGCCCCCGGTTGCCAAAATGGTATGTTTAGCGGTCAGTTCCTGGTTGGACCCATCTGCACCCAACACCTGTACTTTACCGCCGGCTTTGATTTTGGCGGTGCCCATGATGACATCAATCTTATTCTTTTTCATCAGGAACTGGATGCCTTTGCTCATGCCATCGGCCACATCACGGCTACGTTTTACAACAGCATTGAAATCAACTCTGGCATCGCTTACTTTTAATCCGTACTCTTCTGCATGATGGATGTACTCAAATACTTGAGCGCTTTTTAACAAAGCCTTGGTTGGTATACATCCCCAATTCAAGCATACGCCGCCCAAAGATTCTTTCTCTACAATGGCTGTTTTCAAACCTAATTGAGCAGCACGTATGGCCGCTACATAACCTCCTGGACCACTTCCAATCACTATTAAATCGTAATTCATAATTTCAAAATAGAATGAAGCTTCAAAGCTAAACAATTGCTTCGGCTCCTTCAAATGCTATTTCTTGATAAAATTTGATAGATGATGATATTGAACGCTATGAGTTCAGATTACAAGGTAAGGTGTGAAGAATTGTGCTATTGTTGAAAAATATGGTTGATGTTCATTAATGTTTACAATTCCTTAATAAAAATTACGCTCATATTCAAAATAAGGTAATTATATTTGCAGAGTTTAAACACCAAAAATTAATCCATTATTAACACCAAATTATGATGAAAAAATTACTTTATTCATTAGTTCTTGTGTTTGCCACTGTAAGTGTGTTTGCACAAGTAACTACAAGTAGTTTGACGGGTACCATCAAAGATTCGCAGGAATCTTTAGTAGGTGCCACCGTTAAAGCTATTCACACCCCAACCGGAACGGTTTACGGTGCTTCTACCAATGCAAGTGGTAGATATCTATTAAATAACATGCGTGTAGGTGGTCCTTATACCATCGAAGTGAGTTATTTAGGTTATCGCACTTACAAGTTGACTGATGTTTACCTTAAGTTGGGTGAGACCCTTACCTTGAATTCAGTACTTGATAAATCAGGTCAAGAATTACAAGAAGTGGTTGTAACAGGTACCAAAGATAACTTGTTCAATAGCAAGCGTACTGGTGCGGCTACCAACATCACAAAAGATCAGTTGGAAAAATTGCCTACTTTGAGCAGAAGTTTACAAGATTTCACTCGTTTAACTCCACAGGCAAATGGTAATTCGTTTGGCGGTGCTAATAACCGTTTCAATAACATTACAATTGACGGTGCTGTTAATAACGACGTTTTTGGTCTTTCCGGTTCAGGTACTCCAGGTGGTTTAGCCAACACTCAACCTATCTCTTTAGATGCTATTCAAGAGATTCAAGTTGTATTGGCGCCATATGATGTTTCTTATGGTAACTTCACCGGTGGTGGTGTTAACGCGGTAACTCGCTCTGGTACCAACAAGTTTGAGGGTTCTGCCTATTTCTTTGGTCGTAATGAAAATACTTTGGGTAAAAACGTGTTAACCAATGCTAAGTCTTCACAATTTACCAATAACCAATATGGTTTCCGTATTGGTGGTCCAATTATTAAAGATAAATTATTCTTCTTCGCTAATGCGGAATTGCAAAGAGTAGAATCTCCATTGTTTAACAACGCAGGAGATGCAGGTGCAGCAATTACAACAGCTACTGCAAAACTAATTGCAGATCATGCCAAGGCTCAGTGGGGTTATGATGTAGGTTCTTATGGTCCTCAGGATGTTCAAACTCAAAACAATAAAATATTCGGTAAATTAGACTGGAACATTGACGCTAAAAATCAATTGACCGTACGTTATAATTACATCGATGCTTTTGACGATAACATTTCTAGAAGTGGTACTTTCTTCCGTTTTGGAAACAATGCCTACAAGTTTGAGAACAAACAACATGTAGCCGTTGCTGAATGGAGAAGTAAACTTACTGATAACTTATCTAACAACTTAATTGTAGGTTATACCAGCATTCGCGATAAGCGTACCACTGCGGGGTCTTTATTCCCACAGATCACCATTTTAAACATTGATGGTAAATCTACCAACAGTGCTGAATTGGGTTCACAGAGAAGCTCAGTTGCTAATGAATTGGATCAAAATGTTTTGGAGATTACCGATAACTTGAAATGGACGGTAGGTAAGCATAACTTTACTTTCGGTACCCACAATGAGTTTTTCAAGTTCAGAAACTTATTCATCAACAATTTCAACGGACGTTGGGATTTCAACAGTGTAGCTGATTTCTTAAACAACGCACCAGATCGCGTTCGTGCAACTTACTCTTTGTTGCCTGGAAATCCTCGTCCAGAAGCTAACTTCAATGCTGCTCAATTGTCAGCTTACGCTCAGGATGAGTTTGAAGCAGCTAAAGGTCTAAAAATCACAGCTGGTTTACGTGTTGATTTACCAATTTTCGGCGACACTCCATTACGTAACGACTTAGTGATCGCAAACTTTGATATGCGTACAGATCGTACGGCCGCTCAGAAATTATTGTTCGCACCTCGTTTCGGATTTAACTGGGATTTGTTGGGTGATCGTTCAATTCAGCTTCGTGGTGGTTCTGGTATCTTTACCGGACGTGTTCCTTTTGTATGGTTATCAAATCAATTCACCAATAGTGGTGTGATGTTCGGAACGGTTGACAGAAGAACTTCTGCATCCAGCCCATTAGCGTTCATAAGCGACCCTAATAACCAAAGATCTGCAGGTGCAGGTTCAACCCGTGCAGAGGTGAACTTAGTGAGTCCTGATTTCAGATTACCACAAGTTTTCAGAAACAACTTAGCAGCAGACTTTAAATTGCCATTAGGTATTACGGCAACTTTAGAAGGTATCTACTCTAAAACCTTGAATAACATTGTTTATTCTGATATTAACCTCAGACCATCTACCACCACTATCGCTTCAAACTTGTCTGGTGGTAAAGATTTGCGTCCTGCTTTTACTGGTAGATTTAACAGTGCTGCGTTTACTAACGTTGTCAAGTTAGACAATACCAATAGAGGTTACACTTACAGCTTAACCGCTCAATTGCAAAAAGCATTTGATTTCGGTCTGACTGCAATGGTAGCCTATACCAACGGAAGAGCTGAAGCGGTAAATGATGGTACCAGCAGTACTGCACTTTCAAACTGGGAGTTCTTACAGATTGTAAACAATCCAAATAATCCGGATTTATCAACCTCAAATTTCCAAGTTAGACACCGTTTTATCGGTTCATTGAACTACATGTTTAACTACGGTAAAAACAAAGAATCTGGTACAGGAATTAGCTTGTTCTATGCCGGACGCTCTGGTACACCGTATACTTACCTGTACAATGGTGACTTAAATGGTGATGGTGCTTTCTCTAACGACTTATTGTATGTACCAGCTTCAGCTTCTGAGATCAAATTAGTACCTTTCTACATCAGATCAGGAAGTCAAACCATCATTGCTCCTAACACTCCTACCCCTGCTCAACAATGGGCTGCTTTGGATGCATTCATCAAAGCCGATCCTTATTTGAGCACCAAGAGAGGTCAGTATGTTGATCGTAACGGTGCTGAAACTCCATGGGAGCATCAGTTTGACGTTCGTTTAACTCAAGACTTTGGTGCGATTGTAAAAGGAACCAAAAACAAAATTCAATTAACTTTCGACATATTCAACGTTGGAAACTTATTGAATAAAGAATGGGGTCGCCAGTACTTCGTAAGTAACCAGGCTGCCACATTGGTAACTTTCAACACTACTAACAGTGCTGACAGAGGATTCAACTTCCGTGCTCCTTCTGACAACAAAGGTTATGTAGTTAGTGCTTTCGGATCTTCATGGTCTGGTCAGTTTGGTGTGAGATACTTATTCAACTAATAAGATCCATCAAACCCAATAAAAAAAAGCCCTCCGAATTTCGGGGGGCTTTTTTTATACTTATACATGATTTGTTTCTTTGAAAATGATTCCAGATGCAGCTAAACTTCCATCAGTCCCGCTGTTCGCTAAAAGCCCATGGCTTTCCGCTGCAATCGGGTTTAGGAATAACGAAATTCCCCGTATTCAGAAAATATACTTACTTGCTTTTTTTCTGAAGC